>CAZIYI010000001.1:0-53009 GCA_964543485.1 uncultured Candidatus Saccharibacteria bacterium
TGGTTAACCTGTTAAAAGATTTTAGATTAAATGTATTGAAATTAGATTCATGGGACAAAGCAATAGTTACAGCTGGGGGAGTAAATATTAAAGAGATTGATTCTACTACTATGAAATCTAAGATTGTTGAGAATCTCTACTTTGCTGGAGAGATGATTGATGTTTACGGTCCAACAGGTGGATATAACCTACAGATATGCTGGAGTACTGGTATTTTAGCTGCGAGGTCATAAAGATATGAATGATTTTAAAGAAATATTTCAAAAGATAGGGGAGATAAAGGTGTGGAGAGAAAATACTCTTCAAACAATATTAAAGAAATATCCTAAAAATGGTAAAGGATTATACAGACATGATGAGTTGGTAAAAGAGTATAAAGAATTAGTTAAGAACAAAGCCCTTTTACCTAACAAGATAATAGAGGAAAGAATTAGGATGAAACCTACTAGAACTCACTCTGGAGTAGCTACTGTAACAGTACTAATGAAGCCCTTTACATGCCCAGGGAAGTGTATATTCTGTCCTAATGAACCCAATATGCCAAAATCATATATATCCTCAGAGCCAGGCGCTCAAAGAGCTTTGAAAAACAATTTTGATCCGTACTTACAAACATACAACAGAATTAAAGCATTACAAAATATTGGGCATAATACAGATAAAATTGAATTGATAATACTTGGTGGTACATGTTCTACATATCCAGAGGAATATATCATCTGGTTTGTCAAAAGGTGTTTTGAGGCAATGAATAGCTTTGGCAATATTAAATATTCTAAAGATGATGGTATTGAGAATATATCTTGGGAAGAACTGTATAAAGCACAAAAGATAAATGAGAATACCGTATGTAGAAATGTTGGCTTAGTATTAGAAACTAGACCTGATTACATTACAAAAGAAGAAGTCACTAGATTAAGAAAGTTAGGAGCAACAAAAATACAGATTGGAATCCAAAGTTTAGATGATAATATTCTTAAACTTAATATGAGGGGTCACGGTATTAAGGAAAGTAAAAAAGCTTTTGAATTACTTCGGCTAGCTGGATTTAAAATACATGCCCACTGGATGCCTAATCTATACGGTTCAACTGTTAAAAAAGACATTAAAGATTTTAAGAAACTTTGGGATAAAGATTTTCAACCAGACGAATTAAAGATATACCCTACATCTATAATAAAAAATACCCTTTTAGAGAGATATTTTAATGAAGGTAAATACACACCCTTTACTCATGAGCAGTTACTTGACCTATTTGTAAATATTCTTCCAAATACACCAAGATATGTTAGATTAACAAGAATTATAAGAGATATACCTTCAGATGAAATATTAGCGGGTAACAAGAGTAGTAACTTTAGACAGATAGCAGAGAAAGAGATATTAAGACAGAACAAAAAGATACAAGATATTAGAAGCAGAGAGATTAAGGGTGAGAAAGTTTTATGGAATGATTTAGAGTTAGAAATTATTAAATACAAGACTTCTGTATCTAAAGAATATTTTATTTCATACAAAACAAAAGATACAAATAGGATATGTTCTTTTCTTAGACTATCTATTCCATTAAAAGAAACATATATAGAGGAGTTAAAAAATTCGGCAATAATTAGAGAGGTACATGTATATGGGAATGTTGTTAATATTGGCAAAGAAAGTGATGGAGAATCGCAACATCTAGGTTTAGGTAAAAAGATGATAGATACTGCAGAGCAGTTATCTATGATGGAAGGGTTTAACAAAATCTCTGTTATATCTGCAATTGGTACAAAAGAGTATTACAAAAAAAGAGGATTTCTCGAAGAGAATCTGTATATGTTTAAGAGGTTATAATACTATTTTATTTTAGTGCATCTACCCCTGTTAAATCTATCTCTTTTTCATTACATTCATCTATCGCTTCAGAATATTGACACTCATTGAGAGTCAAAATACCATTTGTATAATCTACATCTAAGATATCGTAACTTATTTCAGTTTGATTGTCTGAACCTCTAATTGGAGTTACAATTTGTGTTACTTCACCACTTTCTAAATTTAAAACACTTATACCTGAAATAACTTCAGAATATTCACTCCCTATACTGCCACCACAATCCGTAAATATTAAATAATTCTCATCCCAAAGTATATATAAGTTCGAATATGTAGTACAGAAAGATTTCGACACATATCCCTGATTATCAATTAGATACGCCCCTTGCTCATTAGAGCTACCATAAGTCAGCAAGTAATATGACAAATCAGTATCAGCCAAATTATCAGAAACCTCTTCCAAACCTGTAAACTTGTGATAGAAAGAAATATTTTCAATAACAAATTCTTCTGATACCCGTGAATTATCAATAAATGCTACTTTTATATTTGCTACACAAGAATCAATATCATCACAAGTACCGTCCTCTGAATTAAAATCTCCCTCAACTTCATCTAAAATTTTCACAACAGCCAGCTCTTTAACAGGAAAATTCCCCTCTAAGAGAGATGTAATAGAGTCATCTGAATTTGATTCCTCGGTTAATAATTCCGAATCAGGAGCAAAATACTGTTTATATACATAGTATCCACCCATACCTAGTATTAAAACTAAAAGTATTCCTACAATTACTGGAAATACCTTACTTTTTTCTGTTTTTGGTTTCTCTCCTAAATCCTCTGCAGATATATTTGGAGCATCTACCTGTTCAACAGAAGATATGAAATCAGATAACGGTCTTTGATTCTCAGCCATTATATTTAAAATGATAACTTAACATACTTGATATATTAAATATACATTACATCTCTAATAAATAATTGTAAAGGATTGAGGGTTGATGTACATAAAGAAATCACATACATTGTACTGTATAATTTTAAAATAACTTTAACAAAATATAATAAATGGATCTTTTCAAAGGTAGTAAATTAAACATAAGCCCATTCCAACCACAAACGCTTCATCCAGATGATTTTCATAAATTCCCACAACCAGTTCCTAATAGTGTGATATTTGCTTCTGAATCAGAAACTAAGGCAAAAATCTTTGCAACCTTCTCTGGAATTATCTCCTTTGGAACATCCTCTACTTCCCAAAAACCTGGTATAACAGTAACTCTAGAAGATGAAATAGTACCAGAAACATTAAAAGAAAAAGTATATCTATATAAATTTGATTCAGAAAATGAAGGATGGAAATATCTTCCAGAAACAAAAGAATGGTACAACACACAGGAACAAATACCCATAGAGATGAAAGAATATACCAGAGAAGATTTATACAAAGAGTTAAGGGAAAACAAAGAGATAACGTTTAAAGAGGAATTTGAAGAAAAAGAAAGATTCCCTATTAGTTAACAATATGGGTGTACAGGGGCTCGAACCCTGAACCTAACGATTAAGAGTCGTTTGCTCTACCAATTGAGCTATACACCCATATATATATGTATAAACAAAGAATAATACCAGTAGAATACATATTTTTCAATATTTACCCCTTCTCTATCTCTGAAATAACAATATCTTTTACAATCCACTCCTGTTTCTTTTCAATCAATATCTCACTATCCCCCTCTATACTCTCCACCTTATACCCTGTATCCAAAACCTCTAACCTATACCTTCCCTCTCTAACTAACATCCTGTATCTACCTCTTGAATCGGTTACCCTCTTATTCACTAATCTTTCAAACTCCATTTCTCTTAATCCAACAATGATCCCTTCTATTGGATTTTTGTCTAAGTCAGTTACAATTCCGTATCTATCTCTTTTAAGAAATATCCCTCTCATCATTAAGAAGAAAGAAGGTATGTAAAGTATCAATATTAGGAATGTTAACCAGTATGGATTTTTAGAAAACAGATATACCGCTAATGTAAAACCAACCACAAATATCAATACATGCAAAATATTTATTAAGATTTTAACCCTACCCCATACAATCTCTCTGAAAATCTTAAACCTTGAAGCTTCCTTTGGATCAAGAGGAATTGCAATATTAAGTTCTCTATCACCCCTATTCAGAAAATACTCACCATGATATACATTGATTAAAGGGTAATCCTCTTTGCCAAAGACAATATTCGACGGGAATGAGTAATCTTGAGCCCTAACCTCTATTCTGTATTTCCCATCCTCCAACCGAGCGACAAAATATCCATTAGAATCGGTTACATCAGACCAAACAATCTTTCCACTCTCATCATATATCCTAACAATTGCCTGGGGTACGGGCTCTTTAGTTAGCGCATTATATACATATCCCAAAGGTCTTGCCCCTGCTCTAAATCCTAACCAAGAGAGAAGGTTGATGATGAATTGGAGTATGAAGTAAGGGAGATTCAGAAGGGTTCCAATTGTAATAAAGAAGCCAGTAGTAATAGTAACTAAACTTGTAGTAGCTGTAATCCTTTCTAAATCTACTATCTCCAATTGACCAACTGTTTCATCTAAACGGTTCCCAATATCCTCTACCACCTTTTCAACCTGATCAATAATGGATGGTTTTGTTGGAACTATTTCTCCCTTAGGAATAGTTAACTGGATATTACACTCCCTTGTTATATTTCCTGCCGAATCTCTTGCCTCAACACAAAATTCATAACTCTCTCTCAAATATGCACCCGATACTCTCTCTAAATCTCCTAACTTTATTTTAACAACAAGGTTATCACCCTCCATATTGTAATCAGAACTACACTGATATGTTTCATCCTTAGAATTTACACACAAAAAAGTTACCTGATCTAATTCTAGGTTATCTGTAACTTTAAATATCATCTCTACAACGTAATTAGAATCCCAATCAACAGTATCATTCTCTCCAACACTCCCAATATCTACAATCTCTATAACTGGTGGCTGAGCATCTTGCACACTAAATACACTGTTTGACCAAGCACTTTGACCTCCATAGATATTCTTTGCCTTAACTCTATAAAAGTACATTTTTTCATTTTCTAAATTTGTAAATTGATTTGATGTATTTGATATCCAACCAGAGTTTGCTGTAATACTTGAGAAATTTGGATCCTCACTTACCTCTACGTAGTATTGATAACCAGAGCCCAAATTGTTCCAAAGTACTGTATTTGTAGTACCCTTTGTATAGTAGGGTTCTGGTAAAAATACCGGAACTGCAACAGGAACTACATACAGTGTTTTACAATTTTGAATAGTAATGTCATAGCCAAGTGTTGTATCTTTTGCACAGACAAGATATGTTCCAGGTGTTGTAGCATATACACTACCAGTTGATATACCATTAGAATCAGTAACTGTGCTCGGTTGTGTAATATTTAGATTGGGATTTACGACAACTACCGTTCTACCAGATATTCCAGTACCCGAAGGGGAGAGTATTTTAATAGTTACAATACTGGGCTGATATACCTCAACTGTTATAGGAGTTAAATTAACTACAGAATATATATCTACGGTAATTTGTCCTGTGACAGTAACCATCTCTGAATCTGCAGGATACATCTGCTGAGAGTTTGCAGAGTTTACAAAGAGAAAAACAACAAACAGTATTGTAATTATGGCAGTTTTAAACCTCATTTTTAAATTTCTTCTATTACTTTTTTAATATATCTATCTAAACCATGAGTAAATTCTTTCTCAATATACGGATTGCTTCCTAATCTAACAGCTTTCCTCTTTTTACTGTAACAGTTTTTACACAGAAGAGCAAAAGAATCCAAATCAATATATTCTAAGTCTTTTTTACTACCACATACATCACAAGAAGAGAAATCTCCAAGATATCCCATCTCTTTAAGAAATATTACTCTAAACCTATTTATGCTCTCAATATCAAAATTCTTTCTACATACACTCTCTAGCATATTAAAAACTTTCTCATTAGGATCACCTTCTTGAAGTATTTTATTTAGTATATCTAAGACCCTCTTAATATCAGTAATTCTATTTTTTAGTACATCAGTATCAGCCGAGTATGTAAGTTGTGACTCTGTAAGTAATGGTAATCCCTTCCCTTCGTAGAACGATATATCACAAATATTTAAGGTTTGCATATTACCCCTATTCTTGCTATTTATCTTTCTTAAACTTCTTGCAAAAAGAGTAAACTTCCCTGTATGTTTACCAAATACGGTTAGTATCTTATCAGCTTCTGAGTAGTTGATAGATTTTAAAACGATAACATTATCCCTAGCCATTAATCTTTTTTCCCTTGTAATATATCTTCAACATACCTTCTAGTTTTGTATTGGAAAATCTCTACTGCAAAATTAGCCGCCTGTTTTCTACATCCATCTGGTTGAAAATTTTTCTCATTAAATGTCTTTAATATCTTTGACAACTCTTTGTAATCATACTTGTCAAAAAATACTCCAGTTTTGGGATTACCATCTGAAACTGTTTCAAGAACCCCTCCATCTCTGTAGGCGATGACAGCAGTACCAGCAGCGTTGGCTTCAACAGGAACTATTCCAAAATCTTCTCCTTTTACTGGAAATACTAATGCTTTGGCCCTACCCAGTAATCCTGGTTTCTCTTCATCAGAGTAATATCCCAAAAATTTTACATAACCCTTTGCATTTAATGTTCTAACTAACTCTTTCATTCTATCTAAATCCCCACCAATACCTGCAATTTTAAGAGGTACTTTTGCCTCACAAGCTGCTCTAACCGCTAGTTCTACCCCTTTATATGTTTCTACTCTACCTAAGTATAGATACCAGTTCTCCTTTTTAAACTTTTTAGTCTCACTACCTATCTCTTTGACTTCAACGGGTGGATATATTACATCTGCATCTATATCGTAATACTTTTTTATTCTTTCCTTAACTACGTTGGATATGGCAATCATTGCATCAACCTTTCTTGCGGCGTTTCTATCCCATTTCTTCCATATATCTTCAAGAAATGTACCTATAAAAAAGGCATAGAATTTAAAGAGTGCTCTGTTTATTCCCTTTAACTGTTGATGATCTTTTAAGCTTCTACCTCTTTTCTCCCAAAAGAACTTAGGTGGAGACATACAGATGTTTACATGAGGTATATTACCTCTAACAAATTTCGCGAAACTAATAGATATGGAGACTATACCGTCATACCCTTTAAATCTAAAAGATCTGTAAGCTAGTGGTAAGAAAAGATTGTAAAAATGTTTTAATTGAAATTTCCATGGTAAATACTGCATAAAGGATGTTTTAATATCAATATCTGGAAACTCCTTTTTAACGAAATCTCTATCACAGTAAGCAGTAAAAAGTGTCTTCTTATTAAATGTTTTAAGTAAAAAACCTAAATGATTTTCAGCACCACCTTTTTTGTACAAAGGATCAGAGACAACTGCGATGTTATACACCCCTTTCTCTTGCATCTTCTTATCCAAGAATATTATATATATGCTAATTATATCTCTTATTTATCTACACAGTAAGTACTTTGAAAAACTTTAACGATATTAAAGTTCAGGAAGACCCTCATCTCCAAAATCATCCATAGAGAAATCATCATCCTCTTTATCTAACTCCGCAACAATATCATCTAAATCAGATAGGTCATCATCATGTTGTGTAATTTTTGTATCCGAATCTGAATCGTCTGGAAAAATTTCATCTAAAGAATCGACATCTTCAACTTCTGTATCAGTTACAAAGTGTTCATCTTCCCCTAATACAATTACATTGGATTCCTCTTCTTGATCAACATCTATATTGTTATTCTTACTTTCAGAACTACTTCCATTTGCTAATCTCTCTTCTACTTTTTTTATAAATTCTTCTGCATCATCTCCAAATTTCTCGACTACATCAATTACTCTCATTGGTTTACCACAATCAGGACAGAATTGGATATGCTCTATTTCTTCACCACAGTTTTCGCATGAGAAGAATACTACATGTACACTATTTCTCTGAGGAACTATTTTTTTTGTCTCTTGTTTTTTGGTCATGGTAATTGTTAATTACAGTATTCTAGAATATTACAATTTAGCAACATAGGTCAATGAACCTATAATATATCCTATATTAAGATGGAAGAAATACCATTTGTACATAAAGATATACTCTTAATTAATATATGATATATTTAGGTATGATAAAGAAAGTAATAAGATTTCTAAACTCTTTAATTCATAAAGGGGGAAAGCCAGAAAAAGAGAGTGGGAGTAAGGGCAGTTCTTGGTAAACTACCCATACTTAGGATAACAACACTTTTTGTATTTCTTACCACTACCACAAGGACAAGGATCATTTCTACCTACCTTTGTACTACTTCTTTTTACAGTTTGCTGTTTCTCTACTTTACCCGGCCTGTTATCTGTTAAACTCTTAACTTCCTCTTTCTGTGTTCTAACAGGAGCTCTAAATTGATCCTCTCTTCTTACAACTCTCACTTTAAAGAATCTGTTTACTGTATTTTGATCTACATTTACTAACATCTGATCAAAAAGTTGAAAACCCTCATTCTTGTACTCTACCAATGGATCTCTTTGAGCTAAGTTTCGAAGTGATATACCCTCTCTTAGGTCTTGCATATTATCCAAATGCTCCATCCAGTATCTATCAATACTCTGAAGAATTAATACCTTAGATAGCTCACTCATTGGGAGTGGCCCTATACCATAAATATGTTCTACAAAGGATATGAGGATTAATCTCTTTAACTCTTTAGTTCTCTCTACTACACTCTTTTCATCTAAATTCCTAAAGTAATCTATACTACTTTTGAATTTTAATCTTTTAATAGCTTTTTCAAATATCTCCTCTGTAAGCAAGTTTTTGATCTGAACATACAGATTTCTCTCTTCAATATTGTCTATCTCCATATCACCATCTAATTGAGATTGAACAAGGAAATCTATATGCTCTAATACTTTTTTAAGTATGAATATATCTAGGGAAGAGAGCTTAAACTTTAATTCTGTACTTAATTCAATTTCCCAAGTCTCTTTTTTAGTTAATGCAAATCCATCAAATATATCTTGAAGCTGATCAATATCTAATCCCAAACAGTATTTAATATCTTGCTCTAAATCTAGTTTACTCTCAACATACTCCTGATTAGATATCTCTAATATCTTAGTTCTAAGATCATATATTATATTTCTTTGTTGATTTAATACATCATCATATTCTACTAATCGTTTACGAATATCGTAGTTGTGAGATTCTACTCTCTTTTGTGCATTCTCAATTGTTTTACCCAATATACCCATTGATATTGGAGTATCATCATCTAAGCCAACCTGTGTCATTATGGTTTGCATTCTATCTCCACCAAAGAGTCGCATTAGTTCATCTTCGAAAGATACAAAGAATTTGGATGATCCAGGGTCTCCCTGTCTTCCAGATCTACCTCTTAACTGGTTATCAATTCTTCTTGATTCATGTCGTTCAGAACCAATGATATACAAACCACCTAACTCTTTAACACCATCTCCTAGTGCAATGTCTGTTCCTCTTCCTGCCATGTTAGTAGCTATAGTTACAGAGCCCTTCTGACCGGCTCCTGAGACAATCTTTGCCTCTCTTTCATGCTGTTTGGCATTTAATACCTCATGCCCTATACCCTCCTTAGAAAGCATTGTAGAGAGGACTTCAGATTTCTCTACAGAGGTAGTACCAACTAGTACAGGTTGTCCCTTCTTGTTATGCTCTCTAATATCCTCCACTATTGCTCTAAATTTACCCATCTGTGTCCTATACACAACATCGTTAAAGTCTTGTCTTACTACTGGCTTGTTCGTAGGAACAACGATAGTGTCGAGATAGTAGATGGATGAAAACTCCTCTGCTTCAGTAAGTGCAGTACCAGTCATACCTGATAGATATGAGTACAATCTAAAGTAGTTTTGTAATGTAATTGTTGCCATTGTTCTACTCTCTCTTTTAACCTCAACACCCTCCTTTGCCTCAATTGCTTGGTGTAACCCCTCACTATACCTTCTCCCAGTCATAGCTCTTCCAGTAAACTCATCAATGATTAGTACCTCTCCATCTCTAACCATATATTCATCATCTCTTTTGTAAAGCTCTTTTGCTTTAAGTGCGTTATCCAAATGGTATGCTAACTGAGCATCTTCATATACATTTTTAACCTTAAGAATTTTCTCCACTTTATCTATTCCCTCATCTGTTAAAGATACAGAGTTACTCTTCTCATCAACTGCGTAATCTTTCTCAACACTTAAGGTATTTACTAAATTAGCAAACTGTTTATACATCTCATTAGATGCCTGTGCACTAGTGGAGATGATTAACGGAGTTCTTGCCTCATCAATTAAAATGGAGTCTGCTTCATCTACGATAGCAAAATATCTAGGTCCCTGTACCCTATCTTCTAACTTGCTTACCATATTATCCCTTAGGTAATCAAAACCGTATTCATTGTTAGTTCCATATATTACATCACATCCGTATGCTTCTTTCTTAGAACATTCAATGAGATTAACTCCACTCATATGATCATACTTAAGCCGACCAGCTAACTTCTCCTTCTTATCCCTCTCCTTAATCAGCTCCTTTGCCTCATCACCCTTAAGTTTAATTGCTTCTTCATCAGTGATAAATCTAAACTGTGTACCAGAATTAATTGCTGCAGTAGTCATACCCAAACTGTTAAGTATATGTCCCGTCCACTCTGCATCTCTTTTAGCAAGATAGTCATTTACTGTAACTAGGTGTGCACCCCTACCAGTTAATGCATAAAGATACAAAGGTAGATTTGCTGCTAGCGTTTTACCCTCACCTGTAAACAGCTCAGCTACTTTGTTATCAAAAAGTACATATCCAGCCATTACCTGTACATCAAAGTGTCTATGGTTAGCAACTCTTTTAGATGCTTCTCTTACTACTGCAAAAGCTTGGGGTAATATCTCTTTTAATTTGTTTTTTTCATCTTCCAAAATTTTCTTTAATTCAATATTGTTGTAGTTATTAAACTCTTTTCTACATGTTTCTAAATCAACACCTAACTCTTTTCTAAACATTAGTGTTTTATCCCTTAACTCTACATCTGAAAGTTTGCTAATCTCATCTTCTAAAGAGGATATCTCATCTACAACCTTTTGAATTTTGTTTATCTGTTTTTCGTTAGAGTCAAACAGTCCTTCGAATATATTTTTCATAGCTTCTGATTATATCAATTATTTAATCTAGCACAAACTAAGTTAAGTACTTTTTCATTTCTAATGTCTACAATGTATATATATGATATCACCTCTACTACTGTTTACTCTTTTAACAGTTACTCCTGTATGGACTAGCAAGGAGATATTTACTAGTTGGATGGATAAGGGGCAGGGATATGAGTACATCTTAGAAATATATACAGATAGGGGGTTTAATACCCTCTACCTTTCTAAAGAGCCAACTACAAAGATATATACATATACCACCTACTACGATACTAATCTTTACTTCCAAAGAGTAAAATATTACCCAGCTACCTCTCCAGAGAGTTATGAATATATGGATTTGGGACAGTTCTATTTAAACCTAGAATACGGTATTTACAGTGAAGATATACCTGATATATTTCCTACAACCCCAACTCCTCCCCAACCCCCTGCGGAACCTCAACCTGAACCCGAAGAGAACATCCCTGATCCAGTTATAGAAGAAGATATTCCAGAAGATGTTTTAGATATACCAACAGAGAAGGTATTTACTCTTTCTCAAAACACAGATTACAGAGAAGATATTTTAAGTAACTCACAAACAGCAGTACTGGGTACAAGTACTCAAAATACAGAAATATGTAATATCTCTTTACTTAGAGATGATGAAATTAAAATTAAATCATGGGAGTGTCCTTTGGATATACAGATATCTAAAGTTGAATATCTAAATTGGGATGATTACAAGTCATTAGAGATACACGGTACATATCCTAATTACATTAATTCAGATATTAAGATATATGGATGTAAAAAGTTTACTCTTTTTGAACCTAAAACATGGTTTGGATGTAAAGAGATTCTAGTAGATACATACAAAGGTGATATTAAATTAATATATTCTGGGAATATATATATTGATGGGGGTGTGCTAAAGGGTAGTAACTTCGGATTCATGGATACATCTTTTTACTTAGGTAACAGAGTAAAAGATGATATTTCTAAAAGTAAGGTACAGATATATTTAAATATATATTCCCAATTTAAGAGTAAAGAGTGGATAGATATACAGTATACAATTAAAAAAGATGTTACTCTTCCTCAATTAAAAGAAGCTATCGTTAAAAAACCTTTTTCCTTTCCAATAGATAGGTTAATTGGGGTTACACAGTGGCATGGATGTACACAGTATCAGTGTCCTCATAAAGGGATAGATTTTGGTGCTAGTCTAAACAAAGTAATATCAATTGGAGATGGTAGCGTAACTAAGGTTGGGTATGATATGTATGGTGGAGAGTGTAATCAGGGTGGTAACTATGTAATTGTTAAACATACCAATGGTATGTACTCTACTTACTTTCATTTAGATTCTTACAGTGTAAGTGTAGGTACAAAGGTTAGTAAGGGAACATTAATCGGTATATCTGGTAACAGTGGCAAAAAGAACTGTCAGCCATTGAAATATCATTTACATTTTGAAACTAGAAATGGTTCTAGTTCTTCTACTCATGTTAATCCTGTTGAGTATATTGATGTTGATTGGAATTTAATTCCTACTCTTGGATATATTCAATATCCTGGTAGACTAACAGGGAATAACCCTCATCCTAATTTTTAGTTTTTTAATATGTTTAAAGAGATTCTTTTTTACATTCTTTCTTTAATATTTTCTAAACAGGAAGATATATATATTAAAGAGTATATGATTGATACTAAGTATGTTCCTCAATATATATATTGGATAGATGATATTAATGTTTTACTTTCATCATATGGGTATACAGAGATTTTTAATACATACAACAGAAAGAGTAATGCCATTGATACATGTAAAAACTGTATTTATGGGTATGACAAGGGGTTTGTATATTGTAAGTATGAAAACAGAGATATATCTAGTATGAAAGAGTTTAGTACAACAATTGAGGTATATGATATTAAAAACAATTTAATATTTTCTAAGGATATATTTCCTACAGTAGCTCCAATTGTATGTAAAAGAGATTACATAGTACTTAAGACAAATGATCCTAATCTAGAAGAGAATACATATGTTTTTGATATTAAGAAGGATATTTTTGAGATATATGAGGAAAGGATTGAGAACAAAGAGTGTTATTCAAAAGATATGAGTAAGAAGATTGTAACAGATGAGTATTATAGACTATGGTTTTATGAAAAGAAAATAGGAAAAGTAATAGGGCTAGAAAAATAAAAATGGGGGTTGTGCTTTATGCACTAACACATAAAGTCTTCTCCCCCTAGTGATTGCTAAGATTGTACATTTTTCTATGTATTTTTTCAATACAAAGGGGATATTTATTTATTAAATCTCTATCTCTTTAATCCAAGTTTTTGGAATCTATCTACCTCATCTGCAGGATCAATCTTTTGACCGTTATACTTAGGTAGTGTAAATGTAAATGTACTACCCTCTCCGACTTTACTTTTTACATCAACCGTACCACCCATAAGTCTTACTAATCCAAATGTAATGTACAGACCTAGTCCTGTTCCTCCTGGTCTTACTATCTCTGATTCTAAGTAGTTATCTACTCTATAGAATTTTTCTCCTAGTTTAGATAAATATTCTTGAGGAATCCCCTTCCCTGTATCTTTAACACTTACAATAACATTGTTATCTCCTGATGTTGCAGATACTGTAATACTTCCCTTCTCTGTGTATTTAATAGCGTTACCAAGCAAATTATTCAATACCTCTGCTACTCTAATTCTGTCTGCATATGCGTATGGTAAATTAGGTTGTACATTTTTTGTAAAAGAAATTCCTGCTTTAAGGTCTTTCTCATGTCCATGCATAGACATCTCTATCTCTTCTTGTATGTTTACTTTCTCATGTTTAATCTCTACTTTATCTCCTTCTAATTTAGCAGATGTAAGTAGGGTATTTATTAATCCTATTTCTGTTTCTACTGCATTACTTATTCTGTCAATATATTTTTTAAAGTTTGCAGGATTACTATGTATATATTTTTGTAATAGCTCAATATTTAATTTAACAACAGTAGCAGGAGTTCTTAATTCATGTCCCATTATATCTATCATATCTGCTTCTTTTCTTCTTGCTTCTTGTAATTCTAATACTTTGGTTTGTAATTCTTTTGTTTGATCATTTACTTTTTGTTGGAGAGTTTGGTTAAAGTTCTGAAGTTCTAAATATAAAAATGCTCTTACAAGTGAAATGTGCGTGTTTTGAACAATACTATCCAGGAAATCAATATCTCCAACCGTATATGAATTACGATTTGGATTTTGACCAATTAATACAGCACCCTCAAATCTATCTCGTTCTCGTAAAGAAAATATGATTTCAATTGAGTTCTTTTTCATAAAAGAAAGTATTGATTCTCTTTTCTTATCAATAATCAATTTCCCTGCCCTTTTGTTGTTGTTAAGCTCTGAGTAGATTAAGATTCTATGGCTGTTTAAATTCTTCCATTCGTTTAGGGTTTGAACTATATCTTCAAATGCCACCTCCGCGTTCCCCTCCTGTTTGTTTTTAATTAATTTTCCATCTCTATCAAAGAGAATGATAAATACTAATTCACTCTTAAATGATTGATTAATCAAATTTAAAAGATTACTTACTATACTATCTACATCTAATGTTTCAGAGTTTTTACTAGTGAGTAGTCTTAGACTTTTTACTGGGTTATAGTTGGAATAAATATATTTTTCAGCTAAAAAACTTTCAATTTTTTTAAATATATTTTCCAGAATTACCGTTAATACCACAGACAAAGCCAATAGTTTTATTATCCCCATACCAGTAAAATCGATTTCCCAAAGGGGTATAACAATAAATAGAACTATTGAGATAAAGGTTACAATAGCGATAGATTTTAAGAATGTCCCAACAACTCTCCCGAGAACAACTCTTGTATCAAGAAAACGTGTTGTAAGAATAGAATATCCAACAATTATGGTCCAAATAGAGTTACCAATAGTACTGAATTTATAATACTGCGTGTTATCAAATACTAAAGGAAATACAAAATCAAAAAGTAAAACAGGTACCAACATAATGATTCCACCTGCTACATAGTGTTGAACCTGTCTCTTTTCTATACCTGATAAAGTTCTTGCTTGTTTTATGTAATAACCCACTACATATATTGCTGTAATAAATTCCGGAAGACCGTATAGAATATATAGCGGTCCCATTGTAGCGATTGTATTATGCATTTCTGAAACATGTACCGTTGATAAAACAATAGAATCAGTAAACCACATTATCAATGTCACAATGAACATGTAGACAAAGGTTAGTAAAAAGAATCTCCTAAACTTCTTTTCTAACTCAACAGGATATACCGTAGCGAAAAGAATAAGTCCTAATGTCATAAAATACGCCATTGTATAGACAATTTTTAGCCATATGGTTGTATCAAACAAAACGGGATTTGAATAAAAGAAAATACTTAAGGACCATAATCCTAAAAATAGAGCTGATAGAAAATAGAATCTTTTTTCTCGATTCTTTGTATCCGACAGCAATACAAAGAAACCCATCCCAACTTGGATTATTCCTGAGAATAGATTGATAAAGCCTATTAAATCAGTCATTTTATTTCTTTAATACTAACCCACAATTTGTTATATACAAAGGACATTCAGGCAGATCATCCATAGCAACCCAACTATTCAAATCTTCTTTTTTAATTAAATCCTTGAGCATATACGAAGGATATACATCATCTCTATATTCATCTATAACATCCGTTGTAACTTTCATTGAAAGCAACATTTGCAAGATATAGGAAACTTTTAACTTCGAAAGAAGATAGTGGTTCCAGTTATAGAAAAGATCAGACTCTTTATTATGTACCTTTGTTAATTTTTTTACCTCTTGTCCACCAAAATACTTTGAATTACTAACCACACTTTTTCCATACACATATTCAGGCATCTTTTTTGTTAATGACGGGAATATTGAACAGTATATTAAATGTAGAGTATTTAATTGAACGGTGTACATTGGATCAAGAGAATCTACAACAAACAAAGCGTTTTTCTTTCCTTTTACTTTTGAAACTTCTAAAAGTTTTTTGTATTCATCCTCACATAGATAGGCCGTACCATGACTAGAGAAAAAGCCGTCAAAGTAGTTATCTGGTTGTAATTTAGTAAATTCTATAAAATCTCCCGTTACTAGTGTCACATACTCATCACTTTTCTCTATAAGGGAAGCATCTTCTGTAGACATTTTGGTTTGCCATGGTATTTGATAATAGTCTAGAGAATTTTGAGTAGCAACAATTGAGTGTGGAGATATATCAACACTATATAGCTCGATTTTCTTATCCTTAAACTTTTCATGAAGTTTATTTCGTAACATTAATGTAGACCATCCAGATCCCGGACCATATTCAATAACTCTTACCGTATCTCCTGAAGGTTCTATGTTGTCAACTAAATATGTAATATCATTTAATGCTGTCTTTAGTGAGGTTGGGTTTAGCCCCTTTCCAAACATTCTAATAATTTCATATTCATCCCACCTATCAATTGACTTAATATCACTAGATAAAGAAACCATTTCTTTATAATACTCTTTACACTTTTCAAGAAATAGCTTTTTATGATTTACATTAACTAGTGGTATACCAGGAGCAATTTTTTTGTATGCCTCTTCAAGTTCTGGATTCCTTTTATCTAACCAATACTCTTGTCTTTCTGATTTAAACAGTATTGGTGGAGATTTTTTACTTGGACTGTCTTGCACAACTGGTAACTCTTGAGGGTGCTTCTCGATATCGTCTTCCTTTGTCTCTGCCACTTGATTCTCTTTCTCATACTTTTCAAATCCAAGATCTTTTTCAATATTTGGCATTATTGCAGAACTTGAAGCTTCTGGATTTAATTCCTCATGAACAAATCTCTCTGGGAATCTTGTGTTTTCTTTCTCCATTTCTTAGTTATTTAATTTAAAAGTACATATATCTTTAGATTCTACTTTACTAAACTGTTAGTGTAAATAGTATCATTTCGTCTTTTCAAACATCCTTCCTCTTTCCTATGATTAGGGATTCTAAAGTAAATCTCAAAATATCAGAGTAAGTATATATATAATCATTCCTATACTAAATCCTACTTTTAATACAATACTAACTAATACTCCAATAAAAGAGCCAATACCTGCTCTTAAACTTTGATTAAAATCTTTTTTAGCAAATATTAATTCAAAAAGAGTAGCACCAATTAAAGAACCTATAAACATACCAGGGATATTTCCAACTAACATACCAATAATTACACCAACTATTGCCCCTATCATACCCCATTTAGATCCACCTAATTTCTTAGCACCCAATGCTATTACAATATTATCAATAAATGTTGAGAGTAAAGATAATATAAATAAAATTATAAGAATAGTTGGAGTAATAACTACAAACTTACCCATTAAAGCAAGTATAAATACCGAGATATATACCAACCATACACCTGGTAAAGATATGAGTGTAAGCACTATTCCTATTAATGCTAATACTCCTAATACAATGTACATTACTATTTCAAACATACTGTATTATACTATTTTTATTAAAAAATAAGGTATACTCATAAGTATGAAAAAACTCATATATATACTAATACCAATAACACTCTTTGTTATCTTCATATGCACTTTAAATATTGATAAACAGTATATGTGGAGTGATGAGATATTCTCATTCCATGCTGGTAAAAGAATATTAGAAACAGGTAAACCAATATATGAATCAGAATTGGATTATGGAAGATCTAGTATATACCACTACATACTTGCCCTCTCAATGAAGCTCTTTGGTGTAAATGAATTAGGAAGTAGGATACTTAACATCCCGTTCGTATTTGGTACATGGGTAGTAATATCCCTGTTTATATATACCCTAATCAATAAATTAAAAAATATTAATCATAGGATATTAATATCCTATACTGGGGGATTACTCTACTTTATTAGTAACTTCTCTATTGCTATGCTTCGTGAGACTCGAATGTATTCTATGAGTACATTCTTTTTAATGCTCTCAATATATTTAATATACAAAGCAATAGTACAACCCCAAAAGTATATATATATTAAATGGTTTGATATTAAAATTGACCTTAGATATGTACTACCTGCAATACCTGTATTAGTAGTTGCACTAGAGACCCAGCCGATTAATTTAATATTAGGTGTTGGTCTAATTCTGTTCTTTACACTTGCAAGCGTATTTTACAAAAACAAAAAATATTTATTCATATCTCTTATACTCCTTATCTTCGCGATACTTTTGGTATATATTGAATTTGATACTTTAAATATGTTAGTGGTGTATAACAGCTTGTCACCTGATTGGGCATTAAACTCCTCTCCTTTGTATTACATAGTACTTACTGTTAGAAATCTTCCATTTGTAGTATTTACAGCTTTACTAGCAGTATACTTTCTTTTTAAAAAGGGAAATATTCATATCCTCTTTCTATCATCTATAATACTTGGCTTCTTGTCATTCCTTTCATTCCAATATGCTCAACATGAAAGATATTGGCAAGCAGTAATACCAATACTCTTTATAATATCTGTATATTCAATCTATCTTCTATTTAAAACCATTAATACCAAAAAATTAAAATATGTTTTAACTTCAGTAGTATTACTCTTTGTTGGATTTCATATATATCTATCAATAAAGGAGGTAAAAGAGATTGATACATATACTCCACACTCCCTTTCAATTCATAAAAAGTTGGAATTTGAAAAAACATATCAATATTTAAATATAAATGATACTGATAACACACTTGTTATTGGAGATTTCCACTCTGTATACACGCTATATGAAAAAGGAGTAAATATAGATTATCTATTACTTACAGATACAGATGTTAATTGGGATTGGGGATATCAAGATCTTTACTTTAAGATACCCCTAATCAATATAACTGCATTACATTTACTTTCTCAAACCTCTGACGGATATCTTGTTGTAAGGGATAGTAATAGATTTGAGAAGGTTCCTTTTGAAAAAATAGAGGGATTTAATAGACCAGTAATATACCAATTCTAGACATTAAATATATTCCTAAGATATCTTTTAAATCTTTTTGCTAAGGAAACAAAATTCCCTCCTAAGCATGAATCAATTAAATAGATAAATCTTTTAACATTAAGACCGTAGGTTTTCACTATATCAAGAATTTCTTTTCTTGCTTTTTTGTAATCTCCCTGTGTATATGATTTCAAAAAATATAGAGTATCAAGTTCATCTTTGGGAAATATTTCATACATATATTCTCTGTTAACTTCATTATATGAATCTTTTCCTGTTTTAAGATACTGTTTAGCTAGTTTTTGCATTGTGTGAGAAAACACTATCTGATCAATCAAGTAATCACCATACTCAATATCTCTCTTTGTACTGTAACCAACTAAGATATTAGGAAGAACATGAATCTTTTTTTTATGAGCAACAATTTGTAGGTATAGATCGTAATCCTGTGCTCTCGGGAATTTATCTCTATAGAAGAACACTTTTTCATTTCTAAACATTACAGAGGAATGAACAAGAACATTTTTTTCTAAAAGAAGTTGGGTTACATCCACTGGATCTTTTTTCCCCCAAGATATCCCTATTCTTTTTCCGCTTTCTTCTAATACATTTGCTCTACTACCAACTAAATATACATTTAGGTTGTTTTCTAAATACTCTAACTCTCTTTCAATTCTATGAGGGTATGAGATATCATCTGCATCATTTATAGCTACATATTTCCCTTTACTATTTTCTAATGCAATATTTCTACTTAAACATTTACCCAAGTTTTTCTTGTTTGTAATAACCTTAATTCTTTGATCTTTCCTCTTATATTCCTCTAATATATTCCCTGTCTTATCCTTAGATCCATCATTGACAACAACGATTTCAATATTTGAATATGTTTGAACAAGAAGAGAATCTAATACCTTTGGTAATGTTTTGGCACCATCTTTAACAGCTAATATTACAGATACTAATGGTCTACTTGGTTTCATCAGAGTAACTTTTCAACTTAGAGTAATATGTTAAATACAGAATTACTAATGAGATGAGTTGGATGAAAAAGGTAACCCATACTATACCCATGTATCCATACTCCTTAACTACAATGATATTTAATACTACATTTATAACCCCTGATATGAGATTTTGGACTGCCATAATACCTGCATGTCCTGTTGATGTAATGAGTCCAGAGTTAATTGCTGCACCTGGAATCATTTTGGCATAGGTTAATGATATTGGGAATAGCAAAGCCAAGAGTATTCCATTTGAATACTGCGGAAGGAGAAAATCTATACTTATTTTTGTTAAAAACATTGAAACTGGTATAAAGAGTAAACCCAGTAGGGAGAGAAAGAGAAGTATTTTTTTGAATAGGTTACAAATAAACAGATATTTCCTCTGATAGAATGATTCAACTACCAAAGGTGCTAATACCTGTCCAAATACTGTTATTGGAATTAAATATACTGTATATATTTTGTTTAACAATTCATAGGTAGCAATCTCTTCTAGCATATCGTATTTACCTAGTATTAGGATATTTACTTTAGAAAAAAGATAAAATCCCAAAGATGCCATTCCAAAGGAGAGAGAGTATCCACCGATATCTTTTAATATCTTCTTATCTAACTTAAACTCATATCCTTTATGTAATATTAAAAGTGAGATTGTATATGTTAAAAAGAATACACTTTGTGATAATATTGCTCCTGCTAGACCGTAAAAGTGAATAAGAAGATATGATACTCCTATACCAATGAATCCATTACACAACGATACTATGGAAAGTATTTTAAACTTCTTTAACCCTCTGTATATTCCATCAACCAAAGAAGAAAGTGGTGAGACTACGATTAGTGGTAAGGCAAAAATTATATATTCATAATATTTTGGAAATAGCTGTTTACCCCAAAGAAGTGTGATTAAAGAGACCAGAATCGATATCCCAAAGATGATCAACCCAGAATTAAACAGTACTCTATTAACCTTCTCCTTATCTACCGTGTTGTATTGAGTAATGTATTTTGATGTGGCAGTAGATATTCCAAAATCTGAAAATATTACCAACAGAGATAGAGCAGAGAATACATAGTTATATATTCCCATATCTTCCTTTGCCAGAAAGAATGTAGCAATGAAAAACATTACAGCGCTTGTTCCCTGTTTACCAAGTACTTGTACTAATCTCCAAACGAAAAATTTAGAGAACTCTTTATTTTTCTTAAATTTCTGTATAATTAAATCTTTAAGATTCATAATCAGGTTGTTTTAAACTCAGTATATATTTATCTGATACTTCTCTATGAGATTGTACTCCTTTTCTTTTCTTTAATGTGTCTGATATATCCCTAAGAAAGAGAATCTTAGAGTATATGAATGAGAAGAATATACCGATATATCGTAATGTAAATGAATGATATATTGCTTCTATAAATGCTTTAAAGGTAAATAAGGGAAGCATATATATTACTGTTGATATTTCAAAATTTTTTAATATTGCCTTTGCTTTACCACTGTAATATGTTCTTTCATTTAAAGCATATCTGTATTTATCTTTTCTCTTACTTAGTCCTAAATGAACAATATACTCTTGGTTGTACAGATAGTTCTTGTATCCATATATATTTGCTCTTGTAGATATATCATCATCATCTAGGTTAAACTTTTGAGACTCATCAAAGCCACCTAGTTCATTCCAGATATCCTTTTTAATATACATAGCTCCCCCTTGGTTAATTGCTATCTCTATTGGTTTACCATATTCAATTATTTTACTGTAGTGTATTTTTCTCTTTTTCTTTTTAATACCAAATGGATAGTAGTATGTACCGTATGTAGCTGTAAGTCCTGTACCTAGTTCTTCTTTATCCAAAAAGAATGGCATAAGGAATGCTGGGTTATCTAGGGTATTGTAATATTCAGATATATTAGTAAGGAAATTAGGATTTTCTATTAACATATCATCATCCAGAAGTAAGAGATATTCTCCGCTAGCTTGTTGTACACCTATATTTTTAGCGATACTTATTCCTAAGTTTTTACCATTTTCAATGAGTTTGATACTTTTCTCTTTATTCTTTTCTATCTGTTCTTTAATGTAATCAATAGTTCCATCTGTAGAACCATTATCTACATATATATACTCTATATCTTTGTATTTTTGTTTTAGTAATACTGGAAGAGTTTGTTTAATATATGTTAAACTATTCCAGGTTATTATAATTAGAGTTATTTTCACTTATTAAAATAATGAATATTATTAGTCAGAGTATATCGCAAATATTAGCTAAAACACAAAGGGCTATTAGAGAGAAGAATTGGGGAGATTTAATTGATGTTATAATTATTTTTCTATTTATTTCTTCAATAGCTTTTATTCTATCATACAAAGGTCTAAGACTATTCGAAACCTTTGTTTTTCATTCAACAAAATTTCTTCTTCCAGATAATATTAAAAACTCCTTACCACAAATATTCTTTTTTGTAGTTTTATTCCTTGGAATGGCTAAATGGGTTCTGAATATTAAAGGAAATAGAAAAATTCAAAGCTTCCGCGATCCAGAACCAGCAAGGTATGGGATAAAAATTGGAAAATACAATTTAAGCATATCTAAACAATCCTTTTCTTTTCTCCTGTTAATTCTTATCTTTTTTGTATTTACAATAATAAAGATTCCTGCCTGGGACACCTCTTTCACAGTTAATCACCCAATGAAATACAACACCTATGTTGAACCTGCGTTAAATATGCTGGAACAGAATGACCCGTTTTTTTTACAAAGAAAATATATGAACAACCCATTAACAAATTCTAAGGGACTTGGACTTTCTTTTGGGAATTTGCCTGCATTGGAATGGTTTCTTTTTACTAGTTTTAAGATATTTGAAAAAATTTTACCATTTGAGATAACTACTAGATTAGCCATGAATTTCCTAGGCATATTTACTCTTACGTCCTTTTACATGTTAATTAAAAAAATCTTTCACAGAAAAGTATCTCTAATAGCGACTTTTTTATTTGCAATAAATCCCATTTTTAATCTTGCATCATTTGTAACTGTCTATGATACTCTAACACTTGGGCTTTCTTTCATATCTTTTAATTTCCTATTTAAATTTTTTAAAGAAGAAAAACCTCAACTGTTTTTTATCTCAGCTCTTATACTTGGTACAGCTGCTTCAATAAAGGAGAATATAGCAATTTGGGCTTTACCTATCATAGCGGTTCTTTTAATTGCACAATCTAAATATTTATTCAAAGATGTTATAAAGAAAATATCGATATATCTTATTTATCTAGTAATTCCATATCTTACTACTATTCTAAGTGTTTCTTATTTTCCAGAGAAGAAAATCCTCCATTTTGTATTATTCTTGGTCTTTTTAGCCGTGACTATACTAGTATATTCTAAAATATTAACAGTTCAGGATTTCTTAGAGAGAATCTTTGAAAAGTTTATATCCTTTATTTGTAAGTATAAGTATCTATTATTATTAATTCTTCCTCTTTTCATTTTTATAATAAAAATGATTTACTCTACTGAACTAGCAGAAGAATTTTTAACCGATGAAAGATTAATTTTAAATATTGATTTATATTTAAGATTAATATACATACAACTTATTCCCTACTCAACCATTTTCCTCTTTCTTTCTGCTTCAATATCTGTATTTCTCTTAATCTTTTACGAGAATGCTCCAAAGAAAAACTTTTTTATATTGGCAATGTTAATTGGAAGTATTGTGTATGTTATAGTAGCTTCAAAAGTTCTTTTCTTTCATAGTTATTATTGGATCCCAATTCTTTCCCTAGTTGTACTGTTAGCTTCATGGGGGATATCATTCTTGGCAAATTTATTCGAGTCAAAAGAAATACGTCTACTATTTATGTTCTTAATACTTATGGGAATGTTTATACCTATGACTTGGTTGACCAGCGGGAAATTAAACAGAGAAAATACTGCTATTTACAGCTTGATCGGATATTTTAATGGCTTAGATTTAGATGAAGAAACAACTTTCATAGATCAATCAAGCTTAACATATCTCACTCTTAAAACTGATTTATATCGATTGTATGACACTAAAGTTTTCGCGAATCCAATATTCAAAGAAAGTGTGAGAGATATTGGTTTCACATCGACGATGCACAAATACAAAATTGAGTACCTAATTACAGAAAATATAAATGGCCCAGATTACACCATATTCGCTAATTCTTTTTCAATTAGTGAGTTACAAAGCACCTCATATAGAAGAACTGATCAAATCTATCAAGAACTTTATCCTGGCAAATTTTCTTACTATACAGATGGTAAATTAAGAGATCAAATTCTTTATTTAAATAGCATTGCTAAACAGTTTAAACTGATTTATAAAGCCGGGAATTATAGAGTATACAGAGTATTACCCGCCTCCTTTAATACCGTTATATTTTAGTTTCAAAAAGTGATATATACTTTTTCGCTACAGGTTCTATAGGGAATATAATATCTTGTTTCATCTTATTCGTTAAACAGTATATTATACCTTCTCTAAACGAATAAACATTGTCAAGCTTTGCGAGATATCCATTTTTTTTATGACTAATCATTTCCGGTATTCCACCTGTTCTAAAAGCAACTACTGGTGTTGAACAAGAGAGTGCCTCCATAACTACAAATGGATAATTTTCGTAAAAAGAGGGTACTAAAACAACATCTGCAATTGATAGTAATTCGACCATTTTATATTCCCCAATATACCCAAAATGTTTATTAAAGATTTCCTCAGACCCTTTTAAATTAACAAATGGGTCTGAAGAGCCGAAAGATAATAATCCAATATTATTTTCAACAAAAAAATCCTTCAAAGATTTGAGTACCTTTATTAACATCTCTCCCCCTTTAACCTTACTCTCTATTATATTCACTGCCCCAAAAAGAATATACTTTCTATTTATATCTAATCCAAGCTTCTTTGAAACAATATTTCTATCGATTTTTTTAAATATATTAGTATTTATCCCATTATTAATTACTTTAAAATCTAAATTTTTAGAAATATCATATTTTTGATACTCTTTGAATAAGAAATTACTTGGAGAAACAAATGTAATATTTGAATTACTCAAAAATATTTTTCGAATAGAAGAGCTTATATTAGATAAACATTCAATAGTTTTTCTCTTCTTCGGAAAAAATGAACCCCCACTAAATGGACTACAATCATGAGTTGTCCAGATAACTGGAATTCTTTTTGATACTCGACATATCTCCGAAAACGATACAAATCCTTTCCATGTCCAATGTACATTTATTACATCAGGTCGGAACTCTTTTAAAATGCTATTTAAGTTTTCTCCAAATAGACCTAATGTGAAATTCGCATCTTTATCAAACCCACTTAGTATATACCCTGGTATGAAATCTAAAAAATGATATATCTTTGAAAAAATTCTTGGGGAAGAAGATTCTTTAATAAAAGTATCTTTTTGTTTTTTATCTCTAACATATAAACATACCTGATGACCTTGATTAATAAACTCTTTAGAAAAACGATATGCCGCTTTCGCAGCCCCTCCTCTACTGTCATGTGTACTAATTACTAGAATTCTCATTTAATTTGTCTTTCAGTTTATAATAAAATTTTCTCACATAATATTTAATGTTTTTAGAATATACCCTTCGGAAATTTCTTAATATTTCTTTGTTTATTACTATCTCTTGTGGGAATTTAATATCTTTTTTTGTATTTAATACTGGATTCGAATATAAATCTTTATTTGAAGATTTGCTATGAACTCCGGAATTATCATTACCTATATTGTCAACAAAGGAGATTACTGGAAAAATACAGTACCAGTTGTTTTTATAGAAATTATATGCCCACCTAACAGCCCATGAATCAACCTTTCCTTTTTTTTGAGCGTCTAACATTTGACTCAAATCAGAGCCACCTCTATTAAATTTTAATCTTTCTATTAGATTAAATTTGAATTTCTTATAATCCCTTATCTCCCAATCAACATGTACCCAACGATCTTGCCATGTTGCCCAGCCCCATGACGACGGCCTTACCGAAAGGTAGATATCTTCGGGGTATGATCTAGGTATCTCCATAGTCTTGGAAGAGAAAGAAAATCCCGATATTGAGCCAATCTTTTTGCTGTTTTTATAATATCGCAGAGCATCATTCATGTATCTTAGAAATGCTTTTGATGTAACAATATCATCTTCAAGGACAATGATTGAGTCATATTTACTTAAAATTTCCGTTACTCCAGCTAAGATAGATTTCGCGAGTCCAAGGTTCTTCTCTCTTCTTATCACTTTAACACTTGCGAACCCAACTATACTTCCTATGTATCTTCTTACCTCTTGAACACTCACTTTTTGATCGGCATTCCGAGAAGCATCTGAAAATATGAATAATTCTGTATTCTTGGCCAATTCATTTTTCCTTAAAGCATCTACAGTCTTTCTTGTATGCTCTAGTCTGTTATAAACAAATAATGCAACAGGCACATATGACATTTTTAGATATTATCTAAAATTAAAATTTACAAGATGAGCAAACGAAGGAGAAATCCCAATTGGGAATTCTACTTCGCTTTTAAAACCAATCCAATATTTCGGTGCATATAAAAAATTCTCTTTCCCCAAGTATCCTCCCCACCAAGCGAAAGTGCTATTTGACATTATACCTCCATCACATAATGTCATTATTGCGAAATCTATTTCCATAGTATTCTCAGATATTACTTTATTTTTTAAATATTTAAAGTGTTTCTTGATATAGTCCGGATCATCGGATAAAAAAATGAATAAAACATTCCGATTCCCTTTGTTTACAAGACTAATAGCTTTCTTATAATAATTGAGGGGCAAAGTTGCATCAATTACTCCAAAAACCTTATGAGATAAATAATCCTTTCTTCTAAGATGAATAAATATTTTTTTGCTAGATTTATCCAACTCGTTAATAAATTTAATTCCCTTATCAAGTATCTCTTTTTTTATCTTTAAATCACCCTTTAAAGATTTATTAAAATATTTCTCAGATTGAAAATATCCAGGATAAATATATAGAATCTTGAATAATCCCTTTTTAATTACATACGAACCATTCTCACAATTAGAATTTTTAACTCGATCTGTTAGAGAATAACAGGATGACACTAATCTTAAAATTGCAAGAAATTTGAAGAGTCTGTTACCAATTATCAACAAAATGTTTTGCACAAATTTTGAATTACAATTCGAAATATTCTCTTGAATAGAAAAAACTTCTAAAAAATCTTTGAAATTACATGTGTAAATTCTTTCGTTTCTTTTAATAAAATTTTTTATAAATGCATATTGAAATAATTGATTTCCCAATCGCCCTTCTCCCCAAAATATTATCATATATTATTTTAATTTATTTTATTTTTTTCATAAAGAAACAACCTGTTCCCAATTGCTCTTTGTAGGTTGATTCTATTTTATCATTATAAATATACATTTCATCGATTAATTTAAAATCAGAAAACAAACTAATAATATAATCTCTTGTAAAAGTCCGATTAGCATTAAACAATATTTTATTTTGATTAGAAACAGGGACACTGAAAATTATATGCCCATTTTTCTTTATTACTCTTTTAAGTTCTTTAATGGCCTTTTCGCTTCCCCAAGAATCTATTTCATCACCATATCTTCCTAATCCAATATGTTCTATAACACATATACTTGAAATCGACTCTACTGAATTATCCTTAAAGGGAAGTTCTAATATACTACCTTTTTTAAAATTTAATCCTTTGAGATTTAAGCTTAATGGTCGAATATCTATCATTGTTGTTTCAACAAACTGAGAAATTAGACCTATTGTTTTTGCGTTGCTTCCTACATCAACATGTTTCTTGGGTTTTAATTCAAAAATTTTTTTTGCGGCCCATGTATCTTGAAAAAAATAAACAGAATCCAAGGGTGTACTTTCTGTTTTATCTTGAAGACAGGGATAAAGGTAACCCATTAGAAAATTGTTGTTTTTATTCAATTGTTTAAATCTTAATAGATCTTTTAAATAGGATGAAATATTGATAACAAATTTAAATATTTTAAACCGGAAATAAAATCTAGATGCTTGATAAATTCTATATAAAGAAATAATGAAAATATTGTTTTTTAAGTTACTTATCATTAATTACAGCTTTAATAAATTAAAAAATGTAAACATACTTTTTATCATCACTAAAGCATTTCTTCTAGTTTTAGGATAAATCAAATCTATAAGGAATATAGTGACAAAGTAAGATGCACAGAATGCTATAATTGCGCCTAAACTTTGATATTTAGGTATTAAGACCAGATTTAAAATGATATCAAGAATAGTTCCAATTAAAGTTGTCCAAAATGAATATTTGAGAAGATTCTCATGTATCAGATAAACTCCACGAGCTGTACCATAATGGGTAAATAGTAATCTAAGAAGCATCCCAGGCAACAAAATTGCAACATAGCTATAATCCCTACCATACAAAATATTAACTAAAGGGTCTTTTAACAGAAAAATTGGTAATGCAATAGAAATAAATGTTAACATCATCAGTTGATACAGTGCCTGCATCCGTTTCATATACTTTTCATTAGAAAAATTTTTAGCAGCTGTTATTGAAGGAAAGAGGGAATTTCTTAATATGATAGATAAAAAAGCAAAAGAGGAAACAATTTTTAATGTCGCACCATAATATCCAAGTTCGCTAGGATTAACCAAATTCTTAAGCATTACCTGATCTAAATTGGCTTGGATTGTTGCTACCACTCCACCTAAAAACAAAGGCAGACTGGTAACTATAAGTGTTTTCATAATTTTAAAATCCACTTTAAAATTTTTAATAGGAATTTCCCCAAATTTCTTATAAAAGACGAATAAAAATATTGAAGCAAGAGCGAAATCAAGTGAATACATTAAAATAAAAGCAATAAGAGGAGCTTGGGTTAAAATAAGTATTACTTTCAATAATGATATTATTAAAAAGGATATAGATCTTGCAAATACGGAATATTGTGATTTTATTTGAGATTTGAACCATAAATCCATTACATCTGAAGATTTAAAAATATAACCTACTGCAAGAATAGAAATCATAAATGCAATGGATAAATTTCCACCTTCTATGATTAAAATACTTAGAATTGAAATCATAAGCATAAGCAATGACCCTAAGAATTTGAGAAACAATGTTGACCCTAAATATTTTGAACGTTTTTCTGGGTGTGATATAAAAGCTTTAACCACAATATCATCTAAACCAAGAGTGGAAAATGCTATAAATAAGGATATAAATGCAATCGCATATGTCATAAATCCAAATTCTTCTGGCCCTAAATATCTTGCTATCCAGGCAAATATAAAAAAATTCAAACCATTTCTAAGGATATTCTCAAACGTCAACCAATTAATATTGCCAATAATATTTTTAAACTCAGAATTATTTTCTACTTTTACACGGATATTTTTGGGTAATATTTTTATAACTTTACTTGTAATCATTTGTTTTAATCAGTAATAATAAAAAAAATTTAATGTAAGCTATAATTTTATATAAAAAAAAGTCTAGTCTCCCATATCTATTCATAATCACCTTAGAAGTATCATCATACGATTTCCTCACATTTGAACTAACCCCACCCCCATCATAATTACATATAATTAAATCTATTCTCTTAATAATATGGGTACCTTCAAAAACCTTACATAATAGATCAAAATCTGCCGCTATCTTATATCTCTCATCTAAACCACCAACTTTATCAAATATTTCCTTCTTCATAAATACTGCTTGTTGACTAACCTTGTTTCCTAACTTTAAATTAAATTTTGTTAAAGCTTTACCCTTAATATAACTTTTATTATTTCTCTTATTAACCACTTTAATCCTACCATATATTAAATCCTGATTATTATCTATCTCATTATCAACATCATCTAATGTATTATCATCAACAAAAGTATCCCCTGCATTTAAAAAATATAGATAATCCCCCTGTGCTACTCTTGCCCCCTTATTCATAGCATTGTATATCCCCTCATCTTTTTTAGACACCCAATATGTAATATCTTTTTCTCTACTCTTTAATAACTCCTTAGTTCCATCATTTGAATCACCGTCAATTACAATATATTCATAATTCCTATATGTTTGATTACAAACACTATCTAGCGTTTTCTCTAAATCGTTTTTACAGTTATACGATACTGTTATTATTGAAAATTTCGGTTTATTATTCATAATAGTGTTTATCAAAATATTCTTGACTCCATATCTTTAATATCTCATCTTGTGTCTCATCTATTCCTTTCTTAAGTGACTGTCCATTTAACTTACCACTATCAATATCCTTAAGTATTTCTTCTAATTCTGCCTCATTTGAATACAACACACTGTTATACCGATCTTTAAGTACCTCTGTGTTGGCAGATATATTTGTAGCTAATGAAGGTCTACTCAACATAATATGATGAATCATTTTTAGTCCGGGTTGATCTCCAGATATACGTGGTATGAGACAAAACTCTGCATTACTTAGTATATAGTTGGATTCTTTAATATCTAATACTCCTGTAAAATATACACTGTCTTCTAAGTTCAACTCTTTAACTAAATCTTTAATCTCCTTAGTTGGTTCTCCAATTAAAACCAAATCAAAAGATGGTAGTATCTTTGAATACACTTTAACGAACTCTTCAACTCCCTGGTATTTTTTAAAATTTCCACTATACGCTAAATATTTTTTCTTTGTGGGAATCTCTGTTTCCTTTAACTCAATATCTGATTCATCATACAAAAGGAATGTTTTTTTAGCACCTATTTTGGTATATATCTTCCAGTTAGCAATTATTAAATCATATCTTGAATAAACAAATGTCGACATAAAAGAAAATATTCTAATCAATATCTTTGGTTTATTCGTAATCTTCAAGTTATCAACTATTGTATTATGTAAATCATATACATATCTAGGTTTCTTAAAAAAAAGAGAAAGAAGTGAACCAATAAAGCCCGCCTCAAAGTCTTCACAATGAACTATGTCATATTTATTTTTCCTTACCAAAGAGAATGCCTTAAACAAAACCTGTAAATCAAGTTTTAATTTCTTTAAACTAATTTCACTTACACCTAAATTCAAATCTTTATTGCTATTTACTCTAATGATATTTACATTGTCATATCTAGGGTTCTCTCCAACAGGATATACAAGTAAGTCAATATGATTATTCTTAGCTAACTTTTTTAATACAGAATCTACCCTTAAAGAGGAGCCCTTAGGAATTAGATATGGAGTTGTAACAATATCAAGTACTCTTTTCATTCGAAATATTTACATTTTATAATACCCCTTATACCACTCTACAAACTTCTTAATACCTTCATCTAACGTAATCTTAGGTTCATATTTTAACATTTTCTTTGCTTTACTTGTATCAGAATATGTTATCAATACATCCCCCTTTTGCATAGGTAGAAGTTTTTTGGTTGCCTTAACACCCATATATTTTTCTAATGTCTCTATCATATACCCTAACTCATCTGGACTACCCTTACCTAGATTAAATATTTCACTTTCATATTCACAATCAATTGCCTTAATTACACCATCAACAATATCATCAATGTATGTGTAGTCTCTTTTCATATTCTTGCCATAGTTAAATACTGGAATCTCTTCTCCCTTTTTCATCTGATCAGCAAATTTAAATATTGCCATATCAGGTCTACCCCATGGCCCATATACTGTAAAAAATCTTAAACCAATTGTATTTAATTTAAACAAATGATGATATGTATACGCTATTAACTCATTAGATCTCTTACTAGCAGCATAAAGGGATATCGGTTTACTTACATCTTCTGTTTCTACAAAGGGTATTTTAGATGTATCTCCATATACACTACTAGATGATGCGTATATGAAATATTTAATACCTTTATCTTTAGTTAAGTTAATCATATTAACAAAACCAACCATATTACTATCAGCATATACATATGGATTATCTATTGAATATCTAACACCTGCTTGTGCAGCTAAGTGACATACCCTGTCTATTTCATTTTCTTTAAATATCTTCTCTAAATCTTTTAAATTAGAAATATCTATTCTATACAATTTATATTTAGGATATTTCTCTAACTCTTTATTCCTATCCTCTTTTAAAGACACATCATAGTAATCATTGAAGTTATCAACCCCTATTACTGTATCACCTCTTTCAAGAAAATATTTTGCTGTAGCATGCCCTATGAAACCCGCTGTACCTGTTAATAGAATATTCATGTTTGATTAGTTTAAAAGTAAACTTCTTTATCTTTTTTAAGTTTATCTCTATCGTTTTTTACCATAATATCAACTAACTGATTTAAATCGGTTTTAGGCTGCCACCCTAACTCTTTCTTCGCTTTAGAAGGATCCCCCAAAAGCAAATCAACCTCTGTTGGTCTAAAATACCTTGGATTTATTCTAACCAATACTTTCCCACTCTTTTTATCCTTACCAACCTCTTTTACTCCTTCACCTTCCCATACAATTGAGTATTCTAATTTTTTTGCTACTAACTCTACAAATTCCCTTACAGTATGAGTTTCACCTGTTGCAATTACATAATCCTCGGGTTTCTCTTGTTGCAACATTAACCACATTGCTTCTACATAGTCCTTTGCATATCCCCAATCTCTCTTTGAATCAATGTTACCTAGTTCTAATACATCCTGCATACCTAATTTTATTTTACACAGTGCAGTAACAATCTTTCTTGTTACAAAGTTATGCCCCCTTCTTTCTGATTCATGATTAAACAAAATTCCGTTACAAGCAAAGAGATTGTATGCTTCTCTATAATTTTTAATAATCCAAAAACCATACAATTTTGCAACACCATATGGACTACGGGGATAAAAAGGAGTTGTCTCTGATTGAGGGGTTTCAATAACTTTACCGTATAGCTCTGAGGTTGATGCTTGATACAATTTCGTTTTCTTTTCTAAACCTAATAAACGTATTGCTTCAAGTATTCTCAACGTTCCTAATGCATCTATATTTGCAGTAAATTCAGGCAATTCAAAAGATATCTGTACATGACTCTGGGCGGCCAGGTTATATATCTCGTCTGGTTTAATTTCATTTATTAAACGAACTAAGCTCATCCCATCAGTTAAATCTCCATAATGAAGAAACATCTTCTTGTCCAATATTTCAGGATTATTATACAAATGATTAATTCTCCATGTATTAACAGTACTAGATCTTCTAATTATCCCATGTACTTCATACCCTTTTTCTAAGAGTAGTTCAGTAAGGAAAGAACCATCTTGACCAGTTATACCTGTAATTAATGCTTTCTTCATTTTTAAGATTATTAATTTATTTTTTCTTTAATACAAAATAATGATGATATCTATTAAGAGGATTCTGAAAATCTTTCTCTAATATGAAATACTCTTTTAGCTTTTTCCTGATTTTTGACAATGGATAATCTTTAGAACCTATCTCCCAGTAATGTTCTCCTCTCCATTTAACATTTCCATAAAACCTAGGAATTACAAAACCGAAATTAAAATAATCTTTTTTAAATACCCTCTTTATATATGGAAAAGTTAAATTAATATTAAAACTCCACCCAGACCAAGGCATAGCAACTAAGACATACTTTTTTGATACCCTTTTCAATTCTTCAAGTGCTTTATCAACATTACTCCAAGGGATATGTTCAAGAACCTCACATGCCATAACTAAATCAAATGATTTATTTTTAATCATTTTCATATCACGCATATCTCCAACGATATTTGGCTTTAATTCTTTATCAAAATCAAATGTTGTAACCCCAATTCCCATTTCCTTCAAGTAATTGGAAACAGTTTTATTTCCGACCCCTATCTCTAAGATATTTTTTGGTTTTAAGTTTAGAGCACTTTCAATTTGGTAATAATATGAAGAGAATCTAGACAAGCTATCATATCCATTATAGTAATGATTCCTTTCAACCTGTATTGAATATTTTTTCATTTTTTATGCCCCTAAGTTTTCAAATTTAAATATCTTACTCATCTCTTTAATATCTAAGTAATTTCTAGCATCTAACATTCTGTTCTCTTTCATAAAAGTGGAAAGATATTTAAAATCTAACTCCTTAAACTCAGGCCAATCAGTAGCCACTACTACCATCTCGCTATCCTTAAACACATCTTCTATACTCTCTGAATACACTAGACCTTTCTCTTCTGGAAACTCTATTCTTGCTTCCTCTATTGCTTGAGGATCATGACCAACAACTGTATAGCCATCCTTTACTAATGCTTTACATAATCTCCCAGCAGGAGATACCCTCATATCACTAGTACCTGGTTTAAATGAAAGACCAAGAACTCCTACCTTTCCTTTTTTAGGTGTACCCATATCTTTAACCTTCTGTATTACAAAATCTATTTGTTCTGTATTAACCTGCATTACTGCTTTAAACAGTGTAGCATCAACATTGTGTTCCTCTAAAGACCTAATTAAACCCTTAACATCTTTTGGAAAACAACCACCACCAAAGCCAATACCTGCATAAAGAAATGATCTGTTTATTCTTCTATCCATACCTACACCATCCATAACCTCTGTAATATTTGCATCTACCTTATCACATATTCTCGCTATATTGTTTGCATATGATATCTTCATAGCTAACATCGTATTAGAGCATACTTTAATAAGTTCTGCACTCTCTAATTTAGTACTCATACACTTCTTTTCGAAATCTACCTCACTATGGTTATTAGTATACATATTGTTATTAGCATACATACTAATCTCTGGATTCTTACTGATAATATCCTCAGAGAGAAACTCAATCTTTTCAAATATCTTAAATATCTTTTTCTTTGCTTCTTCATCCTCTCCACCAATTACAATCCTATCTTGCACAATTGAATCTAATACAGCAGCCCCCTCTCTAAGAAATTCCGGAGACGAAAGGTATGTGTATTTAAGTTTAGGATTTACTTTCTTAATTCTTTTCATTGCTTCCCTACCAGTACCTACAGGAACAGTACTTCTTTGTACAAATATGACACCATCCTTAACATACTTAGCTGCCTGTTCTACTGCACTGTAAATATATGTTAAATCAAATCCACCATCAGGACCACTAGGAGTTCCTACAGAAAGAAATACTACATCTACATCTGACAGACCTTCTTTGTAATCAAGAGTAGGTATTAAATTACAACTCTCTATTCCGTATTTAACTAAGGTGTCTAAGCCCAATTCATAGAAATGGGATTTCCCTGTTTTAATGATATCTATTTTCTTTTTATCAACATCTATACAGTATGTTTTGTATCCTACTCTGGCAAGTAGTGCTGATAGTGTAAGACCTACATATCCTGTTCCAATGATAGCTATTTTCATAGAACATGTTTTTCTCTAAGTTAGTTCCTAGAGTATATACATTTGGGATAGTAGTTTCAATTTTTGTGAAAATATTAAAAATATGGTAAAAATACAGTAATTAATTAAAAACTTTGTATCTATGATTACTAAACCAAAGTTATCAATTGTAATTCCTGTATACAATGAAGAAGAGAATATTCCTGAGCTAAATAAAAAGATTAAGAAGGAGTTGAATAGAGTATTTGAATATGAAGTAATATGGGTAAATGATGGCTCAAAGGATGGAACAAAGGAAGAGATAAAGAAGATATGTTTGGAAGATACAAACTCACACGGTATTACATTGATGAGTAGAACAGGTCAAAGTGGTGCACTTATGGCTGGAATAGATAGGGCAAATGGACAGTATATTGCTACTATAGATGGAGACAACCAAAATGATCCTGTAGATTTTGTAAAAATGGTTAAAAAACTAGAAAAAGATGATTTAGATGCAGTTATCGGATGGAGAAAGAACAGATGGAATGGAAACATATTAAGAAGATTACCATCTTTGTTTGCAAACAAACTAATGAAAATTGCATTTGGGGACTTAGGAATACATGATACGGGGTGTATGGTAAAGGTTGTTAAATCAGCAATTATCAAAGACATTCGTCTGTATGGAGAGCTACACAGATTTATGTCTTACCTACTTGGTATGTATGGAGCAAAGATAGGAGAAGTGGAGGTATATCACCAGAAAAGGTCACATGGTAAAAGTAAATACGGCATTGGAAGAACCCTAACAGTAATATTTGATATCCTAAATGTTAAGTTTTTAACAATGAGAAGAAAGACCCCTATCCAATTTATGGGGCCATTAGCATTGATAACATATGTATTAAGCTTTGTAAGTTTAGTTATAGCGGTATTTGATAAAGTATTGAATAAAGCAGATTTAACTGAAAACCCATTACTCCTAATAGCTGTATTTGGATTGATAATGGGAACCCAATTCTTCTCTTTCGGTTTACTAGGTGAACTTATACTACGTTCATACCATGAGAATGGAGATAGAAAAACCTATGCAATAAGGGAAGAGTATTAGTTATCGTATTTCTGCTTCTTTAATTCATAAAGTATTCTCTCTTGGTTTACCCTTACTCTGTTAAACATACCCGCTAATAGACCAACAATAAAAAGTAGTAATCCGAATATTAAGAATCCAAAACCAGTAAATCCAACAAATTTGTATGGAGTAAAACTTCCTTCGATCAAGAAATACATTCCTAACCCAATTTCTAATATTAAACCAATTAAAAAAAATACTCCCCCAATCCCACCAAAGAAAGTCATAGGTTTGTAATCACGAAGAGTTTTAACAATAATTTCAGATGTTCTAAGTGCATACTTAATTATACTTCCTGCTACTCTAGACTTTCTATTTTTAAAATACACTACATCAACAGGATACTCCACAACTCTTAATCCTTTATATACCATATCCAATATCGTCTCTTGTGTATATGTGAATGATCCAAAAAGATTTAATCTCATTAGTGCCTCTCTACTGTAAGCCCTAAAACCACAAGACACATCTCTAAACTTCTGCCCACTTATCAAAGATATCAACTTAGACATCTGTTCATTTCCCCAATACTTGCTTTTGGGCATATTCTCTGGCATTCCCTCGTTAAACCGGTTACCAGTAACCATATCTGCATTATTTTTTAATATGGGTTGAATAATTTCGGATATCTGTTTACTGTTAAACTGTCTATCGGCATCAATACTAACTAGAATATCCCCCCTTGTCTCTAATGCATACTGTAATGCACTTTGGAAAGCACTTCCAACACCTTTGTTGATCCCATGACTTACTACATTCGCACCACTTTGTTTAGCAATCTTTGCAGTATTATCTGTACTTCCATCATCCACAACTAACACATCAATCTCATCTATTCCATCAATTTTTTTAGGTAACTCCTTAATCACAATCTCAATACCGTCTTCCTCATTTAATGCAGGCATATATATTATTAATTTCATGTTCCCTATATTCAATTTATACTCTCTAATTATACTAATTACTGAGTATAAAAACTATTCAAATATGTGATATATTAGTATATATAACTTAAGGATAAAGAATAATGTTGAAATTAAGATATATTCTGTTTTCATTCCTGTTGCTACCATTTCTTTTCATTTCCTCTATTCATGCAGCAAAAATAGAGATGGGCGATTACACATTGGATAAAGAATCCATTGTAGAGGACGATCTGTATGTCTCAGGAAAAAATATTAAAATAAATGGTGTTGTTGATGGAGATTTAATAGTATTTGGAAACAATATTTTGGTTGATGGAACTGTAACTGGAGATCTATATCTATTCGGTTCTACAGTATCTGTATCAGGAAACATATATGGAAGCTCTGTTTTGGCAGGGTCTACCATTAAAGTTCAAGGCACTTATGGAGGAAATATCTTCTTTGCATCTATGATGACAGATATTGATGCCAGTATATCAAAAGATGTAATGGGAGCTACGGGTACCCTAAATATGGCTGGAGCTATATCCGATGATGTTAGGATTGTATCAGGACAAATTATTTCAACTGCGACAGTAGGGGGTGATTTTTTAATTGAAACCGAAAACTACACAATAGATGATAATGATATTACAGGACAACTTATACTCGGTACACACGAACTATGGCCAGAAAAGAAAGAGCAAGAATTAGAAGTATCCGTTAACGACTTTTTAGGATTTAATGTTGGGTTAACTGTAGCTCTATTTCTAGGTATGTATATAGTTGGTGTCTTGATAATAATGGCAGCACCAGTTAAAACATTAAAAATTGAGAGTAAAATAATACCCTCTTGGTCAGAATTACTTAAGAGTTTTGCTGTTGGGATAGTAATTCTATTTACAATGGGCTTACCATTATTCTTTTTAATATTAACCTTAGTAGGAATACCTCTTGCATTTCTACTAATTGGAATTTTACTTTTCTTGGGTATTTTTGGAACGATATGGACAGAATCAGCTTTGGGACAAAAAATACTTCAATTATCTAAACAGAAAGATAATGGAAGATTAGTATCTTTACTTATTGGGAGATTGATATCCTCTATTGTAGGATTGATCCCTTTCTTTAGTACAATCTATAGAATATCCCTTATCGCAACTACTATTGGTGCAGTCGTAAGAACCAAATACGATTCTTTTAGCTACTCTAGAAGAGAAGTTAAAAAGAAGAAATAGATATATATAAAAGGAAAGGGAGCTAAGCTCCCTTTCTTAAACTCAAAAGCATTGTACAACCTACTTTGCTAACATTTCATCAATAACTGATTTGAATGATTCATAAGGATATGCACCTGAAATATTCTTACCTACTACATTACCCTCATCATCAATGATACCAATTATAAAGCCAGGCGTACCCTGAACCCCAGCTTTTGTTCCATCTGCCATATCTGTATCTATTTGATCCTTATACCTATTCTCGCTCATACATGTATTATATTTATTCATATCAATACCCAAACCTTGAGCAACTGTTGCTAGTTCATCTGTTGATTGTTTAGAGAATGCCTTAGAGTAGAATTCAAAATATTTCTCTGCTCCACCAATCTCATTTACGCATAAGCCCGCATTAGCAGAATCTATTGCAATCTGTCCATGGAAACTCAAAGGAAAATTTCTAATAACATAGATTATTTCACCCGTATCTACATAATTTTCTAAAATACTTGGTTTAGTTTCTGTTGCATATTTCTCACAGTAAGAACATTGGAAATCAGTATACTCAACCAAGGCCACCTTAGCATTCTTAATATCCCCCAGGTATGGACTATTCCCAATTACCGTAGAAGCTTCAGAGTACTCTTCTGTTGTATCTGTAGTATCCGTATCTCCATTAAGATTTGTATCAGGAGTTGAGTCTTTCCCTTTATTAGTAAGAATGATTGCTAAAGCAATAACGATACCGGCAAGAATGATTGCAGCAGGAATAGCTAATTTATCTAAACTAATAACTATTTCATCCTCATTTACACTCTTGTTTTCTGAACTACTGTTTTTCTTAGGCATATATTAAAAAATAAAAGATTAATTATGACAAACTTAGAACAAATAATATTTAAAATAAATACTTATGTCAACTAAATTTTTACTTATCCACTCTAATAAATATCCCTTGATGACTACCAATGGTTAAGGACTCACCATATATCTCACCCCCTTCATCCCTTGTTGTGTATTTAAATAGACCCAACTCTTTATCCCAAATTGCAATTTGAGATATATATTTTAATTCCGAATTAGTAAGAATACCCTTTGAATTACTTGATACATTTTTAAATTGAGAAGATGGTACTAAATTCCAACCAACGAGATTCATTAAATCTCTGTTCTCACTTAAAATAGAAATACCCTTAAAAGATATATCTATATCCTCAAGAGATACTATTAGATAAATACCTCCGGGCTCTAGATTAAAATCCTCACCATTTATACTTTCATTATTATACTTAACGACTTTAACCCATTCATTATTTAAAAATTCCCCTACAACTATAATCTTCTTATTAGAATACTCAATTAGTTCCTTTGCACTTTTAATTGGAACCTCATTGTAATTTACCACCTCCATTACTTGAACAAAATTTACACCCTTATCTAAATGTAGCGTACTATCCTTTACTACACAGTTATACTGTTCAACAGTATTGAGAATCTTTCCAGTACACTCTTTAGGAGCTATCCAAGAAACGGATTGATCACTTAAACAACAAGCAGAATCAATTGTAGATACATTTGCTTTACAATTTACAGATTTTGTACCATTTATACAGTACCAAGAAACACTCTTACCAGTTTCAGGGAAATTTACAGTAGCTGGATTTGGATTGCCAACTGTACATAGGGTGGAATCAGATGGCCAATCTTCTGTATAACCAGGATACGAAGTGGCTCTGGTACCACACTGTGCATCTTCAGATGGGGTTGGAGTAGAAATTATTTGACCTGAGACAGTACATGTATATCCATAACTAGCATTTTTTGTTATCTCTCCTGGCTTAATGTTTAATTTCCATATACATATACATCCATCAACATCTCCACAAAACCTGTCCACTTCAGGAGATATTACTTTCCCACTATCTAATCTTCCGGTTACTGCAAGCCAATCTCTTACACCATTTCCCGTGGGAGTTGTAGGTGTAGTTGTTGGTGTTGTAGTAGGCGTTGTCGGTTGTGATGGCTCTCCCTTTGCAGTACAAGAGTTATACTTAGTATTTGTAGAAGCAGAGGAGTAGCTACAAGCTGAAGAGTTTTTTGAGACAGTAAATGGCCAAGATAGGGATGAGTTCGTAAACCAACTATATACTCTATTTAATTCCAACATATACTCATATCCAGATTTCAAACTACTCTCATCACTACATTTCCCAGTAAAATATTTTGATCCCCACATAATAATTTCTTTGCTTAAAGTAGGGTTATTGTTTCTTTGGAAATCTTCATTCCAAGTACATCCACCAATATATGAAGGGACCGCTATATATTGAAGAAAGAATTCAATCTGTTTTTTGAAATCAGCCACAGGAACTGATGAGTTTCCATGAATACCGAAGTCTTCAACATTACTTCTGTACGCGTAATTACTACCACCAGATTCATGAGCCCATATCGTAATTGCAAAAGCAGGATTTATTCCATAATGTAAAGATTTACAATATACATCTTCATAGCAAACTTCAGGATATCCACCGGTTAAACAACCCGCAGTCCAAGCATCAATAACTTGAATAGTTTTCGCTTTTGAAGGGGAGTATTCAGAACTGTTAATAGATATATTTGTTTGACAATTAGCCCCACTGGCTGCAAAAACTGTAGGAGTTAATATCATTGACAACTCTTCTTTTAAATCATTCCCTGTTGCATATCTTGCATATTCAGTAACTGTATACTCATTACCCTTAGAATCAAATGCATAAGTACCATGATACTGAGTATCTAGTATTAACCTATCATCATCTGTTTCAATCAAAAGCAAACTCTTACTGTTTCCACTACCAGTTTCAATATTAGGAAGAAGAATCTCCTCTGTAATACCCTTTGTACTAAAAGTCATCTCATCTTGCCATATATATTCTTGTTTCCCAATTCTGAAAATATATTCTGTATTATATTTTAATCCATCAATATGGGTAGAATACACAATATTTTTATTTATAATATCTTTTTGGAATTGAATATGTTCAACCTTTTTGTATTCTGAAGAGCTAATATTTTCTTTAAAATATACTGTATATACGACATCTTCTTTGTTTTTCCAGTATATCCATACATCTGAGGTACTTACATTAACAACCTGTATTTCAGATGGTCTTTCATTTAATATTCTTTGGATATTGATATTTTTGATAAAAAGGGAGAGTATTCCAAAACAAAGTATAATGCTTAATCCAAAAGGTATTAAAAATTCAAGGTGTTTTCTCTTAATTATTTTTTTCATCTATACAAATCATATCAAAAATGTTGAATTACTTAAATCAATGATGATAGTATATTTTAATGAAGACAAATAAATATAAAAGATTTTTAATTGGAATACTTGTAGTTGGGATAATTACTATTCCAATTATATATTACATTAACTATACTCAAACACAGAAAGAAATCACTCCAAATCAACAAGATTCTACTGATAAAGAAAGAGAGGTTGATAATACACAGCAAGATGAAGAAACAATCCCAGAAGAACCCGTGGTTACATATCAAGAGCTATTTCCTATCATAGATCAGCAACAATCTTATGTTGTAGTTCCTACAAAGATAGATAAAAAGAATCCTCCAACACTGATAATATACAGTCATGGTTCTAATACCACTGTAACTCAAAATATGGAAGATCAATTTATGAAAGATATCCAAGCTTATGGAGTATTTTTTACAGAGCATAACTATATTTTCTCTGCTTCTAATCAACATGGTGTGAACTGGGGTAGCACTGCCTCTATCCAAGACACTCTTAATCTAAAGAATTGGGTAGATGAAAACTATGATATAGAGCCAAAGGTATATCTAATTGGTTTTAGTATGGGTGGTTTACCAACTATGAACTTTGCTACTACATATCCAGATATGATATCTAAAATTGCATTACTCGCACCTACTGTTAAATCTTCAGAGTGGAATCAACAGAGAGCTGATAAATTGTATGATATTGATATTAAGCTATGGCATGGGAACAAGGATGTAAATGTTCCTTACTCTTACTCTGTATATTTTGTGAATAAATTAAAAGGGTATGGTAAAGATATAGAGTTTATTACGCTAGATGGCTTAACACACTTTGATTTAGATACAGAGTATATGAATGAGATATTAGAGTTTTATGAATCTAATTAAAAGATAACTCAGACTGTATCTTTAGCATCTCATCTTTTGGTAATTCTTTTCGATAATCTACCTCACTTAATACTACTGTATCAGCATATATTGGTTTTATATGAATATGGATATGAGGAATTTCTTGTCCTGCTCTTTTACCGTTATTCTGATTAATTAATATACCTTCTGGGTTATATCTATCTTGAATAACTTGAGATACTCTCTTAGCAATTTTTGACATATATTCATACAAATCTTCCGGAATATCTAAAATGTTTTCAAAATGTTGCCTTGGTAATACTAAAGTATGCCCCTTACTTAATGGATTTATATCTAAAATTACAAACACCTTTTCATCTTCATATGTCTTGTAACAGGGTACCTCTCCTTTTACTATTTTACAAAAAATACAATCATCCATACTGTTTATAAATGATATATTATTATCCTACTCCAATATGTTAATTTCTCTGTATTAGTTTTAAGGTAATCTAAACTTACAAACCCAATATCCTCTAGCCCTTCCTCTTTAATATGTACATCCGTACCATCTAAATCATATACATATACAAAACCAACATGTACATGATTAACAGGATTTTCATCTTCAATATATACCAAGCCCAAATATGTTTTTTTAACAATTTTACTTCCCAACTCTACCTCTTCATTTAGCTCCCTATCTAGTGCTACCTCTAATATATCTTGGTCTTTCTTAATATCTATCTTTTCAATATGACCACCCAAAGGTAAGGGACATAATGAGTTTAATCTATCCTCATTTTTATCTACCTGTCTATGTAAGAAGTATTTATCTTTGTATTTTAATATTACCTGTGCAATTATCTGTTTATATGAAGAATCTTTTTCTAAATCTTTTCTTACTCTAAATTCACTTTCTTCTCTCAAAAGTTTTAAATACTTCTCTTTATCTGTAGATATTAATCCATTCCATTTACCATACTCAAAAAGAGTATCTTCTTTAATACATAGTATATCTTCATTCATATTGATATTTTACTTTTCAATTACAATTGCAGTTGCAGGACACATATCGTGTGCTTCTTGAACTTTTTCTTCTAATTCTTTTGGTATATCCTTTCCTTTTAATTCTGCTTTAACATCTACTTTACCATCCTCTTTCATTTCGAATACCTCTGGACATATTGCAACACATGAACCACAAGCAACACATTTAGTTTGATCTATAGATACCTTCATAATACATTGGTATGTTTAATTTAAGTACCTCTCATTTTTTCAGAAATATACTCACATTGCAACTGTTGGAATATGGAGTGGTGTGTACACACCAACTCCATGCAGTGGAGTATCCTCACACTGTCCAACAGTTTTGACTAAAGAAAACGTCTCTTCTTTAGTACTTTGTACTAGCGATCCACTAGTACAAGGATTTGCATATACTTTTTAAAGAACAAAAAACCGGCTTCTGTTGGCCGGTTGTAATTCGTATTTTTATACGTAAGGCGTTATAACTGTATATTAATATACCATAATATGACTTAATTATCAATACTTACGCTCTAAACCTTATCAACCCATTCCCAATAATATCAAAAGAATACTCTTCGGAAATATCTGATAAAAGTATTCCTGAACTTAATAGTAGCTCAGAAGGTTTCATACCTCCCTCTAAAGCTAGCTGTATCTCATCAGAAGACATTTCTAATACATCACTTAACATATCTACAACCTTCGAATTACTACTACCTGATTTAAAATGCAATGTTCTTAACTTTAGTTTCTCACTTTCAAAATTGAAAGAAGTGTTATATGCACCCTGCTTAATAGCATAACTAATCATTACAGGTTTAAGCGCTGCTACAAATGAGAATCCCAACACCGATACGAATATTGCGAGGACTGCTAATCTATCTTTGTTTGTCATAGGGGCAATCATGACAATTTAAGTACATCTATATGCTACAGTATATGTAATACAGATGTACATATTTATACAGTTATAGCTAAAATATATACCCTTAGAATACATACTATATACTGAAGACAAGGTAAAGTTACATCTTTTTAGATGGTACTATGAGACATTATCGATAATATAGGGGGAAAAATATCGGGGTGACACGACTTGAACGTGCGACCTCTTGCACCCCATGCAAGCGTTCTAGCCATCTGAACTACACCCCGATGTAAAAGTAATTATACTAAAGCCCTATTTCATCAGCAACAGAAATCATTTCTTTTAATGCAATCTCTATAAATCTATCCAAGGATATACCAACCTTCTCTATATCATAAATCAATTCCCTGTTAACATTTCTTGCAAATTCCTTCTGTTTTAATTTTTTAATAACCGATTCAACCTTTACAGAAGCAATCTTTTTATCAGGTTGTACAAGAGCACATGCAACTAAAAAGCCACTCAAATTCTCACTAGCAGAAAGTGCATAATCCATTCGACTCTCCCTCTTCTCTTGTATATCAGGATGTTGCTCGTAATGGGCCTTAATCGCATGATATATATTCGAAGGGATATCTTTACCAACTTCTAATTTCTCTATTTTTAATATGTTATCAAACTCAAGCACATGTCTTTTTGGATCTTTATTAACATAGTCGAAATCAAGATCATGAAGCAATCCACTTAATCCCCACTCTTCAATATTTTCACCCAACTCTTTAGCCAAACCTATCATAATGATCTCGCTCTCTCTCATGTGAAGTTTAAGCCAAGGAGTTTGTACATATTTATCTAGTATTTTGATTGCTTGTTCTCTCGATATCATTTACAGATCTATTTCAATGATAACTAAATTAGGACTTTGGCTCGCACTCAGTTTAAACGGTTTGTTACTACTAATACCTGTAAATGAGTATGTAGATGATTCCCCAGACCTACTCACAGAGAGTGTCACACCTGCTGCTAAAGCTTTTGATTTTGAACTTGTCCATCCAGCCACTTTGTCTAGTTCTAAAGAAGGGAATGTAACTTCCAATACTCCAGATTCATTGTATTCACCACTTACAGAAGGAATTGGGTTAGACGCACCACTTGATACCTCTAAAGAGAATTTCAATACTCCACCAGAGTAAATATATGAATAGTTTGTGATTTTTGTTCCCTCCGAAGAAGTAACTCCCTCTATACTCTGTAAGTCACTAGAAAATTCTGTACTACCAAAATCAATTGTTGGTGGAGAGTATTTAGTATCATAGGATACCTTTAAAGAAAATATCCATGTACTATCACTTGATTCATCCAATTCTAATTTAAAAGTATGAGTACCAGAAACTCCAATACCGTATATCCTTGTATTTTCGATAGATGTAACAGTTCTAGTAAGTGTAGATATAGCTCCCTTCTCAACTGTAATACCCTTGGTAAGAGACACATCTGAAGAATCTCCAAATATATTTGAGATAGTCACTTTTATAACTCCATTTGCCCATATCGGTTCTACAACAAATAGTGGTGTTGTTGCCTCTTCATTTTCAGAGGTAATAGTAAAAAGAAACTCATGATATCCATCCTCTTGGCTATCTGTAATATCTTCAATTTCATATTCGTATGTACTACTCTCCCCCAAACTCTGCTTCTCCTTAGTAAACCCCTCATCATCAGAGATATATCCTAAATCTTCACTCTCTTCTTCATCCTCTTGGGTCTCCTCCTCACCCTCCTCACTTTCCTTTTCCTCTACAACTGTGTCATCAGTCTTGATTTCTTCTTCAGTTTTCTTTGTACATCCTGTTAAAAGAATGGTACTTAGTAACAACACTAATCCGTATATAAATATACTTTTTTTCATTATTTAGTATTATTAATTAATATATTTTATACTATCATATTGAATATATCATATAAAGGATTAACATTTACCTAATCAAATGTTAAATTATATATTATGCCTAAAAAGATAAATATTTCTGACAAAGGGGTAAAGGAGAAAAATCAGTTAGCTTCAAAGATTGAAGTGTTAGATCCAACTACCGAAAAAGTTAAGGTCCAAGTTGAAGAAAGTAAAGTTAAAATACCTTTGGATAAAAAAAAGAAAATCATAATATATGCTATTTCTTCTTTTGCATTTCTACTACTTTTAGGAATTGCACTTTTCTACTACTTTGGGATATACAAACTTACTCCGTATAAAAAACCATCTGAGATAATAAACCTTACTAACCAATATATTCTATCACTACCTATAGAATCAAATTTCGAAAAAATTCCCATACCAAAACCTTCAGAACCAAAGACAGAAGAGAGTGTAATAAATGGATCCCTGTTTACCAAAACAGAGATGGCCAAATTAGAAGATAAAAGACCTGTAGCAGTAATGATAAACAACCATGCAGACGCAAGACCCCAATCTGGCTTAAACAGTGCGGATATAGTATTTGAAGCATTGGCAGAGGGTGGAATATCTAGATTTTTGGCAATATTTTGGAGTGAAACTCCAGAGAAGGTTGGCCCTATTAGAAGTGCAAGACAGTACTACCTAGAATGGTTGAGCCCCTTTGACCCTCTATACATTTACGATGGATGTGCTGATACTACAAACCCTAAAACTGATGCTTGTGGAAATATCTATGCTTACAATATTAAACGGATTGCAACGATTGGTGCGTGGAGATGGAACGATGGTGTTAGATACGCTCCTCATAATGAATACTCCTCTTTGGAAAGTGCCTGGGAATATGCTGAAGGAAAAAACTGGGACGAGATGCCAGATGTACAAACATGGAAATTCAAAAAAGACAATGCTTTAGAGGATAGAGGGTTGAAAACTAAAGTAGATATTACCTTCCATGAACGACTTAATAACAGTGGAATGTATGATACTGTATGGACATACGATAACAAAACAAATCTTTACTTTAAAGAAACTGGGGGTAAAGTTCATATTGATCAAGAAAGTAACACCCAAGTTTACACTAAAAATTTAATAATCCAGGAAGTAACTTTAACTCCATCTTACGATGAGAAAGGAAGGATAATTCTTACAACAATAGGAGAGGGGAAGGCAACTTTTTTCATTGATGGGAAAATTACTACTGGAACATGGAAAAAAACAACAAGAACTAATAGAACTAAATACTACGACAGCACTGGAAATGAGATAGAATTTAACAGAGGGAGAGTTTGGATATCAATAGTTCCTCGCTCTATCGGAAAATTTGATATAATTGAGCAATAAATTGCCCCATGGTCTAATGAGTAAATAATTAGATCTATTTAATATATTAAATTAAGGGGAATGCTTAAAAGTCTATTCATATCAAAAGTAAGAATAAGGGTGTTGGCAAAATACATGGAAGATGTTAATAAACCATATCATGTTAGAGGTCTGGTAAGAGAATTGGGAGAGGAAATCAATGCAGTAAGAAGAGAGTTACTAAGTTTAAAGAAGATAGAACTTCTTAGTTCAAAAAAGGATGGGAACAAAATAATGTACTCTATCAATAAAGAGTGCCCTATTCTTTGGGAACTCAGATCTATGTTTTTTAAAGATTCTGAAATTGGAGAGTTACTAATTAAGAAACTTTCCCCTATAGAGGGAATAAAAATAGGAATAGTTACTGAACCATTTTTGAAGAATAAATATTTAGACAAGAGTGATATTGATATGCTCTTTGTTGGTGAAATGAAAATGAGAGAGCTATCTTTAGCAATTAGTTCATTAGAAAAAGAGCTAAAAAGACCTATTAAATATGCTGCAATGAAGGTTGAAGATTTTGAATTTGGAAAGAAAAAGAGAGACCCGCTACTCATCAATGTTCTAACTAAAGATAAAGTAATAATAATTGGACGAGATTCAAGTTTACTCTAGAATGAAAAAGTTTAAATTACCAAAAGTAAATATTAAAAAGGGTGGTGCTAAAAATACTTTCAGCTATCTTTCATCTGTTTTAATAAGTTCAATAATATTTGCTTTAGTACTCATCTCTTTACCTCTTACTGAAAGAGTCACTTCCTCTGCAACCTATGATTTGGTAAATAAGAGTGGTATGTATTGGGCTAAGGAGTATATACTTGAGCTTGATACGACAGAGAGCAAGAATGTTAAAAACGATATCGAAAAAACAAGGTCTGTGATTCAAAAAAGATTAAGTGCATTTGCAATTGAACAATCATCTATACAGATATTTGAGAAAGAGGATAAATCATACCTTAGAGTTTCTGTACAAACATCTAAGAGTAAAGAGTTAGTTGAGAATTTAATAAAATCTCCGTTTGAAATAAATATTGTAACAAGAAAAGATGATGTAAATTACGAAGATCAAGAAAATCCACTAACCCCATATCTTGCAGAAAATTATAACTCAACTGAATTCACTCGAAAGAATTTTAGAAATGTATATCTAACAAGATTAAAAAATTCGGCAAATGAATACTCATATTTTGCATTATTTAAAATTTGGCCATGGGAGAAAGAGTGGCAGAATTTCCTAGATGAGAATCTCAATCAAAGTGTTGGAGTATCTATAGATGGTTTTGTAACTCCTGTTCAGGTTACCGCAGATCAAGGACTTTTTGCTGTTCCAGTTTCTGCTACAGAAAAAGAGTTGGCACATATTACAAGTATCTTATACAACTCTGGAATTGTCCCACTATCTTACTCTGTAACAACAGAGGAAGATATTTCTATAGAGAATGCAGAGATTGACTATATCAAACTAACAGAGGGTATATTGGTTGCTATTATCTTTATCTATATATACTTACTGTTTATAGAAAAAACTCCAAAAGATATTCTATTAAGATCAGGGATATCTAGTTTAATTACGGTAGCTGGTTGGATTGCCTACTTAAAAATATCAGAGACTCCTATTGATATTTTTCTTTTAGCAATGGAAATTATTACGATAATAGCTGTAATAAGAATAATTACGGAAAACGTCGAGTCCAGAATGATAGTTACAGTACTAATTGCACTAATATCTTCCCTTTGTATGTTACTTGGTAGTGGATATGTAAAACTATTTGCAAATGATTTACTAATCTTAATGATATTAAGCAATTTATCCCTATCTATATCGACCTTCTATTTACTTAATGTTAGAAACTCACTAAAGTTATGACACTAATACAAAATATATTACAAAATTGGAGTATATATGAGAGAAATATGGAAATATTTCTAATATTGGGTATATTAACGTTAGCTTTACTATCAATATATTTATCTACCAATAATAAAAAAATTTTAGTTCTTTCTTCTGTATCTTTTGTACTAGTATTACTCCTAAATACCTTTGGGATAATCATAATAAACAGTGTGTTTAAAATAAACATAACTGAAATATTTAGAATGGTTCCAATACTTTCCCTTCTCTTAATAGTATCTAATCTTGGAATATTAGTTGGCTTTTACATATCTAAAAAAAATGTCAAAGGATTTAAAATTTCTAGTATCAGAAAAGAGTACTTCTCAGATTCTATTAAGCAAAGTATATTTCTTGTACTCTTAGGTATATCGACTCTGCTATTCCTATCTCCCCAAACAGTAGCTATCATCTCTGTTTCTTTTCTTTCTTCTGTGTTAGCTATTTGGTTAACATATTGGATTTCAAAATATATTCTTAAATGATAGATTCTGACCGTAAAATAATTGTAATCGCAGGTCCTACTGCTTCTGGGAAATCTGATATAGGAATTCGTTTAGCAAAAGAGATTAACGGATATATTATAAATGGTGATTCAAGACAGATATATAAGGAATTAAATATTGGTACAGCAAAGCCGATATTTGATAAAAAAATAAAAGGAAAGGAATATATTTTAAATGGTGTTAAACATTTTCTCTACGACTATATCAATCCGAAGGATAATTTCTCCCTTTATAAATATCAGAAAGATGTAGAACGAGTACTTTCTGAAAATGACGGCATACCTATTCTTCTTGGTGGTACAGGTTTGTATATTGATAGTGTTGTATTCAACTATGATTTAGTTGAAAACAAACAAAATATTAAACAATTAGAAAACAAAGATATTAAAGAGTTACAAAATATCGCTAAAAGTTTCATCAACGAAATGAATGATAGTGATAGAAATAATAAACATCGACTCATTAGGGCTATACAAAGGGGAGGGGTGAATACAAAGAAAGGTAAGATGTTAAATCATCTCTATTTCGTTATCGATTTAGATAAAGAAATATTAACTAAGAAAGTAAAAGAAAGAATAGATAAGATGTTTTCTAATGGTTTACTTCAAGAGAATACATCACTCATAAACAAAGGTTATACTTACTCTGATAGAGGAATGAATAGTATTGGATATATTGAATTTAAAGAGTATTTTGAAGGTAAAATATCTATTGAGGAAGTAAAAGAAAAAATCTTTAAAAATACTATGTCCTATATTAAAAGGCAAAAAACTTGGTTTAGGAGAAACAAGAAAAGTATTTGGACAAGTGATTACAACACTATATATCAAAACAGCTCTAACTTCATCTCAAATGAATAGTCTCCGTTTTTACTCTCTATAAGATAAATCGAATCAATAACAAATTCAATCTCATTTAATTTTAATTTCTTAGATACTCTCGCAATATCATTAGCTACATTCCTATACTCTTCTTTCGTTAAATCCTTACTTATTCTCCCTATTGTTAAATGAGGTACAAACATAGATGTGTCTTGTTTATCGGTAACACCCCTGACTTGTAACAGAAGCTCTCTTAGTTCCTCTCCACCTTGACTAAAATCCAGATATACAAGTTCTTTATAATTTCTAGATATCCCAACCTTAACACTTTCAAAGGAGACTTTAATTTTTTTAAAATGAATCTTCGATATCTTTTTTCTTAAGAAAAACTTTTTAAAAATATTTAGACTCTCTCCTAAGTAATACAAAGTAATATGAAAAGTATTGGGCTTTACCCATCTAACTGGAATATCGAAATCATCAAACAGGGTAGTTATTTCTGCTTGTACCCTACGAATCTTACTTTTTGATTCATGGTTAGGAACAAAACCTAAAAAGAAACTCATCTTACTCTCTATCTATTTTATCTACTCCAATGTACTTTCTTAGAACCTGTGGTACTAATATACTTCCATCTTTCTGTTGAAATGTTTCAACCACAGCAACCATGAGTCTACTTGTTGCCAATCCAGATGCATTAAGTGTACTTAGATACTCTGTTTTACCTCCATTAGTTGGTTTGTATCTCATGTTCCCTCTTCTTGATTGATACTCACGAACATTTGATATTGAACTTACTTCATAGTACTGATTTACTGCTGGTAACCATACCTCTACATCGTATGTTTTAGCAGCACCTGCAGAACAGTCCCCTGCGGCTAATTTACTTACTCTGTAATGTAATCCTAAGCCAGCTACTAATCTTTCTGCTTTAGATACTAACTCATCGAATGCTTCCTCAGAACCATCCTTGGTTGTAAATTGATACATCTCTACTTTGTTAAACTGGTGCATTCTCATTAACCCTTTCTCATTTGTTCTGTAACTACCTGCCTCCCTTCTGTAACTTGGTGTATATGAGAAGAACTTTTTAGGTAAATCTTTCTCATCAAGTATTTCGTCTCTAAAAAGATTAGTTAAAGATGTCTCAGATGTAGGTATTAAGAACTGGTTCTCCTCTTTTAACCAATATACATCATCCTTAAACTTAGGAAGCTGTCCAGCAGTATACCCAGACATCTCTCCTACAATGTGGGGAGGAAGTATCATCTCATACCCATCTTTAATATGTTCATCTATGAAGTAGTTAATCAATGCCCATTCTAACCTTGCACCTAAACCAGAGTACAAAGTGAAATTATTACCAGAGATTTTACTTGCTCTTTCAAAATCAAAAAGTTTTAACTCTGTTCCTAACTGTACATGATCTTTAATTTCAAAATCAAAGTTAGGTTTCTCACCTACTGTTTTGATAACTTGATTAGCTTCTTTCTCTCCAGCAACTACATCTTCGTCAGGAGTATTAGGAAGGACCTCTAACAATCCTTTTACTTGAATATCAATATTCCCAACCTTACTCTCTAAATCTTTTACTTCAATGGATAGGGTTTTGAGATCTGCTAATAGCTTAGTGAACTCATCTGAGCTCTTATCTGTTTTAGACATACTGTCATTAAAACTATTCTGTT
>CAZIYI010000001.1:53109-79119 GCA_964543485.1 uncultured Candidatus Saccharibacteria bacterium
AACTCATCTGAGCTCTTATCTGTTTTAGACATACTGTCATTAAAACTATTCTGTTGTGCTCTCTTAGATTCAAACTCTTTTAAAAGCTCTCTTTTCTGTTCGTACAATGAGATTATCTCATCTAAATGCATATCCTCAATGTTCATTCTTTTAGATAGGGCTTTTTCTACCTCATCTTTACTCTCAACTATTCTCTTTATATCTATCATTAAAGTATTTCCTTAATATTATTCCTTTCTATTATATTCTCTCCATATTCTGTTATCAATACAAAATCTGATATACTTTTTACAGTATATATGAAAAAAGAGTATTCCAAACTTAAAAAGTTAATAGAGAGAAGTAGTAACATATTGATACTTACACATAGAGGACCAGATTTCGATGGTTTCTGTAGTGCACTAATCCTTAAAAACTTTTTAAATACCTACTATCCTAAAAAAACAGTTTCATTTAAAACTAAACAGTATCCTACTCAAAAGATTCCGTTAATGAATGAGATACAGATAGTACAAAGATTAGATGCATCAGATGAAGAACTAATACTCATTGTTGATGCAGGTAATTGGGATATATGCACCACAAGTGAGGATACTATTCAGTTAACCAAATCAAAAGTTGCAATCATAGATCATCATTCAACAAACCCGATGGATGCTCAGGTAGTAATTAACGATGGTATGAGTTCTGCAACAGAACAGGTTTTAGATTTTTGCATACAGGTAAAAGGTAAGAAGTATGTAATATCTCAAGAGGTTTCTACATTGGGTCAGATTGGGATTGTATTTGATACAGGTAGATTTATCTTTGACAATACTAAACCAGAGACCTATGAATTGATGGCTAAATTAAGAAGGGTATATCCATTAGATTTAGAAGATTTTGAATACAAAAATGCTAAGTTTCCAGTCGATGCCCTGCTTCCATTAAAGATATATATACAAAATATTCATATCATTAATGATATGGCGTATTCATATATTAATTTAAGTGATGTAAAGAATTTTAATTTAACAAAGATAGGGGTGAATAGCGCACAGGAGTTTGTAAGAGATAATATAGTGAGATATATACAGGGAATACATTGGGGGTTTGTAGTTAAACCATCGTTTACTAATGATAATGAGTGGAAAGTATCATTTAGAAGTAGTAAAGGATATCAAGAGGTAGCAGGAATTGCGGAGCTATTAAATGGTGGTGGCCATCAGTACTCTGCAGCTTCTAGAGTAACTGCCCCAGAGGGTGATCAAGCAGTAAAGATTATCTTAGATACAATTAACAAAGCTTTAGCTACTCCGTTGGCTTCTGGCTCTCCTTCTCCAACTCCTTTACCTTCCACATAAATATCCTACTTCTATCTTTTGCTTTAGGGTAATCTATTGCAAAACTGTATGCTGTTTCTAATATTACTCTTGGTTTCTCTTTAGCCCATTTGATATACATAGTTGTTCTTTTAGTATCTCCTAACTTACCTGCTAAACTTAATCCATAGTATTGATACTCTTTGGATATATATTTATGTTTATCATTGATAACGACATTCTTTTTAGAATACTCCTGCGTATCAAATAGCTCACCTTGAGATTTAGTTTCAGTTTTCTGTTCTTTAAGTTTTAAAAAGATATCTTTTAATGATTCCATCTACTTCTTTTTACCCTTAGGTAGAATACTCTCATATATCTGTTTTGTAGATTGGTCTAACTCTGTTTTCATTTGAGGAAATAGAGTACCCTCTCTACCAGATATATCTTCCATAAACCAGAATACTCTTTCACTCTGACCGTATCCACTTGTAGGAGGCATACCGTACTCTAACATCTCTACAAAATCTATATCTAACATCTGTGCTTCTTCATCACCACTATCTCTTAATCTCTGCTGTTCCATAAATCTTTCTAACTGGTCTTGTGGATCATTTATCTCAGAGTATCCATTACCTAGTTCACTACCAGCTATAATTACCTGGAATCTTTCTGTTAATTTACTGTCTTCTTTTTTAGATTTAGCTAATGGAGATAGAAACATAGGATGGTTAACAAGAAATGCTGGACCTGATACTGTTGCCCTAATTATCTTCCACATGTTATCAATCATTCTACTCCTATTCATTTCTCCATCTAACTCAATATTTTTATCCTTTAGAGCTTTAAGTAGTACTTCATCTGAATCATTAAATATGTCTACTCCAAAATTCTTTTTAATAACCTCTGAAAAATCTATCTCCTCCCATTCCTTAGATAAATCAAATGTATGACCCCTTGTAGTAAACTCTGTTTTACCATACACCTTGTTAGCAATCTCTAAGAAAAGATCTTTGACTAACTTCATGTTATCTTTGTAATCAGCGTATGCCCAATACCATTCAATATCGTAAAACTCTTGTAGATGTTCATCATCCATACCCTCATTTCTAAAGTTAGGACCAAAGGTATATATCTTTTCAAACCCTCCCCCTATCAATCTTTTCTGGTATAGCTCTGTAGATATTCTTAAGTATAGATCAATATCTAGAGCATTATGATGTGTTTTAAATGGCTTTGCATCTGCACCACCTGTTACTACTTCTAGTACTGGTACTTCTACTTCCAAAAAACCATGAGTTTTAAGAAACTCTCTTTGTACTTCCCAGAATTTTGCCTTTCTCTTAAATAGCTTAACTCTATCTTCGTTAATTACTAAGTCTAAATATCTTCTTCTGAATTTCTGCTCTTTGTTTTTTAATTTTCTTGGTATTGGTCTAAGAGATTTAGTAAGTAATCTAATACCTTTTGCAATTACAGAAATTTCACCTGTTTTACTCTTACCAATCTCTCCTCTTACTTCTATGAAATCTGCTAAATCTAGTAGTTCTAAGTTCTCCCAACTTAATGACTCTTTCTCATTTTCTAACCAATCGCTTTTTGCAATGATTTGAATATTTCCTGTTTGATCTTTAATATCAGCAAAAAGTAATTTACCATATGTTCTCCATCCAGTAATACGTCCAGCTACTGTATGGGTTTTACCTTCATACTTTTCAAAATCTTTTTTAATATCTCCAATCTGAATATCTCTTTCTGAATTAGATGGGTACGGATTTATACCTAGCCCTTTAAGTTTCTCTAATTTCTCTAATCTTACTTTTCTCTGACCAATTAGATTACTTTTCAAAGAATCTTCCATTTAAAAATGCATTTCCAATTTAATATATTTCTCTGAATTATATCACACCATTAAACCTATTCGTGTATTAATATATGATCTCCTTTCTCAAATATTTCATAAAGATATTTAGAATCTTCGTAGAGCATACGTATACAACCCCCGCTTCTTCGGACACCAATGTTAGTTGTTGGTTCATATACTTTTTTACCATTTTCATCATACCACCATATTAGTGCGTGAAGACCATACCACGAATCTTGTCTTTTAGAGTAGTAAAAGGCCATCCAATATGGCATATATCTTCCTGTAGGAGCTATGGGGGATATCCCTTTATCAACTATTGGAAATACTCCGTATACCTCATAGCCAACTTTAGGACCAGAGAGAAGTATTTCTTTTTCTACTTTGCCGTCTATCCATACATACAGTTTCTGTTTTGAGTTATCAATCTCAATATATTTGTTAGAGTATCTTCCATCTGTAGCAGGTAGGTCTTTTGTTTGTATTAAAATTTGGGTGTCTTTTCCTGATTTAAATCCGTTGTATACATCTTTAAATATATTACTTAAATCTGGTATCATATCTTCTTTCCAATATATGAAACCACCTTTGCTGCTCTGTGCCATTGTTTTACCTCCGTAATACTTTTCAAGATGAGGAATTACCGAATCTAATACACTCTGATATATTGCATTCTCATTGGCTATTCCATCTTCTACTAATTCTTCACTAGACAACCATACGCAACTTTTTTTTTCAGCATCACATATTGAAACAGAGAATTTTTTCTCTTCTTTGGTTTCCTGTATCAATTGCTCAGCCCCAATTACTTCTGAAGGGCTTTCATTTATCTGTTGTTCTTTCGTTAATGAATATACAAATACAAAAGTTAGTATCCCAACTAGAAAAATATTAACAACTGTTAATGTCTTGAGGGCAGTTTGATCTTTCATATATTCATATTATCAGATATTAGATACATACTAAAAGAAGATGATGTATAATAATAGAAATTAAAATGAGATTTTTAATAGATGACAGAAGATATATTACAAAAGATTACAGCATTAGCTAAAAGGAGAGGGATAATCTTTCCTAATTCTGAAATATATGGTGGTATAGGGGGTTTCTATGATTACGGTCCTGTTGGTGTAGAGATGAAAAACAATTTAAAAAGGTATTGGTGGAAGAACATTGTAGATAGAAGGGAGAATGTTGTTGGTATAGATGGGAGTATTATCTCACATCCAAAGGTGTGGGAGGCATCAGGGCACCTTACAGGGTTTGCTGATGAGGTAGTTGAGTGCAAGAAGTGTCATCAGAGATTTAGGCCCGAAGATATTGAAGATAAATGCCTGAAGTGTGGTAGTTTGGAGTTTACTGATAGTAGGAAGTATAACCTACTTTTTAAAACAGAGGTTGGTGTATTAGAGGGAGAAAAGATGGACGTATATTTAAGGGGTGAGGCATGTCAGAATATATATTTAGATTTTAAAAATATTGTTGATTCTACTAGACAACAGATTCCTTTTGGTATTGCACAGATTGGCAAGGCATTTAGAAATGAGGTTACCCCTAACAAGCTAACTTATAGGACTAGAGAATTTGAACAGTGGGATTTACAGTTTTTTGTTCAGCCAAAAGATATGGATCAGTGGTTTGAGTATTGGAAAGAGGAAAGAATGGCTTTTTATAAAGGGTTGTATAGAAAAACTGAGAACTTAAGATTTTTTGAACATCCAAAGGATAAATTAGCTTTCTATGCTAAGAAGGCCTTTGATATTGAGTATCAGACACCTTGGGGATGGTCTGAAAATGAGGGTATTCATTGGAGAGGTGATTATGATCTAACACAGCATGCTAAATTCTCAAACAAGGATCTATCATATACAGATGCTCTTACAAATGAAAAGTATATTCCTTGGATAGTGGAAACTTCTGGTGGTGTTGATAGAACTTTGTTCTTCTTGCTTTTAGATAGTTACGAAGAGGAAGATTTGGGTAATGGGAATATGAGGACTGTATTAAAGGTTAACAAAGATATAGCTGCATACAGGGCTGCAGTATTTCCATTGGTGAGTAACAAAGAAGAGATTGTTAAAAAAGGTAGAGATATATTCTCTATGCTTTCTGATAGTTTCAAAGTAGTATGGGATGATAGGGGGAATATTGGTAAAAGGTATAGATATCAAGATGAAATTGGTACTCCTTTCTGTATTACTGTTGATTATGAAACATTAGAAAATGATACAGTTACTGTAAGAGATAGGGATACTATGAAACAGGAAAGAGTTAAGATTGAAGATTTAATATCTGTAATTAACTAACAAACTTCAAGAATTTTATACCTAAGTATATTTGCCCTTACTATGATAGTTATAGTGTCTCCTAGTTTTGCTTTTAGCAGTTTCTTTCCTAATGGGGAATCATCTGATATATAGTTTTTTAATGGGTCTGCTTCAAGTGATGATACTATTTTAAATTCTAATATCTTGTCTTTTTCTTTTACCTTTACTGTTGAGCCCAATTTAATCTTACTTGGTTCACATTTGTCTTTCTCCCCAATTATTTCATAGTTATCTAAGATATCATTAATTTCTTTAATTCTTTTTTGTATAGATTCTTTTTCCATAGAGATTATTCCTAAGTTTGCATCATCTTCATCGGAGTCTTCTCTTCTAGATTCTTCTAATCTATTTGTAGCATCAACTAAATCAACTTCTTGAAGTTTTTTTAACTCATCAATTAACTCGTTTTTCTTCTCATTAGTTATTTTGTATTTTTCTTTTTTTTGAAATACGGGAATATTCATAAAGGGAAACTTAATATTAACTATTTAATTCTATTTGATTTATTCAATATGAACAAGGTGCAACAATTTACTCAGATTGTTGTCTCCATTGCTTAATTTTTTGATGATTACCACTTAAAAGTACATCTGGGACTTTCCATCCATTAAAATTTTCTGGCTTAGTATATTGGTTGTAATCAGGAGTATCTGTATTAAAGGTTTCTGATATCAACGATTCTTCATTACCAAGCACACCTGGTATTAGTCTTGTAATACCGTCTACCAGTACTAGAGCTGGTAATTCTCCTCCTGATAGGACATACCTCCCTATTGAGAATTCATAGTCTACTAGATAGTCATGTATCCTTTGGTCAAATCCTTCGTAGTGTCCACAGAGGATTATATAGTGTGCATCTTCTTTTTGTGAGAATTCTTTTAACTTACTTTGTACTAACTCTTCACCTTTAGGAGTAGTAAGTATTACAATACTATTTTCTTTCTTTAAATCTTTTAAACAGTTAAATATTGGTTCTACTTTCATTACCATACCTGCACCACCACCATATGGTGTGTCATCTACACTTTTATGTTTATCTAATGCCCAATCTCTTAGATTATGTATATCTATTTTAATTAGTTTTTTCTCTTGTGCGCGTTTAACAATACTGCTATTTGTATATGCAGATATTACTTCTGGAAAGATTGTTACTATATCAAAATGTATCATTGTATTGGTACCGCTACAGGGAATCGAACCCTGATTGCATGATTGAGAATCATGCGTCCTAACCGTTAGACGATAGCGGCATAACTAAGTATTTTATCATAAATATATAATCTCATAAACAGTATTTTCTGTTATTGACAACAATAATAAATACGTATATTATATGCTCCTATTAAATTAAATTCCCTCAAATTATGACAGGGAAAAGATCTCAAGTACTGCTAACTAAAGAAGGATACGAAAAACTTAAAAAAGAACTTAAACACCGAGAGGGAGAGCTAAGGACTAAGTTACAAGAGACTCTAAATCAGATGCGTCTTCAGGGTGATTTAAGAGAAAACGATGGATATACTATTGCTGTTGAAGATTTCCAGAATAATGAGGAAAAGATTTTAAAGATAAAAGAGATGTTGGATAATGGGAAAATAGTATCTAAAAGTAAATCATTGATTGTTGAAATTGGTACTCATGTAAGTATAGAGTGTGGTAAGGAGAATTTACGAGAGTACTATATTGTTGGTGAGAATGAGGCAAATCCATTAGAATCAAAAATATCATATAAATCCCCTATTGGAAGCTCTCTAATGGATAAAAAGAAAGGACAGAAGGTAGTTATTGAAACACCTGCTGGAAAGAAAGAGTACAAAATAAAGAGTATAGAGTAACTATTTATGTATAAATGTTCCTAGTTTTAAAATATCACTTATATCTTCCTTCTCGTATAGAAATTGTCCTCCTGTAACAAGGAAGGATATATTCTTTTTATCACAAAATAGTGAGCATTTCGCATCTACTGGTATGTGTTTATTTGGGACATGTTCTTGATTTGGTAATATTGAAAACATCTTGAAATACTCTTCCCAAGTCATATCTTTAATTGGCTTAGCATCAAAAAACTCCTTTGGGTCTTTGTTATAGATAAAATCAATATTGGATATTTTATAAACTCTATCTATCGTAAGAGCATCTGCAAATACTGCGGCATCCATATCTGTACTCCAACCAACTTTTAATCCCCCACTAATCATATATCCTTTTTCTGATGAAAGGAGATATTCGAAACCATCTCCAAGTGTTTTTGGTACAAATATATCTTTGTCTTTTATAAAGGCAGATAGTATTGTTGCATTTGTTTGAGTAATTGACATAGCTACATCATGAATACCATTCACATCTTTAATCGATTCTGAAACCTTACTTTCAATGTTTCTTGATAGTCCTCCTCCTCCAACAACTAATACAATATGATCGTATTTCTCTTTATTTGCTGTATACCATTTTTTAATACGAGCGAATAGATCAAAATTAATGTTTAGTAGATGGTCGTATAGAATTGAGCCCCCTACTTTAATAACTATGCCTTTTTTCATAATTTTAAGATTAATATTAAGGCAAGCATTGAATATATGAATGGAGCAAGATAATCAGCAAATTTTATCTTACCTGCAAATCTTATATTCCAAATAGATAGTATCAGATAGAATGCCAATGTGCCTACTGCAGGTATTACAAATATGTTTGTTTCAAAAAATATACCACATATTATTGCAACAAATACGGAAGATAATACAGTTAGAACAAAAGAGGACAATCCTTCCTTTCTATGGATTTTAATATCTGACCAGAAGAATATTAAAGATGATAAAACTATTATTGGTAAAGAGATAAGCATAGATTGTCCTAATCTTACTACCACACTTAATATCATATAGAAAGAAGCAATACATATAAAATCAAAGATTGCTCTTGTTTGTTTTTCAATAGAATAGATTTTTTTAAAAGAGCTCTTAACATTTAAAAATAGTATTAGAAGAAGAATGGATGCCATTATTATCAAAACAATATCCATTACAAACTGAGTATTAAAATATACAAAAAGAAGAAGAGATGTATAGAAAATTATTGGTAATACAAAACATGTAAAGAATCTCTCTTTAAGGGATATTCTTTGTATTACTTCACTGTATTGTGATATTTTTCTTCCTGAATATAGGGCAAACGCTCTTATAAACCAAGTTAATATTAAAAGATTTCCTAAGACACCACTTAGTATATACATATTATTCGGTGTATGTGTTGAGTATGAAAAATATATAGTTACTATTATAATTAGTACTAGATATAACATTTCATTTTTTAAGTTTACTTTATGTTTCAATTTTAGCAAGTATTAACTTATTACTCCTCCGAAACCTTTAAAAATTCCAACTAGTATAATGAGCCACCATGCTCCAATCGTAAATAATTCTCCGATATTTTTACCAAGCTTTCCTTGTTTCCATGATACAAATACCAATACTGTTAAGAGTACAAATATGAAGGATACAATGAGTATACTAATTCCATCTGTTGTACCAAAAATATTTCTTAAACCAAGAACAATAGGGGATATTCTGTCTTCTCCTTTTACTTCTTCAAAGAAATATTCTGAGATATCTAATTCTGATATGTTTCCTGCGTCATCTGCTGCAATTATCAATGATTTCTCTCCAATGTCTCCTTTTTGGATTGTAATTGTGACAGTATTTTCATTTACAACCTCAATATTATATGTTTTATCTCCTGTTACAAATGTTAATTGAACCGAATCTTTAGGGAATGCGAAACTTAATTCAAAAGATTCTTCTCCTCTTTTGACTTTTACTGTTTCTTGAAGAATCACAGGAGGTGTAGAGTCTATTGTAAAACGAACTTGCTCTGATTTAATATCTTCACCTTTAATCTTAGCTTGAATTTCTTTATCTCCTTCTTCCCAATCACTTACTTTGTCAAATTCCCATGTTTGTGAATTACTTACTGTTTCCCCTACAAGGTTTCCCTTATCTAAGACCTCTACGGTATAACTTCCAGAAATATTTTCTGTCTCTCCCTTCACATTGATATTAGCATCGTTGGTTAAATCTCCTGCTTTGGGGCTAATTATCCTAATTGATTTAATTTCTCCTTGTTCAGGAATGAGTGGTTTTGCTGGTATTGGAGTATCTTGAGTAGGTGCTGGTGCTGGGGAAGGATCTGTGGTAGGTACAAACTTTTGACTTGTTAAATTACCAAACATTTGTACAACAAGTATTGTGTTTTTTCCCAATAACTCTCCTTGAACAACCGCCACCCCAATATCTTTGTAACTAACCCCCATTATATTTTCCTTATGTGTTGGGCTTGCCATCCATGCTTCATGTACACCTTCTGCAGTACTAAAGCCCTTGGCAAGATTCTCTCCTGCGTATACATAAGCGTATCCTGTTGCGGAGATAAACATCCAAGGGGTTTCACCGTTGGGTCCGTAATGGTCCCAATACTGTTCTTCAAACATATTATTTGCTTTGGCCAAGGCGGCTGCTGCTAATTTTGAATTTGTACTTAATGTATTTAGACCTGCGGCTGCTCTTTCTTGATTTGTTAATTGGATGATATTGGAAGGAGTGATACTACTTGCCATTGCTTCTGGTATCCCAAGGAATCCTCCGAAAGTGTTTACGAAGAGTAAAAGAACTGTATATACAAACAGTGATAATTTTCTTAGCAGAAAGGGTTTGTAATTGTTTTCTTTGGTTGGAATGAAGAAATTTTTCACTCTTATATTTGCAGGTAATATATCTTTGTATATAGTACCAATTTAATTGTTTACATGCAAAGGAGTGTATTAAAAAGAAAAGCCCGAGTAAAAACTCGGACTGTTTCTTTTCTCTCATCTAAAGAGAGATGCCGGCAGGTTGAATTACTTAACAGCAGCTTTTAATGCTTTTCCTGCTTTGAATGCAGGTGCATTTCTTGCTGGTAATTGAATTCTTTCAAGAGTTTTTGGATTGATTCCAGGTCTTGCTTTCTTCTCTCTTACTTCGAATTTACCAAATCCTGTTAGCAATACTGCTTCTCCTGCTTTAAGAGCATGAGTGATTGCATCGAATACTCCATCAACTGCTTCTCCTGCTTGTTTCTTTGTTAATCCTGCTGCTTTCGCAACTTTATCAACTAAATCTTTCTTTAACATAATTGTAAACCTCCTTTCTTTAGAGATATGGATGCCACAAATCCTGATATCACATGATTTGTAGTATCACATCAATAAAATATGCTATATACAGATTTGAGTCAATAAGCTTTTTATTATAGGGTAATAGGAATAGGGCTTGAGAAAAGTTTGTATAACAGCATATTCCTGGGCATTTCTGTTCACATTTTTAGATAGGATTTTTCTCAGGTTTTAATATAAAATTCATTAAAAGCTTTTTAATACAACATATGTTTAAAAAGTCTTGTATAATCAACACTTTTCAAAAGTATTGTGTTTAACAAAAAAGAGACAAATGTCCTTAAAACATTCATAAAATTTGAACATTCGTGAAATATTTTTAAGCAGAAGGGGAAGAGTACTCTTCCCCTTGGCTAATAATCCCGTAGTATTCACCACTAGAAGATACCAATTATCTTCTAATTATCGTGCAATTTCTACGGCTCTTGTCTCCCTAATCAATGTAACTTCTACATTTCCCGGATAGTTTTGAGTCTTTTCAATCGTTGCTGCTAAGTCTTTTGCTAACACCGTCATTTCATCATCTGAGATTAATGCTGGTTTAACAATGATTCTTAACTCCCTACCTGCTCTAATTGCAAATACCTCTTCAATCTTGTCTCCACCTAACTCTTTAGCTACACCCTCTAATGCCTCTATCCTTTGAATATACTGTTCATAGCTATCTTTTCTTGCCCCAGGTCTTGCACCCGATATTGCATCGGCAAGATATACAATTACTGCTTCTACTGATTGTGGTTCTATATCTAAGTGATGTGCTTCGATAGCGTTAACAAGTTTTTCATCTAGTCCATATTTCCTAGCAACCTGACCTGATATATGGTGGTGTGGGCTATCTATTTTATGTGTTAATACTTTACCAATATCATGTAAAAGACAAGCTCTTTTTACCAAATCTGTATCGGCGTGTACTTCGGCTGCTAAAACTTCACCTAATCTCATCATTTCAATTGTATGAGACATTAATGATTGTCCATAACTTGTTCTATACTTCATCTTTCCTAGAAGTTTAAGAAGACCAATATCAATTCCCGGCCAGCCAGCTTCTTCTGCAAGTATCTGCCCATTCTTTTTAATCTCAATTGAAATTTCATTTTTTGCTTTTCTAATTGCCTCTTCTATTGAGCTAGGATGAATTCTTCCATCCCCAATTAATTTGCTAAGTGCAACCGCAGCGATCTCTCTTCTTAGTGGATCAAATGAAGAAAGTGCAATGGTGTTTGGAGATTCGTCTACAATGACATCAACTCCTGTTAGCTTTTCAAAAGCTCTAATGTTTCTTCCCTCTTTACCAATGACCCTTCCTTTAACTTTGTCATCTTCGATTTTAATAGTGGATGTTGTAGTTTCTCCTACATAATCAGTAACTATTCTTTGCATAGATTCAACTAAAATTTCTTTAGCTCTTTCGTCAGATATCTCTTCTGCATGTTTTTCAGCTTGCCTTATCTTCTTGGCTTCATAATCTTTAATATCTTCGTCTACTTCACTCATTAATTTCTGTCTTGCCTCTTCTTGGGTTAAACCAGAAATTCTCTGTAGTTCATCTTTTAATTGAATTCTTGTCTTTTCAAGACCTCTTTGCATCTTTTTTACTGCCTCAGATGCAACCTCTAACTCCTCACTCTTACCATCAAGCATTTTCGTTCTTTCATTTAATTTCTTCTCTCTTTCTAAAAGTAACTCTTCATGCTCATCCGTTTCTTTACGAAGTTCTCTTAAGCGATCCTCAGACTTCTTCTTACTTTCCTCTATCTCCTTATCTGCCTCCTCTAATTTGTCAGCGATAAGCTTGTCTGCAACCCTAGCAATCTCTTCTTCAGGAATATCTTTAACATTGACCCATTTCCTTCCGAATTTTAAGTAGGAGAAAACGGCACTCCCACCTACTAGCGCTGCAACAATACCAATAATTAGCTCCATTTGAGTATTGTTAATAATTTAATAAATTGGGGAAAGAAACAGGAATCTAAACTAGATTCTGCGAATCTGAATGCTCTTTTTTACTGTATTTTCTATCAAAATATATACTTTTAAAAAATTTCATTAATTCAAAAACTTCAATATTTCTATCCCCGTCCTATTCAAAAAACAAATATTATTAAGGACTTTCATATGATACCATTTTTAACCCTATCTTTCTAGATATCCAATCCCGATTTTTGGGGTCAGACCCACCTCTGACCCCATTTCATCCGAAATTCATCTCCATCTGCTATCCTTTTACCATGTCTCGACCCCTTCGGAACTTCAAAGCGAATAGTTTCTACCACATATACAACCGTGGCAACAACAAAGAACCCATTCTAAAAAATTCTGATGATAAGAAACTCTTTGTTTCCTTGTTATATAAGCACAAACAATCTTGTGAAGTAAATATCGTTATCTACTGTATTATGAATAACCATTTCCATTTGATTGTAAGAACAGGAAACAATCCCAGAACTCTATCGAAATTCATGCAGAAGATAACCACTAGTTTCGCAATACAAATCAATCGAAAATATCAAAGAGTCGGACATGTTTTTCAAGGTCGGTTCAACGCGAACTACCTGCCATACAAAAAGGATCTCAAGAGAACGACCGCTTACATTCGCCAGAACCCCGTTCACGACGGGATCGTAAGAAAGGCCGAGGATTACAAGTGGACGAGCCGGAAAGGGGGTCAGACCTGGGACAGACCTTTTATGAGGTCTTGGTAATAGGTAAGGTTATGGATTGTTAATAGGGTTAGCGCTGTAGCTTCGTTGTTTTTGAGCATGTGGTGAAGATACGCTCTGGAGTAGTTTCTGCAACATTCGCAGTTGCAGTTTGGATCAACAGCTCCTTGATCCAGACCCATCTCACTGTTTTTTATCCTAATAACCCCTTGCGATGTGTACAAAGTGCCGTGTCTAGCGTTACGAGTAACTAAAACTGTATCAAACAGGTTATACCCAATCTTCGCAGCCCTTAGTATATCCTCAGGTTTACCAACACCCATTGCATATCGAATTGTATCCTTAGGAATATTCTCGATTACAGCAGTCATCTCATCAACAACCAGCTCTCCATCCTCATTAACTACATATCCCCCAAAGTTATATCCATCAAACCCAATCTTTACTAACTCCCTAGCACACTGCTCTCTAAACTTAGGAAAGTTTGAACCCTGAACAACAGCAGTTAAAAGCTTGCCTGTTTTTTTAGTACCACCATACTCACTCTCAAAGTGCTTCTTACACCTTAACGCCCATTTTAAAGTACGCTCTACAGATTGCTCTGCCTCTTTCTGAGTAAGATTTGTATCCCTACAATCATCTAAACAAACCAATACATCAGAACCAATAGCCATTTGAATATCAATAGAGGTCTCTGGAGTAAGCTCATATGTATTTCCCTCTTTAGGAGATTTAAAAGTAGCACCATTCTCATGAACTTTACCCTTCCACTTTTTAGAATGTAGCAGAGAGAATATCTGGAAACCACCAGAGTCTGTAAATACAATCCCTTCCCATCCCATCATCTTCTTAATACCACCTAACTTCTGTATTACTTCAACCCCTGGATGTATTAACAGATGCAATGTATTTGTAACTATGGCTTGTGTACCTGTCTCTTTTAACTGTTTAGTTGTTAGGTATCTAACTGCTCCTCTAGTAGCATCTGGCATAAAGAACAGTTTCTCTTTCAGAATGTCTAAGTTCATATATTTTACTTACTTAAATTACTTCCAATTAACATACTATCTCCATAGCTAAGAAATTTATACCCCCTATCTATAGCTTGTGCATATGCATTCATAATGTTCTCCTTACCAGCGAACGAACTAACAAGCAAAATTAAAGAGGAATCTGGCATATGGAAATTAGTAACTAATACATCTACAACATTCCATTTATACCCAGGATATATATACAAATCAGTATACCCATCGTAAGCAACAAGTTTACCATCACTATGTGAGTAACAACTCTCCAATGCCCTAGCAACTGTAGTACCAAAAGCCCAGACCCTTCCTTTACACCCGTTTATCTCATCAACAACATCTTTACTTACATCAACATATTCTTCATGTATTTCATGCTCTTCGATATTCTCTTCGCGAACAGGAGCAAATGTACCCCATCCAACTCGCAAATCAATTTTAACCACTTTAGCACCATGTTTTTCAATATTATCCAATATATCCTTAGTCAGATTTAAACTCGCTGTAGGAGCTGCTACAGCTCCAGGAATAGATGAAAACACCGTATTATACCTCTCTTTATCATCACTCTCATCGGCTCTTTTCATATATGGAGGTAAAGGAGTATGACCATACTTTTCAAACAGTGTTTTTGAATTACCAGTAACAAACCCTACAACAAAACCGCTTGATTCTCTTTCCGTAACGATAATTTTTACCTCTTCACACTCTAAAACATCAGAGATATTTACATGCTTAGCCCTACCAATTAAACAGTACCAGGTATCTTGCCCCCTATCTTCCAGAAACAGAACCTCTACATCTTTTCCCTTCGGTGACTTAAAGAAAGTCCTACTACTTAAGACCTTTGTTTCATTCAAAACTACCAAATCCCCTTCTTTAATATACTCAGGAATATTAAAATATTTTCTATTCTCAATATGCCCACTCTCCATATCTAAAACCAAAAGATTACTCGTACCCCTCTCTTTAGGAGGATACTTAGCAATTAAATCATCTGTTAAATTGTATTTAAATTCAGATATTTTCATTTGAACACCCGTATTATATTACAAAATCAGCATTCCTGTTATGCTTTCTAGCAATTATCTTAAGAATACAGTAAAATCAAGCATGAGAGATTTAACTAAACAACCAGTTAACACAATATTCTTGGGAACAGATTGGGAATCAGTAGCAACACTGCGCTCCCTACACGAAGATCCTAGATTTAATATTGTTGGAGTAATTACAACACCAGACAAACCAGTTGGTAGAAAACAGATATTAACTCCCTCCAAAGTAAAAGAGTATAGCTTAGATAGTGGTATAGAGGTATTTCATACAGAAAAAGACGTCGATAGGTACCAAAAAGCCCTAGATCTTTTTAAACCAGAACTAATCGTATGCAAAGCATTCGGAGAGATAGTACCGGAGTTCTTTTTGGAATATCCAAAATACAAAGCCATAAATGTACACTTCTCAATACTACCTAAATACAGAGGAGCAGTACCTATTCAAAAAGCAATACTAGATGGAGAGAAAGAAACAGGTATATCCATTATGTTAATGTCTGCAGGCATGGATGAGGGAGAGATATTAAAAATATTTAAAGAACCAATACTTGAAAACGATACCAACCTATCCCTAAGAGAAAGATTAGTTAAGAAATCTGCCGATATACTAGGTGATGTACTTGATGATTGGATTAACCAAAAAATTACTCCTACAAAACAAGATTCCTCTAAAGCATCATACTGTTGGCAAAAAGATATATCTAAAGAAAATGCAGAAATCAAATGGGACAGTATGGAACCAGAATATATTGAAAGGTTAGTGAGAGCAATGATACCTTGGCCAATTGCTTGGTTTACTGCAAAGCATAATCCAGAAAGTATCATACAAGACAAAAGAATACAGCTATTTAAAATAGAATTGATAAATGAGATGTCTAATCTACAACCAGGAACAATATATATTGATCAACAAAGAGTTTTAATCAGTACAAAACAAAAGAATACATCCCTTAGATTATTAAATTTACAAATTGAAGGGAAAAAAGAAACTGATGAGAAAGCTTTTATCAACGGATTCCTCAATTAATATACATCTCTCCCAGTCATATTACTTCCTCCACGCAAATCTATTACCCTACTTAACACAGAATTTTTTGTATCACAAAAATCTTTATCATCATCAAATTCAAGTTCGTAATACAGAAGTTGATCTAAAGATGTAAGTCCATTTATATTCGAAGGGTTATCATCAGTAATTCTCCCAAGGAAAACATTTTCAGCTATATAATTTAGCAGTTTTTCAAGAGGAATTTCCCTTCTAATTTCTTTCTCGACCATATTTTTTTCAAATTTGGCTTTGTCCACGTATTCCTTCACTTTGTTTTCAATCCTCTTTTTAAAATCGCAAATCTCTTCTGCTGATTGTGTTACGAATTCGTAGTAAAGAATTTGTTCTAAAGATGTTTGCAAATTTGATAGTGAGAGATTGTCATCTGTAATATTACCCCAAACAACATTTTCAGCTATATAATCTAGGATATTTTCTATAATTTCATCATCCTCAAATTCGGACTCGTTTTTATTTTCTGGTTCAAACATATATAACAAGAAGTAGTTTAGTAAGACCTATATTAACACAATAAAGGATAGTCTGTAAATAACAGAGATACTTTTTTGATGTGTAAGTATCAAATAAGCCGGATTCTGTTTTAGACGATTATCTATCTATGCGGTTTAACCTTGCTCCAAGGGGGGTTGCCACGCAGTACTGTATTACTACAATACCCGGTAGTCTCTTACACTACCATTTCACCCTTACCCAGCTAACTTATAGTACGAAGCTCATACTCTAGGTTAGCTGGGCGGTATAACTTTCTGTTGCCCTTTTATCCGAAAGATCACTCCCTCCCAATTCACATTGGCACTTACTGTGATATGTTCACAGCTGACATGGAGTCCGGACTTTCCTCACTAATCAAAAGATTAGCGCAATCATCTATGATACTTACACCATATATTATACCATTTATGTACTCTTTTTAGCCCTATTTCTTTTTACAAAGTACCTAATCGTGAAAAATGGAATCAATATTATTGGTGAAAATACAACAATCCAAATTATCATATCTACAAAACCCTTAAGAACAGAAATTAAAGACTTAAGAGCAACCTTAAACTCTCCCCATGGTTTCCACTGGTCCTCCGCAATATTTAAGCCCGTTTTATCCAATGCAAATGTAACTGACATAAATGAATAATCGGTCTGACTATCAAAGTATCTCTTTCTCTGTTCGTAACTCTCAATCTCCCCTCTAACAGTATTTAATTCTCTTTGAACTGCTAAAACATCCCCAACACTCTCCGCTCTTTCAAGTATTTTGTTTAACTGGGCCTCAGTATTTCTAAGGTTAGTTAATCTAGATGTAATATCAATATACTCTTCTGTAACATCCGTGGTAGATACATTAGCATATGTAACCTCACCATCTAACTCCCGAAGTTCGTTATAGTATTTTTCAAAATCCTCAACAGGAACCTTTACAGTAATCTGTACAACCCTATCATTACCCTGTCCATAATCATATATGTTTGTAATCTGACCAAAATACTTACCATTGATACTCTTCAAACCAGTAACAGATTCATCAATATTTTCTACAAGAATAGATACACTACCATTCTTTTGAACTTTTGAACCCTCTGCATCATTTATTAACTGCTCTGATTCTAATTTGGCACTATCATCTAAATTTAAGAGATAATTAGGAGGAGAAGAATCATACTCATCTATTGAATCATATCCAGAAGAGTATCCTCTACCAGTTGTATCATACTCTTTATAATATCCTACTCCAATGAAAAGTAGAAAAAGAATTAAAACAACAACACTACCTGCTATACCAAGAATAATTAAAAGTGTTCTTTTCTGCATATTGAAAAATATCTAAAATAAGATACCTATATGATATACCCAAACAAATACCTACACAATATGAAAATAATTAACGCTTTGAGAATTGAGGTTTCTTTCTTGCCTTAATATGATGATATTTCTTCCTTTCAACCTCTCTTGGATCTCGAGTAATAAGTCCTGCTTTTCTTAAAACTGGTTTAAGAGATTCATCCATTATAGACAACGCCCTACCCAATCCTAATCTAATTGCATCTATTTGAGAATTAATACCACCACCATTTACCTTTGCAGTAAAGTAATATTTATCTTTCAAATCAGTCACCAATAATCCATAATTAACTAATTTCTCAGCATCTTTGTTGTTAGCGAAATATTCGTCAATTGCCTTTGCGTTTACTGTAGACGCCTTTTGACCAGAGTAAATCCTTACTCTTGATGTTGATGTTTTTCTTCTTCCTATTCCTTCAAAATATTTAGTCATTTAAGATAAATACAAATTATAATTTATACTCAATTGGTTTCTGAGCTTCGTTCTTATGCTCTCCATTCTTATATATGAATAGACGATTAAACCTACCATCCCTAAGCTTGTTCTTAGGTAACATATTCTTAACTGCCAATTCAATTATTTTTCTAGAATCTTTCTTGAGTTGATCTGCAAACACAATCTCTTTCAAACCACCAGGAAACCCAGAGTGTTTGTAATATATCTTTTTTAACTCCTTACCCCTTGTTAATTTTACTAAATCACTATTAAGAACAATAACAAAATCTCCACCATCGACATGAGGGGTAATATTTGTTTTACCCTTACCGATTAGTAAAGATACAATCTTAGTAGCAACCCTACCAAGAATCTGATCCTTGGCATCTATTACATACCACTCTCTTGTTACATCTTCTTTTTTACTAGACTCTGTTTTGTATTTCATATATCTATATATCTATTTAAATTCCAGATCTTGTCCTTGCTCTCTCTTTTTTCATAGGTTCAACTTTCTTAGATACACTCTTTCTACCTAAGTTAAGAATCCCTTTCTTTCTTTCCTCTGTATCCTGAGCCTTTACAACCTCTTGCTCTTTCTCTTCTACCTTTTTAGAACCCTTCTTTTCTACTTTTGGTTTAACTTTAAAACCTACTATCTCAACTTTAGATATCTCTGAATTATCACCAGCCCTAAAACCAATCTTACTTATTTTAATCTTAGAACTATCCTTTTTAGCAACCTCAAAAAGTTTTTTAATCAGCTTCTCATCACCTAAAACAGTATGTAAATTTCTAATCAATGATAGGTCACCATCAACAGAAATCTTCACTTTGTTAAAGATAGATTCTAACTCTCCCTTAAGTACCTTTGCTTTTACAGAAGATGTTTTAACATAGCCACTCGTAAGGATAGATCTCAACTGATTTTGGATCATCGCCTTCCTATGTGAATGTGTCTTACCTAATTTTTTAATACTATTTCTTTTATACATCTTCTAATTATTCACCTCTAATATTAACACCATATTGATTTAACAACTCTACTACCTCATTTAATGACTTGTTCCCAAATCCGGAGAGATTAAGTAAATCATCAACAGAAACACTCCTTAAATCTCCCAATGTTTTGTAACCACCAGAAAGTAATCCAGTTTTTGATCTCTTTGATATTGGTAAATCCTCAACTCTCAAATCTTCAACCTCATCCTCTTGAACATCTTCCTCAATCTCTTCAATCTTATTTATTTCCTCAACCTTCTGCTCAACCTCTTTCTTAGATACACCCATTGCAATCATTACTTTACCAGCAAACTCTTGTAATATTTCAGAAGAGGTTAGTAATGCTTCTTTTGGAGAAATACTTCCATCAGTAACTACTCCTATTACAACTGAGTCTAAATCCGTTTCCTGACCCTTACGTGCTTTTTCTACACTTAAGCTAATCTTTTCTATTGGAGCAAAATCACAATCCAAAGGAATCATTCCCTCAGCATTTCTATCCATATTAGTTGCATCTTTAAATCCAACACCGGATTCAACAATCAAATCAATATAAAGGGATGCAGATTCATCTGTTAGGTTTGCGATAACCATATCAGGAGTTGTAACTGTTACACCTGCATCAACAATAATGTCAGATGCCTTTACTACTTTCTTTCCTTTAACATCAATTTTACATTTCTTTTCACCCTCAGAATCAACCTTAAACTTAACCTGCTTAAGATTTAAAATTATACTTACAACATCCTCTTTGACCCCCTCTATTGTAGAGTATTCATGCTTAGCACCTTTTACTTTGATAGCGGTGATACCTGAACCCTTCAAACTAGAGTAAAGAATTCTTCTTAAAGCGTTACCCAATGTATGACCATACCCTCTTGGCAAAGGAGCTATCTCATACAAACCAGAGTTTCCCTCTTCTTCTCTAATTATTACTTTTATATCTTTAAATGCTTCCATTATATTTTTAAAAACAAATTATTATCTTGAGTAGTACTCGATTATTAGATTCTCACGAATACCTTCGTCAATTTCATCCCTAATTGGTAATCTAGAAACTTTTACCTTTGTGTCTTTTGCTTCCAACCACTCTGGTACAGCAAAAAATTTCTCCGCAGGAGCAAGTTTCGCATATTTAAGTTCAACTGTATCACTATCTTTAAGCTCTAAAGATGGAACAGTAAACTTCTTACCATTAAGTAAAACATGACCATGAACAATATACTGTCTCGAAGCAGCTCTTGAAGGAGCCAATCCACCAAGATACAATACATTATCCATTCTTAACTCAAGTATTCTTAAAAATTCCAATCCCTTATCAAGGTTGCTAACCTTAGCCCTTCTACTTGCCTCAACATATATATTCTTAAACTGTTTCTCTCTTAATCCATATGTTCTTTTTACCTTTTGCTTTTCTCTTAATTGTAAACCGTAGTTTGAAAGTCGAGCCCTTCTCGCATTACCGTGTTGGCCAGGAGGAAAAGGTTTTCTTTTAATTCCTGCCTTATCGGAGAAAGATCTCGCACCCTTTAGATTAAGGTTTACTCCCTCTCTTCTACTTAATCTCTCTTTTGGACCTGTATATCTACCCATCTATATATTATTTATATTATGTTATTTTCTAGGACTCTTTCTTGGCCTACATCCATTATGTGGAATAGGGGTTCTATCAACCAATGTAGTAATCTTTAAACCAGCAGAATCTAAACCCTTAACAGCTGCATTTCTTCCAGCACCCGGACCACTTACTATTACTTTGACCTCTTTCAATCCATACTTCTTAATAGCTTTTTCAGCAGCATCCAAAGATGCTTTTGTTGCAGCAAAGGCAGTACTTCTTCTAGCCCCTTTAAAACCAACAACTGCTGGACTACCCTGTACTAATACCTCTCCATTCTGATCTGTTATAGATATTACTGTATTATTAAAAGTTGCCTGTACAGTAACTACACCTGTTGTAACACTTTTTTTAGCTTTCTTACTAGTTGCCATATATATGCTATGTCTTTTCTAATTTACGTTTTAATCCACCAACTGCTCTACTTCTTCCCTTTCTAGTATGAGCATTATGCCTTGTTCTTTGACCCCTAACTGGAAGTCCTATCTTGTGTCTAATACCTCTGTAACTTTTAATATCTTTTAACCTTTTAATATTTCTAAATATCTTTTGTCTTAGCTCTCCCTCTACTTCGAAATTTTTATCTAAATATCCTCTGATAACATCTAGATCGGACTCAGCCAAATCTTTAACCAATGTATTTTCATCTATCTTTGTTTCAGAACATATCTTTTTAGCAGATTGCTCCCCAATACCATACACATTCATTAAAGAGACCCATAATCTCTTATCATTTGGTATTTCTAATCCAGCTACTCTTGCCATTTAAAAAATATTTATAAATATTAACTAACCCTGTCTCTGCTTATGCTTAGGATTCTTTTTACAATATACATATACACGACCCTTTCGAGTTACAGTGTAACAACCATCACATCTTTTTTTTACTGATGCCTTGACCTTCATTTTATTTATTCCTATATGTTATTCTCCCCTGTGTCTTATCATATGGGGTTATCTCTATCTTCACCTTATCTCCTTCTAAGATACGAATGTAGTGCATTCTCATCTTTCCAGAAAGATATCCTAAGACCTCTTTCTTACTACCATTAACATCAATCTCTACTACAAACTTTGTATTAGGTAAGCACTCTTTGACCACTCCCTCAAACTCATAAACTTTCTTAGTATCAACAGACATAAGTAAAGGATTTGTAAATAAATAGAGTCGATGTGATTATATCAAAGCTTTAGACTTTTTTCAAAGGTTTATAGCGTTTTTCTTTGGAAATCACTACGCTTTACAAAGACGGATTAAGCATATCAAAAAGAGAAGCTTTTTACAACCCCAATTTCTTTATTAAATCGCTATGTATCTGCTCTATACTAGGAGAAGCATCTATCTCAATTAAAACCCCCCTTGTTCTGTATCTTTCAACTATGGGCTCAACAGTTCTTTTATACTCCTGCAATCTTAATCTGATTTTATCAGGTTGATCATCTTCTCTTTGTATTAACTTGGTACCACATTTATCACAGTATCCCTTAACACTCTCTGGCTTAGATATTTGATGATATGTAGAATCACAGTAAGGACAAACCGATCTCAATGACATTCTCTCCAATGCAATCTCTTCAGAGAGTAAGAAGTGTACAAACACATCTAACTGTCTTCCATTCTGTTTAAGAAGCTCATCAAACATATCTACCTGTCCAGGATCTCTAACAACTGATACAAAAGCCCAGTTTTTTGTAGAATCGAAATTCTTCAACCATTTATTCAACATACTGTATGTTAAATCATTGGGAACAAATTGACCCTTAGACCAGAATTGATATGCTTTAAACGCCTCTATATCGCCCTCTTTGTACATTCTTCTAAACATCTCACCTGTTCCGATATTCTCAAAATCATATTTCTGAACAAGTAAGTCTACTTGAGTATCTTTACCACTACCTGAAGGACCATGAAAAAGTATTGTTTTCATAAGTATTTAGTATGTATTAAATATTTCTTTATGGAAATATGATATCACAAAAAATTACAGATATTTAGAATAGTCCCTTACAACAATCATAGAGGAAACCTGTCTTCTAATATCTAATACGACACCAACCATAATTAAAAGACCTGTACCTGTAATAATGGTAACTGTCATAAGATTGAACTCTATTAATATATTTGGAAGTATTGATATAAATGCTAAGAATGTAGCCCCTATCGCTGCTAACCTAAATGCAACACTTCTTAAATATGAAGATGTGTTTTTACCAGGTCTAATACCGGGTATAAAGCCACCCTGTTTTTGGAGATTTTCTGCTAACTCATCAGTTTTAAATACAACTGTTAAGTAGAAAAATGAAAAACCAACTATCAACACAAATGTAAGTAAATTACTATACAAAGGATTATCTAAAAAGTTCATAACCTTAGTGGTAATATTTAAGATAGTATCACTCACATCCCTACTCAAAATAAATTTACCAATTAACTGAGGGAAGGAAAGTAAAGAGACTGCAAAGATTACTGGCATTACTCCAAACTGAGTTAATTTGACAGGAATATAGCTATCCATAGCACCACCAGTTCTAACCCTTCTTGAGTACTGAACCCGAATCCGTCTTTGTGCCTCAGAGATATATACAACAGAAGCAATGAGCAGAAGTGTAACAACTATGAGTACCCCTCTTTGGAATGGATCCATAAATCTAAAGTTATTACTCAAAGTACCTGGGATACCCGCGATAATACCTAAAAAGATTAAATATGAAGAGCCACCTCCGACACCACTTTCAGATATTAACTCTGCAAACCACATAACTATAATAGAGCCGGCTGTAAGTGTAGCAATCATAGTAATTAACTGTACTATTTCTAATTGATCAACTAGCCCAAAACCCCTTAATGTTGAATATATTACAAAAGATTGCATAATTGCTAATGGAACAGTTAGTAATCTTGTATACATACTAATTGTTTTTCTCCCCTCTGGACCCTCTTTTCTTAACTCTTCTAGTTTAGGAATAACAGTACCAAGTAGCTGCAAGGTAATAGATGCGTTGATATATGGACTTAAACCAATAGCTGCAATGGAGGCAGTTTCTAATACACCACCAGATACAGTAGAAAGCAAATCACCAAAGTTACTACCTTCAAAAAGCTTAGTGATTGCATCTGCTGGAATACCTGTAACAGGTATTGCTGCCAAAAATCTATATGCCAGAAGTATTATTATGGAAAATATTATCTTTTTTCTAATCTCAACTGTACTTAAGATTCTCTTCGCTATATCAATATATTTATTCATTGTTGTAGAGGTTACTTTATAGAACCCCCTGCTTTTTGAATCTTTGTTTTTGCATTCTCAGATGCAGGAAGCCCACTTAATTCAATCTTTTTTGTTATTTCTCCATCTCCTAGTATCTTAACAGATACAGTTCTCTCTGCTATTAAAGCTTTCTTCTTAAGTGTTTCTAAAGATACAGTATCACCATCTTTGAAATTCTTTTCAATTATATCTAGGTTAATTGCTGTTGCCTCAACCTTTTTGGCCCTATTAAAACCTGCAAACTTAGGCATTCTTCTAAAGAAAGGAACGTTTCCACCCTCAAAAAATATTAAGGACTTATGACCAGCTCTAGACTTCTGTCCTTTAGAGCCCCTTGTAGAAGTATGACCTCCAACACCAGACCCATACCCTCTTCCAAGTCTCTTACCCCCTTTTGTTCTATTTTTTCTTTCTGGAATATTTTCTAAATACATATATCTATTTACTTACTTTAGATCTTTTATTATCTCTACCTCTATACTCTCTTTTGTTTTTCGCAAACTTATTACCCTCTTTCTCTTCTGCTCTTTTTTTAGCTCTTCTCTTCTCTTCTTTAATCTTTCTCTCTTTATCTGTTTCTTTCTTTAATTCAACTCTTTCTCTCATATTCTTCATTCTTTCTAATACTCTCTTGTTTCTTAAACTCTTTAATGCACTAAAAGTGGCATAAGCAGAAGCAATAGCGTCACTAGTACCCATTAACTTACCGTATACATTATCAATACCACATAACTCTAATACTGTTCTTACAGATGAGCCGGCGATAACACCAGTACCTGGTCTTGCAGGTCTAAGCATTACTCTTGCAGCACCCTGTTTGAAGAATACTTCATGAGGTATAGTGTCTCCTGCTAACTGCATTCTTGTTAATTTTTTAGTTGCAATTCTTTCACCCTTTTCTACTGCACTTTTAGTATCTACACCTCTACCTAAGCCAACACCTACAGAACCGTTATGGTCTCCTACAACTACCATTGCACTAAATCTCAATCTCTTTCCACCTTTAGTAACCTTAGCTACTCTTCTTATAGAGACTGTCTTTTTATCATACATTCTTTCTTTTTTCTCTGTATAGTGTTCTGCCATTTATATATATTTAACTAAATCTTAATTCCACTACTTCTTAATTCATCAGCAAATGCTGCTATTAATCCATGATATCTATATCCACTTCTATCAAAGACTGCAGTATCAAGTTTCTTTTTCTTAAAATCAGTAGCGAATTTCTTAGCCATACCCTTAATATCATCTGAATTCTTTTTACACATCTTACTCATTAAAACTACCTGTTTATCATCATCTGCGACACCACTATAGAAATATTTGTTACTTTTAAATACAAATA
>CAZIYI010000001.1:79219-85949 GCA_964543485.1 uncultured Candidatus Saccharibacteria bacterium
GTTACCTGTATTCCCTCTTCAATTGTTATTGGCTCTAAGCCGATTCTAGACATTTTAATTACCAAATTTTACATATTAATTCACCACCCAACTTCTTACTCTTTGCCATAGCTGCAGACATTAAACCCTGGGATGTAGAGATAATTGCAATACCTCTCCCATTCATTACTGGTGTAATATCCTTACTAGCAATATATATTCTTTGACCTGGCTTACTAACTCTTTTTAATACAGTAATTGCCGGTGCCTTACCATCGTAGAGTAACTCTACATCTACTCCATCTTCTCCATCCTTAAATCCAACTATCATTTTCTCCATCTCTAATACCTTAAGTACTTCAACATTCATCTTAGTATTAGGTACTGATACAATCTCTTTCTTTCTTTCTATTCCATTTTTTATTCTTGCTAGTAAATCAGCTGTTAAATCGTTCATAGTTATATATATTAAATTACCAAATAGCTTTCTTAACTCCAGGTATCTCACCTGAGCTTGCCAACTTTCTAAAACAAATTCTACATATACCGTAATGTCTTATATATGCCCTAGATCTACCACAAAGCGAGCATCTGTTATAGACTCTTGACTTATACTTACTCTTTATCTTTAATTGTTTTGCTTTGTACTCCTTAGCTTCTGTTGACATCTTTCTTAAAAGGAAAACCAAATTTATCTAAAAATGCTTTACCACTTTTATCATCTTTTGAACTAGTAACTAGTGTAACTTCTAAACTTCTAATCTTTCTAATATTGTTAGCATCTATTTCAGGAAATACTGTATGATCCTCAATACCTATTGAGTAGTTACCAGAACCATCAAATGCAGATACCCCTAATCCTCTAAAGTCTTTAACCCTAGGAAATACAATATTTACTAATTTATCAAAGAACTCCCACATTCTATTACCTCTTAAAATTGTAGATACCCCTATCTCCATTCCTTCTCTTACTTTAAATGCAGATACTGCTTTTCTTGCCTTATTTACAACAGGTTTCTGACCTGAGATTTTTGTTACAAGATCAATAATTTCCTCTAGTGCATCTGGTTCACTTATAGCTGCACCTGCACCAACATTAATTACTATCTTTTTTAGAGTAGGTGCTTGCATAATATTAGAGTATCCTAACTCTTTAGCTAACTCTTTCCTAATTGTTTTGTTGTATTCTTCTCTTAATCTAGCCATTACTCTTTCTTAGTTTTTGATTTAGATTCTGTTTTTTTAACTGTACTCTTTTTAGTAGTACTCTTTTTTTCAATTTTTGTTTCTTTCTTTTTAGTAGTTTTCTTCTCCTCTTTTACTACCTCTTTCTTTTCAATAATTTCAATTACCTTTTTACATTTCTTACATACCCTCTCTACCTTGTCATTCTCTCTTTTAATACTTACTCTTGTTGTCTTACCACATGAAGGACATACTAGCATAACCTTAGATACATCCATTGATTTAGTTATGTTAAGTATTTCAGATGTTTTCTTTTTACCATCTCCTTTTACATGCCTTTTATATATATTTACACCCTCTACAACTACTCTTCTGTTTTTAATATCTACAGCAACAACAGTACCCTGTTTTCCAGTGTCTTTTCCGTATAGTACTTTTACTGTATCTCCTTTTTTAATCTTCATAGTTATATTCAAAAATTTACAATACTTCCGGTGCAAGAGAAACTATTTTATCAAACCCCTTCTCCTTTAACTCTCTTGCAACTGGACCAAATATTCTTGTTCCTACAGGGTTCTTTTTGTTATCAATTATCACTGCCGCATTATCATCAAACCTAATATATGAACCATCCTTTCTTTTCTGTTCTTTATGTACTCTAACAATTACTGCAGTTAAGACTTCATGTCTCTTAACTCCACTATTTGGTAGGGCTTTTTGGATCGCAACTTTTATTACATTTCCTAAACCAGCAAACTTTATTTTGGAATAGCCAGGTATACCTATAATCTTACCGATTTTTGCTCCACTATTATCTGCAATTGTTAAACATGATTCTGTTTGTAACATTTTTATTTTTTACTAATTACTATCCATCTTACATTTTTTGAGTAAGGTCGAGATTCTCGAATTACAACCTTATCTCCAACATTTAACTCCTCATTCGTATGGGCAAAGAATATTTTCCTTTTGTTTACGACCTTTCTATATACAGGATGTGCATGTACTGTATCTACCCTTACTCTAACAGTATTTTGCATACTACTGCTTACAACCACTCCCTCTAATTCTCTTTTCTTGTTTATCTTCTCTATCATTCTTTTTTACTGTTTAAAATCTAAAACGGTCTGTATTTTATCAATATTATCAATATTTCTCAATGCTAAATATCTTTTTTAGATACAAACTTTGTATCTAATGAAAGTTTTTGAGCTCCTAATCTCATTGCTTCTTTTGCAATATCAGCTGTAACTCCACTTAACTCAAAAAGCATATTACCTGGTCTTACAACTGCTACATATCCTTCGACCTCTCCCTTACCAGCAATCATCTTACTATTGGTACCCTTTTGAGTGTAAGGTTTATGAGGAAATATCTTTACCCAAACCTTACCTTTTCTTTTCATACAGTTAGTAATTGCTCTTCTTCCTGCCTCAATTTCTCTTGCCTTAATCCAACCGTTTTCCATTGATTTCAAACCGTATTCACCAAAAGTAATGGAGTTATTAGTAGAGGCAACACCCCCCATCTTTCCTCTAAATTCTTTTCTATGTTTTCTAATTTTTGGCTGTAACATATTTATTCTTCATCTCCAATATTATTTTTTTCTCCTTTGTATACCCATACCTTAATACCCATAAGTCCAGCATCCGATGTTTTAGCAACTTCCTGCGCATAGTCGATATCTGCCCTTAATGTTTGAGCTGGGACAGATCCTGCATTTACCTTAACTGTTCTTGCTTGACTTGCATTATTAATTCTCCCTGCTACCCATATCCTTATACCTTTTGCACCTGCCATCATTGCCTTCTCTTTTGCACTAGCAACGAGTAATTTACTTGGCTGTCTTCTTTCAATACCATCTGCAATATTTCTAGCTATTATACTTGCTGATATATCTACTTTCTTAACCTCTCTTATCTTTATCTCAACATCTTTTTTAGTAATCCTTTTCAAATCTTTCTGTAATAGATCTATTCCTTCTCCACCTCTCCCAATTGCAACACCAGGTCTTGCAACAAATACCTCAATCTCAATTTTGTTCATAGCTCTATTGATTAGTACAGAATCTATCCCAGCATCTTTCATCTTCTCTTTAACATACTTCTTAATCTTTAAATCTTGTGCCAACACAGCAGGGAACTGTATTTTAGAAGAGTACCAAACAGAACTCCATGTTTTGTTTATACCCATTCTAATTGCATTAGCATTTACTTTTCTTCCCATTATTTAACCTCTACTTCTAAATTAATATGTGATCTTCTTTTTAATATTCTTGAGGATCTTCCTCTAGATGCAAATCTTCCTCTTTTAAGTGTTTGTGCTCCATCAACAGAAATATGACTAATCTTTAACTCCTCTTTATCAACACTAAACAGCTCTCTTGCACTTGCCATGGCTGAAAGTAGGGCCTTTTTTAGAGCAAGTGTACCCTTCTTATTTGTGAGCTGTAATATATCCAATGCTTCAACAACATTTTTTCCTCTTATTAAATCAGCCACCAGTCTTAATTTCTGTGGTGATTGAGCTAAATTTTTTACTTTTATTTTTGTTCTTTTAGTTTCCATATTTTTATTCTTTACTTGGGCCACCCTCTTCAAATCTACCACTACTACCGTATACCTTTGCTAACTTACCCTTTTTGGCATGGCCTCTAAACTTCCTTGTCTGAGAAAATTCTCCTAATCTATGCCCTATCATTGATTCTTCTATTAATACCTCTTCATGCTTCTTACCGTTATGAACACCAAATGTTAAGCCAACCATCTGTGGTGTAATAGTGGAGGCCCTTGCCCACGTTTTAATTGGCTTCCTATTACCACTACTTAAAGCAAGCTCTACTTTCTTCTGTAATTTTTCATCTATATACGCTCCTTTTTTTAGTGATCTAGACATATATCTTTACTTCAAAATTATTTCTTAGCAAAAGGTCTCTGAATACTTCTTCTCCTTTTGATAATCATCTTTTCTGTTCTTCTATTCTTTCTTGTTCTAGTTCCAATTCTGTTACCCCAAATATCTTTAGCAGTACCAATTACACCCTTTCCTTCACCACCACCGTGTGGATGTTCAACTGCATGCATAGCCATACCTCTTACAACTGGTCTCCAGCCCAAATTCCTTCTTCTTCCTGCCTTCCCTAATTTAACATTTACTCTCTCTTCGTTACCTACTTGGCCAATAGTGGCCATAGCGTTTGCAGGAACAAGTCTAATCTCTCCAGAAGGCATTTTAATCTGTACATACTTTCCTGTTGGATCTATACCTTGTACTACGATTGCTTGTCCAGCAGATCTACCAAATGTAGCACCCATACCTACTTTATTCTCTACACAATGAACAATAGTTCCAGATGGAATGTTTTTAATCATCATTGAGTTACCAGGTAGTACATCTACTTTCTCTCCAGATATTAATTTGCTTCCTATTTGTATATCTCGAGGTGCAATTATATATCTTTTATCTCCATCTGCATACTGTAAAAGAGCTAAATTAGCACTTCTATTTGGATCAAAGAAGAATCCTAAAACCTTGGCCTCTATACCAAATTTGTCTCTCTTAAAGTCTATCTTTCTTACTCTTCTCTTAAAACCTCCTCCTCTATGTCTAATAGTGATTTTGCCTTGATTATTTCTTCCTGATTTCTGTTTTTTAGCAATAGATAGGGCTCTTGGGCCACCTGTCTTCTCTAACATTGACCTATCCTCTAACTTTGTTCCTCTTAATGTAGAAGTTGTAGCTTTAAATGTTCTAACTTTCATTATTTTATATTTAAGAATTCATCAATTTTATCTCCCTTTTTTAGAGTAACTACCGCTTTTCTTTTATCTTCTTTCCTAAATGCCTTATTAGTTTTCCACTCCTTAAATCCTTTACCTGGTTTTATTGTAATATTTACACTTAACACCTTAACTTTGTATTTTTTCTCTACAGCTTTCTTAATTTCAATTTTGTTAATACCATTATCAACAAAGAAAACATACTTATTACTCTCATTTGCAAGAGCATAGCTTTTCTCTGAAACTACTGGTTTTAACATTATCTCTTTACTTTCCATCTAAAAGACGACTTTCTAATTTATCTACTGCTTCTTTATCCATTACTATCTCTCTGTTGCCTACAATGTGTTTAACATTTACTCTCATTGGAGTTATGACATTTATTTTTTCACTATTTCTTAATGCTAACCTAACTTTATCATCATCAGATATTATCAATGTTTTAACAGATATATCCTTAGTCATTAACGTTCTAATATCTTTTAACTCCTTATCTTTATCTGTATTTACAAACTTAACAGCATCATTTCTATTTCTATCTGAAAGAACTACACACATAGCTCTCTTAACCATTCCTTTGTTAATATTTCTTTTCCAATTTCTTTCATTAGGACCAAATGTAACACCACCACCTACCCATAGAGGGGACCTTATAGACCCAGATCTTGCTCTTCCTGTACCTTTCTGTTTCCATGGTTTCCTACCACCTCCAGATACATCACCCTTTCCTTTAACAGCTGATGTCCCTTTTCTTTCATTACTTGAGAATACAGAAAGTACTTGAGAAACCAAATCTGCATTGTAAGGAACATTCCAGACCTTTGGATTTAACTTAATCTCTTCAGTTTTGGTCTTTTTTACTTTCTCTGCCATTTCTATTTTTCAATATATATTTTTACTAAATCTCCATTTGAACCAGGTATTGGTCCACTAATTAAAATGTGGTTATCTTTAATACCAACTATTCTCTTGTTTTTAATTGTCACCTTATCTGAGCCCATTCTTCCACCCATTCTAGTTCCTTTAAATACCCTACCTGGATCTGTACCTGCGCCAATAGAGCCAGGAGCTCTCAACCTATCTGATTGTCCGTGTGTTCTAGGCCCTCCTTTAAATCCATGCCTTTTTACTACACCTGCAAAACCCTTACCTTTAGATATACCACTTACGGTAACAATATCACCCTCATTAAATGTCTCTGCCACCAAGTCACTTCCTAAAGCTAAGCCCTCTGGTAACTCTCCCTCAACTAGCCATTTATGCATAGGGACATATCCAAGTTCTTTGTATTGGCCTAGTTGTGCTTTTGTACCTTTCTTTCTACTACCTAAAGCAAGTTCAATCTTGTCACCTTTAACATTGGCTATCTTACATCCAGCAACATCAACAAAAGTAACAGGTATTGCCCTGTCTTTCTCAAATATCCTTGTCATTCCTTTTTTAATTCCTAATATTGCTTTCATATTTTTTTTAATTATTGAATCTCAAGTCCTACACCAGCTGGCATTTGTAGATGCTGTAATGCATCTATTGTCTTAGGTGTTGGATCAATGATATCTATTACTCTCTTGTGAGTAGCTATCTCAAAGTGTTCAATTGAACTCTTATAGATAAATGGTGACCTGTTAACAGCTAATTTCCTCTTCCTTGTTGGTAGAGGAATAGGACCAGCTACCTTAGCACCTGTACTAATAGCGGTCTCTATAATGCTTTTAGAGGATTTATCCAATACTACTGCATCATATCCTTTTAACTTTACTCTGATTTTTGAACCTCTTTCACTCATT
>CAZIYI010000001.1:86049-122584 GCA_964543485.1 uncultured Candidatus Saccharibacteria bacterium
CCTGGAGCTACCATTTCAATTCCCTCAGCCAATGTAACTTCACCAGTTACGTCTGCTGTTCTGACATAGAACTGTGGTTTGTATCCAGTTATAAATGGAGTATGTCTTCCACCTTCATCTTTACTTAAGATATATACCTCTGCCTTGAAATCAGTATGAGTTTGTACAGAACCTGGTAAAGAAAGTGTTTGACCTCTTTCTACATCAGTTCTCTTTAAACCTCTTAACAATATTCCAACGTTATCTCCTGCCTGACAATCTTTCATTGATTTGTTGAACATTTCAATTCCTGTTGCAGCTGTTTTCTGTGGCTTTCTTCCCATTCCTAATATCTCTACATCATCGTTAAGTTTGAGAACTCCTCTTTCAATTCTTCCTGTTACAACTGTTCCTCTTCCTTCGATAGAGAATACATCTTCAATTGGCATTAAGAATGGTTTCTCAATATCCCTCTCTGGTATTGGGATAAATTCGTCAACAGCTTTCATCAATTCTCTCGCAGATGCCAATCCTTCCTCTTCACCTTTCTCTGCTTTTAGTGCATTACCAATTATTACTGGAGCGTTTGCATCATATCCGTATTTTGCTAAAAGATCTGATACATCTGCTTTGATCAATTCTAATATTTCCTCGTCTGCATCTCCGAATTTATTAATAAATACAACCATCTTTGGAACACCTACCTGCTTTGCAAGTAAGATATGCTCTTTTGTTTGAGGCATAGCACCATCATCAGATGATACAACTAATATTGCACCATCCATTTGAGCTGCACCTGTAATCATATTTTTGATGTAGTCTTTGTGTCCTGGGCAATCTACTAATGCGTAGTGTCTAGTGTCTGTTTCAAACTCGACATGAGCTACTGCAACAGTAATAGATTTTGCTCTTGACTCTGGGTCTTTATCTAATTTATCGATCATTTTATCTTTCTCTCCAGAGAAAGCATTAAGAATACCTCTAACCAAAGTTGTCTTACCGTGATCGATATGACCTAAGGTTCCGATATTCATGTGTGGCTTTGTTCTTGTAAAGTCTGCCATTTAAATATTTAATTAATTTATATATATTTATTAACAACGCAATACTCACCGAACACCATTCCGCGAGCTTGCGTTGAATATTATCAAAAAGCCCCGATATATGCAAGTGTTTAAGGTGTATTTTGATATATATGGGATACTCTTTAGTACAAATCTCCTACTTTGTTACTCCAGCCACCTCCTCTGCTACATTCTTTGGTACTTCCGCATAGTGAGATGGCTCCATACTTGCACTACCTCTACCGCTAGTTAAAGACCTTAATTCACTTGTATATCCAAAAAGTTCTGAAAGTGGGACTAGTGCATTTATTACTGTAATACCGTTTCCAATATCTTCTGTACCTTGAATTTGACCTCTCTTACTGCTTAATGATCCAGTAACATCTCCCATGTATTGCTGAGGTACTTCTACTGCTACATCCATAATTGGTTCTAAAAGAATAGGGGTTGCCCTTCTACATCCCTCTTTAAATGCCATAGATGCAGCAACCTTGAAAGCTGCTTCAGAAGAGTCGACCTCGTGGTAGGATCCATCAAAAAGGGTAACTTTAACGTCTACAACAGGGAAACCTGCAACTACTCCGGCCTTCATAGTTTCTTCAACACCCTTTTGTATTGGGGCTATATACTCTCTTGGAATAGCACCTCCCTTGATAGCGTTTATAAATTCAAAACCTTTACCTGTTTCATTTGGTTCAATCTTTAACCAACAGTGGCCGTACTGTCCCTTACCTCCAGATTGTTTGATATATTTACCCTCTGCCTGTTCACAAACGGTTTTGACAGTTTCCCTATACGCGACCTGTGGTTTACCCACATTCGCAACAACATTAAACTCTCTCTTCATTCTGTCTACCATAATTTCAAGATGTAACTCTCCCATTCCGGAGATAATGGTTTGGCCTGTTTCTATATTACTCTCTACTCTAAATGTAGGATCTTCTTTAACCAATCTGATTAATGCTTCAGACATCTTCTCTTCATCAGATTTAGTTGCTGGCTCAATAGCTTGTGATACAACTGGTTCCGCAAATGTTATCTGCTCAAGTATAATTGGGTCATTTTCATCACAAAGGGTATCTCCTGTTACAGAGCTCTTAAGCCCAACGATTGCCCCAATATCCCCTGCCCTTAATGTACCAACCTCTTCTCTATCATCTGCATGCATCAGTACTAATCTACTAATTCTCTCTCTAACATTTTTGGTCGAATTATATACATATGAACCGGAATTTACAGTTCCAGAGTACACTCTAAAATATGAAAGGTTCCCTATATGTGAATCATTGACAATCTTGAAAACTAATCCAGAGAATGGCTCACCCTCTTCGGGTTTTCTTTCGATTTCTGCACCACTTTTTGGATGGTCTCCTTGTACAGGAGGAACATCCAAAGGAGATGGTAAGCACAAAGATATGTAATCTAGGATTGTTCTTGCCATTAAAGTTCTTGAATCTCCACCTAATACTGGGAATATTTTACTTTCCAAAGTACCTTTTCTTAAGGCAGCTTTCAATTCATCAACCGAAATTTCTTCTCCTGCAAAGAACTTTTCCATTAACTTATCATCCATTTCAACCAATGCCTCTATCAATGTAGCTCTTTGTTCCTGGGTCTTACTCTTTAAATCTTCAGGTATAGGGATTTCTTTTACTTCTGAGGTGTCTGACGATTCATATTCGAATGCCTTATTTAAAAGCAAATCCACATATCCATGCAATTCACTCTCTCTTCCTATTGGTATATTTAATGCAACAGCTTTGTTACTTAATCTATTTTTAATAGTATCAAAACTCTTGTCAAAATCTCCACCTATTAGATTGATTTTATTTAAAAAACATATTCTTGGGACATGATACTTATTTGCTTGTCTCCATACAGTTTCAGACTGTGGCTCAACACCCTTCCTCCCATCAAAGATTACTACTGCACCATCTAATACTCTTAAGGATCTTTCTACTTCAGCAGTAAAGTCTACATGCCCTGGTGTATCAATAATATTGATTCTATATCTCTTAGAATCATAGTCCCAGAAACATGTAACAGCAGCAGATTGAATGGTGATACCTCTCTCTTGCTCCTGTTCCATAAAGTCGGTAGTTGCTGCACCTTCATGCACTTCACCCATCTTATGTATTTGACCAGTAAAGAATAGAAGCCGTTCAGTTGTAGTAGTCTTACCAGCATCAATATGAGCAATAATTCCAATATTTCTTATCTGCTCTAATGGCATTTTTATATCATAGGTTTGCATATCCAAAAATCATTAAATTAAAACCTAATATGAGAACTTAGGATTACACGCGGTATGGATTATAACAGACTAATCGATTTGAGCCAATAGCTTTTGTGCTTCTATTGAGATTTCTCCATCCAAATCATACTCTATTGCCTTTTTAGCAAAATCTCTGGCCTCATCCAATTGCCCCCTCTCGAAGAAAAGTTCTGCAGATAGTAGATTGTAACCAGGGTTATATTTATCTAACTCCCAAAATATATCTAAGGTTTTTTGTGCTTCATCAAGCTCAGAGTTATCAATAAGATACTCCCCTTTGAGGTATAGATACTCGAGTTTCTGTGCTTTATCTAATTCTTCATAATCAATAGAGTTCATATAGTATTCGAATTTTTCGCTATCACTTCTTAGGGAATATATATGCATGTAATATATCTGTATCCAAAATTCGTCGAATATATTTCCAGCAATTTTAGTAACTTCTAATCCCTTTTCAGTAAGATTCTCATCAATAAGAATGTCGAGATATTCCTTAAATAGCGCCTTTTCTACCTTGTCACCTCCATAAGAGATGGCACTATCATAATATGCTGTAGCATTATTTAAATCATCTTTTAAGTAGTAGCATCTAGCAAGAACCCAGTATATATACTGATTCAGGTCACTCAGTGTAGATAAATTCTCTAAAACCTCTATACTTTTATCATATTCCCCATATTCAAAATATCCCTTTCCTAATATATACAAACCATCAATATACTCACCCATATCATTTAAATGGGGTTCCAACAAAGCAATTGTTAAGTAAGGATACTGAGCATCTATATAGTACTTACCTAGTTTTGTGCCATTGAATAGGACATCTTCGTTAAGTGTATCTAAAACTGATATCCAATCTGAATACTCCTCTCTCCATTCGTCTCCGGGCTCTATATCTTTAATTGAAGATTTGGCTTTCTCAAAATTACTCAATGCTTCAATATATGAAAGTAACAGTTTTGCTTCTATTTGCATATCTCCATCAAAATTCTCTTGCAACATTGATTTCGCTTCCTCAATCTTTCCCCTTTGAATATAGCTTTTTCCAAGACCAAGTAAAGCTTCTTTGTTACCAGAATCCATACTCTTTGCTAATTGATAGTTATACAAAGCCCTCTCGTAGTTGCCTACTAAATATTGTCGATCACCAACAGCAGAGTAAAGTATGGACCTATCTTTATCATCTAACTCTACACCAGATTCATCTATTAACTTCGTGGCATCTTCCAATCTATTCTTTAAGATAAAGATGTCTACAATACCTTGAAGTGCCTCTGGTCTTGAAGGGATTAAATCAACAGCTGTGCTTAATTTCTCAATAGCTGGAGTGTACTCTTTGCCCTCAATTAAAATATTGGCATCTGAGATCAGTATGTTGTACTCATTCATCTTTTCTTCAGATACAGTACAGCCAGACAGAAGGAATCCACATACAACAACTATTGTAAATAGAGATAAATTTTTTAATATATTTTTCATATTTCCTATTGTACATAAGTTTTTACAATCATGCTATACTTTGACTACTCCCATAATATATGGAGTCAGTATGGACGCTAACATATACTACAAACAAAAGAAAACAGACACACTAATCCCGATCCTATTTTCCCTCATATTTGGATTTCTTTTTATTTTTTTCCTTTCCAATATAGATATGGTCGTATTTGCTCAACAGGAAAAATATCTTTCCGATTCTCAATTTAAAAATATCTCCTTTATACCAAACTTAAATACCTCAAACACCTCTTCTGGACTAAAACTACTTACCATAGTAAAGGATGATACTGTTTACAGAATAATTACTAAATCATCAGATATATTCCAAATATTCAGAGAAAACGACATATTACTTGATGAGAAAGATGTTGTTACTCTAAGTACACAGTATATTCAAAATGGAACAATTATTACTGTTGTAAGAACAGATAAGATAACGGTTTTTAAATTTATAGATGTAGCGTATAAAACTGAAACTATAGAGAATAGTGCATACCTTAAAGGGCAAAAACATATTAAACAGAAAGGAATAAATGGAGTAATGAAACAGAAGTTACTTAATACTTATGAGAATGGGTATCTAGTTGAAAGTATATTAATATCTGAAGAGATTGATATACAACCTGTAAATGAAATAATTGAATTAGGAACATCCGATTTTCTCTTAAAAGATATTGAAAAAAGAGATTATGACTGTCCTTTCTGGTACTCCGTGGTTGATTCTGGACCATACAGTGAAGAAGAGAAAAAGTGGCTTAAGTTTATTATGTACTGTGAATCTGGATGTAATGCAGAATCTGACAAAGGAACATACAAAGGTCTATTTCAATGGAGTCCATATTGGTGGAAGAAACAATTCAAAGAGAATATTTTCGATGGATATGCACAGATTAAACATACTATCGAAAAATATAGGGCTGGGGAATCTACTAGAAGAAATCAGTGGCCAGCATGTCATTCTAGATATCTTTCAAATCTTGAAAACAATTAATTCTGCCAACTGTAGTAATCACATATATCTTGAGGTATCTCACCAAGAAATCTAGAAGGTATTTGAGTACTATACCCTTCCCTAGTCAATCTTTGTTCTGTGAATGTAAGATACAATTTCTCCTTTGCTCTGGTAATACCTACATAACACAATCGTCTCTCCTCCTCTAGTTCATCTTCATCTGTAAAGGATCTAGAGTGTGGAAGAATTCCTTCCTCTACACCGATAATAAATACATTATCAAACTCCAAACCCTTAGAAGAGTGCAATGTCATAAGATTAACATAATTACCACTCCCATCCTGATTCTTACTTTGTTCCTGTTCTATTAAATTTATTTCTTGAAGAAACATATCTAGTGATTTCTCTTTATACTTAAGTACATAGCTATTCGAAACATTCTTTAACTCTTCAATATTTTCCTTTTTGTACTCCGCCTCTTCAGAACCATCATCCATCCATTCTACATATCTTGTTTTTCTTAAAATATGATCTATCACGGATAAAACATTAAGACCTTGTGTCTCTATATAAATACCACCAAAGAGCGAAACAAGAGATTGAAATTTCATAACTTCTTCTCTTTTTGAAAGTATACATTCATACACCTTATTGGAAATATTCAAACTATGATTTAAAGAGTTTTCTAATTCATAGCTCCCAACAAGTAGTTCGCCTACAGAGCATGTACATTGATGAGCAATAGAATGTAGTTGAGCAACAGATTTAGGACCCATCTTTCTATTTGGAACATTTAAAATTCTTGATACACTTAAATCATCCTTGAGATTAAAAAGGAATCTCATATAACTGAGAATATCTTTAATTTCTTTTCTCTCATAGAATCTAAAACCTCCAACGAGTTTATACGGCAAACCACCCTTAAGCATTGCTTCCTCAATTGCTCTTGATTGATAATTTGTTCTATACAACACCGCTATTTCAGTTAATTGCTCCCCATTTCGTCTTAATCTATTTATCTCATCAACAACATATTCAGCTTCGTTTTCCTGATCTTGTGCCTGATACATAGTAATACTTTTCCCTGAATCTTTTTCAGTCCAAAGTTTTTTGTCTACTCGTAATGCATTTTGCTTAATTACAGACATAGCTGCTGATATTACATTACCTGTAGATCTGTAGTTCTGTTCTAATTTAATAACTTTTACACTTTTAAAATCTTTTTCAAATGATTGTATATTTTTAATATCAGCACCTCTCCACCCATATATACCCTGGTCGTCATCTCCTACAACACAAATATTTTGATACTTCTGAGACATAAGTTTTGCAAACATATACTGAGCAGTATTAGTATCTTGGTATTCGTCTATAAGGATGTATCTATATATTTCTTGATATGATTCTAATACTTTCTTGTTATCTGTTAAAAGCTTAACAGTAAGATATATTAAATCACCGAAATCTACAGCATTTTGTGCTTGTAACTGTTTTTGGTATAAGGGGTATATATCCGTAACAATATCTTCGATATACCCACCGTAGTGTTGAGAGAATTTATCAGGACCAATCAATTCGTTTTTTGCTGCGGAAATAAAATATGAAATAGATTTAGGTTTAATCTGTTTAATATCAATATCTTGTTCAATGAGAATATCTTTAATCAGGTTATCAGAATCATCAGAATCAAATATTGAGAAATTAGGGAGTAAGCCAACTTCTTTTGCATTATGCCTAAGAAATAGCGCTCCGATAGAGTGAAAAGTCCCTATTAGTGGTATCTCTTTATTACTTACCTCTAAATCTTTAAGTATCCCCATTACTCTCTCTTGCATCTCTCCTGCTGCTTTTTTAGTAAATGTTACAGCCATAATATTACCAGGAGATACATCTTTATTTGTAATGAGATGGGCAATACGATTTGTTATTACTCTCGTTTTACCAGAACCAGCACCAGCAAAGACTAGTAAAGGACCATCCGTTGTCTCAACAGCAATCTTTTGCTGGTTATTCAATTTTCCGAAAATAATATCTTGGGATACCACAGTACAGATTATATTCTAAGTTGAAATTAAGATATATAGATGAAAAGTTATAAGGCGAAAAATATATGAACTAAATCTCTTTAGCGTATTTCTGATATACCCATCCCTTGTTTCCATCATTAAAGAGTATTTCATACCATCCTTCTTCTTTTTTAGTAACAATAAATACATCACCTTCATTTGCGACTTCCACCTTAGCACAGCTATACCATCTGCACTCTCGAATATTAACAAATCCGTACTCAGGGGATACTATCTCTATTAGTTTGTTGTCTCCTTTGACAATTGTAAACTCAATATCAAACTCACTACCCTCTACACTGTTTTCCGAAGATTTCATAAAGTAGTAACTCTCTTTGTATGTACCTGGTCTACTTTTAGCATTTAATTCGAATGTGACTTCTGTTGAGTCTCCTGGCTTAACATAGCTGCTTTTAATATATGTTGGTTTACTGAAACTCTCCCATACACCATTAATTGCATGAGGACTTTCTACTGAATCTTTTGTAGAGATATATATGTATGTAGAACCACCAAACCAAGTAAAATCATTTTCATTTTTAATATTTACTTTAACTAACAACTTTTTACCTATCTCAACTTCTTTGGAATAATCGACAGAAATAATACTTCCCTTGTATTCGAGATCTCCTTCCTCACTCCATTGAACATTTTCGATAGAACTTAGAATAGAATTTCTCATAGATTTCTGAGATGAAGAGTGTGTGAGATATGATATCGATTTATCATCTTTCTTTATTTTTAAATCAACAAAATCCCAACTTCCCTCTTTTACACCGTATTTATATGATAGCTCTTGAACAAAAGAGGTAAGTGAAGAACTCGCTCTTGGAGATAGGGTTGTACTATTATCCATTATTCCAATTAAAACAACGCCTTCACCTGCCTGTAATCCAGGATTTATACCTATACCACCTCTCGCACCTTCATATATATTCCCACTTCTATCAATTAGATAGTTATATGGTATATCGTTTAATTTTAATCTTGTGATACTGTAGTAATACAAGAGTTTAATCCATAGCTGTGGATCATCAGTCAAATCATTACTGAAACCATTTAATTGGGATATATATATTTTTTGAGGAAAAGAGTAAATATCAGATTCTTCAGAGAGAGTTTCATCAAATCCCATATCTTCTCTTTTAACGATATCTATTGCATAAATTGCTGAAGAAAAACAGGACACAATTGTTAAGCAAAGAAGTATTTTAATAAATAGTTTATGAACTTTCATAGTAGATATTGTATCACAAAAAATACAGTCCTACGCTTTCAATATTCAAAAACAAAACGATATTATTTCTAATCTCGGAGATTAACAGGAACTCCATGCTCATCTGAAATTTTCTCCTCTGATACCTCCTGTATAGTTAGATAGGAAGGGTCAACAGCACAGATAAACAAATCCGTAACAGTCCAATATTTTTCATTGCTTTTAGTCACTACAAGACCCTCACCTTCTAACTTATAGGTTGGTAGAATATATCCATTTGAAGAGTCATTAAAAATATACATTAATGATATTTTATCTACAAAATACTCTTTAAATTCATATGAATCTGGCTTATTATAATAGCGTTCTTCAATTTCATTAGAGGTAATCATTCTGGGATACAAACCGTTTAATACTAACTTATTTAAACTCATAAGGGGCATATATTGATACTCTTCTAAACTCTCTTCTTTGATTAAAAGTAATAACATATTAATTATTTCCCCATTATCATTTGTTTTTATAATAAAAGCTTCACCGTTCAAAGCAGAAGATCCTATCGCTATTCCTTTAAGTATATATTGACCCGAATATGTAACCCCTCCGTTAGATTCCTCACTGTTAGTTAACGATATTTTCTCAATATCCAGATACTCTATAAAAAAACTTTTTAAATCTTCATCTGAATTAATTACTGGAAGATCTTGGATACCTTCTTTAAATAGAATTGATAGAATTCCATAATCAATAGAGAAACCAATATAATTATCATCTTCAAGATATATAGATGTATTCTTTGAGTAATCCGTTGATTCATTTGAAAGTAAATTAACAAAGAACTCTAGGACTTCAGAGTTAAATCCAATTACTTTTAGTACCTTATCTTTTTTAGGAATCTCTATTTCATTCTCCTGCAAATCTATCTCTACTAATTCTTTTTGCATTGGATATGGACTTTCAATAATTTCTGGGTTATTAGAATAGCCATCTTTGTTACTTCTAGCTAAAAAGAAACCAAATAGGACTATAAGAACAGTTAGTAATATTGCAATTATTGTAATAAGTATTTTGTTTCTTCGAAAAACCATCTCCAGTTTTTAAGAAATTAATCCCAACAGAAACCGTCTATCATCCCAGCAATATCCCTATAACAAGCACTTGAAGTATCCCAACCCAATGCTGCATTTTTAGCACCTTCTTCATCACAAGAAGAAGGAAGTGGCATCTGAGTTGCAGACACACACCCCCCAGCAGAAGTAACAAATTTATACCCACCTCCGTTTTTTGATAAATAATCAGCTCCCCATTCTGCCATAAGCGTACTATCACTACCTTGTATTTGATGTATTAATTCGTGTACTGAGAGACTAACAAAATAGTCACAAGAAGCACCTGATACTTTTTCTCTACTACAATATATTTTATCAGAACTATAACACCAAGCCCAATCAATTAAGACGCACATAGGATGCCCAGGGCAATCTACTATTTCTAAAGAGGTACTTACAGGAGCGTAGTTTTGAGAAACAAAATCTTTCGCAATATTAAACGCATCTTCTAGTGTACCACCACCTACACATTCTGGTACATCTGGAGTTGGACCAACAGGTCCAACAATCGGTTCTACTGGTATAGGTTCTGTGAATCCATAATCAGGACATATTTCAACTTTACCAGGGATTACGTGTGTGTAGGAATATACTTCTTTTTGCCATTTCCTCACTGATCCTGAACCTAAACTTACCATAAGAACAAATATCCCTATCACACCTAAAGCAAATAGCATACCAACAGTTGTTAATAATTTTCCTAATTTAATTATCAAATCAGTAAGAACCCATGTTACTGCTGTAACAAAAGCACTTCCTAAAGGTGTTAATACCAGACCCGCAGAACCAGCAATTGCTGTAACTAAAGATCTAACTAAAGTTTTTAATCCACCCTGGGTAATCCATGTTCCAAGAAGTTTTCCAGCACCCGATTTAATCATCCAATTCCTTAAACTCTTATTTTTAAGCAAGATTCGGGCGAATCTTGCTCTGTTTCGTACTAATACTTTATTAATAGATGATTCAATTGCGCTCTTAAATTTTGATGGCCAACTAAAAATATTGATAAGATTTTGTAACCCTTTAGCTTTTTTAAGAGTTGCTTCTATTCTCGCCAAATCCTTGGCAGATATCCCTGATGCCTTCATTTTTATTAGTGTAGTTTTCATAAAAGCATCAAAATCTTTGTTGGTAAGTTTATCATTAAACTTACCCAGAAGTTCTTTTTGAGATAACCCTTGAATATCTTGAAGCGATTCGAGCTGTTTACTAAGTAAAAATGCAAATCCCTCACCATTAAAGAAAAGCGTTCTAAGGGCTGCTTTAGGAGTTAAATAGTAAATAGTTTCAGACATCTTATTGTAAGTATTCGTGAACTTGTTCTTCCCCTCTTTGGCTTTAATTATATCAACCCCCCCAGCTTTACCAGAGGTGGTAGGACATAAGAATGTATTTTTCCTTGCATCAAAAAAATCTCCTTTTAAAACACTAACAACTAGATTGGGTGCAAGAATTCCTCCATACACTCTATTTATTGAATCAACCCATCCCTCTATTTTCCCCAGAGGAGCGAGAAAATTGTTTCTATCTCCTAACGCTCTTCTAGCCATTTCACCTAATTGTATTGCTTTCTCAATTTCTACTTTCTTATCAGCATCTGTTTCTTGTTCCAGTGCTTTTTTCAAATTATTTAACTGATTCTCATTTCTGAGATTTACCATTAAACGGCTCTTTTCATATATTTTTCTTTTTTTCTCTTCTTCAGTTCCAGAAGAAGCACCCTTTAGGGCTTCAACCTTTCCGTCAAGATAGTCAGTTTCTAAAGTTCTATACAATTCCGAGTTTGAAAGATCGATTTTGTCAGTCCCCTTTCTACTGTGAGTTGCTAAAGAGAAATTTTTTGCCTCCTCTCTTCCATATCTCTGAACAAGATATTCTTGGACACTTTCACTCGCAACTCCCCCTCCCCAGTCTTTGGAAACATCTGTTTTACCAGTTTTAGGATTCTTAAAAATTGTTGGCCCAGTTTCGGTTAATCTATCCATGAATTCAAATTTTTCTTGCTCTCCCATTGAATCCCATCTTTTACCAAAAGTCTTTCTTCCGATTAATTCTATGCTTCTATCTCTGGTGAAATCAGAATTAGAAAGAGTATCTAGTCTTATGTTCTGACCTACTGCTCTGTTGACTTTGTATTTTTCCGAATTCTCATTTGCCCCTGCACGAGCTAAAGCAATCTCTTTTGCTTCTAGATCACCATATTGATGAGCCCACGCAGTGGTAAGATAATCATCCATTACTTCGCCCAAGAATCTTATTCTATTAGCTTTTCTGACCCCTTTCCCTCTATCAATTTGTTTTTGTATAAATGTATTCGGATCTCGTAAGAAATCTATTACATTATTAGAGCTTATGGAAACCTTTGTTTGATCATCCAGTTTGAAATCGGCAAGTTTTATATCCAACATATCATTAAACTCATCGATTATGTTGTTAGTAATAAACGCACCAGGCATCTCTAATGATGCTGCTAGCGCATCAGTTAACATACTTTCTCCAGAGATACCAGTTGGTTTAATAGGTCTTCTTTTATCAGGACTTTTTTTAGATTCCTTGAAGATAAAATCAAATATAGAACCTAATGCATCGTAATTTTCTTGTTTGCTTCGTTGAGCCATTGTTTAATAATTAACTAACCTTTAAATAGCCCTCCCACAAATGGGATCTTTTGCATACTTGCTTTAACATTTCCCATTCCTTCTTTAAAAGCAGGAGATGTGTTTGCTGGTAACCATGTTTCTAAGAATTTTGGAGCTTGGGCTGCAAAATAGAGAGAGAATATTCTAAATATTGCAAGTAACAAGGCACCCCAACCGGGACTGATATTAGGGCTATCAAAATCGCCAACCAATCTTAAAGGAAGATATATATTACCTTGAAAATTAATAGCATTTGGCAAATTGATAATAAATAATACTAAAGGAAATACTAGTACATTCCTTATTATTGACAGAAGCCAATTTGTAATCATACGATTATTTCCTGGAATTGCACCCAAAGTTATTTGTAGAGGTCCTAATATTACTGTAATTAATAAAGTAAAATATGCTTTAAACAAAGTAATCAATACTTTTATTGCTCCAAAGAGAACAATACCTACAACACATAGAACAATAAACATTCCAACTGCTCCTAAGACAGGACTAGATGCAAATATTGCAGTAACTAGAGCACCTTTTATTATACCTGAGAGCCCGGCATTGGTTCCACCCAAGCTATCGTCCAAAAATGGTTGAATTCCCAGTCCTGATATAACAGAATCAGTAAAACTACGAAAAGACCCAGATATTACGGATTTCATAATATGTCCGAGTGTAGATATCGGGGCGACATTATCAGGACCAAGCATTTCTCGAATTATTAAGTTCAATATTCCACCCAGATCAATTATCAAACCTGCAATAGCAAAACTAAAAGTTGCAATTATCAAAGATATAATTACTCTTGGTAAAACATTTCCTAACGTTACAATTGTTTGTCCTCCTAATTTATTCCTAAACATTATCATAAATCCGGCAGCTATCATGATAAGAACAAAAACTATATAAGAAATATTTAAAGATTTTGTCCATAGCCCGGTTATACCTGCATTTGATAACTCTTCGTATCCAGTTGCAGCGTAAATACTCGTAGATCCATCTTTGTAACCAGGAACCCACTGTTGTGCAAGATGTGAGGAGACATTTATCATTGGATAATTGGCATACAAAGCATCACTAGCATCTGTAGTCATTCCTAACAACCCTCTTTTTAGATCATGAGGTATACTTTGATTTATTTCAATATCTTCATAATTTGGTGTAAGCTCTGGGGCCATAAGCGTAACCCCTGCCCAGGTAATATTAACAATACTTAAACCCTCATGACTATTGATATTATCTTCTTCGCATTCTGTCCCACTTGCCGTGTTGTGCAAACACTTTGTGCCCTCCCAAGCTGGAGATATTCCCTCTGTTAAGCCCTCTTGTGCATATGTTCCAAATGTAAAGAAGAAGACTATTATTGTAGAAAAAAATCCAAAAGATACTTTAAAACTCTTCCGAAGGAGATATCCTTTTACAAAAGAAATAAAGTTATAAATTCTTTTTGAAATATTCATATATTATGTATAAAATAAATTAACTATTATGGACCAATATCTCGATCAACTCCTCTAGTTCCTTTTACTTTTTCAAGTAAAAATTTATTATACTCTACATCTGTTGGAGTAGCATCTACAGTAGGAATATCATCATACTCATTAACTTTTCTCTCCTTATAAAGATGAGACATATCCCAAGCACACCTAACAGTTGCCTGAATTAGTGTTCCCTCAATTTCAACTTGACAATCTGTTAAATAATACTTCTTTTTACCTAAATCTGTTGACGGTATAGATACAACCATATTCCTTGTATCCATAAATGTATTAGTACATGCAGATTCACTTGCACAGTCTTCATCAGATCCAAAAGGAGAGGACATCATAAGAACAATATCATCTGTAGAAATACATTCTGGATTACCCTCACTAAAGAAATAACATTTAAAAAAGTTAAGTATTACTTTAATTTGATTAACAATAGAAGATTCTTCTGTACCCCAACCAAATATATATTTTAAACGTTCAACCGATTGAGTAAACACATCAATTCTACATGCCTCATAAGGGATTTCGCCTTCCTTCCAGTCCCAATCAATAAAATCTGCACTTTGACACTCATCTATTCGCTCAAGAGTTTCTTCCTTCTCATTGGGTGCTCTATAAAAAGAATCTTGCAGAAATTCAGAAATAACATTAGACTTTTGAGGATTTACATTTGATATATTATTATATTTCTTGTCTTCGCACTTATTACCTAGTTCTTTTTCTAGTGCAATATCACCATCTGCAGACTTCGCATCAGTATCACTAAATTTGAGAAAATAATCAGTCTTAAAAGGTACATCTTCTTTAATACCCTTATATTCATAAATATTGTTATTTGGAGGAAGCATAGAGTTAGCCAATTCCTCATCAATTTGCTCTCCTGCTGGTTTAAGAGTGTAAGAATCTTTTTTTATCAATCTATTAGAATCTTTAACTTCAACCCCTGAATAGAGTTCTAATGGAATAGTAACTCTAATTAATTTTAAAGGTGTATCAAAAGATATATTAAACCCCCCCTTATCTTTTGCACCATACTCTCCATAAAAGGGGACGTCTACCTCGCTATCTCTATAACAAATAGATTCTGTCTTTATCTCCATAATGTTATCATTTTTACATTGCACAGAAGAATTTATTGCTGATAATACTTCAGAATTGTTTTTAGAAGTCTCCTCTGCAATTTTCATAATGGTATTCTCCAATTCCTTTATTTCATAGGTTTTTAATATTTCTTCATTAGGTAATAATTCTTCTAAAGATATAATTTCATCAAATTCTTGATTTTTTGAAGAAAGAGATTTGAGATCAATAGTTTCTTTGTCTGACTTTGAAAAGTTAACAACAAATATTATAAACATGGAAACAAATACCATTGAAAGTAAAAACAATATAGGTTTTAATTTGTTTGAAACTCTTCGATACATTTATATTTTTCAAATATTTAATTAAGTAATAATCCATAATCCGTTAACAAATCAACCTTTCCTCCACCTACCTCTCCTAACTTACTTACATCCAATTCTATCTCATTTAATGATAGATTAAAATCATATTTATTACCTATAGCACCAAGAATATAAATCTGTAATATATCAGCATCAGAAAAAGAGAAATACGAAGAACCATCCTCGCTTCTTACATCCCCTATAACTAACTCCCATGTACCATTAGTATCAGGTAAAACAGAAACATAACCAGAACTACCAACCGTACCTAATTCATCATTGTCAATAATCTTTCCAACTAATACTAAATCAGATAGGTCATCAGAATTAACAACCTCTCCTACCCTAGTTTCTAAAGGAGGAGAAGAAGAGAGTGTAGAAAAAGTTTTAAACGTATATTTCTGCCCATCGTAATCATATACATCATCACCTGAATATATCTCAAAGTAGTATGTAGTATCTGGTTGTAATCTACCACTCTCTATGTAATGAGAGTAGTACTCTCCCTTTTCAGTATAGGTATCTCTTGAATCGACAATCTCCTCAGTTAACTCTGTCTTACTAGTACCATATTTAACATATCCCTCCTCTTTTTGAGATGATCTCCAAGAGATTACAGCATAAGTATCTGTTAAATTTGTTACTGTTACAGTATCCTCTCCCGATTCCATCTCTATACTCCCTGCACTTGCAACTAAATCTTCCCACTGAACATCCTGTCTTCTCGTGTACGCTTGAGGTTGAACAGGAACAACTGGTTTTACAGGTTGCTCTGGTTCTTCCGGTTCCTCCGGCTCTTCAGGAACAATAATCTCCTGAGAAGTACCTAAATCTGCAATATCAGGGAAATACTCTAACAAACTACTACCAAGAACCTCTTCTAACTGAATTGATTGAAGTAGTTTCCCCTTATTATCAAAAAGAGATGAATATGCACCCTCTAGTACCCCCCCTCTGTCTACACCACTTCGTGCAAGAACTGTAAGACTCGTACTTTCCGTTACCTGGAGAATACTTTTATCCGATACACTTCTAATTGATGACAAGTCTAAAGTCCAATTCCCAGTAGTAGGAACTTGAGTAGAAACAGGATATGTACTTTTATCACTAAAAAAGACATAAAGTATCACATCATCCAAATTACTTCCTGTAATCGAACCGTACACAGGATTAGGAATTGGAGTAGTATCACTAATTGGAGCAGTTGAGAACTTATATTCAACCCCCTCCTTATTCTTAAACTTTTTACCATCTGAAAGTATTATAAAAGAATACTCAGTAGATGGCTCTAAGCTATCCAAAACAACATAATGAGACACCTTGTTGAAGCTACTCCGACTATCCTGAATGGGACTTTGTTCAACCCCATTAAGAATAGGGACAACATATCCACTGGTCTTTTTCTCTGTGACCCAACTTACTGTTAGAGAATTTGTAGTTATATTCGATATCAATACATCCTGCGGTGTAGAATCTGAACCCGCATTAGCAATAAATTGAACACCCTTGTAAACAAGAAAAACTACTGCAGGAATCCCAAACAGCAGTACTAAAACCAACCCTAACTGTCTCTTCTGATGTGGAGTTAAATTCATCTTTCTATGATACAAGGTACCAATATCAATATCAACGATTAGCTATCAGATCTCTTGGAAGAAATGCCCTCTAAAATTCCAGAACCAATAGCCATAATAGAAGTAATCTTTTTTATTGGTACCAAAACAGCACTATTCACTTGATATACAGTACCTTTTACAGTACTAACCATCCCTTCTACATCACTGATAATTCCATTTGCCACTCTTAAAGTTTCCTGTGCATCAATAACAATTTTCTTAGCTTCCTTAATTGTATTCCCAGATTCTTTGAGTAACATTGCTAATTGATATAGAACAAAACAAACAAAGAATGTAAAAACACCAATAATAATCATCCAGTACAAACTTGGTATACTCTCCATTTTGATCATAGTGTAAATTTAATATATATAATTATGCTTGTATTTACATACTAATGTCAAGCTAAATGGTATAATTAAGTATGAATAGATTCTTTATTAAACACAAATTAAATATTGATGACACTGTCCATCTCTCAGATTCGGACAGTGAATTCGTTATAAATAGCATCAAATTAAAAGTAGAAAATTTCATTGAAGTAGAAACATATGATGCTGTATATTTAGCTGTAATTACGGACATATCTAAGAATTCTGTTGAGGTTGAGATATTAGAAGAGATTGGGAAAAAAGAAGAACAAAATCTCCATGATTTAACAATATTACAATCCCTTATTGGAGATAATAAATTTAACTTTTTCTTAGAGAAATCAATTGAAATAGGTATTGACCGAATTATCCCAATAGAATCTTCTTACTCAACAATAGATAGAAACAAAGCATTAAAGAAGTTTGGACTTTGGAAAAAAATAATTAAAGATGCAACAGAACAATCTAGAAACATCACTCCTACAATATTGGAAAAACCAATTAAATTAAAAGATCTCTTGATTAAAGATATACCTAATAGAATATGCCTCTCAACCGAAAATACATCCTCTATAAGTCTAGATAGATATTTTGCAAAAACTAATATAAAAGAACCAACAATAATTGCTATCGGACCAGAAAAGGGTTGGAGTAGTAATGATATTGAAATATTTAGGAGTTTAGATTTCACCTTTATTAAACTTAAAGGTAATATATTAAGAACTGAAAGTACTGGATTGGTAATAGGGAGTATAATTAAATACTTAAAAGGAGAAATATAATGGGAAGAAAGAGAACAAGAAACAATTACAAGAAACCGAGAAGTTTTAACAAAGATTCGGAATCAAAATACTTTACAAAAGATGATATCTTTATTTCCAGAATGGCTAGTATTCTAAGAATCCCAAAGAATGCTGTTTTAGAAACATTTAACCAGAGAGCTTTAACAACAATTAGGTTAAATTCGTTGATGGGAAATCCTAGGGATACTTTAAGAAGATTAAAATCTAGGGGCTATGAACTTAAAAGTGTACCATGGTCTCTAAATACATATGTTGTAACTAATCGAGACAAAGGAGAGATTTCTCAAATAGATGAATATAGAGAGGGTACTTTTTACATACAAGATTTGTCTAGTATCTTAGCGACATTAGTACTAGATCCAAAACCAAATGAAAAAATAGTAGATGTTTGTTCTGCACCAGGCAGTAAAACAACACATATTGCAGATTTAACAAAGAATAAAGCAATTATAATTGCTAATGATATAGAGGTAGGAAGAACTAACTCCCTTCGCAATGTAATAGAGCAATTCGGAGCAACTAGTGCAAAGATTACTCTAAGTGATGGAAGAGAGTTTGGGAAGAAGTATCCTGACTATTTCGACAAAGTACTTTTAGACGCCCCATGTAGTGGAGAGGGGAGAATATACATGAGAGGACAGAAACCTTTAAGATTTTGGAGTGTAAAAAAAGTAAAATCCTCAGTTATGATTCAAAGAGAATTACTTGAATCTGCTTTTAGAACTCTTAAAACTAATGGCACTTTGGTATATTCAACATGTACACTAGAGCCAGATGAGAACGAAGGTGTATTAACGACATTGTTAAACAATCATAAAAATGCTCAGATAGTTGATATTGATATTGTAAATACTCAAGCGTTTAAGGACTACAAAAAACATATTACAAGAGGTATTACTCACTGGAGTGGTAATCAATACCACCCATCTGTTAAAAATAGTATAAGGATACTCCCATCGTCTGAAATGATGGGCTTCTTTATAGCAAAGATAGTAAAAAAATAGGGGAGTTACCCCCTACTTCTATTATTCCTTAGTAACTTCTTCCTTCTTCTCGTTTACCTGTTTAATACTTAGCTTTAACTTACCATCTCTTTCCTTAGAAACAAGCTTTACTTTTACATCATCTCCCTCTTTAAGATACTTTCTTACATCTTTAACAAACTCGTCTGTAATTTCGGACACATGGACTAAGCCAGATAGACCTGGAGCTATATCTACAAATGCACCATACTCCATTATACTTGCAACTTTACCGTCATATATTTCTCCAACAACTGGAACTAAACCAAGTTTTTTAACATAAGCTAGAGCAATATCTATAGATTCTTGATTCATTGCATAGATATTTACAGCACCATTTTCTTCGACAGTAATCTCTGCTCCTGTTCTTTCTGTTAACTCTCTAATATTTTTACCACCTGGACCTATTAACTCTCCAATCTTGTCTACTGGAATCTCTGCTCTAACAACCTTTGGTGCAAAATTGGATAATTCTGCTTTAGGTTGAGATATTGCTTTCTCCATTACCTCTAATACTTTTAATCTTGCAATTTTTGATTTCTCAAAAGTTTCTTTAACAATCTCTATGGTTAAACCCTTCATTTTGTTATCCATTTGTACAGCAGTAATACCATCTTTTGTACCTGTAACTTTGAAATCCATATCTCCATAGAAATCTTCTACACCCTGCATATCTGCAAGAATATGGAATGTACCATTCTCTTCATTTACTAATCCACAAGCTATTCCTCCAACCATCTTTTTAATTGGAACACCTGCTGCCATTAAAGCAAGAGTTGAACCACATGCAGACGCCATTGAGCTAGAACCGTTTTCTCCTTGAACCTCAGACATAACTAATATTGTGTATGGGAATTCATCTACAGATGGAATTACAGGAATCAATGCTTTCTCTGCTAACATTCCATGCCCAATTGCTCTTCTACTTGGAGATAGGCGTACTCTATCAGCATCTCCATAAGCAAAAGGTAAATCATTGTAGTAATGCATATATCTTTTCTCTTTCTCACCTAACATATCATCAACTAACTTTGCATCTTTAAGTGTACCCAATGTAGCAATAGAGAGCACCTGTGTTACACCTCTAGTAAATAGGGCAGAGCCATGTACTCTTGGTAAAAGATCTACCTCTGCATCCATTTCTCGTATTTCATCAAAGTCCCTGTTATCAGCTCTTTTACTCTTTTCTGCAACATACTTTCTCATAGTCTTTTTAAGAAGCTTTTCATATCCCTCACTCATTTGAGATTTAGAGTATTTACCTTCAAAGTTTTTAAATACCTCTTCTTTAGTAGATTCATGTAACTCTTTATCTCCCTTTAAGAGATTTTCTAGAAGTCTATCACCTAAAAATTTGGAAATCTCTTCTATCATTGCTTCGTCTACACTAAATGAAACATACTCCTTTCCCACCTTTTCTAACTTCTTCAAAAATTCATTCTGAACATCTATCCATTTTTGCATCTCAGATAAGCTCATTTCCATTGCCTTAATTACATCTGATTCAGGGATTTCATAACAACCTGCATCAATCATTGTAAAGACCTTTCCATCACCCCCTAATACATAGTTCATTTTATTCTCCTGATCTACATCTTCCATACTTCTATAGATTGCCTTAATACTATCTCCCTCCATACCCATTCGGACACCTGCAATAGGGCCATCAAATGGTGCATGTGAGTTCATAAGGGCAACTGAGGCAGCATTTATTGCTAAAATTACAGGATCATTCTCCTCATCATATGACATTACTGTAACAATCAAGCTTAACTCATCCCTGTAATCGTCTGGAAATCTAGATCGTAGTGCTCTATCTATCATTCTTGCTTTCAAAACTGCATCATCACTTGGGAATCTCTCAATTTTTACAAATCTAGATCCATTAATCTTACCTGATGCATAGAACCTCTCAATATATTCAACAGACATTGGGAAGTAATCATTTTCCTGCTTTGCTTTAGCAGTATTAACATTAACCTCAACAACAGTATCACCCATTCTTGCAATAACTGCACTTTCTGACTTTAAAGCAAGTTTTCCTGTTTCAAATGAACACTTCCTACCATCTATTTCAAACTCATAAATTTTTTGATTAAACAACATAAATAATTATATTAAAAAATATTAAATATCAAACTAAATAACTTAGTAGTTATATCAATATAGAGGGAAAAAAGAAAGACCTGAAAAACAGTATTATATCTTTATTTTCTTAGTAAATGTCTCATACCTCTCTGGTTCGCTTTGTGAAAGGTACTGTAATAACCTTCTCCTTTTACCAACTTTCTGAAGTAAACCTCTTCTTGAGTGATTATCTTTTTTGTGATCCTTAAGATGTTCACTTAACTTTAATATCTCTTGCGTAAGAATAGCTACTTGAACTTCGGGAGAACCAGTATCACCCTCATGGAGGGCAAAGGAGTTCACAATCTTTTGTTTTTCATCTTTAGATAATGCCATATATTCTAGATTAACATCATATATCTGTTTTTACAATAGCACAACATCGTACAAACCCTATTTTATATTATTATAGGATTTGTGTCAAACATTTCTTTATCGAGAAACCTTATAACAGTACAGTTCATCACCTTCGTTGCTTTCTACATCAATATCAAGAATCACACCACAATCTTCTCCCTGTTTTACCTCATGTACAGTTTCTTTTCCTTTTCGTAATGATTTTATTTTACCTTCTGCCAATATTTCATCATTGCGAACAACATAACATTTACAATCTCTTTTTAATATTCCATCCTTAACCCTAGAACCGAGTACCTTAGAACCATCTGAAAGTACAAACATCATTTTTATTACAGCACTTCCAATCTCTTCTTCGACATGTGCAGGAGTAGACAACATCTCCAACGCATCTTCAACCTCTTCAACCAATTTATAAATGATGGAGTAAGTTCTAACCAAAACTCCACTCTTTTTTGCTACATCCTCAGAGCCCTTTTCTATACCTACTTCAAAACCCAAAAGAATCGCTTTTGATAGTTTAGCCATCTCAATATCTTTATTTGTTATATCTCCAACTCCATCGGATACAATATTAACTGAATACTCATCTTTCTTAACTTTCACTAATGATTGTTTTAATGCTTCTAGAGAACCTTGAGAAGAGCTCTTTACAATTACATTAAGAATCGTATCTCCGTCTTTCTGTTCTTCATCAAATATTGAACCGAATATGTCATCTTCAACAATACTCAAATCCTCTAATGTGGGTTCTACTTTGTACAAAGTAGAAAGTAATTTAAGATTACTCTTTTCTAAAATGAAAACCTCTGTACCTAAAGGTATTAAACTCGATATACCTATCACCTTACCACCACAACCACAAGACAAATCACAAATATTCTCTCCCTCCTCTGATATTATTCCTTTTACTTTCTCAATTTCAAAACTTTCTCCTTTTTTATACCCTAACCAAGAGCCCTTACACAAATCTCCACTTATTAAGACCAACGAGGATATATTCCCTCTAGTCTTATCTTTTACTGATTCCAATACATAGGCCCTTGCAGCAACTCCCTGTGGTAAAACGCCCCTATCCTCTAAACCCTCAACATCAGCAACGAGATTGATTAAATCTAAAAGTTCGGAGATTCCTTTCCCAGTTTTTCCAGAAACCTCAATTACAGGTATATTTCCTCCCATACCCTCTACTTGTAACCCTTCGTTTGTAATATCTCTTTTAATCTTAGCAACATTTACATCAGGCAGATCAATCTTGTTTATCACAACAATGGGCTTAGCAGAAGACTTCTTTATTATCTCTATAGATTCAACAGTTTGTGGCTTAACACCATCATTAGCAGCAACTATTAAAAGAACAATATCTGCAATACTACCTCCTCTAGATCTCATCAAATCAAATGCTTCATGACCCGGAGTATCTATAAAGGTAATTTTTTTAGAAGCATCTTTATTCGGAGCAATTGTAAATACAGATATCTTTTGAGTTATACCACCTGCTTCACAACTTTGAACATGACTCTTTCTAATGTAATCAAGTATTGTAGTTTTTCCATGGTCAACATGACCCAATATTGCAACAATTGGGACTCTGGCTTGAGCACATATATTTTGTTTCTCAACTTTTTTAACCATTTTAAACTATAATCTTTCATCTTAATATTACTCTTCTTTTTTCTCTTCTTCTTTTTCTACAACCTCTTCTTGGGTTTGCTCAGCATACTCCTCAACAGCATCTTCCTTTTTCTCTTTCTTTTCTTTTTTCTTCTTATCTCCCTTCTCTTCAACTTCTTCATTCTCTTCCTGTATTTCTTCTGGTATCTCACCCTGGGCTCCAACAATATCAATCTTAATACCTGTCAATTTCCAAGCTAATCTTACATTTTGACCCTCTCTACCGATAGCTAAGGATAGCTGATCAGAAGGAGAGATAACGGTTGCTGTATCATCAGATATTTCTACAGAATCAACCTTTGCAGGACTTAATGCATTAGCAACAAATCTCTCTAAATCTTCATCCCATTCAATTATATCAATCTTTTCCTCGCCAAGTTCATTCATAATGTTTGCTATACGAACACCTCTCTGACCCACACATGAACCAATTGGATCAATACCATCTTGATGTGATACTACGGCAATTTTACTCCTAGAACCAGCTTCTCTTGCAACTGCCTTAATTTCAACTACACCAGATTCAATCTCAGGAACTTCCAATTTAAAAAGCTCTATTAAGAAATTAGGATCTGCTCTAGATACTAATATTTCAGAGTCTTCAATACTCTTAAGTAATACTTTGTACCTCTCTCCAACTCTATAGAATTCATTAGCAATCTGCTCCTCTTGTGGCATAAATGCAGTTGCCTTGCCTATCTCCATTACTGCCATACCCTTTTGCATTCTTTGCATCAAAGCTGTATATACCTCTCCCACCTTATCACTAAATTCACTTATTACTGCATCCTTTTCAGATTCTCTTATCTTTTGTAGTAAAACCTGTTTAGCGGTTTGTGTAGCTATTCTCCCTAAATCGTCAGATGGCATCTCAATTTGAACTGAGTCTCCTACCTCAACACTTGGGGATATTAACTCTGCCTCACTTAATGCAATCTCTGTTTCAATATCGTTTACCTTTTTAACAACAACTTTCATTGCAAAAAGTTTAAACTCTCCTGTCTCTCTATCAACCTCTACTGCTAAATTACTACCTAATTTTTCATCAATCTCCTCATATTCAACCTTTCCGTACTTCTCTTTTTTTACTGCACTTAATATTGCAGACTCTAAGGCCTTAAAGACCTCTTCTTTATCTATTCCTCTTTCTGCTGCTATCTGATTTATGGCAGCTACTAACTCTGATGTCATTGCCATATATACAAAATATTAAAAATTAATACATACATACTAAAAAAAAGGTGAGAAAACATCTCACCATATCTTTAATACATCTTCCAAACGAAGTATACCACAAGTGTGTATTAAAATCCAAATACCAAAAGATATTTTAGCTTTGTTTTAACTCCTCCCAAAGCTTCTTTTCTTCTCTACTTAATCTCTTAGGAATATCTACATCCACTCTCACATACAAATCTCCCCTTGTACCATCTTTACCTAATACTGGTGCACCTTCTCCCTTTACTCTAAATATGGTGCCCGGTTGTGTACCACTTGGTATTTTTAACTTAACATCACCTTTAATAGTTTCAATATCTATCTTTCCACCAAGTACTGCGGTATGAACAGGTATACTTTCTACAGAGTACAAATCATTCCCTCTTCTATCAAATTTCTCAGATGGCTCGACCTCAACTTCAATAAATAGGTCTCCATATTCACCATTAATACCAGAGTTACCACCCTCTCTAAATCTTAACACCATTCCATCATACGCACCTGCGGGTATATGTATTTTCATATCCTCTGTCTTTGATTCAACTCCCTTACCTGCACAATTCATACAAACTTTTTCTGCAATATCTCCCATACCGCCACATTTAGAACACTGTGCCATTACGGATATCTGACCTAAGAAACTGTTTTGAACTCTTCTTTCCCTTCCTGTTCCCTTACATACATCACATGTTTTTCTTTTACCTGTACTACTTCCTGTTCCCTTACACTCTTCACATTTTACATTTCTTTTAATCTTAACCTTAAACTCCCCACCCTTCATTGCCTCATCAAAACCGAATCTCATCTTGTACCTAATATTCTCGCCACCAAGATTTTGAGCTTCATTCTGATTCCCAAATCCAAAATCAAATCCAAAATTACTTCCATTTCCTCCAAAAAATGTATTGAAAATATCACCCATATCAAAAGGTGTTCCACCGTAGTTGTATTCGTACCCACCACCATTGCCACTTCTTGGGTCAAAACCTTGAGTACCAGCATGACCATACTGATCGTAAGCTTGCCTTTTTGTTTCATCAGAAAGTACTTCGTATGCCTCCTGAACCTCTTTAAATTTATCCTCAGCACCATCATCTTTGTTTACATCTGGATGAAATTTCTTAACAAGCTTTCTGTATGCCTTTTTAATTTCTTCTTTTTTTGAACTCTTGTCTATACCAAGAACTTCATAGTAATCTCTTTTGTTCATATAGGTGATATTCTAGCAGACAAATGTATTAAGTGCCAACAGATGACATCAAAATCTTTAACTGGTAATATATTTAATATGGAAAATGATATACGAATAAAAAGGGAAAATGAAAGGAAAATATCTAATACAAAGAAAACTCTTTCTTGGGTTTTTGCTTTTATAGGGGTACTCATTATTGTAAGCCAATCTATACCCTTACTCTCCTCGTATATACAAGGAGAGGTTAACATCTTAAAACAGAAACTAATGAAAGATCCTTTGCCAGAATCATATAGGCAGTATATTGAAGACCAATTTGCATACTACGATCCTGGAGTAAGTTACTTTGCGAATCTCTCAAATAGTGTTGAAAACCTTAAATACGATGGTCTATTTACATATGACCCAACAACTAAAACAACTAGAGAAGTACTTGTAGACAAAGAGTATGGTCAAAACATGTACATCAATATACCTTCAATAGATATACTCAATATACGAATAACTCCTAATGTAGAAAGTAGTAATGAAGAAGTATATGATAGATATCTCAAATTCGGATTAGCACATTTTAAGGGCACCCCTATCCCTGGAGATGGAGGAAACTCCTTTATATACGGACATAGTGCAGTGATAAGTTTTTTTAATAGACACTCTAATCTCCCAGAAACAATATTTACCAAACTTGAGAATGTGGATATTGGAGATAGTGTAGAGATAGAGAGAGAGGATACTACTCTTTCATATATTGTTAGAAATAAAAAAATTGTTTCTCCAGATGATTTTTCCATTTTGAAAACCCAAGGAGATAAGGAGACTGTAACCTTAATGACTTGTTGGCCACTTGGAGTCGGAACAAAGAGACTAATAGTAGTAGCTGAAAGAGTTTAATTTTTGTACAATGTATATATGGGAAATAATAAAAAGAAAATAGTAATACTCTCAATAATCGCTGGGATATTGCTAATGATAAATATATTGCTAATTAGTATGCTTCCAAGTAACAAATCTGTTGAGATAGTATTTTGGGGGTTCTGGGAAGAAGAAGAGGCAATGCATCCATTAATCGAAAAATACCAGCAAGAGAATCCAGGTATAACAATTAAGTATGCAATACAACCATTAAAAGATTACGAATCCATCCTCTATGGAAGATTACAACAATCTGATACTTCAAGTTTACCTGCACCAGATATTGCGATGATACATAATAATTGGTTACCCAAATTTCAAAAATATTTATCTCCTCTACCAAACGACATTATGAGTGAGGATACATACTCGCAAGAGTTCTACCCAACCGCTATATTGGATTTTAAAGGAGGTGATAATAATATATATGCCATACCATTACAGATTGATGGTTTGATGGTCATATACAACAAAGATATTCTCCAAAAAGAGGGATATTCAACACCACCTGCGGATTGGGATTCCTTTATGGAACTAGCCAAAGATTTAACCATTAGAGATAGCGAAGGGAAAATTACTAGATCTGGATTGGCCATAGGAACCGCTAATAATATAACGCACTCTTTTGATATTCTTTCATATTTCTTTTTACAGAACTTAGTACAGTTAATGAATGAAGATAGAACTCAAATACAACTTACTTCAGACAGGGCAATCAGAGCATTTAATACATACACATCGTTTGTAATGGAAGAAGATGCAACTTGGGCAACATATCTCCCAAGTGATTTAACTTCTTTTGTTAACGGAGAATTAGCTATGATGTTTGGAACTAGTTGGAGAGCCCTAGACATACTTTCTCAAACAGAAGATATTGAATTCGGATTGGCTCCTTTACCACGATTACCCAATAACGAAGAGGTCTACTACTCAACATATTGGGGAACGACCGTTAGCAAATCAAGTAAAAACTCCTACGAGGCATGGAAATTTGTTGAATTTCTAAGCCAACCTGAACAATTAAGAAGATTAAATCAAAATTCCGCTAAGATAAGGACGTTTGGAGAGCCATACTCTAGAGTATCTATGAATTCAGAAATGAAAGACATTGAATATACAGAAGCCCTTTCATACATGGCACCTTTTATGAAATCATGGCAGCTTGGCGATCAGCCAGTTGTAGAATCATTCCTAAATGAAGCAATAACTAATGTAATAGAGGGAGATTCTGATAGTTTCTCTGAATTAAAGAATGCACAAGAAGATATTAATATTAAACTTGCAGAAAGTAATAAATAAAAGCTAATATATACAAATGAGCTTTAAAATTGCCCCAATAAAAAAAAGACAAAGAAGTATTTTACTTACATTCCTACTTCTGCTTTCGCTACCTGTTTTTGTGTTCAGTTTACTTGAGAATCAAAGTTTTGATACCAGAAATAGAGCATTTGAAGAAATAGAATTAAGTGAACTTAATCCATGTATAATTACATTCCCGAATGTAAACCCCTACACCTTAGAAGTAAACAATACCGTTAGACTTCAGATTGATGCCCTATCAGAGCAGTATGGTATCAAAAGTATCATTGTGTCCGATGGTATAGGTAATACAATCTTTTCACAAACCTATAAAGATACCGTATCTAAAGTAACTGAATCCTTTTCATACACACCTACTATTGCTAGATCCTACAATTTAATGGGTACAATGGTTGATAAAGGTGATAGGACTTTCGGATGTGCGATAAGCAGTCCCTACGATGTAAAAGGCGTAAAAGCCATACTAACAAATACCAAACCGGAATTTTTAACCTCACCAAAAGAATCTAAACCATCACAAAGTATTCAAACAAATATTACTTACGAATACACATTAGAAGCACAAGACATTGATGGAGATACCATCAATTATTCCTACTCCTTTACTAAAGGACAGGATTGGTTAAAGCCCTCGATCATTGATGATGGAGGTGATGGGAAATTAACAATTAAATTCAGAGGTACAACAGACAAACCTGGTAGTTATTTAGCCAATGTATTCATACACGATGGGTATAGTAAACATTTATCTTCTCAATCATGGGTAATCAGTGTAAGCCCAGAAGGCAATGATAACCCAGTTGTTACGATAATAGAACCAGAACAAAATATTACAATTAAAGATAGCAACCCCATAAAAATAAGCTGGGAAGCTGTAGATAACAATGGAATCATCCGATATGAGATATATATATCTTCTAATCCTGTAAACGAACTGGCCTGGGATCCCATAAACTTAGAAATCCCTCCAACACAAACCTCATACGATTTAGATACTAGTACTATTCCAGATGGCGCATACCGAGTAATTGTTAGAGCAATTGATAATCAAGATCCAGCAGCCGTAGGGATTGATGTTTCTGAAGAGATAATAATTGCAAAAGAGATAGAAGAGCCAGACGAACCAGATGATAAAGTTGTACTTCCACAACCTCAAATTATAAATATATCACCAACTGGAAGTGATGAAATAAGTAATCTCACACCAACAATTAAAGCTTCTCTAATAGCAACAGAGAACGGTACTATCGAAGAATCCAGCATCCTGGTTAAGATTGATGGAAAAGATATCACGAAAGATATAAAAATAAATAAGATATCTGATTCTGAATACACTGTAATATACATACCCGAAAACGCATTAGATATTGGTCTTCATAAAATATCTATCTACTTCAAAGATTCAAACGGGGGTGAGATTGATAAAGAGTGGACTTTCAATATCTCCGGCTCTACACAAGATTCAGATGTATTCAACATATTTGGTTTTGAAATTCCAAAACGAACTGGATACATAATAGGAGGAGGAATTGGTTTAATAGCTCTCGCCATTTTAATTCCTTTAGTAATAATGGCCGTATGGAAAGACAATTCGAAAGAAATATCAACAGGGAGTGTTGTTCTACCTAAATCTTTACCTTCTACAGAAGATGTCTTCGTACCTCAATCACAAAATACTGTTGAGAATCTTGTGAAAGAAATTCCTACACCACCAGAGCCAGATATCCAAGAAGATGATATTCCAGAGCCAGATATTGATACAGTATTTGATGCACCTCTACCAGAAGATGGTTTCACTAATATGTACCAACAGATTAAAGAAATCGAAGAGAAAGAAAACAAAGAGGCATAGGAAGTTCTCCTCTCACTCCCATTTTGATATAATCATACGATGAGAAATCTTACATATTCTGAATTAAAGAACGAGTATCTAGAATTTTTTAAAAGTAAAAATCATATAGAGATACCAAGTGCCCCATTAGTACCAGAGGATGATCCCTCTGTACTTTTTGTTAATGCAGGAATGTTTCCTTTAGTACCTTTTCTTAAAGGAGAGAAACACCCTTTGGGAAACAGATTAACTAATTCCCAAAGATGCCTAAGAACTGGGGATATTGATGACGTTGGAGATAACAGTCACTGTACTACATTTGAGATGTTGGGTAACTGGTCATTGAATGACTACTTTAAAAAAGAAGCCATTGAGATGTCTATTGAATTCTTTGTTGATGTATTAGGTATGGATATAAAAAGAATATACGCATCAGTATTTGCTGGAGAAGAAAATATACCAAAAGATACTACCTCTATCGAGGTATGGCAAAATATTTTTTCTAGATATAGTTTAGAAAGTAAAGTAGGAAAAGGAGAAAGAATACAAGAGTATGGAAAAGAGAACAATTGGTGGGGATTACCCAACGGAGGTCCTTGTGGTCCAGATTCTGAAATATTTTACGATACAGGTAAAAAACCGTGTAGTAAAAACTGTCATATTAACTGCAATTGTGGGAAATATATAGAAATAGGAAATAATGTATTCATGGAATACCTTCTAGAGAATGGAATGTATCTACCCCTTGGTAAACATAACGTTGATTTTGGTGGAGGACTTGAAAGATTAGCCATGATTACCCAAGGAGTAGAATCTTTCTATGAAATTGATATATACAAACCAATATTTGAAAAAGTTAAGGAAATATCTAAATCTGAAAACATTCAATCACAAAGAATAGTTGCTGACCATATCAAAGCAGCCACATGGATAATCGCTGATGGAGTAAAACCATCTAATACAATGCAGGGCTACATACTAAGAAGATTGATTAGAAGAGCAATGAGACACGCTAGAATACTAAATATCAATTCACCTTTTATTAAAGAAATTGCTGAAATATCTATAAACCAATTTAAAGATGAATGGATTAAATTAGAACAAAACAGAGATGAGATATTAAATACTCTAAGCCAAGAAGAGGAGAAATTTAATAAGACATTAGAGAAGGGTTTAAAGGAACTAGACCATTTAATAGAAAGAAAAAAGAACATATCAGGAGAAGACATATTTAGAATGTATGAAACATATGGTCTTCCTAAAGAGGTAACTGAAGAGATATTACAAGAGAAAAATATAGAGATAATAGATACAAGTACTTTTGAAAAAGCCAAGTTAGAACATAAGAAGAAATCTCAGACCTCATCCTCTGGAATTTTCAAAGGTGGTTTAGCAGACACATCAGAAATGTCTACAAAATATCATACGGCTTCTCATTTGCTTCTTTCTGCTCTACGTAAAGTACTTGGAGATCATATATATCAGAAAGGAAGTAACATTACACCCGAAAGATTGAGATTGGATTTCCCCAATTCTGAGAAATTAACAAATGAACAAATTCAAGAAGTAGAGAATTTAATTAACAAAGCAATAGGAAATCAATTATCGGTTACCTTTAAAGAAGTATCAAAAGATGAAGCATTAAAACTTGTTCCCTTTGCAGCTTTCGAAGAGAAGTATGGAAGTAAAGTTAAACTTTACACAATTGGAGATTCTCAAAACCCCTTCTCCGTTGAGATATGTAACGGTCCTCATGTTTCAAATATTTCTGTATTAGGTAAATTCAAAATAGTAAAACAAGAAAGTGTAGGTACAGGAATTAAAAGAATAAAAGCAATATTAGAATAGATATGCAAACAGAAAAACCCATATTAGCAATTGATTACGGAGAAAAAAGAATCGGATTAGCAATCTCAGATACTAAGGGAATAATTGCATCCCCGCTTGATGTACTTAAAATTACAAAAAATAGAAATATAAATAACATATTAGAAGAACTACTACTCATAGTAGATGAATACAGAGTAAAAAGTATACTGATAGGTATGCCCCAAGAGTTTGAAACTTCATATTCTAAATCTATAAACAAGATTAAATCGTTTGCAAAAAAATTAACAGACCTAACAGAGATACCTGTAATATTTCAAGATGAAAGCTATTCTACTACTCAAGCCCAGAATATGTTACTATCTCTAGGACAAAGTACTAGGTCATCAAGGGGAAAAATTGATATGATATCAGCAACCTTGTTCCTTCAAGAATTTCTAAATTCTAATAATAAACAGAAATGAAATCTTTAATTAAAATATTTCTCTTAGCACTACTTACTGTAGCATTGATTGTTTTCCTCGCAAAGAAAAATTACGACACTGTAATAGATCAACCCAATAGCGAAAGTACTGAAAAAATAACCTTTCAGATAGTAACAGGAGAGTCAGTAGACTCAATAATCCAAAAATTAGTAGATTTAGGAATATTGAAAGAGAAATGGGCTAATTACTTAAGGGTATATTTAAAAATTAATAAACTAGCAGAAAAGATACAAGCTGGAACATATGAATTACCTAAGAATTTAAGTATAAAAGAAATAGCAGAAACAATTCAAAGAGCTAGAGGATTAGATATTTGGGTAACAATTCAAGAAGGTTTAAGAAAAGATGAAATAGCAAAAATACTCTATACGGAGCTTTCGAAAGGTAGCAATCAAGTATTTAGTGAGGAGGAATTCCTACAGTTAACTACGGATACTTCATTTATTTCAACCTTGGGATTTTCTAAATATACACCAACCGATTTAGAGGGATATCTTTTTCCTGATAAGTATGCATTTTCCGTAGATGAAACTACTCAAGATGTTTTAACTAAAATGATTAGAAACTTTATAAACAAAGTAGGTGAAGATGACTCTTATGAAGATCTCATTATCGCTTCCATGGTAGAAAGAGAAGGGAGAACATCTGAAGATAGACCAATGATTGCAGATATAATAAAGAGAAGATATGAAGAGGGATGGCTTCTACAAATATGCGCAACCATACTCTATTTAAAGAAAGATTGGGAACATGTTATTACAAAACAAGATATGGCAGAAGAGAATCCGTATAACACTTACAAAACTCCTGGATTACCTCCAACCCCAATTTGCAACCCTGGTCTAGCAGCTATTGATGCAGTAAGAAACCCTGAATCCAATCCTTACTACTACTACATACATGATAATGATGGAAATATACACTACGGAAAAACCTTAGATGAACATAATAGGAATATTGAAACATATCTTAGATAATTTAAATTGACCTTTAAGCCCCAATGACAGTATCTATTGACATGACAGACAAAGAGATTTTACCAAAAGGTCCCATTATCTTAGATTCAAATAGTTTGAAATCCAAAAAAAGAAAACATTGGATATTCATTCCTCTTTCAATTCTACTCATTACTATTCTTGGTATAGGAATATATTTTCTTTACAAAGGGTACAAAGTAGGAGAAGGAATCGGTTTTAATTTCTCTCCCGGTAATTTAATTGATATTAAGAAGGATCCAGAATTAAAAAAAGATAGTACACAAACATATACAAATATATTACTGGTTGGTATAGATACAAGGGAAAATTCTAAATTACTAAATACAGATGTCATTATCTTAGCATCGTATAATCATCTAACCAAAGATATTGTAATGATCTCTGTACCAAGAGATTTCTACGCCCAGGTCAATCCAGATAGAGTTGGCTTTAGTAAAATTAATTCTGCATACTCAATAAATGAAGCCAAAAAGAGTGATAACGGTTTGGAAGTACTTCAAGATATCGTAGAAGATATAACTGGTATGGAAATTCAATACCATGCAATGATAAATTTTGAGGGCTTTATCGAATTGATTGATGCAGTAGGAGGTGTATATGTTAATGTTGAGAACAGTTTCACTGATTACAGATATCCACTTGGAACTAAATATCAGACAGTATCATTCAAAGAAGGACCTCAATTGATGAATGGAGAAACTGCTTTAAAATATGCTAGATCCCGACACTCTCAACAAAATGGAGAGGGCTCAGATTATGCAAGAGCTAGAAGACAACAAAAGGTAATGGATTCATTTAAAGAAGCCCTACTCAGTACAGAAACTCTTCTCAACCCTACAAAAGTCATGTCCCTATTAAGTTCTGTACAAGATAATCTTCAAATTTCTGAATTTTCTTTAGAAGATGTTCAAGCAGGTGTAAATATTCTTAAATCACTAAATTCAGAAGAACAGAAAGCTTCAACTTACTCCTTCGTCTTAGATCCTACCGTAGGCAATTACTCACTAATTACAACAAATATACCCAGTGAGGGTTACGCCATTGGCCCAAAAGAGGGGCTTGGGAAATACACAAAAATTAATGAATATGTCCAACTTGTAATTAAAAATCCTCTACTTTACTCTGAGAATCCATCCATATACACTTACGATGTTGGATTAGGATACAAAGAAAGTAATACAAAAACCCAAGCATTAAAAGATCAATTTAAATACCTTAACATACGATTCCAAGGTACAAAATTTAAAGATAAAGAAGGAACATATATATATTCAAATATTACTGATGAATTCCTTAAATCCGTTGACTTCATATCACAATATCTTAAAATTGAAAACAAGATTAAACCAGAATACTTAACAACAAATACAGGTGGAGATATATCTATCCTCTTTGGTAAAGAGATCTTAGATGAACAAATTATCCAAGAAGAAGAATAAAAATGTACAAACTATATATTGGAAATGAAACTTATCTATCTTTTAAAAATGCTCGAATTGCTTTAAAAGAGCTAATCAAAAATACAGATAGTGAATATATCTCAATAGATGGAGAAAAAATCGATAGCTCTAAAATTATTGACCTTCTATCTTCTCAATCCCTATTTAATAAACCCAGGGTTCTTTTTATCAAAAGATTATACAAAAACAAAGACAAAGAAAGTTTAATTCCTTCTCTGTTTGAATATTTAGAAAAAAGTTCAACAGACAATGTAATACTTTGGGAAGATCAGAAAGTTAGCTCTATTACAAAATACGTTAAATTTTTTAAATCAAAAAAACTCTTAGAAGAGTATAACAAACTAACTAAACCATCCTTTAATAAATATGCTAGAGAGTTATGTCTAGAACACAATCTATCTATTGATAACCAGTTAATAAATACTCTCTCGAATTACTCAAATTACAGTGTAGAGAGATTAGAGAACAGTATAAAGAAAATCAAACTACTTTCAGATTCACAAACAGTAACTAAAAATGATATAGACAGTATAGTAGTAGATACTTTAGAACAAGATATATGGATACTTTTAGACGAGATGAACTCCTCTCAAGGAAAACCATTACTTGTACTGGAAAAAATATTGAAACAGGGAATCGATTCAAAATATATACTCCCTATGATAGCTAGAAATCTTCGTTTAATAACTTTAACAAAATATTTAACAACAAATAGCTCTTCGTTTTCTGAAATTGCTTCTATATTAAAAATACCACCATTTACAGTTAGACCTCTAGTAGAAGCAAGTAATAAATATAATTGGGAACAAATAAAGAGTAAATATGAGAAATTATCTAATCTTGATTATGAAATTAAGATAGGTAAAATAGATTCAAAACTTGGTTTAACACTATTTTGTACAACAATGTAAATATTATTGTTGACATTACTATCCTTGTTCTCATAAACTCTATATATATAGTCGACCTAATAATATACATATAAGTTATTTTAATGGATAGACAGGATAAAGGAACTAAAAAAACATTACGAGCCCTTATCGTTGTAGGAGCCATTCTTCTCTTAACACTAATAGGTGCTGTCATATATTTTTTCCTCATTGAAAAAAGCGGTACACCATCAGAAGAGGAACAAAGTAAAAGCTGTGGCTGCTATATAATAGATCCAAATGTCTCTAGTGAATGTGGAGATCCCAAAAGAGCATTCCTCTTTAATCTTAATACTGTATCTTCGGAGGAAACATGTAATGCACAGTGTGATATTAACGAAGTTGCCGATAATTTACTTAATAGCAGTACTCCAAGGGAATCATACAAAATTTGTACGATACGAAGTATCTCTGACACTAGGTGTGAGAATATGATTCTTAAAGATCAAGATGGTAAAATCATAACTGGAAGAATAAAACCAACTGATGAAATAAATATTGAAGCTACATTTGAGAAATCTACATATACAGATTACATGTTTAAAGTTAACTCAGAAGACCAAGCCCCAGATAAAGTTGATGGAAATAAAATAACAAAGAAGCTATCTGATTTTAACAATGTAACCTCTGTTGAGATATTTGCTACAGCTAAAGATTC
>CAZIYI010000001.1:122684-141855 GCA_964543485.1 uncultured Candidatus Saccharibacteria bacterium
CTATATGACACATCTAATTTCGCAAGTGATTCATTTAACATTCTTAATAATCATCTTGGGGATTTAGATATATCTGCAGAGGTTTTTGTCGATGATGTTAGTATAGGATCCGCAAGTACTACAGTACAATTTAAAGACACTTCTGGCGGCACTGAGCCAGAAACACCAATTACAGAGGATGATAAATCTAATTTTACTGTAACAAAAGTTGCATCAGAAAGCTGTTTAGAAAAAGTGGAAAACAGTAATAGAGTTCAATATACAATCTCTGTTACAAACTTAAAAGATGTACAAGATAGTATCACATCAATTAAAGATAAATTACCACTTGGCTTCACATATATTGTAAATAGTTCAGTCCTAAACAACACATCTACCTCAGATACAAACTTAGTTTTTGTTACACCTATTGGAGATTCTCAGGAAGTTGTATGGGAACCAGCATCTCCATGGGTTGTACCAGCGAATGGTACTTTAATAATAAATTTTGAAGCACTAGCAGGAGCTAATTCAATAATTGGGGATAATCTAAATGAAGTAATTGTTACACCAATTGAAATACCAGCAGATCCTGCAACCTTAAGAGCCCAAGTATCAGTTACTGTTGCCCAAGACTGTGGTAATATCCCTGTAACTCCATCTACTGGTATATTTGATACTTTCATAGGAAGAATCTTAGTAGGGATATTTATACTCCTGATTGGTTGGATTATATACTCTAGACCTCAAGGTAATTTCATTGCCGAAAGAATAGTGAAATCAAGTATGTATGATGATTTCGAACTAGCAAAATACAGGGTGTTTAATCCAAAGAAATATTTTGAAGAAAAAATTGTAAGAAACAAATCTAAAGAGAATCGATAGAGAATTGAAGAGGTAAACCATCTTTTCCATAACTATTCCCATTAGACAATATTGAAAAGTAATACTCCTTTGTACTAACTAACTGTTTTAAGGTAACAATATGTTCCTTACTTAAAGTATCATTCACTAAATCAACCCCTACCAGCTCTAATACTTTCATCTCTTTACCATAAAGGATATAACCTGAACACTTCTCTTTACTCCTCCAAAGTATATCTACAGAATTCTCCTCTATACCCCTTCTAATCTCAACATTAAATGGAGTACAGCCCTCAACGTATGCTGCTCCTTCAGAACCAGACACCTTAAAAAAGAATATCCCTACTACAACAAGTAGTAAACTTAATGCACCCAATGTAATATGCCAACTACTTTTCATCTTCTTTAACAATAATATAATCAACTAAATTATAAACATTAGATCTCCCATATATTGTAATCTCTAATTTATGATCTCCAATATCTGAAATAGTTGGAATACCATATAAATACCTTCGATCCATTAATTCAATCCACGCTACACCACTAATAGCTATTTCTACCTCCTCTATATTACATCCTACAATATTTGGAACAAAGTAGTACTCCTTTCCAACATAGGCGATATTAGGAATTACATTACTAATATACGGTTTACAACCGGTCTCTTGGATATTTACACCTTTAACCTCTTCGTTATTCTTCTTAATTAAATATATTGAAGATACTATTGCTGCAGATGGAATTAGAATAAAGCACAGTATAAGAAGTACTCTCTTTGTATTAATCATATATAAAATAGTGTATCAATAAAATTTTCTGTTTACAAACTCCATTTCAATATATATAATACAACACAGTTATCAATCATTTTATTAATTAAGAAAATGCCAAATTTAAAAACATCTATCAAAGATTTAAGAAGTTCAAAGAGAAAAACCGTTTACAATGACAGATTAAGAAAAAGAGTTAAGAAATCTGTTAAGAATTTTACTAACGCATTAAATATCGGCGAGAAGAGTAAAGCCGAAAAAGTATTAAAAAATGTTTACAAAGTTCTTGACAAAGCAGCTAAGAAAAATGTTATAAACAAAGGTAAGGCAAGTCGAAAAAAATCACGACTTGCAGTTCAACTTAACAAACTGTCCAAAGATAATGTCAAAATTACTCAAAAGAGCTCTTAAAAATTCTTTAGTACCAGCAATCCTTATGATTGCTGGAAAAGCTTTAGGAATTTTTATAGTAAGTGCGAAATATGGTTTCCCATTAGAAATTGGGAACGATCTTAATGGTATCTTTTCAACACAGATATACTTTAATGATATACAAACCACCTACTTTGTTAACTCAGTATCTGATTTAATGATGTTGATAGTAATAGCAGTACCCACTGCTTACCAAATAATTAAGACTGCAATATTCCAATCTACTTTTAGTAACCCTAAAACTATCGTTAAAATAGCAAAATTCAATATGATTCAATGGATAACCAGAAACGATACAACATTTCTTAAAATATTTGTATGGTGTGCATTTCTGTGGCTATGTACAGGTGTAATAGTAAAAAATGCTCTCGAAGGAGATACTTTTATATGGATAGCCATACTTGCAGGATCTCTCTCTTTACTTTCTGGTTTTGGAGCTTTAAAAACATTTGAAATTGAAATCAATAGGGTATATCCTGATAGTAAGAAATATTACTAATGAAAAATCAGAAACTTAAAAAATTCTTTACACTTTTTTTAGAGCCATTCGCATTTGGTATACTTGCATTGATATTTATAATTCCAACGATAACAGTTGTTAACTTACAACCAATTACCAAAGTATTAAAAGATTTGAATGTTTTAGGTGTATCAGAAGAACAAAGAGTTGAAATAAATGTCATTGGTGGAACACACCAAATATTCGGAAGAGAGAAACTACTAGAAGATGAGAATAGTATCTTTACCTACACAACAACTCTTACAAGAAGAGATGCAGATAGATATTCAAAACCAATACTTGAGATTAAGAACAATAAAAATGTTGATGTTAAACTAGAGATTTATGGAAACACTCACCTACCAACCTACTCTAATATCTCCATGATAATAAATGATCAGGTATATAAATTACAAAGTGCTAATGGAGATGTCGAAATACAAAAGATCCTTCTATCTCCCAATCAGAAATATGTTGTGTATCTTGTTGTCGAAAGTTTCTCCAATGTACAGTTTAACGAAGATTTCGAATTAAAGATTAAAGAGATTGAGTAATTAAACACCCTTTTTCACTGTAAATATAATATAATTATCCATATTCTATGGTTAATACGAATTTAAATACAATACGCAATTTCTCAATAATTGCACATATAGATCACGGAAAATCTACATTGGCAGATAGAATACTTGAGCAAGCACATATAGATATCTCAAGAGATAAAAGAGAGTCTCGAATATTAGATAGATTAGATTTAGAACAAGAGAAAGGGATAACGATAAAACTACAAGCATGTAGATTGATGTGGAAAGATACAGAGTTAAACCTCATAGACACACCAGGTCATGTAGATTTCTCCTATGAAGTATCTCGATCTCTTGCTGCTTGCGAAGGAGCACTTCTTCTCATAGATGCCTCCCAAGGTGTACAAGCACAAACCATATCTAATACACAAAAAGCCCTAGAGCTTGGATTAACCTTAATACCAGTCATAAACAAAATTGATTTACCAAATATAAACATTAAAGAGAAAGAAGATGAATTAATTCAATTACTTGGGTTTAAACGAGAAGAGATTCTTAAAGTATCTGGTAAAACAGGGGAAGGTGTAGAGAAACTTCTAGATACAATCATTGAGAAATGCCCTCCCCCAATTGGAGATATTAACAAACCTCTTAGAGCTTTAATATTTGATTCTTACTATGACGAACATCGAGGTGTAGTAATAGCAGTAAGAGTGTTTGATGGAAATATAAAATATGTACCTGGAAAATCAGATGATCTTTACATATTACAAAGGCAACAATCCTTTAAACCAACAGAGATAGGGATATTCACACCAGACCTAGAAGAAACTACCCATCTATCAGCAGGAGAAGTTGGATATATAGCTACTGGCTTTAAAGATATTAGTATGTTTACTGTTGGAGATACAGTATCTAACGCAAAAGACACATTACCATTAGATGGATACAAAACACCAAAACCAAATGTATACGCCACATTCTTTCCAGTTACTACAGATCAGTATGAGCCCTTAAAAATTGGCTTAAACAAATTAAGTTTAAACGATGCATCTCTCTCTTTTTCTGATCAAAGATCAAACCTACTCGGCTCTGGTTTCAGATGTGGCTTCCTTGGGCTTTTACATATGGAAATTATCCAAGAAAGATTAGAAAGGGAGTATGATGTCGATTTGATAATTACAGCGCCCACAGTAGAGTACAAGGTTACTAAAACAGATGGTACTAAACTTGAGGTTCAAACTCCTCAAGAGATACCCGACCCATCAGAAATATCTGAAATTCAAGAACCATGGGTAAGATTAAAAATTATGACTCCAGACAGATACATGGGACCCCTAATGGAGCTATGTCAACATAAAAGAGGAGTATATGTAAACACAAAATATCTACCAAATACATCAGGGGATATTCAACTTAAAGATCAATATATTACATTAGAGTATGATATACCTCTTGCATCTTTAGTATCTAATTTTTTTGATTTACTTAAAAACAGATCTAGTGGATACGCATCAATGGAGTATGAATTTATTGATTTCTTTCCAGTAGATTTGGTAAAAGTATCGGTTCTTGTAAATCATCAGGAAATACCAGCACTAAGTTTTCTTGAAACAAAAGAGTTAGCACAAAGTAAAGCGAATAAATTACTTGAGGTAATGAAAGAAGAGATTCCTAGACAGCAATTCCCTATCCCATTACAGGCATCTATAGGAGCTAAAATAATTGCAAGAGAAGACGTTAAGGGCTTTAGAAAAGATGTTACTGCTAAACTATACGGTGGAGACTACACTAGAAGATTAAAACTATTAGAGAAACAGAAAAAAGGTAAAAAAAGATTAAAAATGATAGGGCAAGTAAACATTCCTCAAGAAGCGTTCTTAAGTATATTAAAAACATAATGATTAAAAAGCTTACTCTTACAAATTTTAGGAAATTTGAAACTAAAACCCTTGAGTTTGATAAAAATATCGTTATTTTTTACGGTCATAATGCACAAGGGAAAAGCTCAATACTAGAGGCAATATATTTAATAAACACAGGGATATCTCCATGGGCTTCAATGAATGAATTCGTAAATATCAATCAGAGCAATCAAATATTTACAAGAATTGAATCCTTAGAAGATGATAAAAGCTATGTATATTACAAAGATGAAGAGAAAAGAGTTTTTAAAATAGAGGGTAAAAATACGATACCATCTAAATTTTTTGAAAACAGATCTGCAAATATATTTAATCCTGAGAAAATAGAGCTACTAATGATATCTCCTTCTCAAAGAAGGGAATTTCTCGATGACACTATCCTTAAATACGATTATGAATATCAAACACTAATCAAAGATTTTAAAAAGATTTTAAGACAAAGAAATGCATATTTAAAAAAACTAGCCAAACTCTTCTATGATAAAGGTGTAATTGCAATTAACGATCCTCAATTAAATTTCTGGAGTAATCATTTTTCATTAACTTCTGCATATATATTACAAAACAGAATTAAATTGATAAAAGAGTTATCTAACAATGAATATGAAATTAAATATAAAACAGATATCGATTTTGATAAAAGAAAATTAAATAATATTGAATACCTTCGAGAGTGTTTTGAGAGAGAATTAGAAAAAAATAAAAGAAGAGATATAGCTACTGGCTATACCAATGTTGGACCACATAGGGATGATTGGGATATATTAAACGATAGAGACATAAGGAAATTCGGTTCAAGAGGAGAGAAAAGATTAGCGATAGGGAAACTTATATTTGAAACTCAACAAATTATTTTTAATAAAACAAGAAATTACCCTGTATTACTTCTAGATGATATTGCCTCTGAGTTAGATATCTTTAATACTAAAAAAATTTTTGATAAAAAATTACTTAATAAACAACAAACTTTTATTACTGTCATTGATTACAAATCTCTTCCAAAAAATATTCTTAAAGATGCACAACTAATACACTTAAATGGTTTATAAATACTATACACCTCTACTATTAGATAAAATTCTGGTAAACTAGATGATATATGAGACAACATCCTATACCACAAAATGTCCTCGATGTGGAGTTTAAACTCTTTACAAAGTTTACTTTAAAAGAGTTCGTATACCTTGCCATTGGGATAAGTATAGGGGGGATATTTCTCTATTTTACAAGTAAAGGGCATGTCCCCGGTATTATAGGGATACCCATATTTGTAGTATTTTCATCTCTCGGTGCTTTCTTTGCATTAGTCCCTATCAATGACCAACCGGCTGATAGGTTTGTATCTAATTTCTTTAACGCTATTAATCAACCTACTCAAAGGGTATGGTTAAATACAGAGTTAAAAAATCAAAAAATGAAACCCATTTTACAAACTCAACAGAAAAAATCTAATATAATTGGAGCGTTTGATATAGGAAAAATTAAAAAACAACTTTTCAAAGAAAATCCAGGAGATGATATTTTAGAGAATGGTATTCGAGAAAACATTATTACAATCAATGAAGAAAATATTCATAAATACCAATTCCCTATCAAAAGTGTTGATAGATTACCTGGGAATATAAATATATGGTTAATAAACAAAGATAATCAACCGATTCCAAATATAAATACATATCTCAAAGATTCTACTAACAAAATACTTTATGCTAACAAAACTGACAAGAATGGCTATTTCATATCTAACCGGATGTTTCCTGAAGGTATATATAAACTAGAATTTGAAGGAGTAACTGATAGTATGCCAAATATAAATATAGTTTTATCAAAGAATATGGGCAAATTACCTTATAAAATAAAAATACTTTAATGGATACAAACGCAAGAGCAAGAACAATTTCATCTACACAGGAGCATCTTGAAATAAAAGAGATTATTGATGATTTAGTGATAACAAAAAGTGGAAGTGCTGCAATGGTAATACAAACTTCAGCAATCAATTTCGATTTACTTGCTGAATATGAACAAGATAGTAAGATTACTGCTTTTTCTAGATTGCTTAACTCCTTAAATTTCCATATTCAAATTTTAATTAGAACCCGAAGAGTAGATATCTCCAACTATGTTGAGTATCTTGTTAATCAAGAAAATAGTACTATGACTGAGGGTCTTAAAAAACAACTCCATATATATACCAAATTTATTCAGAATCTAATAGTTCAAAATGATGTCTTAGATAAGAACTTTTTTATAGTAATCCCCTTCAATCCTGCAGGTGAATTACCGGGTATGAGTCTTTTAAGATCTAAAAAAACTAAAGAACAAATAGAAGAAAACAAGCAACTCAAACAAGAACAACTCATTGAGAAAGCAAAAATATTTTTAGCTCCTAAAAGAGATCATATATTAAAACAACTTGTAGGAATGGGAATAATGGGACATCAGCTATCTAATAAGGAGCTAATGTCAGAGCTATACACTATATATAACCCAGAGGGAGAAGTCACTTAAATATGGAAGAAAATAAATACAAATCAAAAACTATGGAGATGTTAGAGAATAAGAGTAGCTCTCTTACTGAGAATAAATATGTATCTTTTAGGGAGGACTTAAATAAAGAATTAGAAACAATAAAAAATAAAGATGATGGTTTAAAAGTAAATAACAAAGAAAGATATAATGAACCAGAGAAAAAAGAGAAGAAAAAGAATATATTTTTTAAATTCCTTGATAACTTTATTCCTCAAAAGAGTACAAGCTCTGCGATCTCTAAAGAACCGAATGAGGCGAGATATGATGGTTTAACTACACAAGATATAATAGCTCCAATCGATTTAGAAGTTGATTTTAACACCTTACAGATGGGTGATTATTACTTTAGATCTTTTTTTATAAGTGGATATCCAAGATTTGTTGGTCCTAACTGGTTATCCCCTATTATTAACTTTGAACATTCTCTACGAATAAGTACTTTTTACTATCCCGTTGATTCAAAAGTTATCCTAGACAAACTTAGAAAGAAGATTGGAGAAATGGAAGCAACAATATATGGTCAAATGGAAGAAAGAAAGGTTGTAGATCCATCTGTGAAAGTAGCACTTTCCGATGCTCAACAGTTGCAAGATTCTATTGCAGAGGGTACTGAAAAATTCTTTCATTTCACAATGTACATTACTATATACGCACCAACAAAAGAGCTATTAGAAAAATACAGTAGGAATGTTACATCTACACTTGCTGCAATTAGTGTAACTGCAAAATCAACAACCTTACAACAGGAACAGGCCTTTATTAGTACTCAACCCATTGGTCTAGACAAGCTATATATTACAAGGAATATGGATACTACATCCTTAGCTACTACTTTCCCATTTGTAACTTCAGAGCTAACTATGGACCATGGAATTATGTATGGAATAAATATGCATAATAATAGTTTGGTGATATTTGATAGATTCGAGCTTGAAAATGCTAACACCGTTGTATTCGCCAAATCAGGTGCAGGTAAAAGCTACTTTGTTAAACTAGAGGCAATTAGAAGTTTAATGCTTGGTACAGATGTCATTATCATTGATCCAGAAAGAGAGTATGAAGACCTCTCTAAAGCTGTAGGTGGTTCATACATATCATTCTCACAGGATAAAGGTCATAAAATGAACCCATTCGAACTATCAGGAGTATCCGAGGAGGGTGATGATGAATTAAGAATGAAACTTTTAGCACTACAAGGATTCTTTAAAGTAATGTTCGATGGCTTGAGTAGTATTGAATCCTCTATCCTTGACAGAGCCCTAATATTAACATACAGAGAGAAAGGTATTACCTTTGATCCTGATACACAAACAAATACCCCCCCTATGCTTGAAGATCTATATAAGGTGCTAAAGGGTATGGCTGAGAACGAAGCCCATGAGTTGGCTCGTAGAATGGAGAAATATATCATAGGTAGTGGTGCGGGTGTGTTTAACGAAGCAACTAATTTCGAAATTAAAAATCCATTTACCGTATTTAGCGTAAGAGATTTGCAGGAAGAGCTAAAACCCCTATCAATGTATCTAATGTTAGATTTCATCTGGACAGTAATTCGTAAAAACAAAAAAAGAAGATTACTAATCGTTGATGAAGCATGGTATATGATGCAAAGAGAAGACTCGGCTAGATTTATGTACTCAATAGCGAAAAGAGCAAGAAAGTACTACTTAGGTTTAACAACAATAACTCAAGATGTTGCAGATTTCTTAACTAACGATATGGGAAGAGCAATAATATCAAACTCCTCTCTTCAAATGCTCATGATGCAAAGCCCAACCACTTTAGACAAATTACAGGAAGTCTTTAATCTTTCTGATGGAGAAAAAACTTTCCTTCTTAACTGTGAAAAAGGTCAAGGACTTTTCTTTGCAGGAGCAAATCATGTAGCAATTCAGGTACTTTCTAGTGTACAAGAACATGAACTAATTACTTCAGATCCAAGAGAGTTAGAACAAAGGAAATTACAAGGAGAAAGAGAGGAAACAAGAACTATTGATGAATTAGCAGCGATATTTGACCCCCCAGCAACACAACAAGCTGTGACAACTGAGACCACAAGAAACAAAACTTTGATTGAAAGAGCCGTTGGAAGAAGAAAAGAAGATATTGGTGTAATACAACAAGAAACTACTAGATATCAAGAAGAATTAAAGAAGAGATTAGAGGAACAAGAGAGAGAATTGAATCCTAAAAAGTACGAATCTCAAAAAAGTTTTAACGAAATAATTGAGGAGAATACCATTCCTGGAAAGATTGTTCGGGAAAGAAGAGATATTCAAGAAGGAGTTAGACATATTACTCCACAAGGTATAATAGGAGATGACAATGAGCAACAACCAAAACAATATTAGTAATACAATTTATCAATATAATGTTACTGCTAATTCTAGTATCAACTACGACGATATTAAGAATCCACAAAAGCAGAATATAGCACCAAAAATTATTAGACCAAGTATATCTAAAAGTCCTCATGGACCTGCCTTAGCAAGAGCTATGAAAGCATTGAAATTGGTAAACCCATTTAAAGGAGTTTAGCTTAAAGGACCCTGATCTGGAAGTACATACTGCTTTAGATTCTCTGCAGTAATAACAATAGGAACTTGTTTACCATTGATAATCTCTCTAGCAGCACTTCTAGCCAAAGTTGCGATGTTTCTCTCTAATTGACGAATACCAGCATCAAATCCAACAGGTCTAATAAGAAGTGGCCATACCTCTTCTGTAATTTGGATATACTCTGGGGATAATCCCATACCTGCAAAAACTCTTGGTAAAATATATGACTTAGCGATCACCTCTTTCTCTTTATCTGAATAACTCATAAAACGAATAACTTCCAATCTATCCAGTAGTGCAGCAGAAAGTCCTCCTAGGTTATTAGCGGTACATATAAACAGAACTTGGGACAAATCTACAGGATGATCAATATAGTGGTCTACAAAGGTTGAATTCTGTTCCGGATCTAATATTTCTAATAGAGCTGCCATCATATCATTGTGTAACCCTTGATTTTGACTAGACTTCTCTATTTCATCTACTAAAATCACGGGATTCATTGTACCTGTTCGAACCAATGCCTTAATTATTTGACCCGGCTCTGAATCCATCTCGTGTCTTGGAACCCCTCTTAGAGTTCTTACATCACCAACAGCACCTAGAGAAATTCTCGCAAATTTTCGTCCCATAGATCTAGCAATAGATTGCGCTATAGATGTTTTACCTATACCCTGTAAACCAACAAAAAGAAGTGTAGGAAAAGTTGGAATATTGTAATCTTGATTAACCTCTCCTCTTACTTTAGTAATCTTTTTTAATTGCATCGTTGCAAGGTAGTCCAATATCATCTCCTTAACTGTTTCCATACCGTAATGGGTACCATCCATTATACTTTTCGCATTTTGAATATCTAAATTATCCTCAGATACTACACCCCACGGAATTCTTGTTATCCAATCAATATATTTATCTACACCTTCAAATTCAGAGCTATAGCTTCCCCATTTAGCCATTCTCTCTAATCTTTGAATTACCTTCATACTATCCTCTTTTAATTCTACAGGTACATTAGAACTAGATAATTTATTCTGTAGTTCAATAATTTCTGAAATCATATCATTAGAGGTGTTCGTTTGTTGTGTATTATTATTAAAATCCATATCAAAATATATCATATAGAGATATTACTTTCTCGACCTATAACATAGATATTTAGGAAAGACCCTGTAAAACTGCCTCTTTAAGAGAATTAGCCGCGTACTTCAAATCATCCTCATTACTGTATATACCCAAACTAAACCTTAATGTAGGGCCTGTACAAAACCTATCATGTAATGGCTCTGCACAGTGATACCCCTCTCTAAAGCCAATACCCTTTTTATCCATTAACACAGATATTCCATCTCCATCCTTCTTACTCTCAATATTTAGAATATCTTTACACCCCCTAAATTTAAAACCCTTAATATTAAATGCAATTACACCATATTTTAAAGATATATCGTCTGGACCAAAATGAACAAACCAATCTATACCATTAAACTCATTTAGAAATTTACCAATCAATTCTTGTTCATGATTAATTATCATATCCCAACCACCAACCTTTCCAACTATATCATTCAACCAGCTAATTGCAGTTCCCAAAGCAATACCTCCCCCGATATCAGGTGTACCTGCTTCAAACTTCCAAGGCAATTCATTGTATTCAAAACCCTCTTTAGTTACAGTAGATATCATCTCACCACCTCCCATCCAAGGAGTAAGTTTCTCTAGATATTTTAATTTGCAATATACAGCTCCACTACCTGTTGGACCGTATACCTTATGTCCAGAAAATACCAAGGAATCACAATTTAAATCTTTAACATCTACCTTACATCTTGCAATACTCTGAGCTGCATCTAAGATTGTAAAGCTATCAACCTTTTTAGCAATACTAAATATCTCTTTAACATCATTTTTAACACCTAAAACATTGGATATATGTACAACAGACACTATCTTAATCTTCTTACCCTTTTCCTTAACTAAATCTCTAAACCAATCTAAATCTAGAGTGTAATCATCTTTAACAGGTATATACTCAATATTAAAATTAATATCCTTTTGAAGTAACATCCAAGGGACAATATTGCTATGATGTTCCATTTCAGTAATTACTACGCTATCCCCATCTTTAAGAATATCTCTTCCTACAGTATTAGCTAAGAAGTTTAATCCCTCTGTTGTATTTCTAACAAAAAATATCTCTTTAAAGGAAGATGCGTTAATAAATTGAGCAACAATTTGATGTGCCTCTTCCCATAGTTTAGTAGCATCTTTAGAAAGAGAATACGGTCCTCTATGTATATTAGCGTTTTCTTTAGTGTAATACTGATTTAATCTGTCTATTACTATCTGTGGTTTTTGTGTTGTAGCAGCACTATCTAAATATACTAGACCCCTATTTAATATATTACTTTTAAGTATAGGGAACTCTTTTCTAATATCATCAAACATATTAATAGTAATTTAACTTAAAAATTCTTCCACATTCTACTTGGCTGTACAGTCATATCCCCCTTATACTTACTATTCAAACCACTACTACCGTAAGGTCTTTCACAGCTTCTATCTAACTCTTCGAATGCTAACTGTGCTATCTTCATACCAGAGTATATCCTAATTGGTAATGGAGAAAGATTAGCAATCTCTAGTGTTAATCTTAATTTATTACCTGGATCTAAAAATCCTGCAGTAGCATGAATGATAAGGCCCATTCTAGCAAGAGAACTTTTACCCTCTAATCTTCCTACATGTTTATCATCTACACCTGTAATTTCTGTAACATTTGCAAGTACAAACTGTCCTGGTTTTAATACATACCCCTCTTTGTCATCTATCTCTATCTTTAACATTAAATCTTCAACAGGTTTTTTAACATCAATAATGTCGTGTTTATCTGTATTAAATATCAATACCGTTTTATCTAAATGTAAATCGTATGAAGCAGGTTGTACAAACTCATCAGAGAATGGCTCTATACTAATCTCTCCATTTGAAAGTTTCTCTTTAATACTTCTATCTGAAAGAATCATATTAAAAATATATTTAAATTAACTTCTATCTATAAACTGATCTCTAGATTCGGGATCTGGTTTCTCAGTATTAGTCAATAAAGGATACCATATACCATCTAAGGAATTTAATAGCTCTAACCATTTATACACTAAACTACGATATGAAATATGTCCTCCCCTTCTTACTCTCAAATTAATTGTATACTGTAAATCATCAAAAGAACCATAGAAAGAGTATTTTGTACTATGTGCATGAGGTAGTAAATACTTTGTATAATCCTTAGATACATCATCCGACATAAATTGCTTAGATATTTTTCTCCATTTCTTAATCATCTCATATGTTTCAATTAAGCTCTCTTCATATTCATCTCTTAGATCTTTTAATTTAGGTATTTCAAGATAGTTACATAGAAAGAAACAGTCTTTACTCTCTCTACTCAATTCATTGTCTAAATCTATTTCATCGTGGAATAGTGGAATGAACCTCTCTAAACTCCTATGCCTATTTAAATCTTTAAGAGTACCTAGTGTAGCCATACCCTCTATCTTAATCGCTCCAGATTGACCTAAGTTACCCAACATATTGTGATGGTTATGATTTTCAAAAAGTATCTCTCCTAATCTTTGCTCATCCTCTTGGTCAAACTCTAATTCGTATTCACTACCTAAGGGGTTAACCAAAAGTTCATAATGAGTTATTAAATCTTCAACAGCATTAGTATTGTAACTAACAGAGCATGAATCACATTCACATCCCATATTCTCATACTCTCTCTGTTTAGATACCATCTTACTAACTTCTTCTAATATTCCCTTCGTTGAATTTTTTCTACAACAGTTTGCATCTGTATGTCTAATTAAACCATCTGCTTCTTTAATATATTCTGGAATATTAATATCTGACTCTCCTAAAAGATTGTAGAGAAGTTTACCCACCTCTTTTTCTACTACACTACTACTTGCATTAAAGTATGATATTAACTCAGACCAGTTTCTAGCAGACATTACTGCTGCCATACTAGTTTGTAATCCGTAAGGAAGTAGATATCTAGCAGTATCAAAACTTCTAGCTTGTAAAACAGATTTCTCTTCTTTAATATCTTCATTAATATTAAAATACTCTTTTAATACATCCTTTGTTTCTTTAAGTAATCTCCTGTAATCATTCATCTGTTTTAACATAATACTGTAATACTCTTTTCTAATTCCTTCATCCGAACATATCTCTTTTGGTATTCTTACATACTGAGGATTTTCAAAATTCTGATATCTAGTAGATCTTTCTTGTCCAGATATTACAGAGTTTGTGTAAAAGATTTTCATAGCGCTAAACATAGGGATATTTTCAATACATACAAAAAGATCTGCCATATCACCTACAGATTTATGACCGTATCCATGAAATATTGATTCTAATCTTTGTGCAGCATCTGTATTGTTATCTATAATTTCTTTTGCAATATCAGTAATTGAATCTGCAGACCTACTATACCTAGCACCTAAGTAAGCATTAATAGAGGGTTGTTTCTGTTTAGGATTTTGTAAAAGAGTATGTACCTTAAAACTATTCCATTCAGATATTAAACTAGCTATCTGTAAATCCTTTCTAAAGGTTCCTTTCATTAAGTATTGATTACAATTTATCTATTCCTGGTATAGGGAAATCTTTAGTAAACTCTTTTACTTCCTCTTTAATTAATTTAATGTTTGATTCAGAGGTATTTCTTACTGCTCTATCAATATATTCAGATATCTTTTCCATATCACTCTCTTTCATACCTCTTGTTGTAATAGCGGGTGTACCAATTCTAACTCCCGATGGGTCCCAAGGTTTTCTTTCATCAAAGGGTATACTGTTTTTGTTCAAAGTAATATTTACACTCTCTAAAATATCAGAAACCTCCTTACCACTCATATTTACACTTTTAACAGTATCTACTAAAAATAGATGGTTATCTGTACCCCCAGATACAATGGTATATCCTTTTTGAATTAAAGAATTAGCCAACGCCTTCGCATTTAATACAATCTGTTTAGCATACTCTTTAAACTCATTACTCTTTGCTTCCTCCAGTGCAACCGCTATACCAGCAGTAATATGGTTATGTGGACCCCCTTGAAGACCAGGGAATACCGCCTTATCTATTACTTCACCATACTCCTCCTTACAAAGAATCATTGCCCCTCTTGGCCCTCTTAAGGTTTTGTGTGTAGTAGTAGTCACTACATCTGCAATACCCACAGGAGAAGGATACTGATCTGCTACAATTAACCCTGCTACATGTGCAATGTCTGCAACAAATATAGCTGCAACTTCATCAGCTATCTTTCTGAACTCTTTCCAATCAATTATTCTTGAATAGGCACTAAATCCACTCCATATTAATTTTGGCTTGTGTTCTAGTGCTATTTTTCTTACTTCATCATAATCAATATATCCATCTTTATTTACACCGTAACTTACTGAGTTAAAATATTTACCACTAATTGATACCTTAAAACCATGAGTAAGATGGCCACCAGCTGATAGATCCATACCCATTGTCCTATCTCCTGAATTTAAGAATGCAAGATGTACTGCTAAATTCGCAGGTGAGCCAGAGTACGGTTGTACATTAACATGCTCTGCTTTAAATACCTCTTTAGCTCTAGATATACACTCTTTTTCTATCTCATCAATATATTCATTACCTCCGTAATATCTTTTATCGGGATATCCCTCTGAGTATTTGTTAGTTAAAATACTTCCCATTGCTTTAAGGACATTGCTACTAACATAGTTTTCTGAAGCTATTAACTCTATTCCCTCTTTCTGTCTTTTTGCTTCGTCATTAATATATTTAAAAACAATATCCTCTTTATACATTCTTTTTGTAAGCATCAATTAAATTACTAAGTAAACATACAATTGTCATTGGTCCAACACCACCAGGAACAGGAGTAATGTATGAAACAGTATCTTTAACACTTTCAAAATTAACATCTCCTACTAATTTTCCTTCCTCATTTTTATTAGTCCCTACATCTATTACAACAGCACCCTCTTTTATATATTCCCTATCTATATATTCTGGTTTCCCTATACCTACAATTAATATATCAGCCATATTACAAGCTGCTTTAAGATTTGGGGTATGTGAGTGACATACTGTTACTGTAGCATTTTCATTTTGTAGTAGTGCTGCTACTGGTAATCCAACAATATCACTTCTTCCAATTACAACAGCATCTTTTCCATCTATATCAATACTGTACTCTTTAAGTAACTCTAGTATACCCTTGGCAGTAGCTGGAGCTATCGCTGACGGATCATTTTTAAAAAGTTTACCTAGATTAACAGATGTTAAACCGTCTACATCTTTACTTGGAGATATCTTTTCTAAGATATTACTTTCACTAATATGCTTTGGTAGGGGTAGTTGAACCATTACTCCATCTACATTTACATCTTTATTCAACTCTTCTATCAAAGATATTAATTCATCCTCTTGTACACTTTCTTCAAATCTATCTACATTACACTGTATACCTAACTCTTGTGCTTTCTTAGATTTCATTTCTACGTACTTTTGACTCCCAAAATCATTTCCAACAAGAAGTATATCTAATCTTGGGTCTCTCTTCCCAAGTTCTTTGTACTCTTGCATATCTTTTTGTATTTTCTCAGATATTTTTAAGGAGGTTTGTTTACCATCTAATATTGTCATATTTTTAATATGTAAAAATATATTTATGTATTTTACAGGATATTTGAATATTTTTTTACTCTGTATCCCTAATTGCTACTACAACAGTTCTTTTAATATTTGCACCAGCAGGCCAACATGTCATTAAGGTAAGAGTGTCTTGGTCTAGATATTCACCTAAATACTGTATATCTTTTGGGTCTACAATCTTAACTTCTAGTACTTTGTAAGTATATATATCTCCTTGGTAGCTTACATATATTGGGTCATCTTTTACTAATTCGTTTAGTAAGTAGAAATATACATTGTACTTTCTTCTTTCATAGAAGTTTACAGCAGAGTGTGCAAACAGAAATACATTACCATTTTCATTTGGGAATGCACTTCCTTTAGCGTGTGCTACACCGTATATTAGTGCTGTGCTATACCTTTCCTCATTGTATGGATCTACATTTTTTAATACTTTAGCATTAGCTTGTATTTTAGGTATGTAAAGACCAAAGTTATGATCTACAAATACTATCTCTGTATCTTTTTCTATCTCTGTAGTAATCTCTTCTCCTTTTGGTGTAACTTCTACTTTAATTTCTTCTACAGGTTTGGGAGAGAATTTGTAATCAAAGTATGACCATATTAATGGTTGGTATGTAAAAAAGAGGATTGCTACTCCTACAAGAAGTAGTAGGATACCCAAGTATTTTGAGTATCCTACTTTTGATTTACTTTTTTCTTCTGACATATGAGTATCCTGCACTTCCTAATACTACCACTGCTGCTGCAATTATTACATACTTATATTTATTCCAGAAAGTTTCGTCTGTATCATCTTCTTCTCCATCTTTATCCTCTCCATTCTCTTCATCTTCATCTCCTTTTACCTCTCCGTTGTCTTCTTCCTCTTGGTCAGGATTCTCTTCACCTTCCTCGCCCGCAGTAGTCTCCTCTCCTGCTACCTCTCCTGTTTCTCCATTAACAGTAACTGTTGTTGCAGTTGTTCCTTGTATTACTGTTACAATATTATCTGTAACAAAGCTAGAGAAGTTTCCTAAATCATCTAATGCTCTAATTGCATAGTAGTACTCTTTAGTACAGTCTAATGGGTCATCATCTGCATATGTTACAGCTGTGTTTGGCCCAACTGTTAATGTATCAATTAATGTAGAAGCGTTAGCTGTAAATGGTTGTGTGCTTGATCTAAATATTTCTACTTTAGATGTTCTACCATCATTTGCTGTTTTAAATGAAAGTGTATATTTACATGTACCTTCTGTTTTTGCATAGTTTATTACTGGTAGTGGTTTCTCAAGTACGACCTCCACTGAAACAGTACTAGATATGTTTTCATCACCACCAGCCTTTGCTTTTACATAGAAATCATAGGTACCACTTGTAGTAACTAATGCTGGGGTAACTTCACAGTTACCACTGTTAGTAGCATATGTACCAAAGAGAATACCGTCTTTATAACACTCTACTGTTACTGTTCTATTTTGTAAATCCAATGCTACAAATCCTATCTTGAAAGTATTCTTATTAGTAGGAGTTACTGGTTGCTCAATTCTTACATCAATATCTGCTACCGATGCATATGTAGGTAGGGGTTTTAGTATAAAGAACATACTAAATAGGACTACTCCTGCAATAAATAGGTTTTTAATTCTTTTCTTTGGATTAAATACTAATAGAATGAATCCTAATATCATCGATATTAATGCTCCTAATGTTATATATGTATCTGCACCTGTTCTAGGTAGAGTAATCGCTGCACCTAACACTTCTCCTTCTTCTATTTCAGGATCGTTCTCTACTTTAACTTGAGTACCTACGAAGTATTTACCCACAATACCATCGTTTATCTCAAAGCCCGAACCTTCAGATATCGCAAGTAGGTTTGATCCCATTATTCCTATTCCTTTTGCATAGGCAAGGTCAGGATATTTACCTGCATCAACAAGATCTGTTACCAAAGCTTTATACGTTATTGTAACTATTTCACCCACAAGTATCTTTCCTAATTCCCACTTTCCAGGTGAGGAATACTTCACTGCAGAGATATCTAAAATTCCTCTTACATTTGATATTGCTCTAAATGTACCTGATTGGGGTATGAAGCCTTCAGGAGGGAGATCTATGAGGATTACATTGTTTACTGAACTCTTTTCTGCTCTAACTTTTATTGTATATGTTACTGTATCACCAATTGCTAGAGTATTTGGCCAACTATCATTTGTTTTACTTATATACAATTCTGATTTTTGAACATTACCTATGTAACAGGACCTATTATCTCCAGAAGAAACTTCTAAGTTATATGCATTATTATTGTAAATACCATTTTCTAAAATAGGTGATGATATTGCTCTATCAACTTCAGCTCCATTAGAACAGTATAT
>CAZIYI010000001.1:141955-145492 GCA_964543485.1 uncultured Candidatus Saccharibacteria bacterium
TATATTCCAGTTTGATCCCAACCATCTTTCATACTCTCACTTAGAACATATGAATCAGGAAGTAAACTGAACTTCGTACTTCCGTCAATATCTGTAATCTGACTATATCCCTCTTCTTCAATCTTGGATATATTTATTTCCCAATCGGATAGGAAAGATTCTCCTTCATCAAGTACACCATTAGCATTTAGGTCATTAAACTTGTAAACAGTAATACTACCTTTTTGAAGATTTCCAAACTTGTATGTTGGTCCCTCAACTGCATTTACTTGGTCAAGAAAACCTTTAGGATTTTCATCTGGCAAAGTTATAGTATGACAATTATTTCCCTCATTTATAGGGTATGTCTGAACCCAACCATCTTGTAATTCCTCACAAACGGTATATTCACCAAGTTTTAAATCTTCAAACCAATACCATCCTAGATGATCTTCATTGTCAGTTAACATATATCTCTCACCTTCATCAAATTGACTATTTTCATTTTCATCAATGAATATCTTCCAATTACCCAACAAAGGTTCTAATTCACACTGTTCCATTGCTCTGTTTTGAGCTAAAGATCGGACATCATCATACATTTCTTCTCCTATACAGTTTCTCTCTCCATCTCCATTTATATCGCTCCATTTATACCCATGTATATCTCCTGTAGATTGAGTGTTAAATGCAACACAGTAATATGTTTGACCATATTCTGGTCTATTTAACCATTCCCAGTTGTCATAGTTTGCAACATCTTTGTCACAGTAAAATTCTGCAGAGAAATCATCTGAGTTATTATTGTTGTTATATGTAAATGGTATGTAGTTTTCTTGGAGTACTTCTCTTAATTCAATTCTACTTCCCTTAAGATTATTAATCTTAGCTATTGCTATTCCTTCTTCACCAACTGCACTAAATGTATTCCAATCCTCACCTCCATATCCTATATATTCATCACCGGGGTTTCCTGCTCCTTGATATCCCCATTCAAATTCCCAGGTTGGTTCTAACCTACAGTGTCCTTCACTTTCATCAACCCAGTTCTGTGCTGTATTAGATGTAATCTTAGCTGGTCCTTTTCTTCCCCAATTTGGTAAGTAAGACTCATTATCACAAACTACTTTCATTGCCTCTATCGTTACAGGCTGGTTCACTCTATTTTTAATAGTGAAATTCTCTTCCATCTCATCTACTACAACAGGAGTTCCTTTACCACTAATATCAATCCATCCTTCCTTTAGATATTCATCTAATATGTACTCTCCATATGGGATAGCTTCTAGAGTAGTACATCCATTCCTTTCAGTAGAACCTTTTGCCCATTCATTAACTTTGTAAACTTCAAATCTAAAATCTTTGTTTACATTATCAGCATAGTAGTCATCATATATTGAGACATTAATAGGACCGCCTAAATGGTCATATACATATGTATATTCGTGTGAGCTATTGTATGCTCCCCAGTTAACAGAAGAACCATTTATCAAAGCCATTAAACCTTTACTTGGTAAATCTAATCCACTTACCCAACCACCAGTTCCGTATGGAATACCTATTGGCCTAAAGGAGTATCCCGCATCTGCAATCATTTGAGAATTTCCATATCTATATGTACCACTTACTTTGATTAAGTATGTACCTGCTGGTAAATTAGAACTGTTTGATCCACTGTTATTACTTACATTTAGAGCTGTTGGGCCATCTACTTTGTCAGATGCTAATACCATATCCCAACCAGAAAGGGATTTATTGTTATGGTTCTTTTTACATATCTTTACATCTGAGCCTTGGTAGTTTCCAAACTGTACTCCTACTTTGTCCTCTGAGGCTCCTAATACTACTGTATGACAGAAGGAATTATCTTGTGGATTTTGTACTCCTGAATATGGTTCTGTTTGATACCAACCCTCTTGAGGTTGTTCACATACATAGTATGTACCAGGTAAGAGATTTTCAAATCTGTATTGACCTTTTTCTACATTACCAACATCAGTAGTATCATCTCCTGTTTTCATTGTACCTAATACATCCCATTCTTGATTGTAGAGATTGATTGTCCAGTTATCTAATTTATTCTTATTAATTTTTTCCTCCTTATCAAAATTTCCATTAATATTTACATCGTAATATTTTCTACCCTGTATAGAGCTGTATGGATATTGATTAACTACTAGAAGAGTTCTATCAGCTCTTGATGTAGTTAAAAGGATATCTCCATCTCCTATTGTATTTCTCTGTCCATCGTTTGAAGGGTCTTCATCAAAGAGTTGTCCAGAGTAATCAATAGCTTGGTTTAAATTAAGATTTGAATCATTATACCTTGGAATATTCCATGGACTTGAATATGTTTCTTGACTGTAATAGAAGTGCCCTATTGGTAAATCAGAATATGTTTTACAGTAAAGATCGTTACCTTCACTTGAAGAATATACATCTGTATTTAAGTCTAAAGGTGTACTATAACTTGTTTCTGGAAGTACTCCTACTGGAGCACCTTGAGAGGTTGTAACATCTAACCCTTTTACAGAGAATTCATAGCCTGGTAGTTCAGAACCGTCCGTTATCTTTCCATCAGGTGTAAGAGCTACTTTACATACTCTAATTGATCCAGCCTTGACTTTGACAGTTTCAGTATCTGTATTGTTTTCAATATCTCTATCTCCACCTAAATACCATTCATCGTAGTTCCAAGATTCACCCTCTATATCATATACCTCTGCGATATTAGTAACTTCAGATCCACCTGATTCTGTTACTTTGTAATCACATGTAAATTTCCATGTTTCATTTGAATCTATTTTACCATCCATATTTATATCCCCTGAGTCATATTCAACTGGAGTACATAGGTCATCTTTAACCATAGGTGTTACATTTGCAGGTCCCCCATTTTTAACTTCATATTCGTAAGTTATTGTCTCTCCTTTATATGCTACACTAGGTGCTATCTTATCTATAGCTAAATCAAATGTTATTACATTTATTTGAGACCAATCTGGATATCTTTGTCCCGTTGTATAATCAATACATTCATACCCTTGAATATATCCCTCAGGTAAATCTTTCTCACAGAATTTATAACTTCCCTCACTTAACCATAGGTTAATTGGTAAGGATTCTGTAATTGTTTCTGTTCCGAGAACCTCATCTCCTTTTTTAATATCTACTGTAAACTCAGTCTCAGGATCAGAGTAATCAATTTTATCTCCATCCCAGTATAGTAATACATCCTTTCTTAATGTAAATGGATATAGGGTAAACTCATCACTATCTGTTGTTTCTTCATCATAGAAAGAACCTGTTGCAGCAGCTTCGTTTGTGAAAGAATCTGGGAATGTCCATAATATGTTTGTAGTACATTGATATTTCCATTCTTCTCCATTTTCCAAAATATTATCTCCATCATCACCAGATTGGTAAACTACAGGATTGCACTTGTCATCAACTACAGAGATATTTGATAATGGGACATTACCTTTGTTTGTAACTTCATATTCATATGTTATATTTTCTCCATTTATTGCATAATCAGGACCACTCTTTTCTACTTCT
>CAZIYI010000002.1:0-80160 GCA_964543485.1 uncultured Candidatus Saccharibacteria bacterium
GATGGAGTATTATTGATGAACTGGATTGTGGGAGCTATTTTATCTATAGTCCACTTATTTCCCATCCAACCAGCAGTAACGTTGGAAAACGCCCAATCTCTAGCATATGTTTGGGATTCTAAAGGTAAAGCCCTATATCTTAATTTATTAACTTCCCAGTAATCTACTACTGGTGTTGCAGGGTTATCCTGAACAGTAGTTCTCCAATTCTCAGATACAGGGAATGTATAGTTATTGTATGGGGTAAAACTAAATGTATCTAAACCCATAAGTAGTACATCGTAGGTTGTTTGAGATACACTTTCTGTTAATATACTAGGATCTGAAAATCTTAAGCTAAATGGCATTGTAACTGTATTTCCTGAAGAAGAGATTGCTGAGGTTATTCTTACTTCTACCATATTTCCTCTATCAGGCCCTGGTATCATAAATGAACGACTAACTGTATCATATATTGCTTTAGTCCATACTGCCGGGTCTACAGCCCAACTTGGAACATAAGGGACCCAGATTCCTCCCTCTTTTACCATCATAAAGCCCCAGCTGTTGTTTGCAGGTGCATCTGGTGCTGCTGTTGTAGATATCCATATTGGTGTATTTACCTCTCCTGTTAAAGATTGGTCTCTAAACCATACTCCTAGGGCTTCAATATCGTTAGCACCGTTAATATCAGTATAGCTAGCAATCATTTTTACCGGTTCATTTAGATTACCACTGTTTGTTGTTAATTTTGGTATTCCTGTATGCGTATTACTAAGAAAACCGTATCCATTTGCAGGGTCGTTATCTATTACTAATGTCTCAACTGGTTGGGAAGATACTGGTTCATAACAATCTCCATATTTATATACATCACAAATATTAAACGTATATTTAAAATTAGGAAGTATCATATTAGGAGCTCCTACTGGGTTACTTTCCAATAAAGGAGAGGGACATGCTGGAAGAGCAGGGGGTTCTTCACAGTAACATGTTCTGTATCTTGTACTACAATTACCATCAATAGGGGTATTTTGGCATGATTTGTATTGTGGGTAATCTCCCCATCCTAAATCATCATTTTTTAAGGGATCACAGTCTGGAAGAGTACATAGATAGCAGTAACAGCTTTTAGAATTACAATTGTCATCACATCCAGGTCCGTTATCACAACAGATTTCTAATTTTTTCCAAAGGTCTCCGGTATTTGTAGTAGTAGTATTTGCAGGACAGGTAGGGGTACCTGGAGTACAATCATCACAAGCTAGTGAACTCGTATCACAACAAGGACAATGAGTAGGTTCATCTCCACATGTCGTTCCATCGTATCCGCCAGTACACTTCCTATCCGTACCACCACAACTATATGGTCTTAAGAAATCATAGCATACGTGAGTAATATAATCCGTCCAAGAATCTGCACACCTTCCTCCTATTGAGCTACAAGTGTAAGGTAGGCAGCTATATGAATAAACTTTTTCAATATCAAAAATAAGTAATGAGAATATTACAAAAAAGAGAATTTTAATAAAAACAAACTGTTTATTCATTGTTTAAAAAAAAACCACCACAGATTAATTTATCAATAGACATCTTAACATACTCGTCAATATCTTTATCTAATATATATTCATCTAAATTATCTTTTCTACTACACATACCCTCTGGTAATTTTTTATCATTACAATAGCTATTTATCTGATCTTGATTGATAATCGTACCCATTGGTAAGTAAGAACAAGCCATAACATAAGATTTAGAAATATCAATCTCCGAGATATTTTGAGTATTTATAATAATATTTTCTAAAGATTCATTAAGATGATAAAGATAGGAAATTTCTTTTGCTCTAATACTTTTTTCCATCAGTACATTATTAACACTTGTAAAAATATCCATTACAATCTCATCGTTTTCAACAGAGATAGAATCAATCTTTATATTAAGGAAATTAATATATTTTATTTCTATACCTTCTAGAGGATTTCTTGAATTGTATAAATAATAACCCTTTCTCTCTTCATCAATATCTTTTTGTAATCTTACATTCTTTATATATATATTCAACTCATCAAACGCAGAAGTAATTTTATTTACACCCTCATCATCAATTAACTCCATTGATATCTTTGAAAGTTTGTATGATATTGGAAAAGAGTAGGTATATTTAAATGACATATGCATAGGAACCTTTAAAGTTGTATCTAATACTGGATCACTAATATCTAATATCTTGGAATTTTGACAAACTTCTAAAGGTATAATATCGGTGTAATCATTATTCAAAACCGATAGATCTAAACAGTTCTTTCCATCCCTTTCCTCTGTTTTTAATACAAAGGTATCACACTGTATTGATACAGTAAAAAGTTTCTTCTCTACTGTACATATATCCATTAAAGATTCATAACTAGTTAGTTTAGGAGTATTACCAAACCATCCCATTAAGTATGAAAGGAGTAGGGATGTAAGGATAACGAATGTTAAAAGAAGAGATACGTATAATGTTTTTTTCTTAATAGTCATGTGCATATATTTATGTATATCTTAATACAAACTAAACTGGTTTTGCAATTTTAATACTACAAGATTTCTTAATACGGCTTTACCCCTATCTCTGTCTTTTGCATTACAAGAGAACCACCAAAAAGGGTTCTAGCCAATACACCGTATTTAGAGTGATGATCTACAACTAAAACAGGATACTTTAATCTATCCTCTAATTTCAAATTCCTATTAACAATTAATCCATCGGGCCTTAGTGTATGAAGCCCACCATTTATGTAAATACCATCATATATTGTTGAGGATGATTCTTTGGTTATATCTATCTGCCCATCTCCTAATATATATGCATTCACTTCATCATATTCAACTATTAAACCTTCTGTTGCATTTGAGTTTGTAGAAGATTTGATTCCTTCACCAATTCTAATATTTCCACCTACAACAAATATACAAGCATCCCTATTAAAATTCCCACTCCGTATTCTCCCTTGAATATTTAAATCCCCTGAAACAAAGAATACTGCTCTTCCATCACATATGAAATCGGTTGATACTGTTAAAGAAGATTTATTAAGATACCCAATATCATCAAAACCAATTCCATATTTTGAAGAGAGTGTTCCTGATAGAGAGGTTGTATCAATATTTTTTAAATTTTGAATAGAGCTTTTCCTTCTATCAAACAATCCTTTTAAAGTAGGGTAGTACCCATTTAAATCTTTTACTGTATACGGTCTTGTCATATATGCCTTAGTAAGAAGAGATTTAACAGGAGTTTCTAGTATCCCATCACTCTTAACTCCTACTAACTCTGTAGATATATCTGAATATTCATAACTAACCCTATTAAGATATTCTTTAACATCCCATGTCCCAGGAGAAGCAGTAAACTGTCTTACTGGTACATCTATTGCGTTTGAGTAAAGTAGACCACCTTGTGTAATTATCCAATCTCTAAAATCTAAACTGTCGTATAGTAAACCAACATTACCTCCTTGATCAAATACAGTAACTGTAAATTTCAATACTCCTTGCCCATTATCCCCTAAATCAATTTTCAGAGAACCGTTTCTGCAATCTCCCTCTATTTTAGCTAAATATTCATTTGTCAAACTCCCTGTTAAACTACTGCCTTCTTCTGTAACAGTATATGGGTATGGAATACTTGATGGGGTAATACTTCCATCTCCGGTAAACTGAACTACACGAATTGGTTTAATATTTAAAAATCCTGGTAAATATGTTGCATTTATAATTACGTATTTAATAGCGATATTCTCATCTACACTCCAATTGAGATTTATCATTGTTTTTTCTGACTCTACTACTGTTACTGTACTGGCAGATACTATTGGTTTTGTTAAATCTACATTCCAATTCTTATTACTATTAGTCCAATTGTCATACAACCTTATCTGTTCATTTCCATATATTTTTTGTATTGCATTTTTTACAACAGTATATGAATTGTAATTGTCATACGGAGTAAAACCGAATGTATCATTACCTTGTAAAAAGATATAGTATTTACCATCTTTAACAGAGAGTTGTTGATTGTTAAAACTAATATTAAAATCTAAAACTATTGAATTGCTAACAGCGTTTATACTATTAATTGTAATATGTACCATCTTTACTCCCGCTGGACCATATATATAGAAATCGGTATTTGATTGAGTAGGTAACCATCTATCACCAGCATCGTTTCCATCTCCCAATATTCCAGGTACATATGGTTTCCAAGTTGTTCCTTCTTTATGCATTAAGAAACCGAATTGGTCATTAGAGAGAGTTTGTCTAATTTGAGCTTTACTACTATCATTTAAATCAATATATACAGGAGTAAATGAGGGTCTACCGCTTTGATTAAACCATATATACATTGCTTCTATCTCTGCAGATGTAGTATCGGTAAATGTAGCAACCATTCTAATTGGTTCGTTTACACTATCATCTACAGTTGTACTTTTAACACCAGCACCAGTGTAAGTATCTGAGATAAACCCTAATGTAGTAGGGGTATTTTCAGGATATATTTGTAAAGAACTCAATGGCTGATCACTAGGTATCTCATAACAGGTTCTGTAGTGTTTAATTGGCTTAGAACATCCACCTTTATCGGTACAAGAGTATAGATTTTTTAAGATCCATTTATTCGCAGTACCTGTCGTAGGAAAAGAACATGCAGGAAGTTTACATCTAATACATGGATCTGGTTCTGGTTCTTCGGGTTCACCAGGAGCACAAGTAGGACAAGGTATGTAGATACATGGATCCCTAACCGCTGAACAACAAGGGCCACTACTTCCAACGCAACAACCCGCCAACCAGAAACCAGCTGAAGTACAGCATGATTGAGCATATATTTTCGTATTAGATAAAAAAAAGAGTCCGAAAACAAGAAAAACAATGTTTAAAAAGAAAATCAATTTTACAATATTTTTATTTTTTTTCATCTATTTTATTTATTAAGTAGATAAAATAGTAAGAATCTAACATATCTGCGAAAGAAGAAACTGCAATATCATCTTCCCAATTTTGTTCAACTCGCCATACAAAATATCCATATTCATGTAATTTCTCTAAATTATTTTGATTTTTACTTAAAACAGGATCTGCTCTATACAGTTCATAAGTATTTAATTTAGTCGCTACAGAACTTAGATAGTAATGATTGTAGAAAGAATCATACAAAATACTCTTAGATACATCAGGATATGAATCTAATGTTGCCTCTGCACATACTAATTTTTTAGCAATATTTAAATTACAGTATTCATCTTTTAATATACCGTTACATAATGAAGAGAAATCAGGTAAGGATGTAAATATTGATTCGATTTTATTTACCAAAGTAGAATCGTTGTATTCCGATTTCATATCCTCAGAAACTTTTAAAAGATGACACTTACCCATAACTGTAGGATATGCGTTCTCTAATTTTTCAGAGTTAGAAAGGTAGGAATATATTTCATTCTTAGTATACTTTTGAGCGTTAAGACCCAAAAGATCTATAAGAGAGTTGTAATATATAATTTCAGAAGGTAAAGAGAGTAGGTAGCTATTCCCACTTCCTAAAGTATCATAACCGTAGTAGTCTTTTACTTTCTCCTCATAGGTTAGAAGCTGATAGTCTAGGACATTTTTACAATGGTTGAAAGAAGATGATTTAATCTCATTACATAGCTGTGTAGAACACTCCTTTAGATTGTTTACCGTGTTATATGCAAACTGACAATCATAGAATGATTGTTTGATATCATCAGTAGAGTAGGAGTTTATAGTTTGCATATATGACATTAAATCAATATCTTCATACTCAATATATTTTCTATTTATCATTTCAGAAATTGTATACAGCATTAACTGAATAGTAGAACTATCAGAACTATCAATTTTATCTGTGATAAATGTAGTACTCATTTTATATGTTCCATCGGGTACAGCTAACTGTGTTGTTCTAAGTTTAAAAGAATCTTTGTTAAAATATCCAAAATCATCTGTAATGAAATAATTAAACAGACCTCGAACTAGAGAATCTTTATTGATTGAATCATAGTACAACACCTTTTCTTCCAAACTTCTATCAGTTAATTCAACACTCCATTGTGTTAAATCCCTGCTAATTAAACAGTTTCCACGGCCACAAGATGTATCAATATTAAAAAGATTAGAGTAAGCTTTACTTACAACACAAAAGGAGAAATCTAAAAAGTATTTTAAATCTCTTTCAACTCTATATGCAAATTTAATCACAAGGGGCTCATTAAATTCTAGTTTAGAAAAATCAAATTCTCCTTTGTTCTTTTCTAAATCAATTGTAAATCTTGATTCATCTCTACTTTGATAGTAAGTATCAAAGTTAAATGGAACTCCCGTAATAGTATATTCATTATTTATCTCTGAATACTCTTCCAATATTATCGGAAACTGATACTCAATATATTTCTCATCTCGCTTAGGGAAATCATTTCTAACCTTTTGTGCTAGTTGATTACTATCTAAATTTATAAACATTGATACATACGGTCTATCACTTCTCATTGATATGAATGAAAATAGCAACCAAGAAATTAGTAATAGCATTAAGAAAGCAAAAACTATTGCCCCTAATCTCACAAAAGTCCTTTTCTGTAGTTTATTTTCTTTCACTCGTTACCTATCCAAAAAACTTACTTAACTCTTTTACTAATCCCTCATAGTCCAAATCTGTTTTAACAAGATATGATGTAGCTCCAATATTAAACGCCTCTTTAACTACAGATTCGCTTGTCATATTTGTAAGTATGACAATAGGCATTTTCCCATACTTGTCTTCATTGTTTTTAACAGTCTTAAGCACTTCTAAACCATCAACTCCAGGCATCATTAAATCTAGTAGAACCAAATCTATTTGATCAACATTATTTGCTAAAAGATCAAGAGCTTGATAGCCATCCAAAGCTTTCATTGGAATATATCCTGCTGTCTCTACCAACTCTGCGTAAGAATCTAAAAGAGGTGCTTCATCTTCAACTATCAGTATTTTTTTTGTATCAGCCATTAAGATAAATATTTAAAAATTAATTTGGGTTTAAAGTCCCATTTGAGTTATATATTGTATAATCGAATAGGGATGAGTAACCCATGTTATTTACACTTGGGATAACAACCTGTTTTTCTCTAGTATCACCTTTACATGTAACTTTTGCCCTAACTACATAGTTATTAAAAATATCACCACACTCAGGACTTGGAATAACTGCCACTCCCAACTTCTCTTTCAAGGGAAGTAATCTAAATTCGTAAAGAGAGTTTTGTGCAAGAGAGTACATATCAAGAGTCATATCATCACCAGAAGCAAAGGACGTAACAATAGATTGAGTTGGAGCAACAGATGGAGTATTACAATCCCCTTCCCCTAAACAATACAATTGCATATCCTCGAGCTTATAAGGAATTACATTAACTCCATCCATATATACATATTTAGTAGTGAAAAGATGATCTCCATCACCTCTTGTAGTTAAGTTTAAATCAACCTTACAACCAATTGGTACTGTTACATTTGATGTATTTAAAGCAACAACATCTCCAACATTGTATTCAATAACGGAAGTTTCATCTGCATAAGAGAGTGTAACTTCCAAAGACGAACCCGTTTCTGGTGGTTCACACCAACCAGTTATTGTACCCACCTCATCAAGTATACTAGTATCTATCGCGAGACTAGTAGATAAAAACGTTTTTAAATCAGCAATACTACTAAATTTCTTCGGATTTTCAGCACTCAAAGTAGAAGACATTAGAGATTGTGTAGAAGGTAAATCGGCTGATACAAAGACATCTAATATACTATCTGCTTGCTCTAATGCCCGTTGAGACTCTCTAGTATCAACAATCTCTGCTGAATTCCTAATCATTCTTGAATACAAAGATGCCCCAATTACAGTAGCAACTACAAGAACTATCATAATTATTGCTATTGCCTGTCCTGAGTATTTTCTCATATTATTTATATTACAAATATAATAAAAATTTATCAATTTACTAATATCGTGTCAACGCTTCTGTTGATATAACAAGCTGCCTTGAGACATCTCTAGTTACTGGGAAAGCATCTGAAACAGGCCAGAACAGTGGTGTAACAGTTGAATTTATAATAAACATACTATTCTTATCATCCCCTATATCCACATACTGTATAGTAAAATCTTTAACGTCTACTGAAAAAGAATTTAAAATTGTAATAACTGCATTATCATCAAAACAAACAGAGTGATCCGTAAGATTTGGATTAGTTGCCTTAACTAAATATCCATACCCATTAGCATCTTTAAAATATCCTAAACATGTCCATACTGGGAAACCATAAATTTTTACATGTATTTCATTCCCATTGTATGTACTTGTATCTCCAATAGATATTAAATCTTCCTCATAAATATCACCGATATTAGAGATATCCGTAGTCAGTATCATAGGCAAACCAGATTCAACAGAAAATGTCCTCTCTGATGACGAATTATAAAGATACACATCATCTAACTGTGCATTAGAAACACTCCTGTTAAATATATCCATCATGTAATTAATATCACTTCGGGCTAAGTTCTTACTATTCGCAGTATTAGAGGCCTTAATTACTGTGTTTAGAGTAGTTGCAACAAGCATCATTACTACAGAAAGAATCATGATAGTGAGAAGCATTTCTACTAAACTAAATCCCATATATTTTAAATATTTCTGTTTCATATTCTTTACTTATTTATAACTGCCAAATATGAATAGTCCCTAACATCACTATCCGTTGTAGCTTGACCATCAACTCTTTTAGAACCAACAATAATTTCAACTATTATTTTGTCAACATCATTACTGGATACACAAAATATTCTAAAATAATCACTATCTAAGTCATCAGGATTAACCAATCGAGTTTTATAACTATCTCGATTTTTCACTAAATCTTCCTTAGTAGATACAGAATTGATATCTATCTGATCACTATCCTGCGTACTAAATCCATAACAAAAAGTAACAGCTAAATCTAAATCACTAAATTGCTTATCTTCTTCTGGCAATGTCGCATCCCTTATCGCAATTTTTTGTAAGTCTACTGCGGTAGATACCGCGTGTGCTGCTAGCGCATCTTGAATGTCTAACTGGTGTAATTTTTGTAGAGTAGAAGCCGAAATACCCATTAGTACAACACCCACTATACCGGATACTGATATTGCTATCAGTGCTTCTACAAATCCCAACGCTTTATATTTTTTCTTTAATATTTTCATTTATTCTCGATAAGAGTTAATTTCGCCCTTAATACCGTATCTTTCATATGCTTCTCCATTTAATTCTATACAGTTTACGCCCCCCTCGACACATCTAGATCTAGGATCTAAACTTGAATATACATGATGAATGACTGTACCAGAAACAGGATAAACAGAGATTAAATCAAATTTAGAACTATAATCTCTGTTAAATACAATATCTAATACTTCAACTCGATCCAGAGTATTACCAATATAATCACCATTAGTTGCATAATTAAGAAGAGTACCACCGTTATCATAAAGAAATGCTCTTCCGGTAATTGCTTCAAATACTAAATATCTCGCATCACTTATTATCTCAATATTATCTACTTCTGTAAGAATATTACTCATAATATCTCCTTGGGTATAAACTAATGAATTCTTACCATCAACACAATTGGTGGTCGTATTTAGTGGAAGATATCCATTTTGATACAATGGGTCATAATTTTGTGTTATTCGATAACCGACAGGATTATTACTATCCCAACTTAAAATCTTTGATTTAGTAATTTCGTTTCCAAAATCTTCAAAAGGAGAGCACCATTTAAAGAAAAGTGATCTGTTATTAGTAGGTTGGGCATATTTTTCGAAATCAATTCCTATTCCATATATCCAATTACTATCATCACCTTTTTTGAATAGCATTGCCTTTAACCTAGCACTACGAATATCTTGCTTAATTGTTTCAACCGTCTCTCTGGCTATCATTGTTTCTCTAGTACTTAAATAGCCACCAAAACCCATTGCTCCAAGGATTATAAAGATTGCAATAACAACTAGAAGCTCTAAAAGAGTATAGGATTGAAATCTTTTCATCATACTTTTCATGGACAGTTTTTAATAAGTATAGATATATATAATTTAACAAATATTTGTGAACTACTCAATAGATTTGAAAAGTGAAGTCTCTATCCTAGCAAGAATATTCTGTTTAGAATATCTGTAACTGGCTGATTAAATAGAAATAGTAGTACTAAAGAGCCGTACATAAAGGGGAGTAGGGGTATCTGGGATTTAAGTGAGGCATTTTTAAGTATGATATTTACAATTGAAAAAAGGGAAGTAGATATTAGAAATATATATATAAATCCTGTATATAAAGTAATATCTAAAAAGATACTCAACCCTATTAGTACTAAAATATCACCTATACCGAATGGTTTTTTCATAATTTTCCCTATGGCAAGTATAGAAATACAGAGTATCAATCCAATGATAAGGGCTGTTTGTGGTATAGAATTTTCAATTAGTAAAGTAACAAAGAAAAAAACAACAGAACATACCAAGAAGGTATGTACTAATATTTGAGGTATTCCTTTATATATCCTATCAAAGTACGAAAATGAGAAAAAAAATATCAATACTATATATAAAATATATGGTAAGGAGAAAAAATATATACTACTAAAACCAATACCAAGAAGTATTTCAGATATTGGGTAATATATTGGTACTTTATATCCACATTTTGAACATTTACCTTTAAATATTATAAACGATATGACAGGTATTAACTCATATGAAGTTAAATACTTTCCACACTTCTCACAGTGAGAGCCCTTAATAAAGATATCTGGATATTTATATCCGTTATCTATTCTGTATAGTAGGGCGTTAAAAAAACTGGCTAATACTAAGCCAAGTATAAATGTTAAAAATGTAAAATATATATGCATCACATATTATACATATCTATTATAAAAGAGAAACCCCCTCAGAGGAGGGGGTTATTTTCATAAATAAGATTGTCAATTTTTAATTCGTATATGTTCCAGTATTGTTACCAAAATCATTAGTTTCGTTACTCCAATCTTGAATTGACATCCATGTAGTAGCAGTACTCGTACCTGGGAAACCATCTGTAGGAACATCAGCATCAATGTCTTTAGAATCAATACCTGCAGCTGAAGGAACTGTTGCGTTGATACCATTTCCTGTACAATAGTAACCTCTTTCATCTTGATCTCTTACCCCTCCAAGAGACACACAAACTACTGCTGATTTAGTATCTGTCCAATAGTAAAATGTTGTATCTGTTCCACCTTCAAATTCCCCAGCAGAAAGGTATTCCTCTAAACAGGGGTCTCCACAAGCGACATCATTTGCTAAAGCTGAATCCCAATCAGTAACTTCCGGATACTCTCTAAAATCGGTCATATGTGCTTGAGCTGCAACAAATAATTTGTCAGCTGCATCTTGATGTGCAACATCGTTTGCCCTATTGATTGCAAACCTACCTGCAGTAATACCTACCGCCATAAGTATAATGATTATACCCATTACGATAAGCATTTCTACTAGCGTAAAACCTGAATATTTTCTATTCATAGTATTTAATAAAAATATAATAATTTATATATATAAGTTATACGAATAAATTCATAAAGTCAACAACCATACCCATTACCTCTGACAGTTGGAACATAGGCATATATATACCTAAAGATATGAAAGCAATTGCCAAACCCATCAATATTAAAAATACCGGTTCCAATATTGTAGACATATTTTCAGTAGCAACATCTACCTCATCTTTGTAATACTCTGCAACCTTTGCTAGAACATTATCTAACTCTCCAGTCTCTTCCCCAACCGCTATCATACTACTTACAATTAAAGGGTAGTACTCACTTCTTGCAATTGGTAGAGCCAAAGAACCACCTTTTTCAACCTCTCTTTTTGCTTCTAAAACAACTTCTTTAAACATCCTGTTACTTAATGAAAGGGCAGTTAAATCTAAGGCCTTAATTATTGACAACCCACTACTAAGAAGTAACCCTAACAATCGAGTGAATTGAGCTATTTGCATCTTAGTAATGATGATACCAACAATAGGCATTTTAACTAATAATCTGTCCTTAGTTCGTGCACCCCTAGGAGTATCAACCCATACCTTAAAACCAATTACCATACCTAAAATAACAATTATTAGAGCCCACCAATACCCAACAAAGAAATTACTCATATCCATTAAAAACTGTGTTATCCATGGTAACTCAGCATCAAACTCAGAATATATGTCACTCATAGAAGGTACTAAAACAAACATCATTAAAAGCATTACTCCTACAATAACAACTAATAGAATCATAGGGTAGGTAAGTGCCCCTTTTAGTTTTGCCTTCAATTTTTTACTCTCCTCTAACTCAACGGCCAATTTATCCAAAATCTCGTCTAAATTACCACTAGCTTCACCTGCCTCAATAAGATTGATAGCAACATCATCGAATACTTCATCAGCTTGCCTAAATGATTCTGCTAAACTTTTACCAGACTCTAGAGATATTCTTACCTGAGATACTATCCTTCTAAAGGCAGCATTTGAAACCTGTTGTTCCATTACTTGTAAGCCCCTACTTAAAGGTAAACCAGCACCAACCATAGTAGCAAGCTGTCTCATAAATATTACTTTCTCTTTCATAGGAATACCTCCTATGTTTATCTGTCCAAGCTCTTCCCAATCTATTGTGGCTTGCTCTTTTATACTTACTACAACCAACCCCTTATCTTGGAGAATTTCAGCCAATGCTTCTGCATCTCTTGCCTCAAGTTTGCCACTTATTTCTTTCCCTTTATTATCTCTTGCTGAGTAATTAAATTTTGCCATATTAACTCTTTAATAATCTTAATACTTCTTCAGGAAATACTGCGTACTCCTGAGCTTTTTGAACAGATATAACTCCCTCTCTAACCAGATTCACCAAAGATTTCTCCAAAGAGACCATGCCTATATCAGAACTTGTTCTAATTACATTATCAATCTGATGTGTTTTACTTTCTCTAACCAAATTCCTTATTGCTGGGTTAGCAATCATAATTTCTGATACAGCTCTTCTTCCTCCTTTATCTAAAGGAATCAATCTCTGAGCAACAATCGCTTCTAAAATATTAGAAAGTTGTAACCTAATCTGTGGTTGTTGATTGTTTGGAAATACATCAATCATTCTATCAACAGTTTGGGCAGAATTGTTTGTATGAAGTGTAGCAAATACCAGATGACCTGTTTCTGCTAACGTAATTGCAGCTGCAATTGTTTCATAATCTCTCATTTCTCCAACCAAAATAACATCAGGATCCTGTCTAAGTGCACTCCTTAAAGCAATAGACCAAGAGTGCGTATCATCATTCATTTCCCTTTGATCTATTAAAGATTTTTTACCTTCAAATACATACTCAATAGGGTCTTCAATTGTTACTATATGGGCAAATCTTGTCATATTTATCTCTTCCAATATTGCTGCTAATGTAGTACTTTTACCATGTCCTGTTGGACCAGTTACTAAAATGAATCCCTGTTTTAACTGTGCAAATTGATGATATATATTGGGCAACATAAGCTCATCTAGATTTCTTACTCGAGAAGGAATAAGACGAAACGCAGCCGCCATATTCTTCATCGTATAATAGGCATTTATTCTAAACCTAGCAGGCATATCTCCCTCGTGGAAATATGCTAAATCAACCTCCCTGTTTACCTCTAGTAACTCTTTTTTCTCGTCTGTAAGAATAGGAAGAATTAACTTCTCTGCATCTTCGGGAGTAATTACCTTATCACTAATCTCTTTAAGCTCTCCATCAATTCTAATAATTGGGGGGTATCCTACGGAAATGTGTAAATCTGAAGCATTGTTTTGTATAGCATATTTCAAAAGCCCATCTATTTCTGTAGTTTCAGACAAAATAATAGGTGATTCTTGAATGTCGGAATCATCATCAATAGGGGTCGCCAAATTTACTTTCTTAGGATCTCTTTTCAACGCTTTGGGTACTTTTTCACCAGGTATAATATCTTGTAAACTGTTATCAACGACTCCCTTTAAAGTACCATCTGAATTAAGATTGTTAATAGGGTTCGCCTCTTGAATATTACTTAAATCTTCATTGGCCATAGAGGGTATATTTAAAGTAGAAGGAGAGGGTAAAGGAATTTCTGGTTCCGGAATAACAGGTTGTTGGGTTTGCGGAACAGATTGAACTTGAGTATTTGTATTAACCATCGGTTGCATTTGAGCATTTTGGGATTGTACTTGATTTGAAGGAGTAGAAGGGGTGGCATTTGAATTATTATCCCCATTCAAGCCATTTATTTGTGAAGCCAAATCTTGAAGTATTTTTTCATCACCTAAAGGAGCTGTTGGTTGAACAACACTTGTAGTTGAGCTACTTTGAACATTTGGTACCATACCCTGATTTATATCTGGATATGGAATTGTAGTATTTTGGGCAGTACTATTATCCATTGTTTTTTATTATATCCTAAAATTTATTCCTTTGACACTCTAAGGACTTCCTCTATTGTAGTGACTCCTTCTAAAACCTTCAAGAACCCATCTTGAATCATTGTAATCATACCGTTTTCTTTTGCTTCTCTTTCGATATCTTGAGCAGTAACATTCTGCATTATCATTCTACTAATTTTTTCAGTAACATCTAAGACCTCAAATATACCAATTCTACCAGAGTACCCAGAACCACCGCACCTATCACAACCCGCACCTTTGTAAAGATAAATGATGGGTTGCCCATCTGGTCCTACCTCAGGAACCTTAAGTACTGCTGAACCTTCCTCTGCTTTGGCTTTCTTCGCATTTATTACCTGTGTTAAATATTTAACTAAATCAAAACTCTTTATCTCAGTAAGAGATTTAACTAAATCTTTTAACTCTTCAGGAGAAGCAGGTACTGCTTGAATACAGTGTGTGCATATTTTTCTTGGTAAACGTTGAGCAGCCAAAACACGGAGTGTAGAAGCAAGTAGATACGGTTCCATACCCATATCTAGAAGTCTTGGTACCGCAGCAGGAGCACTGTTAGTGTGAAGAGTTGAAAGTACTAAATGACCAGTAAGAGAGGCCTGAATGGCGAGCTCTGCAGTTTCTTGGTCTCTAATCTCACCAACCATTACTACATCAGGATCTTGTCTTAATACAGATCTTAAACCATTAGCAAATGTTAAACCTACATCTGGATTTATTTGTACCTGGGTAACACCAGGGACTCTGATCTCAACTGGATTTTCTAAAGAGATAATGTTGACACTCGGATCGTTTACTTTAATAAGGGAGCATGCAAGCGTTCGAGTCTTACCACTACCAGTAGGTCCAGTAACTAAAACAATACCGTTGGTTACACTAAGAGCATCTAAAAATATCTTGTAAGCATTACCCCTCAAACCAGTTGATTCCAATGTAATACCAGAAGTATCTGATTCGAGTAAACGCATAACTATCTTCTCTCCATAAATCATTGGCATCACAGATACACGAATGTCTACTTTGACATTTTTAACTTTAACTTGAAATCTACCATCCTGAGGAACTCTCTTTTCATCTATTTTCAAATTAGACATTATCTTAACACGAGAAATAACTGCAGGACCAAGTGTCTTTGGTAAAGAAAGTCGTTCTGTCATCATTCCGTGTATTCTAAACCTAACTCTAAGACGACTCTCCATTGGCTCTATATGTACATCAGAACTTTTAGAGGTAACAGCATACTGCATTATCGAGTTTACTATTCTAGCAACAGGAGCATTCTTTAAATCAATACTATCTATTAAGCCAGGATCTTCACTAATTTCTTGAACAGGTACATCAACATCTTCCAATGCTTCAGTCACCTCTGTACTCATTACATCACCAATTCTTCTATCAAGAATAAAGTTGACACCATCTTCTGTTGTAATATATACAACCAATTTAGTGTTCGATGGGTATTTTCTTTGAAGTGCTTGTGTTGCTTGAATATCAAAAGGGTCTACCATAGCAAGCTTTACATAATCATCACCTCTTTCAAAGGGTACAGTCCTATACTTTCTTAAATTGTCAATGGGAACTTCTGCAATGATACTCTCAGAAACACTTGCTTCAGTTAAATCAACATAGGGTATATTGAACAAAGCAGATTTCGCCTTAACAATTGCTAGTTCGTCTGCAAGTTTCATCTCTCTTATGATAGATTCCTCACTCTTAGGAGATCTACTTCTTTCTACCTGTACACGGATAGCATCTGTGTCAGTAATAACTCCTTGTTTTTGTAAATATGTAAGCAGTGTTTCTCGAGCCACAATTTATAAGCCAGTAAATTAATCTTAGATAATAATAACAGTATCACAAATTACTTGCACGACCTATAACTTGATATTTATCTATCTGAGTAATACCTTACCCTCCTATATAAATCTAAAACTCTAACAAGCATATATTTAACTCTAGAGTAGGGGAAATCCATACATCTTTGATATCTTACTAGATAACCCCCAAAGCCCCTCTTAAAATTTGAATAACCATATCTTGGTGCTGTGGGCTTGTATTTCTCATCAGGTAATACATCCCAAGAATTAAAATATTTAAATCCCTCTGCCTGTGCTTGTAAAATACATTCCCATCTAAGTAACATTGGTGCTCTTAATTTACTTTCGATACCTGTTTGACAGCTATACAAGCAGGATACTTCATCTCCAAAAAAGGACAGTACTAACATTGCAAGTGGTTGACCTTTGTATTCCGCTATTGCTAAGCGTATCTCATTATCATTTCCCAAATATTCAAACTGTTTAATATAGTATTGTGAATTGTTAATAACAAAATCCTTTTTATCTGAACTCTCCTGTAAATATTTTGTAAAGAGTTCCCACTCATTAACATCTTTAGAAAATCTTACTGTAACACCAGACCTTTTTGCTTTACGAATATATGTGGGATAGTTTTTTCCCATACCGTGTTCTAAACACCATTTCATTTGATCATCTTGGGTACCCTGAACTAAATCTAAAAACCAAGGCGTCTCTGGTTGAACATAATTTATACATTTTTGAAAGCCCATACTTAGTGGTACCTCTGAAACAATATCATTCCTTTTTATACTAGGATCTATCTTCAAAAAGAGATACTCTTTATCTTTAAAATACTCCCTTAACTTGTTTAATACCTCTTCGTATACAATCTGGCTTATCTCTCTTAACACAGGACCCCTAGAGCAGTATATATATTTCCCAAATGTTTGAGATACTTCATAACAGTACGCAATAGCTATCAATTCATCTCCATTGTAAAAGCCCAACCTATATGTTTTTCTCCCTAAACCACTTTCTTGATAAATACTCCAATTATACGATTGCATAAAATTACAGTTAGGACTACGCTTAACAAAATCATCAAAAACCTTTTGTTTATCCAACTCTTTGATACCTAAATTCATTCGTATATATGATTAATTTAACTGTTTTTATGATAAAATCTAATATATGACATACCTTATTCTAGGAAATAATCAAGAAAATATAAAGGAGGAAGTAAAAAGATTGATAAGTATGCTTTGGGAGAAGCAATTTGATTTTGATACTGCTACTAATAATCCCGATATGCATATCCTCAAATCTAAAAATATTAAAAGTATAGGAATTCAGGATGTTAAAGATTTACAAAATGAAATGATATTCTCTCCATATTTAGAAAAAGTACAAATAGCACTAATACCTCAAGCCGAGAAATTAACCACTGAAGCACAAAACTCACTCCTAAAAGTTCTTGAAGATGGTTCTGAAAACAACGCATATATACTTACTACTAGTAGTGAGAAAAGCATACTACCTACCGTACTATCCAGATCAATGAAAATATATTTAAAGGATGGAAAGATAGAAAGAACAGAGTATACTTACCATACAATTCTACAAAAAACTCTACTAGAGGCATTTGCGGAGATAGAAAAGATTTCAAAAGACAAAGAGAAAACTGAAGAGTTTTTAACAGATTTAGAATTTTACTACCAAGATATTTTAAAAAAGAATATTAAAGAGGGTAGGGGTACACAATCTGTTTTAGATAGTATAAAACAGGTTCTAAAAACTAGAGACAGAATTAGTGCAAATGGAAACAAGAGATTACTACTTGAGAATCTTTTTCTTGTATTAACATCCTAATTTGACTATTCACTTTCTGCCCTATAATATATAGAATATACATTGGGCTTAAAAAAATATTGTACTTACTAATTTAAAAATATAGATAATGGTAAAAAAGAGTGATTACGGTGCCTCAAATATCCAAGTTTTACAAGGATTAGAAGCAGTAAGAAAAAGACCAGCTATGTATATTGGTTCTACAGACAGGGTTGGTTTACACCATATATTTACGGAGATATTAGATAACTCCGTAGATGAGGCCATAGCCGGATACTGTAGTAGAATATGGGTTAAACTTTTCAAAGATGGTTCCATCTCTATTAAGGATAATGCAAGAGGTATTCCAGTAGAGATGCATCCTCAAACGAAGGTATCTACACTTGAAACAGTTATGACCAATCTTCATGCGGGTGGTAAATTTGATGATGGTGCTTACAAAGTATCAGGTGGTTTACACGGAGTAGGTATGAAGTGTACAAACGCTCTTTCAGAGTGGATGATTACTACGGTTAGAAGAGATGGTGGAATATATCAACAGGAGTATAGGAGGGGAATTCCTCAGCATCCTGTTAAAAAGGTTGGTAGTATTGAGAATGAAACAGGAACAGAGCACAGATTTTTACCAGATGATCAGATTTTTACTGAAACTGATTTTGATTTTAAAGAGATTGTTAGAAAGTGTAGACAACATGCATACCTAACTGCTGGTTTAAGAATATCAATTGAAGATGAAAGAGTAGAGGAAGGGAAAAAGAATAAAATATATGACCTTTACTTTGAAGATGGTATTAAGTCATATGTTCTCTTTATGAACATTGACGAGAAGCTAGTCAATGAAATACCTTTCTACGTTAACAAAGAGCAGGACGGAGTAGTTGTAGAGGCAGCTATACAGTACACAAATAGTATGGATGAGAATGTTAAATGTTACACCAACAACATTATCAATCCAGAGGGAGGAACTCATTTAGCTGGTTTCAGAACAGCGCTTACAAGTGCAATAAATACATATGCTCAAAAATCCGAACTCCTAAAGGGCTTAACTACAACTCTAAACGGTGATGATGTAAGAGAGGGGTTAACTGCTGTTGTTTCTGTTAAGGTAGCAGACCCTCAGTTTGAAGGACAGACTAAGATTAAACTAAATAACCCAGAGGTTAAAAATGCAGTAGCTAAAGTAATTAGAGATCAACTCCTAATATATTTTGATGAACATCCTAAAGAGGCAAAAGCCATAATTGATAAAGCGATACTCTCTTACAAAGCAAAAGCTGCTGCTAAGGCAGCAAGAGATGCCGTGATAAGAAAGAGTGCACTAGAGAGTACAACACTACCTGGTAAATTAGCAGACTGTATTAGTAGTGACCCGAAAGAGTGTGAACTCTACATTGTAGAGGGAGACTCTGCAGGTGGTAGTGCAAAACAGGGTAGAGATAGGCATACACAGGCAGTACTTCCACTTAGAGGTAAAATAATCAATACACACAAGTATAGAGTAGACAGAGTATTGGGTAATAACGAGTTTAAAGATATTACTACAGCACTTGGTGTAGGAATAGGTACTACTTTAGATATTAGTAAGTTGAGATATCACAAGGTAATAATTATGAGTGACGCTGATGTAGATGGATTACATATAACTACATTAGTCTTAACCCTGCTATTCAGATTCTTTAAACCACTGATAGATGGTGGATATATCTATGTAGCACAGCCACCTTTACATAAGGTAGAGATTGGGAAAAAGAAATACTACTTCATAAATGATAATGATAAAGATATTTTTGTTAAAAAAGCTAAAGCTGCTGGTAAAAGCCCTGTAGCTAATAGGTTTAAGGGATTAGGAGAGATGAATCCTGGACAGCTATGGGAAACAACAATGAGTCCAGAAAGTAGAGTATTAAAACAGGTTCATATTGAAGATGCAGAGGAAGCAGAGAAAGTATTTGAAATGCTAATGGGTAACGAAGTTCCTCCTAGAAGAAGATTTATACAAAAGTACGCTAAGAAGGCAATTTTAGATATTTAATTTTTTAATATACAAAAAATGTTTGAAGAAATTAAAAAAGAGATACGTGAGACCATAGATTACCAAGATAATCTCAAAGAACTTTTAGAAAGGAGATTGAGAGATGGTCTTTCAAATGAATGGCCAAGATTTCTAGAGATCCTAAAAGATGATCCTAGTGCTTCTGACCTACTTAGAAAAACAAACAAATTAATGGCAGAGGAATCAAATAGAGGAAAGATATCCTTAGAGAAAAAGGAAGGTGTAGAAGACAGTGTTACAGTACACCTATATGACCATATGAATCAAGATTTACTTGAACAAGCAATAAGACCGATTTCAAGTATCCAAACTACCCAAGAAGATGGTAGTGTTAAAGTGTCTCAAGATACTTTCAACCAGCTATACAACTTAGCAGTTGATTACGACTATGAGAGACAAAAAGTTGAACAAGAATTACCAACTAATACAATTTAAAAATAATATACTTAAATAACAGTCATGCCTGATATTGAAGAAAAAGAAATAATTAAAGAAGCAGAGGAGATTATCGAAACAGAGAATGCAGATTCCTCTTTAGAAAATACCTCACCAGAGGATAAAGATATCGATTTTGATGTCACATTTAAACCAGGAGAGGTTACTCATCGCTCCATCATTGACGAGATGAAATCTAACTACATAGATTACTCTATGTCAGTAATCGTATCTCGTGCTCTTCCTGAGGTAAAAGATGGTCTAAAGCCATCTCAAAGAAGAATACTTGTGGCTATGAATGATCTAGCTCTTTCACCTTCCTCTCATTTTAGGAAGTGTGCAAAGATAGCTGGAGACACATCTGGTAACTATCACCCTCACGGTGAAAGTGTGGTATATCCAACCTTGGTTAAACTTGCTCAAACCTTTAATACAAGATACATACTAGTAGAAGGGCAGGGAAACTTCGGATCCATTGATGGTGACCCTGCAGCTGCAATGAGATACACAGAGGCAAGAATGGGAAAGATTACCCCTGAACTTCTGAAAGATTTAAACAAAGGAACTGTTACATTTGTTCCAAACTATGATGGTACACGACTAGAACCAACTGTATTACCTGCACTCTTTCCTAATCTTCTAGCAAATGGTAGTCAAGGTATTGCTGTAGGTATGGCAACACAGATTCCTCCTCACAACCTTGGAGAGTTAATAGATGCTTTACAAGAGATGATAAAGAGAAAGAATAGATGGGAGGGTGTAGCAATATACAATGAATTAAGAAAAGCAAAAGAATCAAAAGAGGTAATCCCATTGACTCTTAATTCTAAACCGGAAGAGTATCTAGAAAACTATGTCGATACAAAAGCACTAGATTACCATCTAGAGATACAAAAGATTATTGATAGAATCGAGAAGAGTAAAGAGGTCATATATCCCGATTTTAAATCTGAAATCTCTCCTGAAGAATTAATTGAAATTATTCCAGGTCCAGATTTTCCAACAGGGGGAACAATATATGATCGTGATGAAATATTAAACGCTTACGCTACAGGAAGAGGGAAAATATTACAGAGAGCACAGGCCTCTATTGTTGAAGGCGCAAATGGAAGATATCAAATTGTATTAACAGAGGTTCCTTACCAAGTAAACAAGGCCTTTATGATTGAAAAGATTGCTGATTTAGTTAGAGACAAGAAAATCACAGGTATTGCAGATATAAGAGATGAATCTAATAAAGATGGTATTAGAGTAGTAGTAATTCTTAAAAAAGATGCTCAACCTAAGGCAGTTCTTAACAAACTCTTTAAGTATACAGAGATGCAAAAAACCTTTAATGCAAATATGATTGCATTAGTAGATCAAGAACCAATAACGCTTTCTATAAAAAGAATGCTTGAGCTATTCCTTTCGTTTAGAATAACTGTAACTGTAAGAAGATATGAATACGATTTGGCAGAGGCAAGATATCATGCTCATATATTAGAGGGCTTACTTAAAGCCCTAGATTTCCTTGATGAAGTAATTGCAACTATTCGTGGTTCTAAAACACAAGAGACTGCAAAAACAAACTTAATGGATAAGTTTAAGTTTACAGAGGTTCAGGCACAAGCAATATTAGATATGCAACTTCGAAGGTTAGCTGCACTGGAGAGAATGAAATTACAAAATGATTATAAAGAGACTAAAGAGAAAATTATTGAGTACAACTCGATATTAGATAGCCAAGATAGAATACTGGAAATCATTAGTAAAGACTTAGAGATAATAAAAGAGACATATGGAGATAAAAGAAAAACAAAGGTAGTAAAAGGAAAGGTAAATGAAATCTCAGAAGAGGATATGATTGCACAGGAAGAGACCCTAATTACAATTACACATTCTGGTTATGTAAAAAGAGTCCCACCTTCTACATACCAAATTCAAAAAAGAGGAGGGAAAGGAATCTCTGGGGGCGATACAAAAGAGGGTGACTTTATAGAACACGTCCTTTTATGTAACACCCATGATGAGTTACTTCTGTTTAGTAACAAAGGTAGAGTATTTAGTACAAGAATATTTGAAATCCCGGAGTATGGTAGAACTGCAAAGGGTATACCTCTTATAAACCTAGTACAACTAGATCAAAATGAAATTATTACTTCCATACTAACTAGAGATCCAAAGGGTGGAGTAATGGGTTCAGAAGAGATACAAGAGGATCAAGAGACAGGTGGAGTAGTAAATAAAAAAGATTTTAAATACTTCTTAATGGTTACTAAGGGTGGAATAGTTAAGAAAACGAATTTAAATGATTTTACTAAAATTAGAGCTAATGGTTTAACAGCAATCAAATTAGAAATAAATGATGAGCTTACATGGGTCAAACCAACAACAGGAGATGATGAGATAATACTAGTCACCTCTGAGGGTAAATCTATTAGATTTAGTGAACATGATGTAAGACCACTTGGTAGAAGTACTAGAGGTGTAACCGCTATGAAATTCAAATCCCAATCTGACTTTATCGTAGGTATGGGTGTAATAAGGGAGAACGAGAATAGAATATTTACACTCTCAGAACATGGGTATGGAAAAATGACAAAACTATCTGAATATACAAAACAAAAAAGAGGTGGTACAGGGATATTTACATTCAGAGTTACTTCAAAAACTGGGAAAGTATCAGTAGCAAGAATTTTAGATCACCCAAAAGCTGAAATGGTTGTAATTTCAGAAAAATCAAAAGTGATTAGATCATCAATTGATGCCATTCCAACTCTTGGAAGACAGACAAGTGGAGTAAAGATAATGAATGTAGGAGAAGGTGATAAAGTTGCAACAATGGCTATACTTTAAGTATCTAAGTAAGATATAACTGGAATATCCTCACCACTATAAATGGGTTCATACTCTGATATTAAAGTTTTGTTCTCAATCCTTTTTAATATCTTTTCAATATCTTTATCACTTTTTGATATTTTTTTGTTTAATACCCTAAATTCGTTCTGTATTAATATTTTTAATACAGCTACCTCATTATTACTGTTTTTAATCATATTTAAATATTTAATAATTTATATATTCTATTCTCACATACCTAAAAATATATTTCCTGACCTAATACCTAATATTTAGTACTTGTATATATATCACTACGGTAATACCAGTTATTAACCTATACCTAGATACTTTTTCTTAATCATGTATATGTGCTAATCTATAGATATATGAATAAAAAAGAGAAAATAACCAAACTGTTAAATGTGTACCAAGCATTCGGTTTCCTTCTCATCTTCATTACTCTAGTACTTGTTGCTATACCAATCTACCCATACATCTGGTATAGAATTAATCCTGATGCTGTTGGAGATGATGAAGAGAAAATAGTTAAGGTTATCAATGAAGAAGAAATCATTCCCCAACAAGACAATCCAGCAGAAGAGAAACAGTCGCCACCATTTGATCCTAATCTTCCAGAAGGATATTTTGTTCTCATTTCTAGTATTGGAGTTAATTCACCAATTACTGCAACAAAAGATTACAAAAAAGCATTACTTAAAGGGACATGGATAGTATCTAATTACGGAACACCTGAATTAGATGAATTACCAATAATATTAGCAGCACATAGGTTTGGATATACAACTTGGAGTAATGAAAAAAGAAATTTAATATCATTTTTTAACCTTCCTAAAACCGTAGTAGGGGAGAAAGTAAGTATATACTGGAACCAAAGAGAGTACATATATGAAATATATGCACTTGAAGAGAATACATATATATCCGATTACACAGCAGATTTAATACTGTATACCTGTAAATATTACAACTCACCACAGAGGATATTTAGATATGCAAACAGAGTTAACTAAGGTTTTATCTTAGTTTTAATATCACCATAATTGTAATCAAAGATACTCATTCTTAAATCATCAATATCCATTTCAACCTTATCCAGCCGATCCCTATTATTATTTTCTCGAATATGATATTTAGTTAGATTTCTCTCTAAAGTATCAAACCGTTTAAACATTTTTAAAAAGGTTAACTCATGAGACGTCAATCTTCTTTCAATTTCTTCAAACTTTTTATCAACCTTGTCAAATCTTTTAAATATCTCCGTAAATATTAATTCATGCATTTCTAATCTTTTATCTATCTCATCAAATTTCTTATCTATCCTATCAAACCTCTCATCTATCTCATCAAATTTTTTATCTATCCTATCAAATCTCTCATCTATCTCACTAAATTTTTTGTCAAAATTATCAAACCTGCCCTTAAACAAATTCTCAATATTTTTTAAATCTTCTTTTGTTAAAGACATTTTAATATATATTAAATTTTAAATATTTACGGGAAATCAGATTAAAGGTTTCTGGTATTTACTGTATACCATACTCAAATATATATTTCCTGACCTATATACCTATATCAAAATCTTGTAAAATATACCCATGAAAAAAATACTCATATACACAATATTACTGGTACTAATATTTTTCTTTTCAACTAAAACAGTAGACGTGATTATTGATAAAGAAACTGATGAAGAACAAGTGACAAAAAATAACCAATGGTTTGAGATATTTGTTAATGATGAAATGGAAATATCCAAACAGAAGACAGTTACCCCAAAAGAACCCACCACTTCAGAAAATCAATGGTGGAGATATCCTGAAACAATATATACAACGAAGAGAAGTGGAAATGACCTTTTAGTATTAGTAAACAAAGAGTACAAACTACCAAGTACATATGCACCGAAGGACTTAGTTAAAGCAAGTAATTCTGGTATTAGAAGGGGAGAAAGCTACTACCTTCGAAATATCCTTATCCCTGATTTAACAAATATGGTTAATGATGCCAAAGCACAAGGTATAGATTTAAGTATTGTATCTGGATATAGATCGTATCAAACACAGGTAGACACATATAACAGGTGGTTAGCAAAGAATGATAATAATGTGGAGTATGTAGATACATTCTCAGCAAGACCAGGACATAGCCAGCATCAATTGGGTACAGTAATTGATTTTAGTTGTAGCGAAATAGGGGATGTACTAGGAGATTCATTTGCTAATACAAAAGCAAGTAAATGGTTAACAGAGAATGCATACAAGTATGGATTTGTAATATCATTTCCCAAAGGATATGAAAATGTTACGGGATACAAGTTTGAGAGTTGGCATTATAGATATATTGGGGTTAATAACGCAGAAGACATGATTGGTACAGGACAAATACTTGAATTGTATTTAAGGGGGTATAACCCATAGTATAGACTTCTAGGGCTAGCTGTAGTATAATACTACTGCATTTAAATTAACTAGCCCTTTTAAATATGAGGAAGTTATATGCAGTAATTTTAACTGTAACTACATCTTTCCTTGCAAATGTTTCAGCCATCTATGCAGATGGAGGTACATATGGTCCTTATAACCCATATGATCATAAGCCAATACCAACTGGTTTTGAAGATACATCCATTTTCTATATTGCAGCTGTAATTACATTTACAACTGGAATGATTATATTGTCTACAGTTAAAAACCTAAAGGCAAAGCAATCTATCTAATTAGGTAGATTGCCCCTTTGGGGCACACTGTCTAAATGCACGTTTATTTCAATCAATATTTAAATACATAAATCAATGAAAATATCTTTGGTTATACCAACATACAAAAAACTTAAAGAAGTGTTAGACCAATTAGAGAGGTTGTATGGATACCTTTCAAGAGTCAACCCTGATTTTGAACTCATCTTCGTAGTAGATGGGTATGTTGATAATACTAAAGATATTCTTACCCAATATATTAAGGAGAACGGTTTAAAGAAAGCCCAAGTACTTGGGTATAGAAAAAACATGGGTAAGGGTTATGCTATTAGATACGGTATGAAGAGAGCTTCTGGAGATGTAATTGGTTTTACCGATGCTGATACAGATATTCAGATCAGGACTTTGGGATATTCTTTAAAGGAGATTAAAAAGGATTCCGTTGTAGCAGTAATACCATCTAAATTACATAAGGATTCTAATGTAGAGATGACCTTAAAAAGAAAGATCTACTCTTACGGTTTAATATCTATTAACAAAATATTTTTAAGATTACCTAAAAATACTACAGACGTAGGTTGTGGTCTTAAACTATTTAAAAAAGAGTTAGTAAAAAGAATATTACCAAATCTTAAGGTAAATAGGTTTGCAATAGACTCAGAGATATTAAATGAGATAGGGAAAGTAGGGTATAGTGTATCTGTAATACCATTCTTTTTAAATAAAAACAGATCTGATTCTACATCTGCAAATATTAAAGAGGTTATTACTATGTTAAAAGATATATTTGAAATATCTATGAAAGAGAGTAGGGTATATAACTCTAAATTACTCAAAGCGTATAGATAACAAGAAGAGGAACATATACGCCCCCCTTACATTACATTAGTACTATTTAAATAGTGTACCCTCTCTTTGTCTAATCTCGTGGGGATGAAGATCCATACTCTCTTTTACAGATTGAATCTGTTTTCTTATATCATCAAGCGTATTTATATCCCTTGTGTCTAACTCCTTCCCAAACCTTTCAAGAAAATCAAGGCCTATGAATATTTTCTTTTGTACTCCTTGACTAAGTTTATCAAAAGAATAATTCTGGTTAGTATTAATTATATTAAAAACCGACTTACTATCCTTAAGATCACGTAAATCAATCACTCCTCTTTTTGAAAAAGCAAGTCCATGAAATGCGAAATCTCTTGCTTCTAACAAATATTGACCAATATTATCATAACCAACTTTTTCTCGTGCCAAAGGAAGTCTTTCATATCTCACTGCAAAGGATTTTTCGGTTCGTCTGAATTTAGTACGATTACTCTCAAAAATGCTTATACCAGCAACATATACTATCTCACCAGTTTCCTCATCAACTATTTCTTGTAAAGCATTTGGGAACTCTTTCTTTAACATTTCCATAACTTCACTATTGTATTTCTCTTCTTCATTAGTGAACCCGTTCTTTAATGCCCCCTCAAGTTTTAACGCACTCTCTCTACCACTATATCCTTCAACATAAGCAAGGTCACTAGCTATGTTCGGATCACTTATTCTACCTTCGTCGTAAAAGGGTTGTTGTGTTAGACTTTCTCCAGTATTATTTGCTTGGTCATTCATCATATCAATCAAAAAAATTATATTAGTATAAGATATAATAATAAGGAGTATATTTCAAATATCTACGAAAGACCGTAGGTTATACAACTCTACATTACTCAAAACGATAGATAGCTTTTAGGAGGAGGGAAACCTTCTTCCTCTTTTGTTATTTGTTCACCCTTAACAGCTTTGATTCTTTCTTCAATAGAATCTATACTGTTTAAGTCTATTTCAGGTTCAGATGGCTCATTTTTTACATCAGCAGCATAAGCATCTATTACAGAGAGTATCTTAAAAAGAATAACCTGATTCTCTTCTGATATATCTTTAAGGGAAACAGATTTTAATAGCGGGTTAAAAGCTCGATAGTCTCGAACACTTTGGATACCATGTTTTGAGAAAAATGTTTGACTGCTAAGATCACTAAGCGCTATTATTTCCCAATGTCCTCTCTCAAAAGAATCGCGTTTCTTAACATCTCCATATAAGCTTTCTAATTTCTTCCACATGGCGAGTCTCTCGGGTTTAATAAAACCTTTATAATAATCGTTGTTTATAATATGAACCATGTCAACTTCTGGTAATACCCGAAGTCCAGAATAATAATACTTCTCTCCTGTTTCTGGATCTTGTCCTTCTTTGAGAGCATTGGGGAAATGTTCCTTGAGCAATTCAACAACCTCATTGTTGTATCTCTCATCTTCTGTTAAACCTGTTTCAAACTCTTGTTTTTTAACTTCCTCATATTTTAATGCACTATCTTTTCCACTCTTTTCAATATCCGCAAGTTCATGAGCTACTCCTGGATCTTGAACTTGTCCATATTCATTGTAAAAATTCGGTTGTTGCAAACTAACTGGAGGATTACCTTCTGTTGTGTTTATCTCCTGACTATCCATACATATTTATTCTAATAAATTTATTATTAAACGATATAATAGAAGTTTATATTTGTCAAAAAAACAAATTCAATTGACATCTCATAGTTAATATTTTACTATCTAAGTACTAAGTTAAATAATATGAATATATGGAAGGTGAGAATCCAGGTTTAGAACAAGCAAAAGAAGCTGTAAAAGATGCTTATGAAAAGAAATTTGAAACAGATGGACCAAATGTAGGGAGAGTAAAGGATATTCATGATGCGAAAACATTAGCAAAGGCAGAAGATGTTATTAGATCTGTAGATTTACAAAACCCAAGAATTCAACAAAGGGCTGAAAATATTACAAATGAAGCAGTAGTTGGACATATGAGAGAAGATGCCTTAGACCTTATTAGACAAAATTCCAAAGATAAATATCCTGATGCTAAGAAAACACACTATGAAATGGGACTCAATCCTTTGTTACACAAGATGTCTGAAAAAGAGTTATCAAATATAGTTGATAGACAAAGAATTGAAGAGAAAAGAAGAGAGAGAAGGAGTAATTAAATAATTCCTTTTAGTTTTCGGACTCTATCTCTAATTGATTCAGCATCACTTAATGATTCGTTATCTCCTCCAACAATATATTTTGTTTCTTCAAGATATGCTATTTCATTTAGAAATACTAATATCTTTAATAGTCTTGCTTTTCTATCTCCCTCTATATCTTTAAACGAGAAAGCTTTTTCAACATTATTAGGATTATAACTGTGTGAATCTCTCATTTTATAGCTAATCTCAATACCTTTTTTAGAAAAATACATTCCACTCTCAGTTCCATATATTAATGATTTTAGAATTGGATCATGTATATTCTCTCTGGAAATTTCACCCCATTTTTCAAATGCTTCAATCTCCTTTTCTGAGAGTCCATCAAATGGGAACATCCCTCGTGTGTAATTTAATAAATTACCGTTTTTTAATACAGTTAAACTTAATCCTGTTTTGTAATATATATCTCCATTCTCTGTATCATATGCTTCTTCAAATGCATATGGTAATTCTTGTTTTAATACATTTATTACTTCAATATCGTATCTCTCTTGTTCAGTATTCTCTATTTCGGATTCTTCTTCACTCTTTTTAATTAACTCCCATGTTCTAGATTCTGTTGCCCCGTCAGTTACGCGCTTCATTTCAAGAGATTGACCTGTTTTTCTATCTTTCGGTTCCATAGTAATTTAAAAATATTTTATATTCTCCGATTATATCAAAATAGTATGAGATATCAATATTTGTTAACTTAATATATCAAAGTATGTATGACCCTAAGAGTAGGGGATATTGATTCAAATATCGGCTTATAGTATAATATATGTATCTTAATAATTAATTGTTCATTAAGAAATAAAACTGAACCCACGTCAATAGACATATTGATATTTATTCCAACCTATAGTATAATATAAGTAGTTAATTGTTAATTAAAGTCTGCTCTTTAATAAATAATAAATTTTCATTTCAATACACATAAGTGTTCATAGAGAGATATTCTCTTTATATCTTTTATGAGTTCTTATGAACTCTAAGTTCTTTAAAAAGTTTTAAGTATATTATATAGACTTATGTCTTATATATTTAAAACAAAATAGCGTGTGATGAAAATACTAGAGTATTTTTCTTCCTTTAGCATCCAAATGGTATGCATTATGTTTCTAATATATTATTGGAGATAGAATGCATACCAAGTGGTATAGCTGAAAAAAATAAAAGTTTTTTTCCATAAGGAGGAAAAAATGTTACGAAGAATTTTGGTAATCGTTGTGTTGGTCCTATTGGTCGCAGTGCTCGCACCTCTTGCTTGGAAATACTGGCAGTGGGGTTTCGGAGAGAGCCATGACGTTGCAAAGTGCCCTGAATGTCCGGCCTGCATTAGCAATGCAACTTCTGAAGATGAAAATCTCCAGCAAGAGTATGCTATTTGTAAGGCAGAACTTCAATCACGTGGTGCACCTGCAAACATGGTATCTGCATTTTGCGTACCCAATGGGAAGGGAAGTGTATCGAACAGATTGACCTCAGGAACGAAAGTCTCCCTTGGCACAATAACTTTTGATGCACAATCCCACGTATGGGTGTTAAAGGACTTCGTTGTCCCCGAATTCGCGAACTACACGTTCGAATATCAAGGTGCCGAATCAAGGCTTATTCTTGCTCCTTTCTGGACAGGGTCTGAACTTGGTTGGCAAGGCGATGAACGGGTTCCGTTTGTAGTTTGTTGGGATTTCGAAGGTGCTTGCGCACTTCCTCAAGGGATAACCGAACAGGACCTTTTTCCTACACCATAAACCCAATTTATTGGGATACCTATCTTCGACTCTAGCTTGGTTTTGGTACCTGGGATTATCTTTTACTGTCTTTTGACATTAAAAACCCCATTTACCCCACAACCACATCACACGCTAGAGTCTTCTAGGATTAAATATTTATTATAAATGTATATCCTACTGATGAGTCTAAAGATATTGAAAAATATTAAAGACGAAAAGACAAAAAATATTACATTGAGGACATCTTAGGATGTCCTCTTTTTTTTACTTAAACAGTTTCCTAAACAACTCAAAAGACTTCATAAGAAGAGTAGAAGGAAAAATACTAAGAATCCTTACACCTACCTTTTGAATATTCCATATAACATACTCTCTAAATGTTGGTTTAATATTTAATTCTCTCATAGCCCATTTACGTATATCATTCGTCTTTTTAAAATGATCTAACATCTTAGATTGAGACTCTGTTTTATATGTCATCCTATACTTAAGTACAGTATCCTCAAGATTATGATACTCCCCCTTAGTACTTAGAATTAAGAAAAATTTAACATCCTCAACCTTCCACATATTCTCAGGATACAAACCAATATCTTCTACAGTACTTTTTCTTAAAGTTACTGCTGGATGTGCAAAAGGTTGAAAAAGAAATCTGTTCTTTTTAATATCTCTATCATCAATAGCGTAATCTCTGTGATTAGTAATATTACTATTTTCATCAATGATATCTATCTGACCACCAATAGCTACACACTTAGAATTAGATTCGAGATACTCTACCTGTTTTTCTATACGTGTAGGATACATTATGTCATCTGCATCCATTCTAGCTATATATTTCCCTTTTGATTTTCTTATACCAACATTTATTACATTACCTAAACCATCCTGTTTCTCAATAGGTATTACCGTAATTTTATCTCCATACCCCTTTAATATCTCTAATGTTTTGTCCTCTGATTTGTCATCCACCACTAGTATCTCAATATTTTTGTATGTTTGATTTAAACAGCTATCTATACTCTCTTGAATATATTTCTCTCCATTATGTACAGGTATTACAATTGATACCAAGGGATTACTTTTTTCCATTTTTTCTTTCCTGTATGAACTTAATTGTTAAGTATGTACCCATTCCTAATATTAATAAATATCCAAAGTATGAAAGTAGGTTCGGGTAATATATTACTGATACTGAATCAAAATCCTCATTTGAAACATCCCATCCCTGTTTCCACCCATTTATACTTACTCTTGTATCTTTGTCTAGAGAAGATAGAAATACACCATTTCTTTTTACTGCTACCCATCCCGAAGACTTTGCTTGCGGAATTGATATTAAAATATTCTCTTTATCCCGTGGTATCTCTTCTCTAGTTACTTTGTAATATGTAGATTGAGATGATTTAAAGACATTACTCATTTCATACTCAGAGAACTTTTTTTGATTCTCTTGAATATACATTAGATTACTCCAAGAGATAGGATACTCCATAAATACAAATTCGTTTAATACATTTTCCGTTGTTAGTTTGTAGCTGCTACTACCATATATTACATTAAGTAGTTTATCCTTATTCGCACTGTTAAGAATATTTAAATATGATGATGTCTCTGAGTCTCTTAACATATCCTGAAACCAACACTTCTCTTCTTTGTCATAGATTAAACATAAAGAGGAGGGTATATTAGAGATATTTTCTCCTTTCCAATATACAAGATACTTTGTATTTGGTTTTGTATTAAAAAGATTTGCTGTTTGATTTATGTAATCATCAGCTACTTTCTGATACAAACCGTTTTTAACTGAGATATCAAATATCTTACTCTCGAAATCGGATCTATTTGGTTGCCAAGCACTGTTTTGCGTAGTAACTCCATTGTAAACATATCCTGTAGCACCATTTACAATCGGAATGTGTACAGTGTAGAGATTACTCTCGTCAAGGAACACATCTCTTGGCTCCCAGATATCAGAGCTCGATGAAACTGATAATGGGGTTTTTAGTTGTGCATACTCAATTTTTACACTCCTATATATTATCTCAGAGGGAGTATTTTTAACTGCATTTGTTGCATAAAGGATTAGAGATACTCTTTCTCCTTGCTCTATTACTGTATTCAAAAGTATATCTACATTTCCAAAGAGCGTATCTGTTAAAAGATATTTCTCTGTATTTAAACATGTTTTTTTGCTCTCAGAATATATACAGTACCCCGGATAGTTATCCTTTTCTCCCTCCCAATTTAATTTAACTCTTAAAATATTTCTTACCCCTGTATCAACCGGAATACCTGTATATACACAAGGAGATTCTGTTGTTCCTTTAATACTAAAACCTGAGGAAATCTCTTGGGGAGTAACAAATGTGCTTTCTATGACCTCGCCCCCTGAACAATCACTTCCCTTTGTTTTAATTAAAAGAGGTAACATATCTATTGATGTAAAGTTTGTATTAGTAATTCCATATATTTCTGAGTTACTACCAAAACTATTTTCAATTGTAATACCCTTAGCAACTGTTGATTTACTAAATACAGTACTTCCTAATGTGTAGTAGTCATACTCCCCAGTATATCTTCTAAAAGGTTTTACAGAGCCATCATTTTCTACATACGGATATGAGGGGTAAACAGAGATACTGCCATTACTGTAATTGAGCTTTGATGGGATACTACCTAGAATCTCTTTTGATAGATTTGAATACATGTATGTACTAAATCCTTTGTATTCAAAATTACCAACTATTTCACTGTCCTCAATTCTTAGATTCTTTAACTCCATATCTATTGGAGAGAGAGTAGGGAACTTAGGTACATCTCTCACGAATATATCCATTGAAGATATCTTAGAAAGAGATTCTGTATATACAATTTCTTGTTTACTTGGAACTTTAAAAAGAGAAAGCTTTCCACTAGACCAAATTAATTCATAATCAGAAAACAAATTCTTAACCTTCTGCTCATCTATATCAAAAGCGTATCCCTTTTCATCAATACTTGTGTCAAAGAGAACATATGAAACATCGTACCTTTGCATTAGCGAAAGAAACTCTTCCTTACTTTCAGACCTAACAGTATTTGAAATATCAAGCAATGCATCTTCCCCAACCTTCGAACCAACTGCTAAAGACATATCCATTACTGGATTAGGGACAATGTAAGAGATAAATTGGGAGCCCCAGAAGCCCCATTCATACTCCCTAAAGTAGTTATTGTTAGATGGAGGAGCGTAATATATTCTCCCTGTATCATCGTTTTTTTCAAGATACTCTCCCAATTCAAAATACTCTTGGGGGATACTTACTGCCGCCCTATCTGCAAATATATCTCCTCTAAACATATACTCCGCGTATACCAATTGTAAAATACACAGAAATACAAAAGAGAAAAGTATGTATAACCGTTTAGGAAATTTTTTACCAACAAAAAATGCAAAAAACTTTATTAAATATACAGCTCCAAAAGTAGACAGTACTGTAATACATATTAAATATATCTGACCTAATTTAGAAAATGGCCATCTTAATACCTGTTTGAATAGTGGGATATTTTCCTGCAACCATCCAAATACCTCTCCTAACGGTGGATTAAGAACCTTAATTAAGTATAGGGAGCCAAATCCTAAAATACCCCAAAAAAGTAATTTGTAATTCTTTTTAAATATTCCAAATATTAATGCTATTAAAGAAAGAAATACTGGAATTAAACCAATTACTTTGTAAAAATCATATGTTTGATACAGCTCAGCCATAGGGAAAAGGTATTTCTCTCCATCCATATCAAAGAGCGTTCTGTTATACATTCTTGCAGAGGTTATTAATGTCTGAAAATCTGTCTCTAAATCTATTACACTGGCCGTTATCGTTCTATTTGTATATGAATCGATAATATCTGAACTTGTTGATAGGGTATAGTGAATGAATGGTAGTATCCAAAATAGCTGCGTTATTAAAAATACCCCTAGTGTAATTAAAATATTCTTTATCTCTTTCTTTACTTGTTTCTTTGAAACGAGATTGATAAATAGTGTAAAAGCAATTAAAAAGATTAGATCGATAAAAAAGAGCGTAGCTATTACACTTGTTGCAGAGAAGAGTATGGAGGAAACAAATAGAAAAAAAAGATTCCCCCAACTATTCTTTACTGAATATCTATATATTGCCAAAAGTATTAAAGGCAAAAAACCGAAATTAACAATATATGGGGCCATGTTCTGATAGAAAAGCCACATTGTCCAAAGCGTAGAGAAATATATTACCCCACTTAATAGATATCCCCAATTAAAGTATCTTTTTAATTTACTTTTTTGGATTAAAATTCTTGTTAAACAAGCAATAGATACAGATCCAATTGCCATTGAGAAAAAGTAAAACAGTTGACCAATTAACCAACTAGGTAAGAATGTATCAAAAACAGAGTATATACCCGATCTAAACACATCTGCCTGTTCACTCTCAGATGCAAATCCCAATACTCTGTATCCTCTCCATGCTGGAGATTCTAAATATCTAGATACAGATAGAGTAGGGTTTAGCTCTGGCGAGTAGTTATCATTAGATAACAGGTATTTACCTGGTTGTATAGAAAGTATACATATTAATAGTAAGAGTAATATTAATAGTATTTCAGGAAATCTTTTTTCAAGAAATTTTACAATATTAATATATTTAACCTTAGGTAATTTCATTATGTATAGATTATATCAAAAAGATATATATTTCTATCTAATAAATATACTTGACTTTATGTCCTTAAATTATTAACATAAATGTATATAAAACTGCCTATATATTGTTTATCTCTAATAGGTAAGTTGCATTTTAATATTAGCTATAAAGTAAAATGGCTTTTAACCGATTTGGAGAAATCATATCAGAAGGCAAAGATGAGCAGAACTCCCTAATAATAAATGCGAAGGGAGACATCAAGAATGTTACAACTGGAGAGATTACATCTACTACACAAAATAATAATGATTCTATTCCTAGCCAAAATGATATTGATCTAAAAAAATATAACGAAACACTCTATCCAACTGAAGGATCTATTCCTGATAGAGTAGAAAATAATCAAAGCACTGATAGCTTTGTTATTGCTACCCAAAAGGATACTCCAATTCTAGAAGGGCAAGGGGATGAAAGAAAAATCAAACAAAACTATTGGGACAATCCCCAAAAGATAAAAGAAAATTTCAACAGTTTTGATGAAGCAATGAAAGATGAAGATGCAGATAGATATAGAAAGTTTCAAGATACTGGACAAAACCAGGCAGAAGAAATAAGTATTACAGAAGATTCCAAATGGGCATCACTTCCTAAAAACTTAATAAATCAAAATGATAATTCTTCTAAAGAAAAACAGGAAAATCAAGAAGCTCTAGATTCAAATACTAGAGCTAATGAAGGATTCAAACCACTTACACCCATATCCCAAAATGCTAAAGACTTCTTTGCCAATGAAGATAAAATTGCTGACTTAGCTAAAAAAGATGCCGCTCATCAGAAAGAATTAGATTCTAACTCTAAAGCGAATGAAGGATTTAAACCACTCACGCCCATATCACAAAATGCTAAAGACTTCTTTACCAATGAAGATAAAATTGCTGACTTAGCTAAAAAAGATGCCGCTCATCAAAGAGAATTAGATTCTAATTCCAAAGCTAATGAGAGATTTAATGGCTCATTTGATGTAAAGGCATCACAATCACTTGAAGATATTGATCTTATTTCGGGTGATTTACGAGGTAAAAACTTTCAAAATTCTCTTGCAGAGCTTATGGATGAAGAAACCGCAAAAAGATATTTAGAATTTTTAAAAAGAGATCAAGAAAAACCCTTAGTTATAACACCAGAACAAACTGAGATAGATAAAAAATTAAATGAAATAGAAATTAAGCTTGGAGAGATTGATTCAAAGTTAGGGACAATGGATACACGTCTTAACGAAATAAACACAAATATTCAAACCCTATTACAAGGACAAGAAGCAGGGCAACTAACACAAGAACAGCTATTAGAATACATAAAACTCTTACAAGAACAAGGTCAAATACAAATCGAAATGTCCCAAAGTAATGCAGAGAAATATAGAATAAGTATGGAAAATGCTCTTAATTTAATCTTATTAAAATTAGAAGAGGACAAACAACCAGTACCACCAGTAGTACCACCAGTAGTACCACCAACAGTACCACCAGTAGTGCCACCAACAGTACCACCAGTAGTGCCACCAGTAGTGCCACCAACAGTACCACCAGTAGTGCCACCAACAGTACCACCAGTAGTACCACTGCCAAGTCCAGTAACAATTGAAAGTGCAAGAATACAAGCTCTTGAAGATCAATTAAGAGAACTTAGAGGAGAAAATACACCAGAGCAAAAATCTGCTGCCCTTGGAAGAGAATTAGCAGTACTAGAAGCTAAACTCATAACCCCAGGGGGATTAACTGATGCTGAAAAGATTCGATACTTTGATATATTAAAACAGAAAGAGGCGATTGATAAACCACTTGAGATTGCTACCCAAGAAAGTGAGAAAAAGAGAAAAAATAAAGAAAAATGGATTAAGATTGTAGCCGGAGTCGCTGGCGCAGGTGTAGCATTGGCAACACCAGCCGTTGGATTAGCAGCAGTGATTGGAATAACACTTGGAGGAAGGATAATAGGTAAGAGTCTCTTATCACAAGGAGAAAAACTCAGATCAAAATCAAACTCAATAAAATATGAAGCTAGAACTGGAAAAACTATATCCGAATTAATTGAGATGGATAAAAAACAGAAACGAAATCAATGGTGGGCAAACAGATTAGGTGAAGCAGGTTCTGTACTAGTTGGAGGTGCAACAGGATATGCTATCGGTACACTTTTCGAAGGACTTGTTGGTAAGGATTTTTACATTGGAATGAATAATCAAATTACACCAGAAGTTCCAGTAGTATCTGATGGACAAACTCAGACAGTTACAGAGACTCCACAACCAGAAGTTAGTGAAGTTTCAACTCAACAAGCATCAGCAACATCACAGCCCGAAGTATCATCAAATATTACAGAACCCATAATTGAAAATTGGGCAAGCGGAGATACCTTTAATGTATCTGATTTGGGTTGGGATTATAAGGATCTTGGATATATAGGACCTAGAGTTCATCTTACAAATTTAGGTGGGGCAGAAGGCGAATTACAAGGGGAGTTCTTTAGAGCACTTTCAAATTTAGTTCCTAAGGAACAGTTGATGGGCCAAGCAAATGGAAATGTTGTTAATCAATTTCTCAGAGCTGCATATAATGGTATGAATCCTACCGAAGCTGCTACCAAAGCTGCAGAGGCATTAATACGATAGTTTGTTTAAAATAAAAATATATAATAATGAAAGATGAAATTATTCAAAAGATAAAAGAACTTGGAGTACCAGAACAAGAAGTAGAAAATCTCTACAATCTGCTATCAGAACAGATACTAGACCTTCTTTTTGAGGATTTAAGCGAACAGTTAAGTGATGATGAATTAGGAGTAATTGAAAATAGAATTAAAGAAGCAAAATCCCCTGAACATTTCGAAACAATTATTAAAGAACTCGCATTTACAACTTATGGTGATAACGCCCCAACAGAAATTAACAATATGTATCTTGATTTAATTGATACCTTTAAAAAGAACGTAGAAGAAACAAAATCACTAATACAAAGAGCTAACTCCGGAGACCCAGAAGCTCAACAGGTTTTAGAAAAAGCAAAAGAAACTGATTTATACAAAGAAATTACAACGCAATCAGAAGAATAGAACTCTACTTCAACGGATGATTCTTTTTAACAGTTTCTTCTGCAAACTTTTCACTTGCATGTACATATTTAGTAGTTGTATTCAAACTCTCATGACCCAAAAGAATCTGTAAAGCAACAGCACTAGCACCATCCTCCGCCATATATGTAGCAAACCCATGCCTTAAACTATGTGCTGATGTAGGTATCTGTATACCTAATCTCTTTCTGTAATCTGCTATTTTTTCTTGGAAATAGTTAGTAGATAACCTGCAATTAGGTTTTTTACTTCTAATACCTACAAAAGGAACGAATAGGGCAGGGGAGTTAAATTTCTCTAAAAATTTATTCTTCCTATACTCCTCAATCAATCTAATATATTTCCTATTCTCAGAATCAAAAACTTCTAAATTTAATCCTTCAGAATTCATATCTCCCGGCAATGTTTCACGGTGTTTCATGTTTCTATCCTTAACTCCAATATCTATAAACAACTTATCTACATTTCCCGGTTGTTCCTCTTTCTCCCTATCTGAAAAAGCATACTCCAATCTTAACTTCAAATATTTATTTAACCATCCCAAAGCTCTGTTTGTCATATATACAGCTCTCTCTTTTTTACCCTTTCCCATTACATATATTTTACCCTCAACATTTAACTGTTCTATATTCATATTTATCAACTCTGATATCCTCATACCTGTTGCAAAAAGCATCTCTAACATGCACCTGTTTCTTAGCGCTACACGCTCATCTTTCTCAAACTCCATAGGTGCTTCTATCAATCTCGTAAGATCTTCTAAAGAAGCAACCTTTTTAACTTTCTTTTCACCTCTTACCATCTGAATACCATCAGGAGGAATTGGAATATCAAAATCAAAATCTATTCTAAACTTTAAATACGATCTAATTGCAGATAGCATTCTATTAATACTTCTAACATCTAAACCATTTTTACTCCTAGCTCTGGAATTTAATGGCCTTTCTAAAATACCCAACGAACCGTATACCTTACCGTAGACTTTTGTAAGAAAGTCCTCCTCATATACCTGTGGAGAACCCTCTGTACTAGTTTCATCATTTTCATCTTCATCCACAGGTCTATTCATACCACTTAAATTTTTTGTAGGGCTTGCTGGGCCTCTAAGCGCTTTGACATCTGTTTGTATTGTCTTAAAGCCCTTTTCCACACATTTCTCCCTTATTCTATCCAAATCTTTCAAATGATTACCACTCCCTAGGTACCCTTTATAGTTTAAAACATCTATCTTGGTTAACTTATCAAACTTTATATTATTAAAATGTAAATACACACTAAATATGGAGAGATCCCTGGCGTAACTAATAATAGTTTGAAAGCTATACGCATTATTTTGTAAATTCAAAAAATACATATCCTGATCAGGAAGTTTAGGGATATCATTTAATAGGAATGTTTTTTTCATATGTATATATTAACTTTTTAAAAAATAAAATCAAAGTAGGGGACTTTTTTTGTTTTTCCCATAGATAAAAGAAATATAGGGGATATGTAAAAATTAAATGGGAAATACAGAGGGAAAAGATATTTTTATTTTTATATATTTTTCTCATTAAGTATTTAATATAAAACTCTTGGTTTAAGTACTCCCTTAGGTCGTACAGATATACGACCGCATATAAGGATGATTATACTCGGTTATATGATATAAGAAATCATAACATAATGCAACATAGGGGATAGCACTCTCCCATCAGAGACATAGTTGGGATTACTTCTGTATAGATTCTCTACTATTTAAATATTTATTCCCATTATAATGAAATATATTAGCACTTGGTTATCCACATTGATATTACTATGGGACCTGTGAAACTATGGGCTGTTACTTGCTATGAGCCCTACTCCCCTACTTTGATATTTCTATACTAAAATATTCAAAAAGAAATTTAGAAAAATAACAATAATTAAAGCAATAATATAAAGAATAAACTCTATACTAAACCTCTGTTTAATCACCTTCATATTAGCCACCCCTATACCAACAAAGTACCCTATCGTTGGACCAAGTGCAGAAACCTCATGTAATATCCCAGATAAAAATGTTCCTAAGAACATAAAAAAAACAATTAGGGAAACTAATACAGTTTTACGAGAAAGTAAAATTCCCTCAAAACCAAGATTTCTAAGATGAATATATGAAAAGAAAATAATAATGAAAAGCTCGAAAGGAAGAAGAATATACGGGGCTAATTGTAATGATAGTAAGCTAAAGGTAATAAAGAAAATCGATAGTGTCGATATTATATACGAAGTCGTTCTACCAACATTCACCAAGGGTATATTTTTGTATAGATTAACATTAAAAACATTAGCCATTAAATATGATATGTAGGTACTAAAGAACAAAAGTGCCACAAGAATTAAAAGCAGTATACCCTCATAAATACGACTAAACTTCTCTACAAAGAATAATTGAATAAATAGATACTCTGACATAACAAAAAGAGAGCTATGTAGGAGAAAAAACAAAGATTTAACTTTAACTTGGAAATTAAATGCCCAGACTAAACCAGTAAAAGAGATTAACAAATAAATAAGAGCAGTTATAATGATCTTTCCTACAGTTGGGTCATTATTTTTAATTAGTGTTTGAACAAAGACAGAAAGAGCAATTAACAATGCTAATGAAATTAACTTACCCCTCTTTACAGAATCTTCTGTTTTAATTGAAATATTTTCTACCCCCATATACTTTGAACATATTTTATACCATTTGGAGTTAAAACTCTTCCCCTAGAAGTCCTCTTTATCAAACCACACTTCATAAGATATGGCTCGTGTACATCAAGTATAGTAGAAATCTCCTCAGAGACACTAGCTGCTAATGTAGAAACACCAACAGGCCCACCATCAAAATTAAAGAATATAACCCTAAGTATTTCCCTATCAATACTCTCTAACCCCAAATCATCTATACCTAATAACTTCATAGTACTATTTACAGTATCGCTATTAACACTTTTCTGATTACTACTCTCTGCAAAGTCCCTAACCCTTCTTAAGAGACGTAGTCCGATTCTTGCTGTACCCCTAGATGCAAGAGAAAGCAATTTTAGAGCATCCTCATTTACATCAATAGACCATAGGGAAGAAGCTCGTTTTAATATCTCTATCATATCTTCATCATCAAAAAAATCTAATCTCTGAATTAGCCCAAACCTATCTCTCATTGGAGAACTTATCTTCCCTATCTGCGTAGTAGCCCCTATTAAGGTAAATGGTTCTAAATTAAGTCGAATTGTTTTTGCAGAAGGACCCTTACCCATAACAATATCCAACGCCCTATCTTCCATAGCAGGATACAATATCTCTTCTACTACTCTAGATAATCTATGTATCTCATCTATAAATAGGACATCATTTTCTTTAAGGTTTGTCAGTATAGCGGCTAAATCACCCTGTCTTTCAATAGCAGGACCAGATGTAATTCTAATTGATGAACCAATCTCATTTGCAATAGCAAATGCAAATGTTGTTTTACCAAGCCCTGGGGGACCGTAGAAAAGTATATGATCAATAACCTCTCCCCTCCCCTTCGCAGAATCAATCATCATCTTAACGGTTTTCTTCTCCTGTTTTCTTCCTATCATCTCATCTAATTTAGAAGGCCGAATCTTTTGAACCTGCTCCTCTAATTCAACATTATTTTTAACCACTATACTGCTGTTTTTTAGTGCGTTTCTCTCTTCGGTTTTTTTACTTGATTTAATCATATTTACTGTTGTAAAACTTTTTTAATTAGAGCTTCTATATCAATATCCTCTTTCTTTAAAATATCTGCCCCCCTTCTCACTCCGTCTTCTAATTCTTTACCCTTAAACGCAAGCACTTTTAATGCATTTTTTAATTCCACCAACCTCTCATCTTCCTTACCCTGTGCATCCTCTTTGTCAAAATCTATTCTTCCTCTTAACTCCAAAATTACCTTTTGAGCACCCTTTAAACCCAAACCAGATACCTTACTAAGAAGTTTAGAGTCACCATCCAAAATTAACTGTCTTACACGCTCCATACTATACGTAGAAAGAATAGAGAGTGCAGATTTAGGTCCAATACCTGATACTGTAAGTAGTAACTCAAAGAAGTCCCTCTCTTCCTCTTTAACAAAACCGTAAAGTGTTTGGCTCTCTTCCCTTACCTGAAAGCTTGTAAAAAAATCTATATTATCTCCTACATTCTTAAATTCAAAAAGAGATGAAACATATACCCTGTAGGCAATACCACAAGAGAGCAATATGTCAGTATAGCTACTTTTACCAAGATAATTCTTCATCACTTTTCCAGAAATATATGAAATCATTTTTTAATTTTATTTTAATTTATCATTTTCTAATCTGTCATAACATGCAACAGATATAGCCAAAGCATCTGCAACATCATCTGGTTTAGGAATCTCAGTTAATCCAAATAGCATTTTAACATTTTCCTGTACCTGTAATTTAGATGCTTTCCCATACCCAGATATACTACTTTTTACCTGTAGAGGGGTAATTTCACAAACAGGTATATTACTATCCTCTAAAGAAAGAAGTATAACCCCTCTGGCCTCTCCCACTACAATTGCTGTTTTAGCGTTGTTGTAAAAAAGAAGGGTTTCCAAACCACTATATACCGGTTTGAATTCTTTAATAATATTATTCATGTCTTTGTAAAGTTCTAACAGTCTCTCACCAACAGTTCTCTCCTTTGAAGTAATTATTGCTCCGTAATCAATGGGAGAAGCTTTCCCATTATTATCGAAATCAACAATAGACCAGCCAGTTATAGCTATACCCGGATCTATCCCTAATATTCTCATATCAATTTCGGTTAAATTACTCTAGATTACTCCAAACATTCTGAACATCATCACGATCTTCCAATCTCTCTAAACCATTTTGAATTTTCTCTAAATCTGTTCCTATTAAAGCTTTTACTACCTTCGGTTCTTTAATTATTTCGGACACTTCTATTAGATATCCTAACTTAGAAATAGAATCTCTTACACTTGCCAGATTATTATACTGAGTATATACCTCCAACCCCTCTACTCCATCTAAATCTACCTCTTTAATATCTTCTATACCTTCTATATCCATCAACTTTATCATTACTTCTTCCCTGTTATCTCGGATATATTCATCCTCTCCTCCATACTTTTCCGATTTTTTCAAATGACCACTCTTTACCATTATCAAACCCTTAGTATCAAAATTCCAAGAAACGGATCCTGTATCTCCCATTCTTCCCCCTATCTCTTCAAAGATTCTTCTTAAATCAGCAACTGTTCTATTTTTATTATCAGTCAAACAGTCAACTAGAATCTGCACACCGTCATGTCCAAACCCCTCATAGGTAACCTCTTCATACACAACCCCGTCTACACCTGTACCAGAGCCCTTCTGAACTGCCTTTTCTATTCTGTCTATGGGAAAACCCTCTCTCTTTGCTTTCTCTATATACAACCTTAAATTGGGATTCATATTAGGATCAGTACCCCCCTGTCTTGCAGCATGAGTTATCTGTACAGAAAGTTTTGAAAATACCTTCCCCTTCTTAGCATCATTTATTGCTTTCTTATGCCTGATTGTTGACCATTTAGAGTGACCTGACATAATTAGAAAAATATATAATGTATATGGGATATTCTATCATTTACAACACTGCGAAAAAAGACCTAACTTTTTACTCTATATCCACCCTCAACGACTTCCTCTTTTTTTTCGTTTTTCTTTACTGACCTATTACCACTATCACTGTAAGTTTGATTACTCCACCTAATTATTTTATCCTCGATTACATCTTTAGCTGTTCCGTATTTTTCTCTAGAAAGAGCAATCACTTTACTCTTTAATCCAAATGGCTGATACCTTGGAGGTAAGGATCTGGCACTAAATGTTGTAGATGTCATACCATCAATACAGAGTTTAAGATACATAGAGTGTGCATCTAAAGAAACTAAATCTTCAGATGAAACTCCTGGGGCAAATTCTTTCTCAAGAATAGAGGCATCGGATTGACTAACTACAAATGAACCTAAAGTTCCAACATTACCGAATATTGCCTGTCTTACTGTTAAAGGTAATTGATCGATATATTGATTAGTCATACACAAATCTAATCTAAACTTTCTTGCTTCGGATAGAATCTTAGCAAAAGAGTCTGTAGCAAAGTTTTGGAATTCATCAACAAAAAGATAGAAATCATTTCTTTGATCAGCAGGCATATCAACTCTCTCCAAAGCAGTAGATTGTAACCTTGTAATTATCATTCCACCAAGTAAAGAAGCAGTTTCCTCTCCAAGTTTTCCTTGAGCAAGATTGATGAGTAAGATTTTCTTGTTATCCATTATCTCTCTTAAATCTATTGTAGATTTAACTTGTCCAATAATATTTCGAGTAACTGCCGAAGAAATAAATCTTCCTACCTTGTTCTGGATTGGTGCCACTGCCTCTGAGAGTAATCTGGGGTTTTGAGACATCTGTGCATACTCCTCCTCCCAGAATTTATATAGAATGGGATCATCAACCTGCTTTAGAATGAACTTCCTATAATTTTTATCCATAAGCATTCTAGTTACAGAGAGAAGTGTTGTACCCTGTGCCTCTAGTGCTGTAGCTATTGTATTAGTAAGAATATACTGTAACCGAGGACCCCAGGATGTACCAAACTGTTTATGGAATACCTCTACTACACCATCTGCAATTAAATCCCTTTGTGATTTATCTTTTAATTCAAGTAAGTTAAACCCTATCGGATACTCTGTATCTGTTGGATTAAAGTAAATAACATCATCTATTCTTTCAGGAGGTATGAAATCCAAAAGTTCTTCAACCAACTCTCCATGAGGATCTATCATACAAGCACCGTCCCCCCTTAGAATATCTGAGATAAACATGTTCTTAAATACAGTAGACTTACCTACACCTGTTTTACCTAAGATATAGAAATGCTTTCTCCTATCCTCACTTTTTATCCCAAACTCATATCGACTTCCCCTATAATCCGTTTCTGCAAAAACAGTAACCCCATCTTGTCCTACTTTAGGTAAATTCATAGGGGGTTCAATTCTTTTAGATCTACTCCAAGCGATATTTGGGGTTTCTACTGAAATATTCGGCATATGGTATAAAGAGGCCAATTCTTCAATATTAATAATATCAATAGTATCAGAAGGTAAATGTCTTTTTAAATACTCTGAGTATATCTCTTTTCCACTTTTATCTGGCTTCGAATGTACAAAAGTATTTAAGTGGGCAGTAGTAAACTGTTTAAAACTAGCGACAATATCTCTTAATATTTGCTCTGACTCTATTTGTGAATTCGCTTTTGTAACTACTCTAATTTTAAATTCAAAACCGAGTTTTAACATCTTAAGTTCAATTTCGCTCAATTCCTCTTCTTGGCCGGGTTGTAATTTCACTATTTCTTTTCTTACTACATTCTCATTTCCGATATTGGATATACTCTCCCCCATTCCCTTTAAAACATTAGATAGTTCAGCAAAGAAGCCCTGTGAATATGGGTCTTTACCATCCTTGATTGCAGTAATGTATTTTTTAGAATTCTTTTGCCAGTAATTTGAAACAGGTCGTACAAGAATTTGTATCCATGCCTTTTGTCCTAATTTAAGATCAGAGATTGCTCCCGTTATTGCTGCTAAAGGATCTACTTCAAAATTTCTAAATGTCTTAATCGGAAATATGAAGTCTTTCTCAAGCTCGATTTCTCCAGTAGTAACAAATTGTCTCTGATTAGGATCAGAGCTACTAATAGAGATGTAATCTGGTACATATTTGATATCCGCATTGGGGTATTGAGCATAAATTTGACCTTCAACAAATTTTGAAAGATGTTTTGGAACAACTGCATAGAATTTTATTCCATTATCATTACTTGAAACAATTTCGAAACTTATTAAATCAGCAGACTTAACATCGTCCCCTAAGATACCATGTATAGAAGCGAACATCTGTTCTGCGGCAAGTGGGGTTTTATCATTCTCTCTTGGTACAAGTATCTGTATTACAAGAGGGCTTCGAATCTCTTCAAATACCTCAGGTGGGTCTTCAGATTTCTTACTTAAAAGAAACACAAAGGCAAGAAAAACTAAAGATGCAAATATTATAGAAAATATAAAAGTTGTCATTGAATATATATTACCATTTAAATAGTGAAAAGTAATATATTAAGTGCTAAAAAGCGTACACAGTTGGTATATCTTTTCCCAATATTATTACAATATCGCCAGTAGTCATAAATGATGGTCTACTTTCAACAATCTCATAAGTCCCAGGGAATATCTCAAATACTACACTTAACGATCTAGGGAAATCCTCTTGTTTAGGAACAAAAAATTGAGTTTTATTTTGCTCTTTGGGAGCATTATCATATCTAACTACCTCACAACCACTATTTCTTATCTTTCTTGCATACTGACTAGCATAACCACTAAGTCCACTCCCATTATATACCTCTACTCTGACTCTTTCTTTTTCTAACTCCCTATCAATCATACTATCAATAAACTTTCTCCAAACAGTATCATATTTATCCGTTTCAATATAGCTTGAAATACCTACTCCTCCAAATGCCTCTTGTTGTGAGAGGTATTCTGAATTACTTAAATCCAAAAGAAACGGTCTTGTAGAAATAATACTTTTTTGAATATTTTTTAATTTAAGAACAACATTTCCTAGAGTTGAAAATGAGGATAGTATTACTGCTTGAGAGTCCTTAAACTTATGAGATGAAGTTAAAAGATTAAACCATCCTAATTTTGAAATAAAGCTATTTAACAAAAACGCTTCTTGATTCACATTAAAACCGTTTGAGTAATATTGGGCATACAAAGAATCTCCAGATGGCTCTCCTAATTTCTCGCTGAATATTTTATTAGCAGAGCTACTGATCCATATATATTCGTCTATATTAGTACCTAATAGTTGTTCAAATTGCCATATAGCGTATTCATAACCCCTACCCTCTTGAAGAAAATCTCCAGCATACCTAAATGTAGAGATTGGCAAACTACTTCCAAACTCTTTGTCTACACCCATATACTCTACCCATGCTGGTATAAATACTAACACAGAGACACTTTTTTCTTTGTTTTCAGCATATAGATATGCAACCTTTATCCTCTCTTTGTCATTGTATTCTTCCTCAAATACAATTAGTGTTTTTTCTAAAGCATCTCTTTGATTTGATAGAAGGTAATATTCGGAATTACTAAGTTTAATGGGATCAATACTCTTAATGTTACTAAATCCAATATATGTATATATGCCATAGCCAATTAAAGAGGTTAGAATTAGGAATAGAAGTATTTTATTAAAGTTAATATTAATTTTCTTTTTCTTCACTTCCCCTTTTCTTTTGTATCTCTCTCTTCCAGTTCTCATTTTAATGTTGTAAAAGTTAATCTTTTTCCATTCTTTTTAACAAAACTTAATAGCACCGCCTCAAGCATAATATTATCACCTACTCCATTACCGTAAAGAGAATCTCCTTTAATATGATATCCCAAGTATTTTAAACTTGCCCTTATCTGGTGCATCCTTCCTGTATCAATTTTGATTAAAGCATGATCTTTTGAAAAGAGCATATAACTTAAAGCGTATTTTGAACCGGGAAATTCATAGGTTCTAAACTCCATCCTATATCTATTTGTCCTATCTCTCCCAATATACCCTTCTACTTTTCCCCAACTTTGCCATGGTTTTGAATTTATATCAATCTTTTTAGCATATTCTAGCAAATCAATATCTATTTCATTTTTGTTCTTCTCCTCTAAACAAGCATAGTATATTTTAATTACGTTCTTGTTACTAAATTCCCCTTTTAAATACTCCTGAATACTCTTATTTTTTGCTACAACTATTAATCCAGACACCCCCTTATCTAAACGATGTACAATCCCTCCCCTATCAAGTAAAGAATCATACTGCCCTATACTTTCAAGATAGTATCTTACATAATTTGCGAGAGTATTATCTCTATTCCCTACTCCCGGATGAACCACTAAACCTTTTGGTTTATATATTACTAATAGATCTTCATCCTCATATCTAATATCTAATTTGTACTTTTGAGGAAGTATCTCTTTGCTTAAATCTAAGTTGTTTTTAATATCTTCCCAATATTCTCTATCTATATCCAAGATATCTCCCTCTCTTAATCTATATCCCTTTTTACAGCTACTCCCATTTATATTACATCCTTCATTTATATATCTTTGAACAATGCTTCTAGAAAAAGAATGCTCTTTTAATATATCAAATACAACTGAATCAATCCTTAGACCCATTTTGTCTTTTTGAATAACTATTTTCATAATATAGATTTTACTAATAATATGTCTCTATTACTACCTCTCTCTATTTAAAAAAAGTAGAAATACCCCTGCATATATTGATAATATAACTAAAAACAAATCCGATATATTAAATGAAATCCCTAATACTGTAATATAATCACATACCTTTCCATATATAACTCTTGTAACTAGATTACTTAATCCTAAAAGGAATACTGAAAAGAGAATGTATTTCATATTACCTCCAGAATTTAATGCTATAACAATTAGGATGATTAGTAAGAGTGTTGAGATAAAAAATATATTGTTAATTTCAATACCGAAAGCAACCCCGTTATTTGTAATGCATGTATTTCTTAAAAATAATTCATTCGAAAGAAATATATTTATTACAGATACAACAAATGAACACAAAAGTATAGCTATGCCCATACTATTCTAACTTAACAGATCTAATTGTTGATACACTTTTAATATTTACTTTTGCTTTTCTTAAATCTGAAAGAAAGAATCCCGACATTACTACTGTCCATATTAAAAATATTCCTACTAAAATATCCTCTAAGAAAGACAAATCGCTAGATAAATATAGATATGAGACATAGACAGAGGAGATAAGTACGATAAAGAATCCAACATAACCAAGAATATACTTTTCGTAAAGAGGATTTTTAACAATTTTATATATGAATTTAAATGATATGTAAAATATTACCAAAACAGCAATTAGTATTAACCCTTTATAAATCCAATTATTAAAACCGGAGTTCATACCGGTATATATAAAAGAAACCCCCAACATTGATGTGGTTGAGAAATAAATTGGAAAAAACATATGTTTCCATCTCCATTTTTTAATCACTAATACAAAGAAGGTTAAGAAAATAAGTGTTGATACAAACATCGCTAGTATTACCAAGCCACCATCCCAAACACCAAAAAATCTCCATGGTAGTAATCTAAAAAGATAAATCTTTTCACCATACTTTTCATAAGGTAACCAATACCATATAAATGATGAAAATGTTTCCCAGGTCAATATTATATATACTACTCTTCCAACAACAAAACCAAGGAATCCAGAAACTAAAAAAATATCAAATACAGAGGATCTATTTTTTCGTGATTCTGTACAACCTCTCCAAAATACATACAAACCAATAAAAAATATTAACGCAAAAACAATCAATGGATGAACATCTTGCAAAAAATCTTTTACAATATAAAACAGTTCTTTCACTATGTTATGCTAATACTTTAATATCCTATCGTTTCTTTCTTGATTCCTTTTTCTTATTCTTTTTCTTTCTATCTTTCTTTATCTTTTTAAAATCTGTTTTAGCAGTTTCAGAAACTACATTACTATCAACTTTTCCTTTAACCTTAGTTTTAAGATGTAGAAACCCACCAATGATTACATTCCCGAGTTTAACAATAAAACTCTCCCCTGTCTTGTATCTGGTTCTTTTTGATTCAACAACTTCACTTGCTTGTTCTTTAGTTGCAGTAATTTGCTGTTGCATTACCTGAGCATCAGGATACTTCTCTTCCTGGGTAGCCCTATCTCTAATCTGAAGACCACAGAATTCACAAAATTTATGATCTTTGTTAATTAAGACATTGCATTTTGGACATCTCTTTTTAATCTCAAACCCACAATTTGTACAAAATACATATCCAGGATACAATTGATGCCCACACTTTGGGCAATCTCCAAGTTCCGATGTTTCAAATTTTAAATATCTTCTTTCTAAATCCCCCCAATATATTTCCTCAATCGTTTCACTTGGTCGAATAATTAAATATATTATTAATCCTGGTATATTCAAAAATATAACTAAAAGCATATATACCAGTCTTAGACCTTTTCTGGAAGTTCTCTCAGAAGAATCTATCCATACCCACCCAATGATGACTAAAGAGAATAAAATGAATAATAGGCCAATTATAAAGCTAAAGATATTAAAGTTTATACCTCCTACAAATTCAAAAAAGTTAAGAATAAATTTTTCTAATCCCATGGTTTTATTATTACTTAATTATCTATATGGTCGAGGAGGGAATCGAACCCTCACACTATTTCTAGCATGGGATTTTGAGTCCCACGTGTCTGCCAATTCCACCACTCGACCTAATCCCTTTATTATATCCCAAGAAAATAGGTGTTGTATATACTAATTCTTCTCTCTATGAAGATTTCTAAAACTGGCTATCTCTTTAATGAATGCTAATTCTAGTACACCTGTAGGACCATTTCTATGTTTTGCAAGGAACAATTCCGCTGTACCCTTCTTTTCTGTATCAGGATTCCAAGTCTCTTCCCTATCTAAAAACATTACAACATCAGCATCCTGCTCAATAGAACCAGATTCTCTCAAATCTGACAATTGAGGTCTTCTACTTTGCCTTTGCTCAATCGCTCGAGATAGCTGAGAAAGCCCAACAACGGGAATATTTAACTCCTTTGCGAGATTTTTCAAGCCCTGTGAAACCTCCCCTACCTCTAATGTTCTACTTTCCTTACTATTACCATGCATTAGTTGAAGATAGTCAACAAATATTATATCAACCCCATGTTCAATTTCTAACCTTCTTGCTTTAGTTCTAATTTGGTTAATATGTTGTCCTGCCATATCATCGATAAAGATATTTGCATCTGCCAATTCTCCCATGGTATTAGCCAACTTAACAATTTTTTCTTCTGTGAGTTTATTCGTTCTAATTTCCCAGAAAGGAATACCTGATTGCATACCTAAAAGTCTATCCATAATCTGCATATTAGACATTTCTAATGAAAAGAAAGCTACATTTTTCTTCTCAATTAAAGCAGCATGTCTCATCATATCCAAAGCCAAAGATGTTTTACCAACAGAAGGTCTTGCAGCAAGTACAATAAAATCGGATTTCTGAAAACCACCCAGAAGAACATCTAACTCTTTAAATCCAGTTGAGATACCAGCATAATCATCACTTTCTTTAGAATGAGCAGCTCTCTCATAAGCACCTTTAAGTAGATCTTTAATATGCACAAAATTACTCTTTATTCCCTCTTGAGCGACATTAAAAAGTAAGGTTTCTGATCTATCTACCACTTCTGGCATAGCTATGGTTTCATCAAAAGCCAACTTCGTAATTTCTGAAGAAGAAGATATCAACCCCCTTCTTGTCGCAGTTTCTTTAACGATATTTCCATACTCAGCTGCATGTGCAGAAGTTGGAACGAAAGATGCAAGCTCTGTTAGATATGCCCTTCCACCTATCCTGCTAAGTAACTTTTTCTTTTTTAATTTATCCGAAATAGTAACAAGATCTATTGGGAGACCCTCTTCAAAGAGTTCTAAAATATTCTCATAAATATCTGCATGCCTTTCATCATAAAAATGATTTGGTTTTAATGTTCCAGAAACTTCAATTAAGGCGTCTTTGTCTAAAAGAATTGAACCTAATACTGATTTTTCTGCTTCTAAATTTTGAGGTGGAATTCTATCCATTTTTTATTTAAGAAATATTACCTCTATATTTTTGTTCTCTTGCTCAGGTGTAGGAGTAACATTTAAATATGATTCTTCTTTAACATTAGTGAAACCAAAATATTTAATAAAATCATCCTTACTTTTTAATTCGTTTCCCAATTTCAATCCTTCTGTATTGTATGCACAAGGTATAAGTATTGTAGGATCAATATAGTTAAGTATCTTTTCAATCTTGTCATAATCTATAAATAGATTGCCGTTACCAATAGGTAAAATTAAAACATCTACATCTCCCAAATCTTTAGTTAAAGATATATCCAAAGAGTTATCTATTAAGCCCATGTACACTACTCTTAAAACGGCTTCATCAATAGTATAGAACTGAGAATCAACATCTCTTCGAATCATTACTCCACCTATTTCAAACTCACCCGGAGAAGATATTTCTATCGTTGATTCCCTATGATCTGGCTCTATTTTTTTTAATAAATCATTTCCGTCTAATATATTCTCCTCACCTCTCAAATCTTTTGAAGAGAAAAGAACAACATCTGCTTTACTTTTTGGAAAAGCCAACCCACTCTGTTTAAGGGCTAGTGGATCTGTTAAAACAGTTATATCACCTGTACTAAGTAGAAATGACGACCAACCAAGACTTTTAATCTTCATATTTACATTACAATTATATTATCTGGCAGTATACACAAGAGTATATCAGATTTATGAATCCGATAGACCCAGAGATTTACGAATGTCTTCAACTAGAGTTTCTTTCATCTGTTTTTTAACTAACTCTAACTTCAAACTTTCTAAAGAAGAAATTACAGCTTGAAGCTGTGTCATCACTTTATCCTCATCTACATTGAGAGAAATCATCCTTTTTATGCCACCAACCTGTCCCTCTATTCTACTAACTCTATTTTGAATTTTCTTTGAATATTTCATTTTGTACTAAAGTATATTTTTTAAATTAAAAAAAATCAACCTTTTATCTCTTGACAAAAATTAGCACTCGGTGGTATCCTTTGCTAACCATATATATTTAAATTTTAATATTTAAAATACTATGAAAATTGTAAAAATAAATCAAAAACCACAGGATACAATATACACTCCTGTAAGATCTTTAATGGATGATTTCTTTGATTATCCACTTTCAAGATTTAATGATGTCTTCTACAGAGATTTTGAAAATCTCTCCGCAAACGTATGGGAAGAAGATAATAAGATCTTTGTTCAAATGGCAATGCCTGGAATTAAAAAAGAAGATATTAAGATATCTGTTACAGGAGATAGTATAAATATTGAGGGTAAAACAGCCCAAGAGAAAGAAGAAAAAGAGAAGAGATATTTCTTAAAAACACTTCAATCATACTCCTACTCCCAAAGCTTCAATCTACCATCAATTGTAGACCCTGATAATGTGGAAGCATCTTTTGAAAACGGCATACTAACCGTTAAACTTCCCAAAGCAAAAGAATCTCAAACAAAAGAAATTGTCATTAAATAGCTACAGAAGGTCTGTCCCGGGTCTGACCCCGGGACAACCTACTTCCACCTCAACACAGCTTCTTTACATAAACACATTCGATCTTCCCCTCCTTTTTGAAAAAGGTATTTTCGTGTTTCGAACAAACGCCAAACAGACAGATGGGTTTCAAGGAACCCCCTAGGTATCGGACACAACCAAGGGTCAGAGGAGGGTCTGACCCCCTTTTCTTTCTGTATGTAGACACTCCCGTTTTGTTCTGATATAATTCTAGCCGTTATGAAAAAAGATTTACATCCAAAATATAATAGCGGTTTGAAGGTAATTTGCTCTTGTGGCAACACTTTCGTAACTGGTTCAACTTTAGATACAGATGTCTTAAATGTTGAACTTTGTTCTAAATGTCACCCTTTCTATACTGGTGAACAAAAGATTGTAGATACAGAAAATGTGGTTAAACGATTTGAAGAAAGAGCTCAGAAGAGTTCTAAAATGTCTTTTAGAACAAAAAGAGAGAAAATGGCTGAAAGAAAAGCAAAAAAATCAGACCCTGTAAAATCTTCAGCATCCCTTACTTTAAAAGATATGCTTGCTAACGCAAATATATCTAAGTAACACTACTCCTACATCAATTTTATGATATCATCCATATATATGGACATTGAAATATTAAAAAACAAATACAATTTCCAAGAGATTAAAGAGAAAAAAGATAATCTAGAGAAAAGACTTGAGACAGCACACCAAACTAATGAGAATATGTCAGAGTTAAGCTCGGACCTGTCCTACTACTCTCAACTGTATACATATGTTGATGAACTTAACAAAAATATTAGTAAATACGAACAAGCTAAACAGATATTAAAGGAAGGTGATGACACAGATTTAAAAGAGTTGGCAAACCTTGAGATTGAAGAGGTCCAAAACAGTATCACTAGAATCGATTCAGACATTAGAAAATTACAGATAGAAAGAGAATTCCAGGATCAAGATGACAACAGGTCGGTAATATTAGAGATTCGAGCAGGTGCAGGTGGTGAAGAAGCTGCTCTTTTTGCATCTGACCTTTTCCATATGTATAAAAACTTTTCAGTTAAAAATGGCTGGGATGTTCAAATAATTGACAGTAATGTTGCAGAGGCAGGAGGATACAAAGAGGTAATAGCTCAGATTAATGGTAAAAATGTATACAAAAACTTAAAGTATGAAAGTGGTGTTCATAGAGTACAAAGAGTCCCTTCTACAGAATCATCTGGAAGAATTCACACATCTACAGCGTCTGTAGCAATTATGCCAGAAGCCCATGATATAGATATTGAGATAAAGCCAGAAGACTTAAGAATTGACGTTATGAGGGCCTCTGGTGCTGGTGGACAGTGTGTTAACAGAACAGACTCTGCAGTAAGAATAACTCACCTACCAACTGGTATTGTTGTAAGTTGCCAAGAAACTAAACATCAAGCACAAAACAAAGAAAAGGCAATGGCAAATCTTAGATCGCGGCTCTACGAAAAAAAGAAAAGTGAAGAGGATGAAAAAAGATCTAGTAAAAGAGCTTCTCAAATTGGAAACGCTATGAGGGCAGAAAAGATAAGGACATATAACTTCCCACAAAACAGAATCACAGATCACAGAGTAAAAATGTCTTGGCATAATATAGAGGCAGTCTTACTTGGAGATTTAGAACAGCTTATCCAAGACGTTAGAGAGGGTATTCAGCTCGAGATGTTAAACAATGGAAAGTAATTTGCAAGAACTTTTCAAAATCCAAAAACTCCTAGAAGAAATTAACTACCCTGATGCATATAGAGTAGCAAGAGAGATTCAAACATACCTTCTATCAAACAAACACATTTCAAAAGAAAACCTTTTCCAAGAACTTAAAAATGGTAAACCTTGGGAATATATAAGGGGAGATACACAATTTTGTAATCTTACTTTTAAAATAGATAGTAAAACACTAATTCCTAGAGTTGAAACAGAACAGCTAGTATATGACTGTAAAGATTTAATTGAGAAAGAAAATATTAAAAACATTGTCGATGTTGGAACAGGTAGTGGTTGTATAAGCATTTCACTTAGCAATTTACTTCGAGCCCCCTACTCCTTTTATGCTACAGACATATCCCAGAAAGCTTTGGATATTGCTAAATATAATGAGAAACAGATATTAAAACAAAATGGTATTAAATGGTTAAAAACAGATTTAATTAAAGATATAGATAATCTCAATGAACCAACTATAATTATTGCCAATCTCCCATATATACCTACAGAAAAATATAAACAGTTGGATAAAAGTGTAATAGATTATGAACCTAAATTGGCCTTAGATGGCGGAAAAGATGGGTTAAGACTATATGAAAAACTATTTAAACAGATTAAATCAAAAAGTCTAAATACAAAGATAATATATTTTGAAACAGAGGAAAGTATTTTTGAAGAAGGTATAAATCTAGTTAAAGAGTTCTTTCCTAAATCAAAAATAACAAAAATAAAAGACTGTTTTAATAGGAATAGATTTGTCAAAATATCTTTTTAATACAACCTACTCTGCTTCTGTTAATGTAACCTTAACATTTCTTGTCTCACCATCCTTCCAAATCTCAAGCTCTATCTCTTGATCTACTTTGAATGATTGTACAATGTATGAGAAAGCTTGCTCTACTGATTCACCATTTACCTTTGTAATAATTTCACCTCTTTTTATCTCTGCCTTTGCTGCAGGACCATCAGGATCTACACTCATAACTAAAGCTCCTGCTACGACGTTTTCATAAAACATTGCCTGATACTCAGAAATCATTTGATATGATATTCCAATATACGGTTTTATAAATTTCCCATAGGTTCTATACTCTGTTAATCTCTGTTTTACGATATTGATTGGCAAAGCGAAAGAAATATTATCTGCGTTAGCTGTTGTTGCAAAATTAATACCTATTACCTTTCCTTCAGAATTTATTAATGGTCCACCAGAGTTACCTGAATTAACAGCGGCATCTGTTTGTATTACATTCTCGTAAGTTTTAGTCGTTGCACCAAACCACCCAGATGATGTAGTAACTGACCTATTTAACCCACTAACCACCCCAGTTGTTACACTACCTGCATACTCCCCTAACGGAGTTCCTATTGCTATAACAGTTTGACCTACAACAAGATTATCTGAATTTCCTAGTTCCAAAGAATCTAGGGATGTAGCATCTATTTTAAGCAAAGCAATATCATTACTATCATCTCTTAATATCTCAACTACCTCGTGCTCATTCCCATCACTAGTAATCACTTTGTATGCAGCAGATACGTCGGATACTACATGTTGATTAGTGATTATTACACCGTTAGCATCAACGATAAAGCCAGTACCAATATTGCTTACCTCATCAACCAAGCCCTCTCCACTTTTTAACATAACTTGACTAACTGCTACACTTACAACAGAAGGTGAGGAATTTTTAACAACGTTAATAATTACGTTCTCTTCCTCCGTTACAACAATATTAACATCTTCGTTATCATTGTTATCTTTCTCTTCGATATTAAACACCCCTTTAAAGAGTTCTCCTTTTTCAGAAAGTACTACAAGCCCAAGCAATCCCCCTATTATCAAAGATATTACTAACAAGGTAATACCAAAAACTTTTAGATGTTTGTAGTTATCAAAATTAAGTTTAGGTATTTTTTTCTCTTTACTCTCTTCCATATTTAATACCTTTAAAATTTAATTATTTATTAATTTGAACTAACGCTTCATTATACTGCTTATCTACACCATCTATAAAGTCTTGGGACGTATTTTCTACTACGACATCTGGAGTTATAGAGTTATCAGTAGTCAACCATGTTCCATCAGGCAGTAACCATTTCAGGATAGTAACGTGTATACTTGAACCACCACTTAGATCAATTACTGTTTGTGCTGTACCTTTACCGTAAGTTTTAGTTCCCACTATCTTCGCGACACCGTTTTGTTGTAAAGCACCGGCAAATATTTCAGACGCAGAAGCACTACCTTCGTCTACTAAAATTACTACTTTTTTACCAAGCAATCTTCCCCCTTTTTCAGAATCAAAGGTTTGAATATTCCCCTTTCCATCTTCCTGTTGTGAAATTATTTCCCCTATATCAATAAAATCATCTGCAGCATATACTCCAGCATCAAAGTAGCCACCTGGATTCCCTCTAAGATCTATAATAATCTTCTCAACATCATTTTCTATAATATCTTGAGTAATTGCATCCCATTTACCCTTCCATTCACCCAAAGAGGCCTCTGTAAATCTCGCGATATCTATTAAAGCAATATCTTTGTTATCTCCAATATACGACAAGCTCATACTTGGAACTGTAATCTGTCCTCTCGTAATTTCTAATTCAATTGGTTCTAAATCTCCCCTATGTAATATTTGCAACTTAACTTTTGTTCCTGCTTCTCCTCTAATTTTCTGAACTATTTCGTATACATTATCTCCACTTTTTATTTGATAATCATCCACGGCTAAGATATAGTCTCCTGGCCTAATACCTGCTTCTTTAGCAGGAGAGCCATCAATTGGAGATACTATTATTATCGCACCATCTTTATATCCTAACTCTGCACCAATTCCTTCAAAATACTTCCCACTATTTGACATATTAAAATCCTCTGTTTCTTTAGGATCCAGAAATACAGTTGCCTGATCTCCGTAAGAATCAACCAAGCCCTTAATAGCACCATACATTTTGTTCTCTTCGGATACTTTATCCTTCTCAACATACTCACTATCTAAAATGTCCCAAACCTGCCAAAAGAGATTTATATCTACTTTGTTTTTTGAACTCCCAATGGACAACAGGGTATCTGCAGAAGGAACTATACTCCTTCCAAATATAACTCCAATACAGAAAGCAACTACAACAATTACTAAAACTGCAAATATTCTACTTCCATTATTTTCTTTGTCCATATTCAAGAAATTTAAAATTAGACCTTCATTATATTCTTAATTTTCTAATAATTACAAATCAATAAAATCCAAAAGCCCGATATTCATTAGTAGCTTACCCTTATTCCCGAAATCAACAAATGCATTGTTACTCTCATTATCAAAATCTATAACCTTACCAATATACCCATAAGTTGAAATTGATCTAGATATCACCAACTGGTTAGTATATAAATTAACAAACCACTTATTATTCTGTATATCCGATTCTGAGAGTATAAATAACTGATTTTCAACACTATCAAACATTACAAATTTACCTTTAAATTTAAGAAGTTTATCTAAGAACATATTGTCACAGTGAACAGAACCAAATCCACCAAGAATCATTATTGGTAACCCAATCTCTCTAAATTCTGAATAGGACATAGCGTAGGTAATCACTGCAACTGCACCCCTTTCAAACAGCTCTATAGCGACCCTATTGTAAAGATATGGACCAACCCATACAATCTTCCCACTATAATCATCATCCAAACTACTCTCTTTCAATATTGTTTTCCCATCTCCTAATATCTCCAATTTCCCAAAGAACTTCTCATCTGATTTCGTTGTTACAACCCCATCTACACAAACAGCATCAGTCACAACAACTAACCCATCTACAGGATTGATTGTATCAACAAAACCACTAAAATCACTTTCAACAATAGAAGTACTCTCTTCCCCTAATATATCAACATAGCCCATTTTAACCCTTGTTAAATCTAATATCCCATTTGTGGGAGCAACTAATTCGGTTACGCTTAATTTCCCAGAAGATGTTTTTTGGGCTATTATTTCACCCTCTTCTAAATACTCACCATCTACTCTCACAACATACTTTTCACACTCCTCATTCTTACAATTTAAAATCTTTGTTACACTCAAAGATTTTTTCAAAGGGGTATCAACTCTTTCAAAAAGAGTATCTCCTATATTTACCTTCCCCTCCCCTATTATTATCCTATCAGAATTTTTTAAGGGTATTTTAAATTTGTAATTAGGATATCTTTCAAATATCCTGTTCCTTATCTCCATCTCCCCATACTTTAAACTTAATTCTATTATTTTGTGCAGAGGGACCATATACAATTGGCCTGTGCCTTCCATCAATTACTAAGTACTCAAATGTCAAAGTATTTCTACTAGACATAAACTCTATTCTATTGGAAGTGAAATGAGAAAAAACTGCTCCATTCTTTAAATCTCCCTCGACTATAACCTTCTCGCCCATTTGAGGAATTTTAAGAATTTGTAAAACTGAACCTAAACCGTAAATATCTCTCTCCGCAACATTTTGGGATGATACTTTACCAGAAAATATAATTTTATTTTTACCTTGAGAAGAAACTTCGGGGATCAATATCTTGAATGCATTGGGTAGAACATCCCCTCTAAATACAACTATGTCTTCCGATTGCTCCTTTTCTATCATACTTTTACCAAATGTTAGCATTTTGTTCTCATTGTCTATATACAAATCTATAACACCTTCTAATTCTAAACCATCAATTAGAGAAAAAAGTAGCTCTCTTTTCGTAAGTAGTTTGGGAATATTACCTGATACAAAAATAGCTGTATTTCTCCCAATCATATCACCCAACCTCTCCTTGTTTTGATGTTTAATGGAAAGCAATTGAAGTGTTGTAAAAGCCCTAAGTAAATCTCGTAACACTGGATCTAAAATGTATTCACAGTTATGAGCAATTAAATTCGCCCATTTATTAGATATATCCTCTGATGAAGAATCCGAAGAGAGAAATGATTGAATCTTAGAACTTTTTATGAAATCAATCAGCCCTATTTCATTTCCCCAATCGATTTTAAAAGTAGAAAAACCGATTTCATTGGAAGCAGCTTTTGAGAATATACTTGAGGATGTATGTATATTCTTTTTTCTGTATATTGAAAAATGAGAGATATCTAAATCTATCCAGATTACATCATTGTAACCCAATCTATTTACAAGACCCTCTATTAACACCTCAAATTGCCTATTATCTAAAATCTTAAGAGCAATATCATTAGAGAATTCTTTTAAAGAAATCAATATATTTTTAAAAAATGGCTGGTTATCATCTACAATGACTTTTATTCCAGATACTCCTATCTCTTCCTTTTCAAAATTCTTTATCTTAAAAATACCTTCATAAGTTCTATCAACAATATCCCAATCAAATATTTTTTCTAAAGAATCAAAATACTCATACCAGAAATCTTTCGAAAAGGACAAATCATCTAATCTAAATTTTAAAGGTGACAAATCTGTAGAATCAGAAAGAATATATGTTTTTTGAGAAGTAATATCAGAATATGCTAAATTCGCATATATAAAATTATCTTTTATTAATAAAGTAAGATACGCATTCTTGTTTAACATAGGCAGTTGATTCATCGTACTAATAGTTTACCAATTTAACAGTATTTTTCCAACAAAAAAGGGAGAGTTACCCCTCCCCTTGTAAAAACATATTTAAAAAATCTTTATACCTCTCTTGAAATATATGGCAACAAAGCCATAAATCTTGCTCTCTTAATTGATTTTTTTAACTGCTTCTGGTGCTTATGACAAGCTCCAGATTTCTCAACAGATATTATCTTACCTCTTACAGATGTAAATTTCTTTAATTGATAAACATCTTTGTAAGAAACCTCCTTAATACCAGAATCACATAGAGGACACGAAAGGTTTTGAATTATCTTCCTTCTCCTTCTCTGTTTCTTTTTACCACCGTACTGCTCTGTAGACTCTTCCTCTACAACGCTCTTCTCATCAAAGACATCATCTATAGTTGGTGCTATTTTTTTTGTTACTTCCTCTTCCATCAATTAATTACTTAATACAAATTAAAATGGTAAATCAGAATCCTCTAATGGATCATCAGTTGCAACATCTTCCTCGACTGTTGCTGGAGTCTCAACCTCTTCCTCTGACTCCTGTGGCTTTTCATGATTTGAATCACCCTCAAAACCCGCACCCTGTTTACCCTTACTATCTAAAAGAATCATATCGTTTACTCTTACCTCTGTCTTGTATCTTGTAGCGCCATCATCTGCCTCCCAAGACCTAGTAGTAAGAGATCCCTCTATGTATACCTTCATTCCCTTCGCTAAAAGTTGCTGACATATCTCTGCCATTTTATTCCATGCAACTATGTTATGGAATTCTGCAACCTCTTTTACATTACCATCTTGATCCTTCCAAGATTTATTAGTTGCCATTCCAAATGTTACAACTGGAGTTCCTCCTGTTGTATACCTTATCTCTGGTTCTCTTGTTAGATTACCTATCAACTGAACCTTATTTAAAGACCTTGCTGACATTTTTTGTATATATATAAATTTAACTTACCTTAATCTTAACACCCAAATATTACAAAATATTGAACTAAACCTCTATCTCTTTCTTCTTAATACCCTTACCAATTTTATCTGTATTATCAACCTGAATTATCATAAATCTTAGTAACTCTTGCCTTAATTGTAATAATCTTTTCATCTCATTAATATTACCTGGAACATTTCTGAAGTTGTAAACAATGTAATACCCCTCATTATGACCCTGTATCTTGTATGCAAGATATCTTTTACCCCATACATCCACATCTAAAACCTCTCCACCATCCTTACTCATCATAGCCATAAACTCTTTATGTACACTCTTTCTTAAATCATCAGGTAAGAGTGGTTTAAGAGCAATCATTAATTCATATGTTTTCATTTCCTTTTTAGCAACAGCCATTTATCTTTTAAATATATTTTAACTAAGCAGAAGGATTTTAGCAGAAAAAAAGAGATATTACAATTGTATTAGGTATTAGCAAGAATGATAATATAGTCACCATCATTAACAATATACTCTCTACCATGATTTTTTATCATCCCCTTCTCTTTTGCAGTATTCCAGCCACCGACATCAATCAACTCATCTACATTAACCACATCTGCTGTAATAAAGTTCTTACCCAAATCAGTATGTATTACACTTGCAGCACTCTTAACATCTGCCCCCCTTTCAATACTCCATGCGTTACACTCCTTTTGAGAGCCAGTATAGAAGGTAATTAGATTTAATCTATCATATGCACTCATAATTACATCCTCTACTGTAATTGGCTTTTTACCCAATAATTCAACATACTCCTTAAACTCATCTTCATTCATACTAGCCAAATCAGAAAGTAATTTAACATCAACCTCAAGTACATACTTACATGCCTCATCTTTACAAATACCTCCTAACTCTTTCTTCCATTTCTCAATACTCTCTTCCTCTAAACCCTCTTTACAGTTTAGGACAATAACTCTCTGCTTGTTAGTTAACAACCATAACTCATTTACTACCCTTCTCTCATCATTAGTAAGAGATATATCTATAACTGGAATACCCTCATTTAAACCTTTAAGAACCTTTTCTAATACACTTAGTTCTAGCGCAATACTTTCGGTAATTCCAGGTCTTGAATTTCTCTTAACCGTATCATATCTCTTTTCAACACTCTCTAAATCTTTAATTATCAATTCAGATTGAACAATCTCAAAATCATCAACAGGATCTACCCTATTGTATACATGTACAACCTCTTCACTCTTAAAAGCCCTAAGAACATATATTATTACATCAACCTCTCTAATATGAGAAAGAAACTGATTACCTAGCCCCTCACCCTTAGAAGCACCCTTAACTAGTCCTGCGATATCAACAAATGTCATAGCAGAGGGTACAACCTTTTGGGCTTTAAAGAAGTCAGATAATCTATCTAATCTAATATCTGGTATCTGTACAACCCCAATATTCTTATCTATCGTACAGAAAGGGTAGTTCTCGGCAGGTACAGATTTTTTTGTCAATGCATTAAACAGTGTAGATTTACCAGAATTTGGTAAACCAACAATACCAAGGGATAGTGTGTGTGACCTAGTTACATTCTCCATTTATCAAGATATCTCGTAATATATTAAGATTCTGATTATACCACTTTTAAATACTCCATTTCTAAAGTAATATATCAATATATATATGAAACTGTCCAAAGCACTACTTACAACTTTAATATTTTGTTTTACCTTACTACTCTCTTTTTCAAAAATACAGGCAATTACATATGACTTCATACTTACAAATGACACAACGGTAAAATATATTACTGGGAATGAATATGTAGAAGTAACAAACAGTTTTAAAAGAGAAGTTAAAAACAGTAAATACTTTGTATCTACTGTGGGAGAAAAAACTTTTCATATTCCTGATATCCGCTCAAATGATGATCAGGATATTGATACTGAAAGACTTTTTAAAAAAGATTCTCTCTCTGTTAAATCTAATACTGGTAAAGATATTGAATATACCATTGAGGAATTAGAGAAGGGAGAAGGAATGTATATTAAAGTACCAAATTACAAAGAAACTAGGTATGGTACTCCCTATGAAGTCATATTAACATATAATACTCATGATTTTTTAAAAAAAGTATATGATTCTGTGATAATTCAATACCCAATATTAAGTGAGGATACTCAGTTTGAACAGGAAGATGAAAGTACAAATACAACTGCCCAAATCAATTACAATCTGAATTTTGAATTTGACAACGATATTCCACCTCTCGTTAAAATTTTCCCCTCAGAATACACTTCCAATACTCTCGCTAATGATTCTGGTACTAAATATTCCTTCTCTTCTCAACAAAGACTTGGAAATCCAATATATTTAGAATTTGGTACTAACCAAGTGTATAGATTTGAACTTAATTTAGAAACTAAAAAAACAGATGGTTTTGTACCAGAAAAATACTCATTAAATCTCCCCTTCCTTTCTACAAATATATATCAAGTTTCTTTACCAAGGGAGTTTCAAGAGAACAATCAAAGTGTTAAAGTTGAGAAAGTGTCCCCTACCCCAACTAAACTTTTCGTAAATGAAGAGGGTAATGTCACAGCTACATTTGAAGTCCCCGCTAATACAGATAGTAACATTCAAGTATCTGGATATATTTGGCTAGAGCAAAAACCCTTAAATGACAAATTGCCAATCCCTAATCCTAAGTACACTGGCTATGTAGAGGAAATCAGGAGAGATCCTAATCTATCAAAATATCTCCTACCTACAAATTACTGGGAAGTCAACGATACATATATTCAGCAGGAAGCAAAAAATATACTAGGTGATAACGTGTATCTTCTAGACCTTGTTAGATCTGTATATGGATATATAAATGAGAAACTGGAATACAATGATACCAAAGCAAATGATTTAACATCAAAAAGAATTGGAGCAAAAGCCGCCCTACAAGGAGGACCCTCTGTGTGTATGGAGTACTCTGACTCCATGATTGCAATACTTCGAGCACTTGGTATACCTGCAAGAGGAGCGTTAGGATACACCTCACTTAGTACCAATCAAGATGTCAAAATTAGTCACCAATGGGTACAGCTTTGGATTCCAGATTACGGATGGTTAAGTATAGATCCAACCTACGAGAGCAGTAACATGATGATTGGCCAAAGTATTGATTACGTTCTTTGGAGTACTTTCTTTGATAACAACATTTCGGATATAAATGTACTTACCGCAAATATAGAAAACTTAGATTTCGATGCGAACACTTTTGAGGTTAAGGTATATGCAATAGAGAGTACTCTAGTTCCTACAGATTTAATGTCATACTCAGATATTCAAATTGAAAACAATGATGATAGTAGTACAAAGGAGTATTTAAATGTTCTCGTTAAAACAACACCTCTTGGGAAAGCATTACTAATATTACTTCCTATTACAGTAGTATTGATATTACTAATACTTTTACTTTCACTGATAGTACTTCTTGTTAAACGACTTAAAACTCGTAAAGCTTCTCCAAATCAATCGCTTTAACCCCCTCATCTAATCGGTCCTGTGCAGTAGCGTAAAGCGTCATTAGTACATCACCTTTCTCTACTTTGTCTCCAGGCATCTTGTCTACATATATACCCGCCTCTTTTATCCTTGGTGTCCCCAATGATCTCGCAATCTCTACTACTTCTCTGGTACATATATTTTTAACTACACCTGATTTAGTTGCTTTAATCTGATATTTTAATTCTCCTGGTTTTAAATCTTTTGCTTTAACTATTTTCTTTGCTCCCTGTTGCGTAGCTATATCCCAGAATTTCTTTAGGGCTTTGCCTGAATCTAGAATATCTTGAGCAAATTTCTTACCCGTACCCTTCTTTGCCTTCCCTACTCCTTCAAAAATCTCACTTGCCATAGATAGGACAGTTTCCTCTAACTCTTCGGAACGTTTCTCATCCCTTTCCAAAACCTTTAAACACTCTTTCATTTCAAGTACGGGACCAACCCCATTACCATCTGGACCCTTTACTACTCTTTTATGTGTTACACACTTAATATCAAATTTATGAAATAGTTTCTCAAACTCTCTTTTCAAAAATTCTAAATCATCCGGCTTCTCTATTTTAGTACCTTTACCATATGGCAAATCAATCAATACAAAAGATGACCCCATGGCTATTTTTTTAGCAACAATACTTACTAATACCTTCTGGAATTCTTGTACTCTAAGAGATCTCTCAACATTGATGATTTCATCGTCAGCTGGGGCTAAATACAATGCTCCACCCCATACCATACATGCCCCAACCTTTTCAACTACCTTGTATACTTGCTCTTTATCTAAAGCCACTGGCATAACAGTCTCTAAAATATCCGTGGTACCAGCAGGAGAAGTAATGGCCCTAGTTGATGTATTAGGAACTACCAAGCCACCAGCAGCTAATATCGGAACTAGTATTGGGGTAATACCTTTGCCAGCAGTACCACCAATGGAGTGTTTATCAACTACAAGACCTTTATTGTTTCTAATATATTTAAAATCTAAAATCTCTCCAGATTCGGCCATACCCTTAGTCATCGAATATATCTCATCTTCAGTAAAGCCCGGATTAAAGAAAGTAGATACAAAAAAGGCAATTTCTGTCTCCTTAAGCTTCCTTGAGCCAATATCTCTCATAATTGAGAGAAGTTCCTGTTCATTCAACCTCTGACCAGACAATTTTTTTCTAATAGCATCAAGTGCATCACTGGTAGAAGGTATATCTAAAAGCAATCTCCTACCCTCTGGGATATGATATTCCTCATAGATCTCCTCATAGAGACCTACATTCCCGACAGTCACCTTGGTATCAGTAATTATAACTTTTACGTAAAGCTCAACATCCCTATACCCTAGTAAAACTATATCCCCCTCCTTAATGCCAAGCTCTTCCGCATCCTTCTGGTTGAGTACAACGAACAGTTCTTTGCCCGCTCCTAGATCAAGTTTTTTACCCTTTAGATATAGTGCCATAATTTTTCGTTTTTAATATATTAATCAAAAAGCCAAGTATATTTACTCTTAACTATACCAGCAATCTCCTCTGGTTTAATAATACCAAATTCGGTCATAAATCCAGAAATCAATTTACTATCAATAATCTCAAAGGCAGGGTTAAACATCTTAATACCTTTAGGTGCATCATGCCACAATTCATGATCCTCACGAATTTCTATAGATATATCCCTATGAGTAACTTCGGGATTTATCTTCAAAAGTGGTGAAACAATATATACTGGGGTACTTGAATAGTTCGCAGCAACAGCAATTCCCCAGCTTCCTATCTTGTTAATACAGTAACCATCTAGAGTGATTTCATCACAACCCATAAACACTCCATCTATCGGAACAGAGCCCCTACCGATTGTAAACGACTCCGCTGCACTATCAGCAATCAAAGTAGTAGAAATACCTGCCTCCAAAAGACTTTTCGCAGTTATTCTTCCCTGGAAACGAGGTCTAGTTTCTGTACATACTGCATCAAATGAGGACTTTCCTTGCGCAATCTCTTTTATTATACTTACAGCCGTAGATGAGTGACAATGAGTTAAAACATTTTCGAAATTTCTTACATAAGGAACACATAAATCAACAATAGCTCTCTTTGAATCCGCAATCTTAAAAAGGTATTCATCACAGTACTCATTAAGTTGCTGTTTCATATCATTTAAAGAATGTAAATCAGAGAAATGCTGTTTAAATGAATGTGCTACATACTTGACTGCATTTCTTGCTAACGGCTCATTCAATCTTGCATTAGCCAATTTGTACCCGACTCTAACTAACTCTTTGTAAAACAGCTCCTTATCTGTAATATTGGATTCCTCTATGAAAATCTTCATTCCCTCAACAGTAGCAATACCAACATTGGTCGCACCCTGAATGTTCAAATTTTGTATATCTTTTTCTATATCTAATATCTGTTTAACGCTCATATTACTTTAATTCATACTCTTCATTTAATTTAGGAATATCTACCTCAACACCAAGCTCTGCTTTAATATTGGTACCAAAACCAATTGCAATCTCTTCATCCGCATGAACAATAAAGATCTTTTTAGGAGAGTGTCCAAAACCTCTTAACCAGTATCTTAAATCTCGTTGATCACCATGGGCAGAGAAGCCACCTAATGTATGTATTTGAGCACGAACATCAAGTGTTTCTCCCATTACTCTAATCTCTTTTTCTCTGTCAACTATCTTTCTTCCAAGCGTACCCGCAACCTGATATCCAACAAAAATCATATGAGTTGATGGATTCTCAATATTATTCTTAATATGATGAACAATTCTTCCTCCAGTACACATACCACTACCGGCAATGATAATTACACCTCTTTTTGAAATTAATCTCTTAGATTCCTCAGATGAATCAGTTGTAACTAACCCATTAAAATGAAATGGGTCATCACCTTTCTCAAGTAACCTTCTGGCATCTTCGTCATAGAAAGTAGGATACTGTTTAAATACCTCCGTTGCCTTAGAAGCCATGGGGCTATCAAGATACACCTCTAGTCCCTCTAATATTTTGTTTTCTACAAATAGGTTCATCTCATACAAAATCTCTTGAGTTCTCTCTATAGCAAAAGATGGTATTAAAACATTACCACCCTCCTCTTTAGCCAGTTTAAGTATTGATAGGAACTCTAATACCGTTTCATCTTTACTCTTGTGCAATCTATTACCGTATGTTGCCTCGCAAATTACATAATCTGCCTCTCTAATTAAATCGGGATCTCTCACAATTCTCGCACCCGGCTGTCCTAAGTCACCAGAAAATACCAACTTCCTATCTCTACCCTCAGCAGTCTTTATCCAAAACTCAATCATTGCAGAACCAAGAATATGTCCAGCATCTCTCATTCTAAACTCTATCCCTTTATGAATATTTATAGATGAACCGTACGGATATATCTCAAACTGTGCAAACATATCTTCAACATCCTCTTCCGAAAAAAGGGGCTTTCTTTGTTCAAACAAAGATCCCTCTGCAGCCAAATTCTGTCCATCACTGCTCGTATTACTTCTAGCTTGCCATCTCTCATACTCTTCCTGCTGTAATTTTGCAGCATCTAAAAGCACTATTTTTGCTAAATCTCTAGTCGGTTGAGTACCAATTACCCTTCCCTTGAAACCCTGTTTCACTAATACAGGAATTCTTCCACTATGATCAAAATGGGCGTGTGTAAGAAAAACAGCATCAAGTTCAGAAGGATTAAACGGAAACGGTTCATAATTAAGTGCATCTATTTCATCTGGTCCTTGGAATGCACCACAATCAACTAAAAATTTAAAATCTCCAGTATCAACAAAGTAGCAAGAACCTGTTACTGTTCTAGTGGCTCCACAGAATTTTAATTTCATTTTGGGCAGTAGTATCCAAATTATTTATATCATATTACAACATATGCCTCGCTTCATCCAATAGCTTCTCCTTTGTATTCATCAAAGGGTCCTCTATGACAATATCTAATAGCTTTCTTAAAATATTTCCCATTTGAGGTCCTGGTTGAATCCCTATACTACTTAAATCTTCCCCCTTTATATCTAAATCTGAAATCTTAAGTGCCATATCCTTTGCCCTTACCTCAGAAATATGTTTCTGAAGTTGAGTAATCTCTTCTGGTTGGAATGGGCTCTTAGGATTTGATGTAGCATCCGCTATTCTTAATTTAAAAAGATCTTCAACATTATCCTCACCTACCCTATTTAAAAATCTCCTAATTGCAGAATCACTCCACTGACTAAGCATAAGATTGTCCATCTCATCTTTGTTACCTTCCTGTTGTGCATGAGGGTAGTAAAACATGTGATTTTTAACCAATATTTTAACCCTCTCAATCTCTTGTTTGGGGAATTTCATCCTTTTTAAAATATTCTCAACCATCTCTGTACCCATTACATCGTGACCGTAGAAATGACCATTACCCATATCAGTTCTTGGCTTCGCAATATCGTGCAAAAGAGCAGCTAACTTAACACTGTCTTCTGCAAAGTCACAAGTTTTCAAACTATGCCAATATACATCATGAGCATGAAACAGCTTCTGTTCAACCCCATACCCCTCTAAAAGCTCAGGAAGAAATATATTAAGCAATCCAGTTTCTCTCATTAACTCAATCCCCTTAGATGGTTTAGATGAGTTAAGAAGCATCTTCATAAATTCATCTCGAATTCTTTCCATAGATACCTGTTTAGCAACAGGAATACACTCTTTAATTGCTTCGAAAGTGTCTCTCTCAATCTCGAAATCTAATTGAGAGCACAATCTACACGCCTTAAAAGCTCTAAGACCATCCTCTTTAAATCTTTCTAAAGGAGTACCAACAGCTTTAATTAACTTCATATTTATATCCGTAATTCCTCCAAAAGGATCATATATCTCCCACTCTCTTTCCTCTACGTCTTCACCTAATTCTTCAGAAGAAAGATCTATAGCCATTGCATTTATTGTAAAATCTCTCCTCCCCAAATCCTTGTATACATCATTTACAAACTCAACCTTACTTGGCCATCTCCCATCTATATACTCCTCCTCACTTCTAAATGTTGTAACCTCTACTTCCATATTTTCTTTTTGAACATCAGGAACAAGCGCTATGACAGTACCAAACTTAGCTCCAGTAGAAATTGCCTTAGGAAAAAGCTCTAGCATCTCATCAGGGAGAGCATTAGTTGCTAAGTCATAATCGTGTGGTTGTTTGCTCATAGCGACATCTCGAATTGCACCACCCACAAGATATACATCATACCCCTCTTTGGAAAGGATTCTTGCAATCTTTAAAACATACGATGGAATTTTAAATTTCAATTTCATATTTTTATACTCCTATACATAGATAGTATCAAAGTATTGGATATTCAACAAGAAAAGAAATGTATATAGATACTTTAGAAGAGTATTGAAAACCTAATCTATTTACCTTTTGGCCAATCTTTAGTATCAATTTTGTTTAACTCAACACCCTTACTTAAAATACTAAATACTATTATCAAAAACATAATACCAACTACAAGAGATGCGAATATATCATACTGAGTTAATGTATATCCAATTACTTCGTAATATTTTACAGGAACAAAAAACATTACTAATGTAAGAAGCATTCCTACCAATCTAAACTCTGTCGGACCAAATAGACCAAAAGAGTACTTAAACTCATTTTGAACAAAATTAATCAACTCAACATGTAAAATCAATATTAAGTATGCAATAGAGAACATTAAACCAATCTCAATTCTTACATAACCAGACAAGCCCAAGGCCAAACCAAATAGTAATGCAGACAACCCATCTATTACATGATCAATATAGTAACCGTAATTAGGTCTTGTCTTTTTTCTGTATCTTGCCAAACTACCATCAAAAGAATCTCCAAACCAATTAAGAATTAAACCCAATATTACAAGAATTAAATAATATCTATTAAAAAAACCAAGTATAAAACCAGCAGCAACTACGAAGTTAGCAAAAAAACCTAATCCAGTTAAAATATCTGAATTAACCCACTTAGGAATTCTTGGGCATATATACTCCTTTGCCTTCTCCTCAATTTTCGCAGTAATGCCAGTATTAACAGCCGTATGCTCATCTCGCTTGTAATCAATCTTAAATTTTCTAAGTTGATCCTTAATCTCTTCTTCCAATGTTTTGTTAAATCTCTTCTTAAGTGCCTCAATAAACTCATCTACAGAAGAAGAATCAAAAATATTAAGAATTTGATTACTACTATACCCATTCTTTTTTTCATTACTGTTAAATCCAAACATATATTGATAAATATATAAACTTAACTAGCTTAATATATTACATACCCTTTCTTAATGCAATCTTTTATGATAACTTAATATTAAGGTAACCTTCTCAATTTTAAAATGGAATTAAAAAAACCAAGCCCTTTGGGTGAGAAAAAAACAAATGGACATAGTGCTACAAGTAATATAATAAATAATAGTATAAGCAAACCATTTTTAAAAACGTATTTTCCTAAGATGTTTGGGGATAGATTCAATGGCTATTTCCAAAATATAAAACTGTATGTATCTACACATAAGGAGAGGGTAATAAATATATCTTTAATTGTAATACCCCTACTCATCTTAGCAATCGTATTCATAGTAATACTTTCATATACCAGGTCACACCCATATCGACTTGCAGAAAGCTTTATTGAACTAATTGAAATAAAAGATGTCGCCAATGCTTATGAACTTACATCTGATGCTTACAAAGCAGTAACAACAGAAAAACAGTTTAAGAAGGTGGTTGATAATCTAAATACCGTAGATATATCAAACAGGAAAATAAAGAGTAAAAGGATAGAAACACTTAAAGATATTGGACAGTATGCATACATTAGATACAAGGTATCTGGCTCATATCTAGATTTAGTAATATACAATGATACTCTAGATTGGAGTGTACACAGTATACAACTTAGTCCAATTAAATAATCAATGGATAGTCTTGCTCCGAATGGCGGGACATACACGTCTGGACCCTATGTAAAATGAGAATGAGACAAAAGAGACAGTATAAAAAAGGGATTAACAAAATGTCATAGAAAAGATATATTTAATATATGCCAATACTTAATCATAATAATGGAAATATCAATTACGACGTAAAGGGTGAAGGTGACCCTATTGTATTGATTCATGGCTTTGGACTAGATAGTAGAATATGGGGGAAACAAGTAGAAGAACTATCTAAAACAAATAAAGTGATTACCTATGATATGAGAGGTTTCGGTAAGTCTTCACTTCCAAACGGGAAATATAGTCATACAGAAGATTTGCATCAGTTACTAAAAGAGTTAAATATTCAAAAGGCTAAAATAGTTGGTCATTCTTTTGGTGGAGAAATTGCAACGGAGTATGCTTTAAAATATCCAAATGAAGTGAATAGCTTGGTTTTAATATCTCCATCTCTTCGAGGTGTAAAAGTAAACACAGGGGAATGGGAAGCTTATGTAGAATTGGGTAGAACAGGAGATATTGAAGGGTTAAGAAAAAGAATATTAGAAAATCCTACATTTAAAGACTTTAAAGAGGGTTCAAGAGAAATGGAATTGATAAAAGCAATAGTTAATGATTACTCTGGATTCCATTTTATGAATAGAGATCCAAGTGAGATTATTGAAGGAAATCAAGAAATCAAGAATTTAACTTGCCCTGTTGAGATTATTGTTGGAGAAAGAGATGAGGAAGTACAAAAAGAAGTTGCTAAGAGATTTAAAGATGAGATTGGGGTAGAGGCAAGAGTTATTCCTAATTATGGACATATGGGAATCTTAGAGGAACCTCAGTTAATTGAGATTATTAAAGAGGATAGTAAGGAAGAATATCATAGTGAGACCTCGGTTACCATTTAATACAAACATTCTACTCCCATAAGGATTTTATCAGATAGTGGACAGGTCTTGTTGGAACATGTCGAAAATGGCGGAGAGGGTGGGATTCGAACCCACGGTACGGAAACCCGTACAACGGTTTTCAAGACCGTCACATTCGACCACTCTGTCACCTCTCCAAATCTAAAGATTATATCACAAAATAATTACAATCTATCTCTTAATTTGACTATTAGTATACATATAACATATCATTTCTTAGTATATATGAAACTAATAATTGCCCTAAAAAACATACTAATAGTATTTACTCTTTTAATACTCTTCACATATCCACTCTTCGCTAAAGAGTTAGATTCGACCAATTACAAAATAGTAGGAGCTACTACAAAAGGGGGGGGATTAACTCAAACAACAGACGGAGATTACTCTGCTCTACTAGAAGTAGGAAGAATATCTAATAACCCAAGAAATTACTCTACTAGCTACAAACTCTACACTAGCCCTGAAGAAGCATTCCTACCAGCTGTACCAGAAGTATCATGCTTTGAAACTACTACCTCTGGCTCTTCAAGCTGTACAACAGGACCAACCGAATTAAGCACAGGAGGAATGGTTGCAATATGTGGTCCAAGTGGATGTTACAACCAAGCAAGATTTGAAATAGATACCAATGCAAACCCAACAGACACACTGTACGCTGTAATGATTTCAACAGATAACTTTGTATCAGATATTAGATATATAGATGGAAACAACTTTTGGCCAGAAAGTATATCAACACATAATTTAAGTGATTTCTTAACTAAAACAGATTGGGAAACACCAGATTTTAATATACAAGGATTACAATCAGGTACTACCTACTACATTAAAATATTTGCACTACATGGAGACTTTACTCAAACACAACCCGGACCAATTGTATCCGCAACTACATCTGCTGGCTCTGTTTTTTTTGATTTAGACATTGAAGATCAATACGGTATATCTGCAGAAACCTCTTCCCCCTACTCCATATCTTTTACAGGGGCTTACGAATTGATTGGTGGATCAGCACCTGTAACCGCAGAGGATAGGATATGGCTTGATGCAGGTACTAATTCAGAAGGAGGATTAGCAATAGTTACAAGAGGTTTAAATGGTGGTCTTAGAAGTAATACCACAGGTCAAACAATTACCTCTGCAACAGCAAATTTAAATTCCTCTTCTGATGGATTTGGTATTCAAAGTGAATATACCTCTCAAGACTCATATTCATATCTTGGTACTATCTCTGCTACTACCGATTACAGTGGAACTGGTAATAATGTAGGAATAATTGGTACTACAGCAACTAAAGTATATGAATCAAGCACCCCAATATTTAATGGAAGAATGGCATTAAAAGTAATAGCAAAACCGGGTACAAATAAAGCTGCAGCAACTGACTATCAGGAAACAATATATTTTGTCTTAATTCCAAGATTCTAGCTATTGACAATGAAAAAAATTGTATGTAATCTCTAATATAGTAAAGATGATAGTAATTAAATTATTACGCTGCCCTTCGTGAAAAAAATAGTGCCAATATTGAAATATCTTCTACCTACTTCAGTGTTAATATTCTTTGTCTCTTTTCTGTTACTTGCTACAACTCAGGCAGCAACATTAGCCGCAGTATATGTATTCATGAGTAGAATTAAGGTAAACTTGGCTGGTACGGCTGGTCAAACAGTTGAAATGATTATCGCTATTGATACTGCAAGTGCTGTTACAACAGGTGGAACAATAACAATAGAATTCCCTGACGGAGACGATACAAACTGGTGCAGAACAACAGGTGCTTTAACTGTTACCTCTGTTGCTTCATCCGCCGCAGACTTGGCCGGCCAAAACTGGCAAATTGACTCCGGTTTACCAACCTCTGGTACTTTGACAGCTGCTTGTGTTCAGGGTGGTGCTGGTACTGTCGATAAAATAACGATCTCAAATGTAGGAGCACTAACTGCCGGTACAACATATGGTGTAAAATTAGCGAATGGGAGTGCAGCCGGTGTTTTGGGAACTGATGATACTGCTGGTGAACATATTGTAACAGTAAGTGCAAATTACAGTGGAGCCGTTGTAGATTCAAAATCTTTCAAATTATATTTAGTTACAGATGATGTCGTTGTTGTAAGTGCAACAGTTTCTGATGTGCCAAGTGTTGTATGTACTATCAGTGCTAACTCAGTTAACCTTGGAACTCTTTACCCAGGAGGTACATATGCAACTGGAACACATACAATTAGTACAACCACTACAAGCAATGGGTACTATTGGGCAGTTTATGGAACAGGAGATAATTCAACTGATGCCGGTTTGTACAATTCAACGACATTAATACCCTCCGGAGCAACTGCGACACTCGATTTAACAAGTCCCACTATCTATGGTTTTGGTATGACATTTTCAGACCCTGATGCCACAGATCCTGCTACAGTAACAACAAACTTTGTTAATACACCAACAGGAACATTTGGTACTATTGACAGACTTTACTCTGGTGCAAAACTAGTACTATACCAAAACGGGACCCAAGGAACAGCGGAGCAGTCAACCGTAACATACGGAGCAAAAGCACAAGCTGCTGCTACTTCAGGTACCTATTATGAGTACGTATACTTTATTTGTGGTGGTTACTACTAGTTTCTTGTATAATACTTGAACATGACAATGAGGTTAGAGAAATATAAAGGAATAGTATTACTGCCCATATTAATACTTCTTCTAAGTGTATGCCCTTCTTTTGCACAAAATGAATTATCCATTGGTGTTGCTCCAACCTCTAAAACATTAAAAATGTCTCCAGGAGAAACGTTCTCAGATGAAATTGTATTCTGGAACCTTTCTCAAACAGGAGATACGTACAAGATATTTATCAGTGGGTTCGAACAAATCGAGAATCAACCTGGTACAGCGATAATTCTTACACCAGAAGATAATGCTAAAGCCCTCTACTCCGCCTCGGAATGGTTTACAATTGACAAAGAATATATATTTCTAGAACCAAATAAAAATACAAAGTTAAAATATACAATTACAGTACCTAAAGATACAACCGATGGAGAATTTAATGCTGAAATATTCTTAATATCAGAATCTGATTTTAACCAACAGACAACAGCTGCCTTTACAAATCTTGCTGCTGGTACTCCTTTTTTAATACAAATAGGGGATGAGTTTATAGAAAATGCAGAACTATTAAGATTTATGTCAGATAAAAAAACCTACGAAAGAATCAATGTCAAATTCTTAACTCACATCAAAAACCTAGGAGATACTCATATTACACCAACCGGAGAAATTGTCATAGAGAATATATTTAGACAGGAAGTAGCAAGAATACCTTTTAACAAAAACGACCAAAGCTTACTAAGAGATACCAATGGTAATTATGAAGATATATGGCTACAATCAAGTTATCTATCTCCAAACAATGCAATCGCTCTTGGACCACTTAAGGCCAAATTACTTGTTACATACAGAAGTTTTCAACCTGGTTTTGCAGTTTTAAATGCCGAAACTACATTTTGGATCATACCTTGGAAGCTAATAATTGTAATTACAGCCGTCGTTCTTCTTGCTATAATATTTAGAACAATTAGAAAAAAAATAGCAAAAAAGAACTATGAAAAGCGCTAAAATACTCATAACATTACTCCTTCTGTATACCTTCTTGGGTATATCCCCTATTCTAGCAAGTAGTATTGAACCAGGCATCTCTAGAATATCTCTTTCTCAAGGTGAAAGAAAATATAATTCTGTAATATTTAATAATACAGAAGATCAAGATTTGGAAGTAACTATTACCCCCTATGCATATAATCCTAAAACAGATGAACTTTCTGAAGATAAAAAATACATATTCATCAAATCAGATACAGATTCTATAAAGGTAAAAGCGAATCAAACTTACGAAATTAAATATGAGGTTTTTCCAATTCAAAATCTTTCAGATGGTACATACTTTAATATACTTTCGATTACCCCTAAAATTAAAAATGAGAATGTAAGCATCAACAGTAGCATTGCTCAATTAGTAATATTAGATGTTGTAAGTGCCCAAGACCAAGTTAAGGGTATAGTAACTACACAATACTCAACTAATATCGAAATTGTAAATAAAGGGATTCCTTTTATAACCCCTCTTAAATTAAAAATCTCTATTACCAATAATTCAAATTATTTATTAACCCCACAAGGGAGAATAGATATATTTAACGAAAAGAATACTTACAAACCAATCTACACTTATATAAACGAAAAGAAAGAAGAAATATATCCAGGAGAGACATTTGAGGAAGAAATTAAAATAAAGGGATGGTATGTAACAGATCTATTTTTAAAAAGAATTGCCAAAGGAGAGATATATAACGGGATAGATAATAATCCTCAGTATGTAGAAATAGAAGTAAACAATTTTGTACTTGAGTTATCAATTGCCTTCACAGCACTGACATTAGCAATTCTTTTAATAAAATCTCTCAAACAAGATATTAAAAAGAAACATACAAACTAACCTAACACATCTTTGGTAGTTTTAAAACTAACTTTAGCAACCTTTTCTAATTCCTTTTTTCCGTATCTTGAAACAAAAAGTTTTGCATTATCTATAACATTAGAGGCACCTTTAGGAAATACAAAATCATACTCTTTATTCATCTTATCCCACTCCTGTACAAATATACCCCTTGCAATTACAGAAGCACACGCTACAGCTACATCTGATTCTCCTTTATGATACTGTACAACCTCATACTTTCTTCCATACTCACCTAATTCATTCGTTATTCTACTCTTTGCAGATGAAAACTGATCTATAACAATATGGTTACACACGATACCCTTACTCTCTAAATCTTTAATACCATTTTCAATTACAATAGAATGCTGTTTAGCAAGAAGTAAAGATGCGTTTTTGTATTTAATAGTCATCTTATTGTACTCTTTGGGATGTACAATTGAAGAGTAGTAGTACGGATAATCTTTAACAGTATCAAAGAGTTTAGATATTCTTTTATCAGAAAACTTCTTTGAATCCCCAAATCCCAATATTTTTACCTTTTTATAAAACTCCTCTGTAACAAAACAACTTACTACAACTAAAGGTCCAAAGTAATCACCCTTCCCTACTTCATCTACACCCATATGTGGCTTGAACTCATTATCTTCATTACTCTTTTCTTGTTTGAACGTAGATATCACACTTGTAAAATCCTCTTTACCCTGAAATACCAACTTACCACTAAAATACATAATAGCTATAGAGCCCTGAGGACTTCTTAATCTAAATACAACATACTGGCTACTATCAAACTCTTCTGCCCAGTTTAGTGCCAAAAGAGAGTCTTTCACCTTTTCAAATTCATCCTGTTTAAGTTCTAATGTAAATGTGTTTTGATTACTCATACTCTTTGAATAGTTTGACCGTTAGCTGTATCCATAACTCTAAAACCCTTTTGCATAATTAAATCTCTTAATCTATCACCTTCAGCAAAGTCCCCATTCTCCCTTGCCTCTTTACGAAGAGATAAAAGCTCTTCAATCTCACTATCATACTCTTTACTAATACCCTGTTTAAGATTTAGTCCCAACACCTTATCATATTCATATATGGTAGCTAATATATCACCTTTAGGATACTCTGATTTTAATAGCTCATTTATTAATCTAAATACACCAGACATATTTAAATTGTTCTCTAACTCATTCTTAAACTTTTTAACATACTCCTCGATTACATTACCACTATCACTCCCTAACTCCCCCAACTTCCTTAAAAGAGCAAGTCTCGAGCTTCTAGCACCCTTTAGGCCATCTACAGAGTACGCTATTCGTGTTCTGTAGTTGATAGAGACAAATAGGTATCTAACATCCATTGGTTCAAATCCAAGATTAATAACTTGGGGAAGAGTTTCAGCTCCAGAGCTCTTAGACAGCTTACTATCCTCTTTAGAAACTAACCATTCATTGTGTAACCAATATCTAACAGATGGATGACCGTATGTACCAATATTTTGAGCTCTTTCATTTGTATGATGCACAGGGATATGATCTACACCCCCAGTATGAATATCAAACTTCTCACCCAGTATACTTGTTCCCATTGCAGAACACTCAATATGCCATCCAGGGAATCCATCTCCCCATGGAGAAGGCCAATTCATAATATGGTTTTCATATTTACCTACTCTTTTCATCCATAAAACAAAATCAGCAGGATTCTTTTTCTCAGGATCTACATTAACCTCTTCTCTAACACCTATCTCCTTCTCACTTAACTCTTGACCTGTAAATATGTTGTAATCAGAAAGCTTACTAACATCAAAATATACAGCCTGTTTAGTCTCATATGTATATCCATTCT
>CAZIYI010000002.1:80260-121424 GCA_964543485.1 uncultured Candidatus Saccharibacteria bacterium
CTCTATCTCAACTACTTTTCTATCAATTGTTGAATACAGTTTCATACTCTTTTTTACTTAAATATCTCTTCTTCCCTCTAGTGCTCTCTTTAATGTTAATCTATCTGCATACTCTAAATCTGCACCCGTTGGAAGACCCATTGCTAATCTAGATATATGTATTTTACCCTCTTTTACATAACTATTAAATATATCCAATATGTAACTTGCAGTTGCTTCACCCTCTAAACTTGGATTAGTAGCAACAATTAACTCTATACTACTCTCACTTTCGTTCATTGCTGATTTAACTCTTTCTTCTAACTCCTTAAATCTTAACTCCGAAGCAGTAATCCCCTCTGCTGGAGATATTACACCTCCTAATACAAAGTACAGGCCATTAAATATCCCAGAGTTCTCAAATGCGACAACATCCAATGGTTCTTCAACAATACATATTGTACTGTGATCTCTTTGAGGGCTACCACATATATCACAAATCTCTTTGTCAGTAACATTAAAACAGGAAATACAAAACTTTGTCTTCTCATCCATCTCTAAAAGAGATTGCCCTAACTTACTCGCATCCTTGTTAGGAGACCTTAAAAAATGATATGTCATTCTTGCAGCAGACTTAGGTCCAACACCTGGAAGTTTACTGAATTCATTTATTACATTTTCAACAGATTTGGGAAGTACAGACATATTAACCTAACATTCCTTTTATCTGATCTAAATCAATATCTTGTGCCATCTCTTTCTGTAATCTTTTTTGGTAATCTTTGAATGCCTCCTTCATATCTTTTTTAAATCTATCTAACATATCAATATCCATTAGGTTGTCATCTATCCATACATCTTCAAACTCTTGAGCTCCATTCATAAAGATTTTTAACATTCCATCTTTGGATTCTCCAGATATTTTCTTCTCCCTTAACCTATTCTGCATCTTTTTCGCCTCCATCTGCATCTTAATTAACTCTTTGGGGTTTAACATAGCTACCATAGATAAAAATTAAATATATACACTTGGATTATACATAATATCAATACTACATACCAGCAAATATCGCCTCAACATCAGCATTCACTTTCTTTTTGTACACACTCTCCACCTTTTTCTCCTGGTTTTTCTTTTCGATTACTGGCATATTTTTCAAAACAACATCAGCACTTGATTGAAGCTTAGGTCTAACACTATCATTAACCTTGCAATCAATTCGACAGTGAGTACCAAATACTTCAAAGATAATTGTACCAATTGCATTTCTACTCTCCACGTTATCTATCTGGTCTTTGTAAAACTTAAAAGGTACTTCAATACTTAAAATATTTTCATGAATACCAATTGGTTTTGAGGCATTTAAGAATGCAAAAAGGTGTGTATTTATTGGCTTTATACCATCAACCACCCTCTTCCAGTTCTTTTCTACATCCTCTAGGCAGATATTTACAACATCAGTATTAACTACATTAACACTCTCACTTCGACCTTCTACAATCGTTTTGTTTTTTACATCACTTACCTCTTTCTTTTTCTCCTTGGGTATACTTTTTACAACATCAGTATCACTTAAGAATGTTGGTATCAACATTTGTAATATTAGAATTTGATTTGTAGTACCTTTTAACTCTCTCTCAATATTAAGAAACTCTTTAATTAAGCGTAGAATATCTCTTAAATGCAACTCTTTAGAAAAAGAGTACTCCTTGAGACTCTCTCCAGATATTTTTGCAACTAAGACCTCACGTAAAACCTCAAGAGTAAACGATGTAAACTGAACAAGGTTAGTACCTTTTATCTCCAACTCCTTAATACACTCCAGTGCTTTTTGGGGATCCTCTCCTACTAATGCTTGAAGTAAATCATTAACCATATATACCTCAGGAATACCTAGTACAGCTCTTACTTCGTCTTCGGTAATTTTTTTTGCATTTTCACTCCTCATTTGACTGTTAACTACAACATCCATTAGAGAAAGTGCATCTCTGTAACTTCCTCGTGCATTTCTAACAACAATATCCAAACCCTTTTCATCGATCTTTAGTTTCTCTTTAGAGAGAATATCTTCCAATGTCTTTTTAATCTCTTCTTGAGTTCCCAATCTAAAATCATACCTCTGACATCTTGAAAGAATTGTAGGAGGTAGTTTATGTACATCTGTGGTAGCTAGGATAAAGATTACATGCTCTGGGGGCTCCTCTAATGTCTTTAAAAGCGCATTGAACGCTTCGTTAGTAAGCATATGAACCTCGTCGATAATGTATACCTTAAATCTCCCCTTAGAGGGTGCAAACTCAATTCTTTCCTTTAAATCTCTAATCTGATCTATTCCCCTATTTGAAGCAGCATCTATCTCTATTAAATCCAAATATGTACCGTTAGTGATAGATTGACATACATCGCATTTGTTACATGGGTTACCATCCTTCTTTGGCTTTAAACAGTTAACTGCTTTAGAAAGTATTCTAGCAGCACTTGTTTTCCCAGTACCTCTTGAACCAACAAAAAGAAAGGCATGGGAGAGTTGATCCCCCTTAACAGCGTTTTTGAGTATCTTTGTGATATGCTCTTGACCAACAAGTTCGTCAAAATCTTGAGCACGATATTTTCTATACAAGACGGTAGACATGATGTACATAATAGACTAGAAATTAAAAGCTAACAAGTAAAAAATATTTGAACAGTAAATATATCTCTACTTCTAGTTCTTTTTTAATTCTTCAACTGCTTGGTAAAGAAGCTGTGTATACAATCCGTATCCAATAGAATTTATTGTACCACTCTGTTTCTTACCCAAAATATCTCCTGCCCCCCTAATCTCCAGATCCCTATTCGATAGTACAAACCCAGAACCAAGGGCTTCAGATTCTCTCAATGCCTCTAAACGAAGTTCTGAATCTCCTCTAAGTTCGTCGTATAGAAAACATGCATACGCTTGCTTTTCTCCCCTTCCCACTCTTCCCCTAATCTGATACATCTGAGAGAGACCTAGCATATTTACATCATCCACTATTAAGGTATTTGCATTAGAAATGTCTAAACCATTTTCGATAATGGTAGTACAAAGTAAAACATCTATTTCATGCTTAATAAATCTTTCCATTACATCTATCAACCGATCTCCCCTTAATCTCCCGTGAGCAACCTCTATCCTAGCATCAGGAATTAACTCTCTAAGTTTCTCCTCTAATCCATATATACTCTCTATCCTGTTATGAAGGTAATATACTTGACCACCTCTTTTTAGCTCTCTAACAATACACTCTCTAACCTTTTCAAAACTGAACTTAGAGAACTCATTTTTAATATCTTTTCTTCCCAAAGGAGGTATGGCTAAAACAGAGATATCTCTTACACCCATTAAAGAAAGATTGAGAGTTCTTGGTATTGGCGTTGCAGTTAAAGATAGGACATGGGTATCTACTCTACTACCTTTTAACTTTTCCTTCTGTTTAACACCAAACTTTTGCTCTTCATCAACAATGAGTAAGCCCAAATTTTTAAACTTAACACTCTGAGAAAGAATAGCGTGTGTACCAATCAATATATCTATCCTACCCTTCGCAATGTCTTTCTCTACACCAATTTTCTCTTTCTCACTTTGTAATCTAGATATTAAAGATATATTAAACGGATACTTCTTAAATCTCTCCCTAAAAACTCTTAAATGTTGATTGGCAAGTACGGTAGTAGGAGCCAGTACAGCTACCTGCATACCACTGTTAGCAACAGCAAAAGCAGCTCTCATTGCTATTTCTGTTTTACCAAAACCAACATCACCAACCAAAAGTCGATCCATAGGGACATCTTTTTTTAAATCTAGGGATATTTTTTTACTAGCAATATATTGATCCTCTGTATCACTAAATTCAAACTCATTAACAAATTCCCAATACTCATCTAATTCTTTTTCGGAGGAAATAATCTTTTGACATTTAGAAATCTCTCTTAATGCATATATCTGGAGTAACTCTTTTGCAACACTCTCTACATCCTCTTTTGCTTTAGAGGAAACTCTTTTCCATACACCACTATTTAATCCAGTAAGTATTGGCAATTGCTTACCACTTCCAATATATTTCATCACTTTGTTCGATGAGTACAAAGGAACATACAACCTGTCATTTCCAGCATAAGCTATTTCGATATATTGAACTGACTCCTTTTCAAAAATACCCAGAAATTTTCCAATACCATGATCTTCGTGTACGACATAGTCTCCTACTAACACTTTTTTTAAAAGATCTATAGAGGATGCATCAATATCTTTACCCATTTCATCATGTTTAAGCAATATCTCTCCTAATACCTCTGCATCTGTTAATACTAATATTTTACCTTTTTCATAAAGGAACCCTTTTTTAATACTACCTTCAACAGAATCAGTAATCTCATATGTTCTTGTTATGTACTTTGAAAGCTCTGTGGTGGAATCATACTTAAAAAGATTGTTTGAAAGATACCATATCTCGTATCCCCTATTTTTGTAATCCCCTAGTATATTAACAGACGATTTGCTTAAAGATGTTAAAGAAAAGGAAGGAAGTGATCTAACGCCAATATCTAGGACATCCTCTTCCAAAAAGATATTAGGTACACACTCCAATATCAAAACCTCTTTCTCCATTTCATTGGCTAAAACCCCTTCTTGATTATTTGGAAGTATCTTAACAGTATCCTTAAAGCCAATTTTTTTTCTATTAGTTGGATCTAGAACTTCAATTGTTTCAATATCATTACCCAAAAGAGTCAATCTAAAAATATATTTGGAACTAAACGGCCATATCAATATATTTTCTCCTAACACAGATATCTCCCCACTACTCCATACTCTCTCTACACTCTCATACCCCAACGATATTAACTTAGAGATATCCCATTTATCTCCTACCATATATTCCATATATTTAATCTCAATATTCTTTTTAGGAACTAAATATACACTCTTAGAAAGTTTCTTACCTATTATTTCAGCTATAAACTCTTCATACTCCTTACCTACTGTTATTACTGAGTATTTATCTAATTTGGGGATATTAAATTTTTTAAAAAAATCTTCTGTAAAATTTTTCATATACAGGCATATTCTAACAAGGAAGTGTATAATTAAAAAGGATAATTTAAAAAATACATACAATGTTTTTTGCTCATGGCCCAATCTCATACATTTTAAATGAGACAATACAAAAGAAAAAAATTGATACCCTATCAAACCAAGAACAGTTCCTAGTATTAATACTAAGCATTCTCTTTGGTATATTCCCTGATATTGACTTAGCCATACTTAGTATGACTGATATCCCCCCTTTTACTCATCACCAAGTATTCACACACAGCGTGATTTACTTTATTGGATTATGGTTACTTCTAATATTCATTCTTAAGATATTACAAAGGGTTATTACAAAAAAAAGAGAAGAAATACTTAGCAACAAACTAATTAGTGTAATACATATATCATTTTTAGTAGGTACCATATCTCATCTTTTTGCAGATATACTGTTTTCCCATTCTCGAGTACTCTTTCCTTTAGAATCACAGGTAACTATACTAGGAGAGGTATTAAAAACCAATTACTTTTCTACCTATTTACTATCTCCGACATTTGCTGTTGAATTAATTGCCCTATCCATATTCCTCCTTTTCATATTTAAGAAATATTCTAAAGATATATTGGTATTAAAAAGAGTAATATATATTTTAATATCAGTATCAGTTTCTTTTTTCCTTCTTTGTGTATATATGAACTTAAATACATACAATATGGAGTCCCAATTTCAAAATGGTATTAAAATATATGACCTAGATTATGATGGGGTACTGGATAGATATGATTTAGATACAAATGGTAATGGTATATATAACATGTATGAAGCAGATAAAGAGCAGATTGCATCCTTTGTAGAAAAGATATCTTCGAATAGATATATGACAAGTACACAAGATACTTTTATTGAGGATATTAAGTATAACTATGGGGCATTTAATTCGTATAGATTGATATCTCAGGCATATGTCCAACAGAACCTACCTTTAGAGCCAATTCTTAAGGAGTATGTAAAAATAAAATACAATGTACAGAAATATATAGTTGATATATCATACCCAAACACTCTTTATGAATATCTCTCCGATATTGGGATGTTTACAAATACGGATATAGGTGAATACAGAGGAAGTATATTTTTTGTGATTGAGAACAACGAAGTACTCAATATGGGCGTAGTAATAAGTGAGAACTCTTTTGGTACTGTATTACCTAATGATAAAAAACTTCTAATACATAAACTAAACGAATTGAATGAAGTGTATCCTCAAGCAGAAATTAAAGTTGTAAGTACTCCGTAGCTAAAACAGATATACCCTCGTTTATAACGGAATCTAATATTGCCAACTCTTTTTTTGAATACGGTTGTAATACATATTCATCACCTGATATTACCCTACTCCCCCTATTCTCAATACCAATCCTTACTCTGTTAAATTGATTGTCTTCCAGTACACTCTCTACACTTAAGACCCCCTTATGACCTTTAGGGGATTTCCCAAGCTGTATTTTAAATTCACCCAAGGGTATATCTAAATCGTCGTGAACGAGTATATATTTATCATACTCGAATTTCTTTAGAAGTAATCTTACAGCACTTCCAGAGCTATTCATAAAGGTATGTGGCTTTTGTAATATACCAATAAGTTTTCCATCTTTTTTAACCTTACATATATCAGATAGAAACAACTTATTCTCGTTAATCCAATCCGAAACGAGAAAACCCCTATTTTCTAAAAGATACTCTCTTAATTTCTCTATGAAAATAAAGCCAGCATTGTGGGGAGTCTTTTCATACTCCTTACCGATATTTCCTAATGCAGTGATTATAAACATATTTTCTTGTAATTTAAAAGTAAATCTTCTTGTAATTTAAACATCTCTTCCTCTGGAGAGTCGTTTAAACTACCACTATGATTATACCCTAGTATATGTAGAGTTCCGTGTATTATCAACCTTAGAATTTCTTCTTCAAAGTCATCGCCCTTAAATGTTGTATATACATATTCGGGAGATATGTATATTTCTCCACTTAAATTATCTTCAAACAAAGGAAACGCCAAAACATCTGTAGGAGAATCTATCTTCCTATACCTCCTATTAAGATCTTGGATATATTTAGAAGTAACAAATACTAAGTTAACAGTTTTAAGATTTCTGTTATTAAATATCTGAATATATCCTTTTTGTATATCATCAAAGGAGATATTAAATGTTGGTTCAACATCTTGGATTAACTCTTTATTAAAAATATCTAATTGCATATCTTTTTATTTAGAGAGTAAACTCTGAACAATATTTCTAACAGTATTACCATCTGCTTTACCATTTAACTCTTTCATAACAGAACCCATTACAAGTCCAATACTTTGAACACCAGTATTACCTGTTTGAGTAATTACTTTCTCAACTACTTTCGTAATATCCTCTTTACTCATTAGAGCTGGTAAGTATCTTTCTATTACACAAAGTTGCTCTTTTTCTTTCTCAATTAAATCCTGCCTATTCATCTTAGTAAATTCATTTATAGAATCTTTAATTTTCTTTTCTTGTTTTCTTAATACCTTTATAACATCTTCATCGTTTAACTCTTTCCCTAATGAGATTTCTTCATTTTTAATATCCGCTAAAACCAACTTAAGTATATCAGCGTGTATACTGTTTCCACTCTTAGATTCCTCAAACATATCTTTACGTATGTTTTCAGTAAGTGACATATATCTTTGGATATTAAAATTTACTTTGCTCTCCTTGCAGCAGTTCTTCTTCTTCTTTTCATTTTAGCCCACTCTCTTCTTTTCTGAATACCTGCTACAGAGGGTTTAACTCTAAAAGCTTTCTCCCTGTAAGTTTCTAGTATTTTCTCCCTCATAACCTCTCTATGAAGTCTTTTAAGAGCACTATCTATATTTTCGTTGGCATGAACTATGACAGCCATTTTTACCTCCTTTTAATTAAATCTTTGGGATTATATCACACTCTTTTACCTATTAGCTACTCTCTTTTCAAATCTTCCTCTATATTTGTACGAATTTTCTTTTTTACCCATTACCAACATATTGTTTGGAAGATTATATACAATACCACCAATGAGTAGCAGAGATATTCCTACAACTATTCTTCCTACTGTAGAATCAAATATACCTGTTTGAGGTACTACAGGGTTGTCTGGAGTTTGTTCATCACAATCTACAACAATTGTTGCATCAGCGGTTAACTGCTTTGGTCCTTGCACAGGATCGGTATATGAAAGTGCAACAGTATTCGAGTATGTTCCAAAATTATCTTTATCTATAGGAACTTTGTATGTGAATGTTTCCATAGACAAGGGTCCATCTGTAGTAACACCATCCTCTCCCCCAAAAGACCAATTTATCTTTCCAGAGGAGTAAACACCTTCGTCAGATATCTCAGTAGGAGTCAGATTTGAATCAAGAACTTTCTGATCAAGAGTATCAACCAAAGAATATGTGATTGGATCAGTTACGCTATCGTTGTACCCAACTGTTACAGTATATGCCACTTCTGCAACAGGATTATCAGTATCCTCTCCACTACAAGTAAGAATTGCTGTTTTTGTTATACTTGGCTCTGCTGTAATAACTGCCGAACAAGTACAATCATCCATACATTTATATCCTACTCCACAGCCATTTGGCTCTGCAGTAGGGTCACAACTCTCTTCTCCATTAACCTTTTTATCACCACAAGCAGGTACTGCATAAAAACATAATTTTGCTAATTCAACACTATTAGGAGATGGTTTTTTATTTACACAAGTTGGAGCGGCCGTTTTCATTGTTATGGTATATGTCTTAGCATCTAAAGAGTATGTTTTAGCAGTAGAGGATTTAGGTGACAAATCTTGAAGAATTGTTGTAACAGGACATGCACCTTTACCAACAATATCATCCTGAGGTGTCACACTCTGTTGACCATTTATCACAAGATAGAATTCTTCATCATCTTGACACTGACAATTAGCACCATTTACATCACAGTGTCCTCGAGTAATAACTCCCTTTAAGGTGTATTCTCCTTTAACAGGTACAGGTACAGAAAGGGTTCGTTGAGTAGGACAACTTTTGACCGTCTCGCCAAACACACAATTACTTCCACAAACATGTTTACCTGTATAATTTACAACGAAATCCGCATCAGCACAATATTCTTCTGCTGCTTCAATATCTGTACTTTCTAATGGTTCTGGTTGGTTAACTCTCCATACTAAAAATCCCAATACCCCCAATAAGATGACAACTGTCAAAATACTGAAAATAGTAGTAGTTTTATTTAATTTGAATGCCATTTAAAAATATCTAATCCTTTATTAAATAAAAGATAACCTATTTAAACAAAGTTTTCAACTCCTCTATATTTATAATATCTTTAATCATTATAAACACAATAAAAAGGACTAAGAAGATAAAACTCAGATTGATAATTACCTCTTCAACTTTCTTATTTAAATCTTTTCTAAATATTGACTCTATTAAAAGTATAAAAAACCTTCCACCATCTAAGGCAGGAAGAGGAAATAGGTTAATAACTGCCAAAGATAAGGACAAATCGGCAAGAATACCTAGAAACATAACTAATCCTAATGTTTTAAAGTAATCAATTATGAAATATATCCCTATTGGACCACTTACAGTGTTTGAGAGCTCAGAGTAATCCCCAGTCTCTTTCGCCTGGGATATTAGTGATGTTAATGCCACCTTAGATAGTTTTACAATATTTATTGAGTGACTGACACCTGAAAATACCTTCTTATCTGAATAATCGATATATACATTGTAATTATTACCAGTATATATACCCAATTTATTTTCATCATTAACAAAAACATTAAAGTTACCACACTCCTTACCATCCTCGTTACATGCATATACTACTACTTCTTCTGATTTGTATTTCTCAAGTATAGTTATTAAAGATTTATACTCATCAATCTTCTCTTCATTTATAGAAACAAGATATCCCTTCTCATACATCTCTGATTCTTTTGCACCACCTTCCTGTGCAACTTCATAAGGGACATCGGAAACTCTCTCTCTAACAATTTTCGCTCCTACCGGTTTAAAATCTTCAAAACTATTCCCAATACCCATTCTCCATTCATTACTGGATAGAAAAACTGTATAGAGAAGAATTGCAAGAAGAAAGTTCATTGTTACCCCTGCTAACATAACAAACATCTGGGCTATCTTACTCTTGTTTTTAAGATTACCGCTATCTTTACCATCTTCTTTGTCTTTTACAGGATCTCCATCCCCTAATATCTTACAAAAACCACCAAATGGTAATACTCTAAGGTTATACAAAGTCCCTTTATATTTCTTTGAAAATATCTTTGGTCCAAATCCAATAGAGAAATCTAATACTTTCGCTTTAACTAATCTTGCAGCTAAGTAGTGGCCTAACTCGTGTACGAATGTAAGAATACTTATTACCAAAAAAAGTAAAAGAATGTTAACAATTATTGTCATAACGGTAGGTATTTAAGATTAATCTATATTAAACAGTCATAAGCTCTTGTTCTTTCTTCTCTCTCATCTCCTCTATTTTTGTATTACTCTCTTTAACAAGTTTTTCACCTTCCTCTCTCAACATATCTGCTTGGTCTTCAGAAAAACCACTCTTTTCTTGCTCATCAATATCTTGCATAAATTTCTGTCTAACCTGTCTAACAGCTATTCTAGCATCCTCTACCCTATCCTTCATAACTTTAACATACTCTTTTCTTCTCTCTTCTGTTAAATCAGGAATAGTGACTCTAACATGATCTCCCTCTGATACAGGATTAAATCCCATATTAGCAGAAGATATCCCTTTAGATATGTTCTCTATAATACTTTTATCCCAAGGTATTACCACTAGAGATCTTGTATCAGAAACATTAATTGTTGCGTAGTTTTTTAAGGGTGCTTGAGTACCGTACGCATTTACTAACACATCTGAAATTAATTCAGGTGTAGCTCTTCCTGTTCTAATCTGAGATAGGTCTTCTGTAACGCTCTCTATACATTTATCTAAATCACTTTTAAATATATCAATATCCATATACTTTAGTATAAAAAAGTTATATGTATATGATATTCTAAAATGATATGAATCTCAATATGAGATTAGTGAAATTCTACTTTCCAAACTCCCATATCAGAAATCTTCTTACCTCTAAGGGCTCTCCTAATTTCGATATGGCTTCATCTAGTAGGTTTTGAATACTTTTTGTTTCATCTTTAAACCATTTTTGTTCTAGTAAACACTTCTCTTGGTAAAACTTCTGCAACTTCCCTTCTACTATCTTACCTGCAATTTCTGCTGGTTTTTGCTCTGCCTCTACCTCCTTCTGAAATATTGCCTTAATCTCTTCTAATTTTTCTGAAGGTATTGTCTCCTTAGATACATATACTGGCTTCATAGCTGCTATCTGTAGTGCTAATTCATGAACAAAAGCCCTAAAATCTTCATTTCTAGCTACAAAATCCGTTTTACATGTAATCTCTACTAAAGATACCAACTTCTGTTCCTTACCATGTACATAGCTCTCTATTACACCCTCACCTACAGTGCAACAGTCATCTTCAATTGGTTCATCCCAGCCCCTTTCTTTAATTAAGCCCACTGCCTTTTCAAAATCTTTCTCACTCTCTTCAAAAGCTAATTTACAATGCCCTATCTTTGCACCTGTAAGATTATGTAATCTATTAATTACATCACTTCTACTATTGATATATTCAATGGCTTTTGTCATATCCCCATCCGCTTTAGTCAAGGCCTCTTTACAAAGACCCATACCTGCAGATGTTTTTGCTCTAAGTAATTTTATATCCTCAATAGTTATACCCATGACAGTATATAAACCAAATTATTTAATTGCCTTTAAGATCTCTTCAACAGCTTTCTCACCAATACCTCCCAAAGCTAATAGCTCATCTTTTGTTTTACCAACCAAATCATCTAATGTATTAAGTCCTGATACTTTTAATGCTTTCTCTATTCTAGCAGAAAGACCCAAATCCTCAATCTTTTTAGAATTAACTTCTGCCTTTACTGCCTCTGCCGCTGCAAAATCTTCATCTAAGTTCTTCTCTTTCTTTAATACTCTAACTACTCCAGTTGTTGCAACTGTTGCTTTACCCTCTCTCATTGCCTTCATTCTTAACCTCTCCTCCTCTTCCATTTTCTCTTCTCTTTCTCTTTCCTGTTGTGATCTTAGTTTCATACTATCTAAATTGGCATAATGATTCTTTCTAAGTGCAACTAATGCTTGAGATTTTTTACCCTGTTTTACGATATCACCAAAAAGATTAACATAAAGGTTAATACTCTTTAATGAATCATCATTCGCTGGTATAGGGTACTCTACTAAATCAGGATCACAGTTTGTATCTATTAAAGCGATAATGGAAACACCAGAAATGTTTGCCTCATTGATAGAATTTTTCTCTACCATACTGTCAATCACTATCAAGAATCTAGGAAGTTCATCCATAAATTTGATACCTTTATATATCTTGTTTAACCTCTCTACATTCTTTTCCATTAAAAGAACCTCTTTTTTAACCAGACCCTCACCACCAGCTGCCAATCTCTCTTCCATTTTAACTAAATCCGCTACACTAGATTTGATTGCATCAAAATTAGTAAAAAGACCACCTGGCCATCTTTTAATAATGTAGAAAGCACCAACATCTTTAGCCATTTTCTCAATTATTCCTGCTGCTTGACCTTTTGTACCAACAATAAGGACATTACCCTTGTCTACAACTTTGGCTAATTCATCTAAAGCAGTAGAAAGTAATTTTCTACTTTTAACAACATCAATTATATGAATTCCATTCCTAACTTCGTATATATATTTCTTCATCTTAGGATTCCAAGCTCCATGCTTATGTCCAAAATGTGCACCTGCTTGAAGAAATGTTAATAACTCTGGAATCTCTGTTTTATAGCATTTATTTTCTGGCTCTGCCTTAGGTGTTTCGACCTTCTTTGAGACCTCTTTTGTTTTTTCCATAATGGTTTTTTCCTTTTGTCACCTATCTCTATGGGTAGAAATATCTTCTATCCAGGAAATATTTAGAGATATGCGAGATATATTAAATACGGCTTTGATTATATCTCCCCCTATCATATTTATCAACCCCTAGAAAGTAATACTTTTCCAATTCCCATCTCCAATTACAATATGATCTAAAAGCTGTATACCAACAAGCTCTAACCCATCATTAATACTCTTTGTCAAAGTAACATCCTCTTGACTTGGTGTACTATCCCCAGATGGGTGGTTATGTGCAAGTATTACAAACGCACTGTTGTTAACAACCGCAGTATACAAAACCTCTCTTGGAGAAAGGTTAGCACAATTTAAAGAGCCAAGTGCAATACTCTCTCTAGATATTAATTCAAATCTAGAATTAAGACATACCATATCTACTCTCTCTCTTTTAAGAGTAGACATGTCTTTAAGTATTTCATATGCACTTTGTGAATCCGTAATCCTAACAATCTCTTTATCAAACATACCATATACTCTCTTTCCCAACTCTATACCAGCAATAACTCTCATAGCTACAACTTCCCCAACACCCTCTTTTTCAGTTAATTTCTTAATACTTAGTAGCTCGCCCTCTTTAACAGAATCTTTGATAACTCTCATTACAGATTTAGATATCTGTTTAAAACTCCTACCCTTAATACCACTACCTACTAGTATTTCAATTAATTCCATATCTGAAAGTACAGATATACCACTTTTAAGTAGTTTCTCTCTTGGAAGCATTGAAAAATATTAAACTAAATATATTAAAAAGTCTTGAACTAACTCTTCTTAACCTCTTTTTTAATATATTTACAATTAGGATATCCACTACAACCCTTAAACATCTTACCCCATTTACTTCTTCTTTCTACTAAATGATTACCACACTCTGGACACTTCTCCTTAAGAAGTAAAGGTACTGTTCCCTTACACTCAGGATACTTCTCACATGCCCAGAACTTCCCGTACTTACTGTTTTTAAGAATCATTTTTGATTCACACTTTGGACATTTCTCTACTTTAAGATATTTATCAAAATCTAAATTATCACTACCCCCTTCTAAATCCTTCATACCCTTACACTCAGGAAATTTCGAACAGCTCAAAAACTTTCCATATCTACCTAATCGAATAACCATAGAGGATTTACATTCAGGACATTTCTCATCTGATCTCCCTAGTATTACAACATCATCCTTGTCTACATCCTTGTTTGCCTTCTCAATATCTTTAATCAAAGGTTTGTACTGAGTATCCATGAATGGAACATACTCTACTTTACCCTTAGCAATCTCATCTAATATATCCTCAACATTAGCTGTATATTTGTAATCTACTAGATCCTCAAAATTCTTTTTAAGAAAATGTGTAACTACCCTACCAATATCTGTTGGAAGTAAAAATTTACCATCCCTTGTTACATACTCGCGAGCTTGAATGGTAGAGATAATGGTTGCGTATGTAGATGGTCTACCAATACCAAGTGACTCTAACTTCTTAACTAAGGATGCCTCTGTATATCTAGCTGGTGGTTGAGTAAATTTTTGCTCCATCACAAACTTTACTTTTTCGAATGTGTCATCTTTTTTAACATTTGATATCTCTTGAAGTAATTCATTCTCATCTTTACCATTCCCATAGATTACTCTAAAGCCGTCAAATATGGTTTTTTGAGCACCCACTGAAAATGTATAAATATTTTTTAGTTTCTTAACTGGTTCAAAATATATACTTAAATTCTCTACTCTCTTCTCTTTCATCTGAGATGAAACAGCTCTTTTCCATATCAATGAGTACAGCTTACTCTCATCTGTACCAAGCTTGGTTTTTGCCTTACTCAAATCCAAAGAGAAGTCAGTTGGTCGAATAGCTTCATGTGCTTCTTGAGCGTTCTTACTTCTGTTTTTAAAAAACCTAGGAGAATCTGGTAAGTACTCCTTACCGTAATCTTTAAATATTACACCCCTAATTTCATCTATTGCTTTATTTCCCAAATATACAGAATCTGTTCTCATATATGTAATATGTCCTGATTGATACAATCTCTGAGCTAAAGCCATAGTTCTTTTTGCACTAAAACCTAATACATTGTTAGCAGACTGTTGAAGTGTAGATGTAGTGTATGGAGGATATGGGTTTTTCTTAATCTCTTTTTTTACAATATCTACTACCTTGTAATCACTCTCTCCTAAGCTATCCTTAATATCCTCTACTTCTTTCTTATCCTTTGGTATATATTTCTTACCATCTTTTCTAAGTAGTTTAATAACTAGATGCTCTTTCTCTTTTTTAACCTCAACTAAAAAATCCCAGTACTCATCTGGCTTAAATGCTTCAATATCCTCTTCTCTTTCAACAACCAACCTTAGTGCAACAGATTGTACTCTACCAGCGGAAAGTCCATACCAAATCTTTTTCCAAAGAAGTTCTGAAAGCTTGTATCCAAACAACCTGTCTAGTACTCTTCTTGCTTTCTGTGCTTCAACTAGATTCTCGTTAACAACCGTTGGTTTTTTAATTGCCTCTAATACTGCATCTTTAGTAATCTCATGGAAGGTAACTCTTTTAATACTCTTTGCCTTAAGAAACTCTTTAACATGCCAAGCAATTGCCTCTCCCTCTCTATCAGGATCCATTGCTAAGAATACATTCCCATTCTTAGGAGTTGCCTTTTTTAAATCCTTAAGTATCTTTGCTTTACCATATATTGTTTCAAACAAAGGTTTGTATCCATTCTCTACATCAACACCAAGCTTACTTTTAGGTAAATCAATTACATGCCCAACAGTAGCCATTACCTTGTAATCACTACCTAGGTATTTGTTAATGGTCTTTGCCTTTGCAGGAGACTCCACTATCAATAGATTGTTGTAACTAATACTTTTTGCCATACTTTAACGTTAAAATACACAATACTTAAATATATGTCAAACAAAGACATTTGTATATATTACAACTTTAATATGAAAAAATCTTTAACTTTACTCAACAAAACCGTTAGTAACCATCCAAGATATCATTTCTTTCATTACAGCAGTTGCATTAGAGCTAGTACCACCATCTTCTAGTAGTAAAGAGAATGAATATTTAGGATTTTCATAAGGGAAAAAACCGGTTACCCAAGCGTGTGTATCCTCATATATCCCTTTACTGTTTACCTTTCCAAATTCGGCAGTACCAGTTTTTGCAGCAACTGTTGTACCTGTTGCAGATAGGGTTTTAGCTATACCTCTTGATCCATTAACTGCTTCCCACATACCTCTTTTTACAATATCTAATGTCTGAGTTGAAACAATATTTTCCCCTATCGGAGTGTATTCGATTAGATATTCGAAACCCTTCTCATCAACAAATTTCTTTCCAACATGAGGCGTATTTAACGTACCACCATTTGCAATTGCTGCTACCCAATTAGACATCTGGATAGGGGTAACTAGTGTAATACCCTGCCCTATCACAGAGTTACATGAATCACCCTCTGGGTACCATATCGGTTCCAGCCAAGGACTAGAAGTTTTTGCAAGCTCAATTTTGTTTTCTGGAGAGGGCAATCTCCCTTTCATTTCTCCAGGGATATCAATTCCAGTATATTCACCAATCCCAAAGGATTCTAAATACGGTACTAATTCATTCATATTCCAATCTCGTATCATTTCACAAAAAAAGATATTTGAAGATACCATGAGAGCGCTAGTAACATTTAGTGTCCCATATGCATGATTTCTAAACTCTTGAAAAGGTGCACCATTTGAGAAGGTATACCCAGACCTACTTATATATGTTGTATTTTTAGATATTGTACCCGAATCAAGTCCTGCAGATGCAACAACCGTCTTAAAGGTAGAACCTGGTGGAAGTTGAGCTGCAATAGCTCTATCAAGTAATGGGTTGCCCTTGTCATTTATTAAGGATGTGTAATCTTTCTGAGAGATACCATTTACAAACAGATTATTATCATATGAAGGATAGCTAACCATTGCTAATATATCACCTGTTTTTACATCTTGAATTATACCTGCTCCACCAGCGGCAGATACTTTTATTACAGAGTTTTGGATAAGGTCATAAAATTTCTTCTGAAGATCAGTACTCATTGTTAAATACAAGCTATATCCAGATACTGGTTCGCTTAGTGTATACGGTTGATCAGATATACTTCTCCCAAAAACGTCGACTTCCTCAGCTATTCGACCGTCTTTACCATGTAATTTCGCTTCATAATATCGTTCAACACCTGATTTCCCAACAATATCGCCATTGGAAAGAGTATTAAATTTGTCCAAATCTTGTTGAGATACTTCCCCAGTATATCCTAAGATATGACTGTATATATCTTTATATACATAGCTTCTTTTACTCCCATCATCAATTGATATACCTTTTAATTCATCTCCAAAAGATTTAATTTTTATGAGAGTGTCATTATCCAAATCTTTAGCCAAAAGAATCTTACTAATGTAAGGGTTTTTATTGTATATGGAAAAAACCCTATCCGAAATAGAGGTGTAAGAAGTTCCATCTGGTTCATCACTCTTCCAATTATCTTTTAATATACCCCCCAGGGTATTCAATACTTCTGAGAGCCCTTCATTGTCAAGACCATCCTCTTTGTAGAATTTGTCTATCGAGATATATACATCACTAGAGGGAGTATTTTCGACCAATTTTTGACCGTTTGAGTCAAATATTACACCTCTATATGTTTTTATCGATGTTATTCTAACTTTATTCTTCAGAGATCTTTCTAGCATCTCTTCCCCCTCAATTATCTGTAATTTAGCAATATTAAAAATCAATACACCAAAGATAACGAAAAACATTAAAAAGGCATAAATAAAATTCCAACCAGATATACTTAACCCCTTTTCACTTTCCATTATGTGCTTGGATATAATCTTTTTCCTATCAACCGACTTCCTGTTACCGCCCTTTTTCAAAATCGGCTTGTGCATTCTCTTACTATCTAATTTTTTATCAAATTCTACTTTAGCCATCTATTCTTTTAACTTAATCTTAATACTTTGCTGTTTCGCTCACTTCTAATAGATTTAACGAACCTATCTATAAATACACATATCAATGTTGAAACTATGCTACTAATAATGATTCCAATCACTCTACCAAGAGATATCTCTGTAAAAATACCCTCTTGAAATAGAGAGGAAACAACAGGAATTAGAATATAGTATAAGGTAATAAAAAGAAATACCCCTATATACCCACTAATACTATCTCTGTGAACAAATAACCAGAATATATCTGTAAGTATTAGCAGTATTACTATTACAATTAAATGCACCCCTAGTGGTACATGTAATACTGTATCCAAGATTATACTAAACAAAGTTATGAATGAATAAAAGAATATATCATCAACCCTTTTCCATAACGATATTGTAATAATAATAAATATCGAGAAGGAAAATACCCGAAGAAACAAACTCTCTAAAAAGAGTGATAGAAAAAGCAATATTATTCCTAACAGTATTTTAATCATAGCTATTCAATATTTACATAAACAGTTAATATATTTGAGTAATCAAAAATAGGTGATACATATCCGGTTTTGTATGTAGAAGCAGGGTTTTTTGAAAGCCCTAATAAAGTACCAATTATCAATATATCCCCCACTCTCTCATCTCTAATTAAAACAGTATCCCCATCTGAAACATCTGAGTTGATACCCATATTTTCAATTTTAATATTATCGACACTTCCTATTACGACCCCATTAGATTTAATTAAGTTATCAACCCTATTATCCTTATTTAGATCAATATCAGAGGGGATTACAACTACCTCATAGCTACTTGAATTGTTGTATGGAAGCCGTATTAGAGATGAATTTTGACCAACATCAGATACTGTCCCAATAAAAACTTTACCCAAAACCACTGTATCATTCTTCTTTACACCATCATCTTTCCCCCTGTTTATTATCAAATTACCCTCTTTCGTATAGCTAAGTATCTGGGCCTTTAGGTATTTTTTCTCAGGAATAATTAAAGCTGGATTTTCTCTTAAAGATAGATACTCTTCATAGTCAATTAACTTCTCTGCATTTTCAATCTTTAATTTCGCGTTCTCCTCTTTCATCTCCTTATACTCTTTAATATATGAAGATGCATTGAGCAATGCATTTTTCCACTCACTAATGCCCTCTCCGGCATCATTACCAAAAACATATACTGGGTTAAAAATATATGAGAAAGGATACTTAATACTATCCCCAAGAAAAGATTGACCTATTAAAACCAATACTATACAAAAAAGTAGGTATATGAATCGAGTATAATTTTTAATGTGATTATCTTTTTTCAAAATAGAAAAGCTTAAATAATCTCTTCCCAAGATCTTTGGACCCTCTCCAATAAATCTATATGGTCAAGCATCTTCGCGGTACCCTTAGCCACAGTCGCCATAGGTTCATCAACAATATTGATTGGGATATTTAGTTCTCCTCTCCAATACGAATCTAATCCTCTAATTAAAGCTCCACCACCTGCAACATATACTCCATCATTAAATATGTCTTTTAGTAATTCAGGAGGTGTATCTTCAATTGCATCTTTAACTGCGTCGGTAATCTGTGTAAGAGAAACACTTATGGCTTCCCTAACTTCAATACTTGAGAATTTAATAGATTTAGGTAAACCAGTAAGAAGATCTCTACCCTGAAGCATTACCTCCTTCTCTTCTTTAAGGGGGGCAGCAGAACCAATCTCTATCTTAATATCTTCTGCACTTCTCTCACCTATTAGAATATTGTATTTCTCTCTAACATAATCAACTATATCTTGATTCATCTCATCGCCTGCAACTCTAATTGTATTATCTACAACAATATCACCTAAAGACAAAACTGCTATACCTGTAGTTCCACCTCCAATATCAACTATCATACTTCCAGATGCCTCTTCTATCGGTAATCCTGCACCTATCGCAGCTGCCATAGTTTCTTCTACAATAAATACTTCTCTTGCACCTGCTGTTTTTGCAGCATCAATAACGGCTTGTCTTTCTACCTCAGTGACAGAAGATGGTACTCCAACAACAATCCTTGGTCTTGGAATCTTAAAGCCCTTTATGTAATTAATATGAGCACTCTTTATAAAATGATGAATCATTGCCTGGGTAGTATCAAAATCTGAAACAACCCCATCTTTAAGAGGCCTTACAGCTACGATATTGGCAGGAGTTCTTCCAATCATCTCTCTTGCATCTTTACCTACTGCTAAAACTTGCTTGTTCCTTTTATCTATAGCTACAACAGATGGCTCTGATACAACAATTCCCTCACCTCTTAAATATACAATTGTATTAGCAGTACCTAGATCCATTCCTAGATCGTAAGTAAACATCTCCCAGATTGAATTGAGCTTAAACATATTAGAACAATACCATCTTAATTGAGATGATTTTACCACTAATATTCACTCTATACGAGGAAAAAATATATACAGTTATTTTTCTGCTTCTACTTTAAGCTTTTTATAACACTTCATACACACATAAATACTTTGAATATCCCCTTCTACATCAACTTTAACCTTTCTAAGATTGGGCTTAAACACTCTTTTACTTTTAGGTGCCTTAAACCTCCATCCAATGGAGTGATGATGCTGGATTCTTTTTCCAGCGGTTGTAGATTTTCCACACAATTCACATACTTTTGCCATTTCTTTTAATTGAATATCTATTAGCTAAGTGATATTATCAAAAAGATTTCTATTTATCAAGTTTAATATACATGTTTTCTTCATCACAAGAGTTTATATATTGGATAGTAGTTGCAATCCCCTCTATTTTGATTGCCTCAACAGTACATGAATATGCACATGCATACTCTGCATTTAAACTTGGAGACCCAACAGCAAAAGCAGAAGGGAGATTAACTCTTAATCCACTAAAACATATAGATCCCATAGGTGCACTATCTATGATTATATTTAGGTTCGGATGGAGTAAACCGGTACCTATCAATGAGTATAACTTTGAAAAAAGAGAAACATACACAGCACTTACAGCGCTAGCAGGTCCGGTATCTAATCTAATTCTTGCCTCTTTAACAGGACTTCTTAATCATATTTTAGATTTAGACCCCAATTCTCTTATAGTATTTCTACTATATATATTTACAACTATAAATATTGCTTTGGCTATCTTTAATCTAATACCCATCCCACCTTTAGATGGACATAAGGTTGTAAGGGCACTACTTCCTAAAAAACTTAGATACTATTGGGAACAACTAGAAAAATACTCTTTAGTGCTCATCTTACTTTTAATACTTCCATTCTCTCCTTTCCAAAAATTCGTTTTCTCTTTTATTAGTAATACACTTAATACAGTCTTGCGTATTTTAGGATTCTAATTCCTTTGATAAATGGATAGATTTATTATAAAATATACTGTCCCAGTTGGACATAGAGGTTCGTAGCTCCACAACCATTAATTGGGAGTCTCGAAATCGCTTAGACCCTTGGGTTTAAGTTGAGAGGCCCCACCTTATATGGAAGAGCTCTACGATCCCTCTCCGACTGGGGCGTCTTTTATTGACTATCCCTAACATATATATTAAACTTGCTTTCAATATACTGCCGAAGTAGCTCAGTTGGTCAGAGCAACTGTTTTGTAAACAGTAGGTCGAGACTGTAAATCCGACTCCTTCGGGATACACTGGTTCAAATCCAGTCCTCTGCATTCTTAACTGTCTCCTAATTTCTTTTAATGATATACTTTATATATATTAAGATATATATAATTTTAAGAAATAGGGAAAACAGCAATGAGTATCATCTTTTCACTTTTAGCAATTATTGGCCCAATCCTTGTATTTGGGATAGTTTTATATATAATTATTACTATGATTAAAAACAATGAAAAGAAAACCAAGTTTAAACTCTCTCCTAAAATACTCTTACAAATATATCTATATGTAATCTCATTTCTAACATTAGCAATTGCCGTTATAGGAGTATCCCTTGCGATAAAAGCTAGTAGCTCATATTACGTTGATTTACCATTCTCATATACTCTTCAGAAAGCGAATAGTTATGAAGAGTTTACTAAGTTTTCTGACCCAACAATCCAAGATAAAGAGGAGTTTGAGGAGTGTTACAATGGAAAAACAGTACAAGAATATGGTAAGGACTTCTGTTTTGATTCATCACAAAGGAAATCTGATTTGATTACAGGAATATCTCTCTTCGTTTCAATGACAATACTATTTATAGTACACCAATATGCGATATCAAAGATTAAGGAAAAAGATTCTATCGTTTGGTTAAAAAAGCTATATACATTCCTTTCTCTAATTCTATATAGTATAGCTGGAATAATAGTTATACCAACTTCCATATATCTTTTAACAAACTACTTTCTTTTTGAAATAACAGATGAAACCTACTCTACTCCCTCTGCACCAGCAATGGCATTGGCATTCATGATATTTATCATTCCCCTTTGGATATATTTCTTAAGAAAGACAACTCAACTTAAAGAAGAGTAATTTACAGATTCTTAGAATATTGTATAATCGTTGTTACACGCTGGATTAGCTCAGTTGGTTAGAGCACATTCATGGTAAGAATGAGGTCCTGAGTTCGACTCTCAGATCCAGCTCCACCCCCTAATTAAAATTAGATAACAATAACTCCATTGGAACTTCTTGGCTCGGATCTAAATATATCTTATTAAATGTAGAGACTCCCTCAACAATCAATTCGTTTCCAATCTTAGTTAAAACAGCCCAAGATAGATACCCAATATGATTTCCGGTTTCTTTATCGGGTTTTATTAAAAAACGGTCGTTAGGAGTTAATACCTTTCCATTTTCTCCATTAACAATCCTCTTAGCAATCCCACTGCTAGTACCAGATGTAACAATAGGAACAACATAGTGATCTTTTCCATCATTAAGATTCATTGACTCTAAGTCACCTGGCACTGCGATTGCAAAAGGTACAATCCCTATCTCTTGGTCTGCTACATCTTCAGGTATTTTATACAATAAAGGTATAATTTCTCCAGCAACAGGAGGTTTTTGGCCAGTATAGTGAAGATATGTTACTATATCAAAAGATCCCCCAGTATATCTAAGAAATAACGGCTCACCATTTTCATCAACAGCAAATGGTGACCTATCAACTATCGCAGTAGGATACCCCTCTGCACCAATGATGAATTCGTTAGTATTTAACCTGGTTGGTTCTTTAACATAAACCTCTCTCTCTTCCCACTTTATAGCTTCAGTTGGCTCAGGAGGTATATTTTGGAATCCTAAAGATGGATCTCTTGGTATATATTCTGCCTGATTATTAGGATTCTTCAGTATCTCTTCCTGCTTATCATCAGACTTTCTCGTACAACCTGCAACTAATGAAGAAATAACTAAAGAAGCTAAAATAAATTTAGTTCTAGTACTCATACCCTTCGTAACCCCTTCATGAGTATCTAAAACCTTCTTTGCTCCGTCAGTAGCTTTTTGAAGAACTTCTTCTTCAATATCACTATTCATAGGAATATCCCCAACTTCCTGTTTAATACTATCCTGACTGATCCCAGATACAACATCCTTAACAACCTCTTCATTCGTTGGGTTCGTAACCATTTGATTATCCTCTTCTTTTCCCAAACCAAAGATTCCCATATTGAAATTTTCTAAAATTATATATTCCAGTATATCAAACTAACAAAGTATGTAAAATATATTTGACCTATTACTAATATTTCAATATAATACTCTGTATTTCCCATACTAGCATATTTTTAATTTGAGATCCCAAAGGAAATGGCTAAAGAAAAAAGAGAAATTGTAGCTTTAAAGTGCGAAATTTGTAATAGTAAAAACTATACAAGCTACAAAAGTAAGAATATGAAAGAAAAACTTGAGAAAAAGAAGTACTGTGGGTACTGTCAGAAACACACCTTACACAAGGAGAGTAAGGTAAAATAATTTCGAGCTGTTTAACAGTTAAGGGCCCATAGTTTCAACTGGTAAAACAGCGGTCTCCAAAACCGTAGTCCTCCGTTCGAATCGGAGTGGGCCTGTTTAACAAAAAGATTATGGAACTATTAAAAAGGATAATAAATGAATTTAAACAAACAGAGAAGCTATCAGTCAAACAGCTATTAGCTTTAACCGGGTATACAGTAGTATTCTGTGCTATAATCGCACTCATAATACTTGGTTTTGACCTATTTATGCAGTGGGCATTAGCTCAGTTTCTTAAGATATAATTAATTGATATTTAATGGAAGAGAAAAAGAAAAAAACAAATCCAAAAGCAAAGTGGTATGTCCTTAATATTAGGACTGGATATGAGAATAGTATTAAAAAAGAATTACAGCAAAGAATAGAAGCAACTGGATTACAAGAAAAGATAGAAGAGATATTAGTACCTACTCAAAAGAAAATCATTGTTAAAAAAGGTAAACAAAATGTAATTGCAGATAAGATATTCCCTGGGTATGTTTTAGTTAAGATGGAATTAGATGCTCATTCATGGGATATTGTTAAAAATACAGAAGGTGTTAGGGGATTTGTTAAAACAGATAAATACCCAAGACCATTACCTGAAAGTGAAGTAAAAGCAATTATGAAATTTATGGAGGTAGAACAGCCATCGTACCAAAGTTCCTTTAGTGTTGGAGAGGCAGTTAAGATTACAGATGGTGCATTTGCAGACTTCATTGGTAGTATACAAGAAATTGACAACTCAAAAGGTAAGATAAAAGTCCTCATATCTTTCCTTGGTAGAGAAGCTCCTGTAGAATTAGATTTCTCGCAGGTAAGTAAACTTTAATATTTTGACAAACTAATATGGCAAAACCAATAAAAGCAGTAATTAAGATAACTATACCAGCAGGACAAGCAACACCAGCTCCTCCAATAGGTCCAACGCTAGCTCCTTACGGAATATCTACACAAGAGTTCTGTATGCAGTTTAACGAAAAAACCAAAGAGGGTGCAGGTATTTTAACTCCAGCAGTAATAACAATATATGATGACAGATCTTTTGATTTCATTACTAAAACTCCCCCAACATCAGAGTTAATTAGAAAAGAGTTAAAAATTAAGAAGGGTTCTGCAAGACCTAATCTTGATAAAGTTGGAAAGCTTTCAAAAGAGCAAATTGCAAAAATTGTAGAGTTAAAAATGCCTGACTTAAATACATCAGACCCCGCTCAAGCTGCAAAGATTATTGCTGGAACAGCAAAACAGATGGGTATTGAGACTGAAATATAACCTTAAATAGATAACAAGAATGAAAAGAGGAAAGAAATATATAAAAGTAAGTAAAGATTTAGATAGAAATAAGAGTTACTCTTTAGAAGAGGGTCTTAAAGAAGTTAAAAAAACATCCTACAGTAAATTTGTAGGTAGTTTAGAGGTACACTTTGATATAGTTGTACCTAAAGATAGAGATCCTAAATCTATTAAAGGAGCAGTATCACTCCCCCACTCTACAGATGTTAAGAGTGTTACTATAGCTGCCTTTGTAACCCCAGATAAAGAGAAAGATGCAAAAGATGCAGGTGCAGACTTTGTAGGTCTAGACAAACTTATAAAAGATATTAAAGAAAACAAAATTACTTTTGATGTTGCTATAGCTATACCATCTGTAATGCCAAAGATAGCAGTTCTAGGTAAAGAGTTAGGTCCAAAGGGGCTTATGCCTAATCCTAAGAATGGTACAGTAACAGATGACATTGCTTCTGCAATAGGTGAATACAAAAAAGGTAAACAGACATTTGCTTGTGATACCTCTGGAGTAATTCATATTAAAGCAGGTAAGTTAGATATAGATGATGACAAACTTATTGAGAATGTACATGTAGCTGTATTAGCAGTAGAAGATGTATTAGGTAAACCATATAACCAGTCCATTGTAAGAATGCATATAGCCCCAACAATGGGTCCTAGTTACAAGATAGAGTATAAGAAAGCTGAATAAGAATTAGTTATGAAAATGATTAAGACCTCCGCAAAGAGGTCTTTTTTTTATATAGACCCTTCCCTATATCCCTTTACAATAGGATTTTTTAGATATAAAATACCTTCTGACAGACTAAAAAGCTTGTTCTTAAGAAAAGGGGTAAAAAATGGAAAAAGATTGTAAGTATCCTTGTTGTGTCTGTAAATTAAAAGTCTGCCTCGGTGCAGACTGTCTGGCGGCAAACGGCGATGAGAAAGTATACATCGATCGAATGATAGAAAAGATAGACAAGGAAATACCTTGCGAAGAGGAGGAATAAGAATAAATAAGAAAATCAAGATTTTTTAGCCAAAATGATTTTTATCATTTAATCAGGGTCTGTCAACAAGAGAGGGTGGTTAGATTGCCATTTAGAAAGATTAACTTTCAAAAATGACATCGCACAACTACCCTCTCTTGACCACCCCCCACTCTGTTGATATAATCCCTACAGTATTTAACCTAAGAAACATGGTATATAAATAAATCCATGTGAGGTAAATAGTAATTCATATTAATTAAATATATATTACGATGTCTAAAAGTCGTACTCAGAAAGAAGAGTTGTTAAAAGTGTATAAAGATATGATAGAAAGTAAATCTGGATACCTTTTAGTTAACTCAGATAAGATAGATACAGCTACTGTAACCAAGCTTAAAATAGAGTTAAAGAATGTAGGAGCTAACTTCTCTGTTTTAAAAAATAGCATCTTTAAAGTAGCCCTACAAGACAGCAAACAACCATTACAAGTACAAGAATTTGATGGACCAACAGCAATAATATCGTTTGAGCAAGATCCAACAGAACCTGCAAAGTTAGTTAAAAAAGTTCAGAAAGAAATGGAGTTACTCTCCCCTAGAAATGGTGTATATGAAGGAGAGTTTTTAACAGCAGAAAGAGTAATGCAATTGGCAGATATCCCATCAAGAGAAGTACTTCTATCAAGATTAGTTGGAACTATGAATGCACCTTTAACTGGCTTTATGAATGCAGTTACTGGTAATGTAAGGGGCTTAACTATGGTATTAAAAGGTATTTCTGAAAAGAAAGCTTAATATTAATTTAAATTATTTTATTTACAAACAATGGCAGACGAAGTAAAAAATGATCTTCCTAAATTAACTAAGAATGCACAAGAAGTAATCGAAATGGTTGAGAAAATGACCGTTTTAGAACTTGCAGATTTAGTTAAAGTAATGGAGGATAAGTTTGGAGTAAGTGCAGCAGCTCCAGTAGCAGTTGCAGCAGCTCCAGCAGAAGCAGCTGTTGAAGTAGAAGAGAAATCTATCTTCAATATAGTTCTTAAAGAGGCTGGCTCAAACAAGATAGGGGTAATCAAAGTAGTAAGAGAGATTACAGAGTTAGGGCTTAAAGAAGCAAAAGATCTTGTAGAAGCAGCACCACAGACCGTCAAAGAGGGTGTTAAGAAAGAAGATGCAGAGCAATTCAAAGCAAAGTTTGAAGAAGCAGGTGCTAAGGTTGAATTAGAGTAATACTTTGATTTGATTCTTTTTGTAAGAGAGCCATTACTATGGCTCTCTTTTCTTTTACTTAAACATTAGCTATCCTTTTAATACATACCTCTTTAACATCGACAAAGTATGTCTATAAAAGGTATAATTATGGGTTATTTATTATAATTTTAAGGTATACATAAATATGTTTGAAACTTCTAATTTAACACAATGGATTATAAATCAAGGAGTATCTCAAACAGTCCTTGAGATAATGATTTCAATGTGTATTGTGGCAACAGTAGTAAGTATAGCGAGATATATATTCGGTAATAAAACTTACGGTATATACGCACCAATAATACTTGCAATTGCATACTCATATACGGGATTAAGATATGGATTAGTAATTACCCTAATAGTAATACTAACTTCCCTACTCTCTTACTCACTACTAAGAAAAATCAGAATGCACTACATTACTCGTATAGCAACCAACTATATTATCCTCTCTATTGTCCTAATCTTCTTTCTAATTCTAATCAACAACTTCGGTTTTGGATTAGACAACATGTCTAACATACCTTCACTTGCATTCATATCCATTGCTGCACTCTCGGACTTTTTCATCAAACAGTACATACAGAAATCTCTAAAAAGTTCTACTATGACACTAATTGGTACAATCTTAGTAGCAATAGTAGGATGGTTTGTAATAACAAGAGATATAATCTCTGATTTTGTACTTAATAACCTCTTGATAATTCCCTTACTTGCATTTGTAAATATACTCTTAGGTACTTTTAAGGGTCTAAGAGTAAAGGATTACTTTAGATTTAGGTTTAAGGACAAAGAAGATAATGATAAGTAGTATTATCAAACAAAACAAAGAGATACTAGGTCTTAACAGAAGGAATCAGGAGTATATAAGACCCTTTAATTCGCCCTCTTCTAAATCTATCGCAGATAACAAAATATACACAAAGAGATTACTTAAAAAAGAGCTAATACAAACACCAGAGGTATACAAATTAATTAGAACTAAAAAACAGTTAGAGTTTCTTGATTGGGAAAGCTTACCTAAAAGCTTTGTAATAAAACCAAACCAAGGAACTGGGGGTAACGGTATTGTTGTATTTTACGGTAAAAAGAAAGGTAAATGGGAATGGATTAGACCTAATGGCACTTCAATGACTAAAAGGGATATTGTCCTACACATTGAAAATATTCTTGAAGGAAGATTCTCCATGGGTTCTAAAAATGATATTGCCATAATTGAGGAGAGAATCAAAACAGATCCATTACTAAAACAGTATTCATACAGAGGTGTACCTGATATAAGAATAATATGCTTTAACCTAGTACCTGTAATGGCAATGCTTCGACTACCTACAAAAAGATCTAATGGTACAGCCAATCTTCACTCAGGAGCAATATGTACAGGAATAGATATTGGCTCAGGTATTACTACCTACTCTATGCATATGAAACCAAATTCCATATTTAGTGATACTTACGAACTAATCGATTTTACTTTAGATTTAACAAACAACAAACCCTTAAGTGGAATACAGATACCAGAATGGAATAACTTACTTGAAATTGCTTTAAAGTGCCAGAAAGTAAGTAAACTAGGATACATTGGTGTAGATATCGCTCTTGATGCGGAGAAAGGTCCTGTCGTATTCGAAATAAACGCAAGACCTGGACTTGGAATTCAGGTTGCCAATCAGGCAGGACTACGATGGAGATTAGAAAAGATTAGAGATGTAAAGATTAAAAACATTAAACACGGTATTAGGGTTGCTAAAAATCTTTTTGGTGGAGAGATAGAAGAAAGTATCGAAGCAATCAGTGGAAGAAAGGTCTTAAATATTACAGAAAAGATATATGTATATGATAGGAGTGCTGATATATCAAAATTAGAAAAATACAAAGAAAGTAAAAGAGAATTAGTAAAAGCTTATATGGATACCGGGGTTATTACTTCTAGAATAGATTCAAAACTAGCTAATAGAATCGGATATATAAATGCACATAAAGAGTTTGATGCCTTTAATATTCCCAAAAGGTTTAATAGTTTTAAAGAAGCTCAAGAGTATATTGATAAATTTGAAAAAGAGGTATTTAATAGTAGTGAAATTAAAAGATTGGCTAAAGTTGTTGAAGATGGAGAGATAAGGATTAGGCCAGTATTCGATATCCCAATTAAAATATCTGATAAAATTAAAATAACCGAATTCATATCGACACAATCATCTGATATTTTATACCCTATAGCCATAGGCAGGTCGGATTTAACTGGATACTTGATTGATACAACAAATACATTCTAAATTTAGAAATATTAAAATGGCTAAAACTTATGAAGAGTACCTTAAAGAAGCTGGGAATGTTCATCTTGCATATTATTTAGAAGCGGCTGATATTCTAAATATTAAATATTCTGTAATTATAAAGGGACTAATTGCTAAATTTGAAAATGATGCTAAGCACTGGTTTATTATTAACACAGTAACACCATTAACCAACTCCCCAAGTACAACAATTGCAAAAAGAAAACATATAACAAACAAGATACTCTCTTTAAGTAATGTACCTGTTCCTAAACAGATTACTTTAGAAACAAGAGAGGAGGCAGTAAAATTTTTCAACGAATACAAAGATATAGTAATTAAACCAACTCAACAACTAGGAGGTATAGGTGTTACCCTACTCCCAAGAAGTAGGAAACAGGTTTTGAATGCATTTGATAGCGCTTATAAAGTATCAAAAGGTAAGGGTTCAAATAAAGTTATTGGTGAGGAGTTTGTACATGGAGAGAACTACCGCTTACTTGTCTTGGATAAAAGGGTTATTGCTGTAGTAAGAAGAAAATCCGGCTTTGTTATCGGTAATGGAAAAGATACTTTAGAAAAGTTAATTAAAGAGAAAAACAAAGATAGGAAGAAAAAACTTCTTAAACCAATAATTATTGATAATGAAGTTAATCAGAGATTACAGAATCTAAAAATATCTCTTAAATATATACCTAAAGAAAATGAAGAGGTTATACTTAGATATAACTGTAATCTAACAACAGGTGGTACGACCCAGGAGTGTTTCGCCCAAACTCACCAGTTTTATAAGGATATTGCAGTACAAGCAGTACAGGCAATTGGTTCTAAATTCGGTGGTGTAGATATTATCACACCCGATATTTCGAAACCTCAAAAATGTGCTGTTAATGAGATAAACTATAACCCAGGACTAAGATTACACTACAAAGTAGAGCAGGGAGATATTATCAAGGTAGCCGTACCTATTCAGGAGTATATATCTAAAATTATTTAGTTTCCAAATGGCAAAGACAGTACAAGGAATTAACTTAGAATCAGACACCTCAATAATTAAAATCTCTTTAGAGGGAGAAAACATAGGTGATATCTCTACTATCCTCGACAAAGTATCTTCATTCCACCCCCTGTTTATTAAGGAGTATTCAATCTCCCCTACCCTCCTTTCTATAAGCTCAAAGTTACCATTTCTTTGGAGAGAAACAGATGGAATTTTCAATCAGCTATCTAAGGGGGATATTACTTTTGATACTGCTCAAGATTACATAATAAATACACTCCTTTCTAAAAGAATTAAGTCTATGTCTACAGTATCTACACTTTACTCATGTATGAAAAAACATATAGAGATAACACCTGCAATACTTGAAACAATGAGCCCTGAGAGCTCGAAAGATGGATACGATGGAGTATACAATAGATACTACACGCTTGGTTGCGGAAAGGGCTCTCAAATTACTGGCTCAATTGCATCTTCAAAAGATGCACACATGGCACAAAAGATTCAAAGAGACAAATGGACAACAAACACAGTAATCCAAAGATTAAATCTACCTGTTCATAAATGGCAGATAATCAAAACTAAAAAAGATTTGGAGAATATATGGGGTGAGTTTAGCAAACCAGTAGTGATTAAACCAACAGGCCTTACTGCTGGGAAAGGAGTTTCTGTTGGTATAGATACATTAGAGAAAGCTATTAACGCTTTTGATTACGCCAAAGAAACAGTTCAGAGAGATAACAGACCAAGTTGGCAAAAGAAAATAATGATTGAAGAACAGATAAAAGGAGAAGATTATCGGCTCTTAGTTATAAATGGTAAGCTTGAGATTGCAACAAAAAGAATTCCTGCTTTTATTATAGGAGATGGTAAGAATACAATCGAACAACTAATTATTACAGAAAATCTTAATCCAAAAAGAGATACCAAAAATCCTGCGCACATATTAAAACCTATAGTCATTGATAGGCCGCTTTTACAATACTTAGAAGATCAAAACTTAACATTACAATTCGTACCAAAAAAAGATGAAAAGATATCTGTAAGAAAGGTAGCTAGTATGAGTCAAGGAGGAATAACTGAAGATTTTACTGACTTAGTATGTAACGAAATTAAAATACTTGTTGAAAGCATTGCTCGTTCAATTCATGCCTTTACACTTGGTGTTGATGTGATGTGTTTAGATATATCTAAACCTCTTACAAAAGATAACGGCTCTATACTTGAAATAAATACAATGCCAGAAGCATATCTTAATATGCATCCTGTACTTGGCAAACAAAGAGATTATGTCTCAGATATATATGTTGACCAACTTTTAGCAGAAAATATCTGTAAGAGATATGTAGTTATTGGCCAAAGCAAAGATGACCTACCTACTCTTCTAAGACGAAAGTTCACTATTAAAAAAGATCAAACCATTGGAGAAATTATCGATGATAGATACTACATAAACGGAATCCTTATCAACGATGGTAAAGAGAAATGGCAGAGCACTGAAGCAATAAAATGTAACTCTTTACTTGATGTAATAATACTTCATTACAGAAATTGGGAAGAAGTAAAAAAGTACGGTCTTGGATTTGACTACATTGATAATATATATATCACTAAAGATCAGAGTATAAATAAAGAGTGTATGAAGATTATAAAAGGATATAGAAGAAAAAAGATAATAAATAAATTAAAAATAATTAAATAACTTGAGATATTTAATACTTGATAAGAAACAGCGACTAAATGAAGACAACACAGCAAGTGCCAATATCCGAATTGCTGAGGAATTGGACAAAAAAAGTATACCCCACTCTCTTGCATACTTTGACGAATTAGAATTTGAGTTCATAGATGGTGAAACAGTGATAAAAGCCAAGGGAGAGGATATAAGGAAATATAGTCATATCATATTCAGAGGACATGATTTACATAGTGACATGGAGTATCACTTTAAAAGGTATATCGTTGAATACACTGATCAACATAATGTAAACAATCCTCAAAATAAGGTATTAGTACAAAATAGTAAAAGTATTAAAAAGCTTCCTTACTACAACAAAATCTCACTCGCCCTATTCTGTTCTTTGCATAATATCCCTTACTTTAATACATATTTTAGAACAGACGGTAAATACTTGGAACAAAGAGATGTACTTAACTCATATCCTTTGATAATAAAAGATTACTCTGGTGCAAACAGAATAGAAAAAATAGATGGGAAGGATAAAATAAAAAAGAATGTATTTAAACTTGATTCAGTTCAAGAGTATCAACAGGAGTATCTTAAAAATTTAGACCTTTCTAGGATGTTTATTCAAGAATTCTCGGATAGTAATATAGACATGAGGATTTTCGTTAGCAAAGGGAAAGTAATAGCTGGATGGAAGAGACAAGGAAGTCAAAGTTTCATGACAGTGAGTAACGGAATATATAGTATGTACAACATTCCAGAGGATAGTATAAAAATTTTTGCAGAGAATGTTGCACGGATTTTTGAAGCAGATTTTATCGCTGTAGATATCATGATGATGAATGGAAAACCATTACTACAGGAAATAAGCTTACACCCTGGATTTAAGGCATACGAAAATAAAATAGAGGGAGAACCAATAAATATAGCCGAAGCAATAATTACATCCTTTAGTAATTAGATATCTAATTTCTTAAAAATTTCCCCCCATTGTTCCTTTGTAGGTACGATTTTTGGTTTAGGTATTAAACCATCGTCAACCCACTCGCACTGATCAATATCAATCTTACCTGCATAAAGTTTCTCATATAAAGATTTGTCTTTCTCTAGTGCCCTCTTTACCTTTCTAAAGCCCCTAAAATATACAACATCTTTTGCATATATCCCTGGATAACTTGTATCTCCTAGCCCTCTTTTCACACTAAAAGCGATATCGAAGGATGTTATCTTGGGAAAAACCCCCAATAAGCTATTGTAAAGTTGTCTAAAGGTTAACTTCTCTCCAATATAAATAGCCCACGTCAAAGCAGCTTTCTTTTGCAACCATCCTAAGGTCAACAGACCCATATCAGATTCATTCCAAGTAGCCAAACCCTCTTCTACATCTAGATAACTTGTTAAATTAGCATTAGATAACGGTTCAACTCCACTACTTTCACCATTAACGGATCTTAGCACATGGGTTCCAACCTCATGTACGAGTGTCTTCTTTAACTTAAATTTAGATCGTTGAATATTAGGATCCACTAATACCCATTTACTTTTAATACCTACCTTAGCACCATTCTGACGAATATTTGATGAACTCTGTACTCTCCAACCATCAAGATTAAAATATTCAAAAGTCTTGTTAAATATGTATTCAATCTCTTTGTAATCTAAAAGATCTTCTTTTTTTACTACCGGATATTTAACTATATTGTAGTTATCAACGTTTCCTCGTAATACTCTTGCAGAATTCCTAAAAAGTAATGGTGAAGGTCTACCATACTTCTTATTTGATATTTCAGTTACAATATCGTTATTTCCAACTGCATTTATTAAATCATTTGCCTCTTTCTTTGATTCTATTAACTTAATATAGAAGTCGGAAATCCTTGGATCCACATTAGATATCTGCTTTAATGAAGCTAATCTTTTTAGAATCTCACTATTATTGTTCTTTAGCTTCCTATATGTAAAAATTGGATCATAGGTATCAGAAGAGAAGAATTTTTCTTTTTCACTTTTAAGGTTTATAGGGGTAAATACTAAACTCAAAGGTAATCTAAGCTTATATAGCAATTGATTGACCTCATCTGTACGCATACTTGTTTTATCTGATTTTGAAAATACGTTCATTATGAAATTGATTTATTAAAACTAAAAGATCTCTCACCTATACTCATTAACTCTAACGCAATACCAGTACCTTTTGCAACACAGTACATTGGCTCATCTGCAACATACGCAGGAACACCTATTGCTTTAGTAAAAAGTTTATCTAAATTCCTTAACTTAGATGTTCCACCACTCATCGCAAACCCTCTATCCATAATATCAGCCGATAGCTCAGGAGGTGTCTTTTCGAGTACTCCCTTAATACTGTTAATTATACTCAACAAAGGTCTTTTTACGGCTATGGCTACATCATTAGAATCGATATTTACCGCCTTGGGTAAACCAGCTCCAAAATCTCTTCCTCTTACCTCCATTGTTTTAGGATTTTTAATATCGATTGCTGAACCAATCTTAATTTTAATACTTTCAGCAGTTTGCTCTCCAATTAACACACCTTTCTTCTTTTTCATATAGTTGATTATGGATTCATTTATAGCATCTCCAGCTATTCTCAAAGAGTCATACTCCACGATACCATCCAAAGATATTACTGCTACCTCTGCAGTACCACCACCAAGATTTACTATCATATTACCTGAAGATGTCTCTATAGGAAGGCCTGCACCAAGTGCGGCAAGTAATGGCTCAGGTAGCATAGTAATATTCCTTGCACCAGCATTAGTAGCTGCTTTAACAACAGCTCTCTGTTCTACAGTAGTGATACCAGCAGGTACACTAATGACTACATCTGGTTTAAAGAACCTAGACTTACCTAATGCTTTGTTAAAAAAATACTTAAGTAATGCTTCTGTAATCCTAGAATCCGCTATTACCCCATCTCTCAAAGGTCTTTTAGCAATAATGTTGTCTGGAGTTTTACCAATCATTTTTTTTGCTTCTGTCCCTACAGCTATTACTTTGTATGTATTAACATCTATAGCAACAACAGTTGGCTCAACAAAAGCAATACCCTCTCCCTCTAAAAAAACGACAGAGTTTGCAGTCCCTAAATCTATCCCTATTTTCTTTCCTAGCATTACAGATTATACCAATTTAATTGAAAACACGATATGATATACTAGATTAAATATGAACAAAAGTGATTACAACAAGAGAGTGTTCTCTTTGATTTCTATACTAGCTTCTATCTTCGTATATACAGGGGCTATTGCCATTTACTTCTATGCAAACGGATGGAGATTTGGTGATACAAATCAACTATTCATCAAAACAGGCGTACTAACAGTAGAAAGTGAACCTTTTTTGGCAAACCTATACATAGATGGTACAGAAAAAGGAAGAACTCCCAAAAGTATAAGTTTACCTATCGGAACTTACGACATATCTGTATACAAGAGTGGTTACGTTGAATGGAAAAAGAATATTGAAATCAAGGAGGAAAAATCAACCCCTATCTTTCCTTGGCTCATAAAAGAAGATATTGAAAAAGAACAACAATATTTACTACAAGGTAAAAAATATATAAATAGCTGGACTAGTGATTACGATGCTCATACATACTTTCTAGTAAACGAATACCTCCCCGAAGCCCTACTCTACAGGTATACACTATACAGATTTGATACTAATACCGCCTTCTGGGACATGGGGTCTAACCCAAGGACAGTTCTAACATTTGATTATGCAACCCAACCAGTCATAGAGATATCACTTTCTCCTAGTGGAATCTTTGGCTTACTTACAATAGTTGATACAGATATTACAAAGTATTACCTCTTAGATTCTTCTAAAAGCTCTACACTTGATACCTTAATAGAATTAAATATTGGTGTTTTCTCTTCTTACAATATGACTTGGTCAAACAACAACCAATATTTGATGTTTGAATCGAATGAAGATTTAATATCATTTGATGTATCGAAACAAACAAAATACTTACTAAGTAAGAAAATTCCCGAAAAAGAGTATATATGGTATACAGATGAACAAGGTTACTTTTACAGAATACAACAAAATGAAGAATACCAACTTGAGAATGTATATTCTTACATCCTTACACAACAACAGATGGATGGTTCCTCTCCTAAGCAATTAGTAAACGATCTGTTTTTCCAAAAAAACAATGATTACATATTCCCTCATAGAGAAGATACTGGAGATGGAAAGTACTTACCATTTACAAACTCTCCTGAGAGTACTAAAAGCGTAGGGAAGATTCTTTCCTTCAATGTTAATCAAACAGCGAAAGGAATATATATAAAGACAGACACCTCTGCATATTGGTATAACACAGATACAAAGAAATACTACCTCATATCTCCCTACTCATCTGATTTAATACAGTATAGTCAGGATAACTACAAGCTAATATTTAAAAATCTTAATGGATACAGCGTATTTACATTTAATAAAGATGAAGGTGATCACACAGTTGAGATCGGATCAAAAGAGATTAAAGGATTAGATCCTAAGGTCCTTGAAGTAAGTTGGGTTTCTAATTCACTTAATATTTGGTTTCTAAAAGAAAAGAGTATGTATATATCTGATATAGATGGAGATAATACAGTAGAAGTATTACAAGATGCAGATAAAAATATATTTAAAACTGTTACACAATCTAGAGAAAAAATAGTGACACTATCTGTTGGAGAACCCAATGAACAGGAAACCAGAGATATCTCTATAGATACATATACAATATACTAACGCTTCTTCTTTTTAATCTCTACCTTTTCTGTAGCATAGAAATTCTTTTTAAATCCCCTTCCCAACATCATCTCTGTGTGTGCCTGTAAGTAAGGAATAAATCCAAAGGTTAACATCTGTACAGCTACTAAGGCAATCTCTCCTAAATCTAAAATGTTTCTCCATAATGGCCAATTCTTAGGTATAGGGATAAGCTTTCTTCTGTAATATATAAGAAAGAGGTTACATACAATCAATAAGCTAAGAAGAAAACTCATTGCAGTAGGAAGATTATAAGCAGCAGAGCTATATGCGTAATCGTTGCTAAATACACCTAATAAATCTAAACCGATAGTCATAAGATACACCACCGTAAAGAAAAGAATATAGTTTTTAATAATTGCAAACACCATATGGAATTTCCAATTGAAACCGATATCTTTAGAATATATTAAAGCAGCAAGTGTAGTTGGAAATATAATAATACCCCACCCCCATCTGTGTTGTTGTTTGTAAAACGCCTTGTAAGATTTAATCATCGTTTCATTCTCTACAGCATCACTACACACCGGAAGATACACCTCTTCTCCCCTAAAATGGCCCTTATATCTAACTACAGCATTCCAAAAGAATGTAGTATCATCTATACCCAATTGAGGATCCCAAAAGTGAATCTCTTTAAGAGTTTTAAGATTAACTACGTAGGAAGAGAAAGAGGCCTTTGAACTAAATACACTACTTGAGAAAGGAATAGTCTCATATTTCTCTGTAGTCCAGTTATGTATTGTAACTAAAGTTAACATAGTAGACTGAACCCTAATTAAAATAGGTACTCTCCATATATTATTATTCAGCGTATATACAGCACTTGTATAGTATTTCTGGTCTGGTAAATCTACAGTAAGGTATTTGTAAGTAATAGCCGATAGATATTTAGGATGTGGTCTTAAATCACAATCACAGGTAATGAGCATATAGTTATGAATATCTTCTCCCTTTGATTCAAGCTTTTTAACAAAATTTCTCATAGCCCAGTTAATATTTGCACCCTTTACACCCGCTGCCTCACCCTCTATACCTGATGGATGTACAGAATACTCCATACTTGCAAACTTATCTCCATACTTTTCCTTGAGTATATTAAAGGATGGTATCTGCAAATCTTTAGCGGTTTTTTCCTCCATTGCAACAATAACGTGAATCCTATCTGCACCAACATCACTTTTACTCCATGCTTCAAAAGATGGCTCTAATACCTCTAATCCCTCTTTGTATACAGGACATAGATATATATACTTTAATTCGTTAAACCTATCTTCATTTGTTTCTTTACACTTAGATAGAAAATCTATTTCTATATCCCTATTCATCCTCTTTACTCCCAATGCAACCCCTACTACAAACTTAACACCCCTATACACCCAGTATATTATAAGATATGAAATATAGAAGACAAAAACCTTCTCCCATCCAAATAGTGCGAATATTAGAGGAGATAGAACAAAAAACCAAATCATAGTACCAGGTAAAAACTCTAATATCCTTCTTAACCATATAGGTGTTTGAACGGGATACCCATCCTTCCTATCAGGCGGCTTTAACTCATCTACTGTGATTCTTTTTTCCATCTTTTAAATTATACCTTCAAAATATTTAAAAATGCACCCGACCGGAGTCGAACCAGCAACCTACGCGTTAGGAGTGCGTTGCTCTATCCAATGTTGAGCTACGGGTGCAACCCCCAATTATACCACTTCTAATACATAAAAAAGAGCATAAATATGAGGTCAATATATAGTATTCATGATATAATAGGAGTCGCTATGAACAGTGAATATATACACATACAAGGGGCTAAAGAGCATAATCTAAAAAATGTTACTCTAGATATCCCTAAAAACAAACTAGTAGTATTTACAGGAGTATCTGGAAGTGGAAAATCCTCCTTGGCTTTTGATACACTTTACGCAGAAGGACAAAGAAGATATGTAGAATCACTCTCCTCTTACGCAAGACAGTTTCTTGGGTTAATGCATAAACCAGAGGTAGACTCTATCTCAGGACTCTCTCCAGCTATATCTATAGACCAAAAAACTACAGGTACAAATCCTAGATCTACAGTAGGAACAATAACGGAGATATATGGATATCTTCGACTTCTTTTCGGACATATAGGACAACCACACTGTCCTTCATGTGGTCAACCCATATCTCAACAAACAATTCAACAAGTATATACAAATATACTAAAGTTAATTAAGAAAGAAAAAGATAATTTCCAGATACTTTCTCCACTAATTAAAAATAGAAAGGGAGAGTACTCCGCTATGTTAAACAAATTACACAGTAAGGGTTTTTCTAGAGTCATTATTGATGGAAATGTATACCATCTTGATGATATTGAAAATCTAAAACTGAAATCCGATATTAAACACACCATTGACTTAGTCATAGATAGATTGAGTTTTAAAATGATTGAAGACGATGAAAACGCCTTTAAAAAAAGATTAACTGATTCCTTAGAACTAGCCAGCTCCCTTTCAGATGGAGAAATAAAGGTATTAATTGGAGACAAGGAGTACTTCTTTTCTGAAAATAATACATGCTCTAAGTGCCAAATATCATATCCCAAGATTACACCTGCATCTTTCTCATTTAACGCCCCCGAAGGAGCTTGCCCAAAATGTTCAGGCCTAGGCATAATTAATGAAATAGATATACAGAAAGTATACAACCCAACGTTAACAATCTATGAAGGTGGTATCTTTCCTTGGGGAAATAGAACTACAAAAGACTCATGGACATCTAGAATATTAGAAAGTGTTGCTAAAACACATAACTTCTCACTTCAAACCCCCATTGTAAAATATCCTAAAGAGATATTTGATTTAATATTCTTTGGTCATGGTACAAAAGATTTTTATAAAATACAGTATACAAACCGTTTTGGAAGAGAACGAATATATGATGTTAACTATGAAGGAGTTGTTAAAGAGTTAGAACGGCTATACCAAGAAACAGACTCAGATTTCAGAAGAGCAGAGATAGAAAGATATATGACAGAAAAGGTTTGTGATAGCTGTATGGGAAATAGATTAAAGCCCTACTCTCTTGCAGTAAAGATTGGAGATTACAACATTATCGAACTTACTAATCTCTCAATAGATAAGCTTAAAACATACTTACAAAATCTTAAACTAGAGGGAAGTAAGAAAGAAATTGCTAAACCAATCATCAAAGAAATTAATAGTAGATTACAATTCTTAGTAAATGTTGGACTAAACTACATCACGCTCTCTAGAAAGGCAACAACCCTTTCAGGTGGAGAATCCCAAAGAATTAGATTGGCCTCACAGATAGGAACTGGCTTAACCGGAGTACTATATGTTTTAGATGAACCCTCAATTGGTCTACACCCTAGAGATATTGATAAGCTGTTAGTATCAATAGAAGCTCTTAGAGATACAGGAAACAGCATAATTGTGGTAGAACACGATGAAGAAACTATGGAAAGAGCTGATTGGATTGTAGATATAGGACCTTTTGCAGGCGAGCATGGTGGCGAAGTAATAGCTCAAGGAAAGATAAAAGATATTAAAAAATCTAACTCTCTTACAGGTAAATATCTCTCTAACAAGATACAAATAGGAAAAGATATACCCTTAAATATTGATATAGATGTTAAGAATAATAAAAAGATTTGTCTAAAAAATGTTAAAACAAACAATCTAAAAAACATATCATTAGAAATACCATTAAATACATTTACGTGTATTACAGGTGTATCAGGAAGTGGTAAATCTTCATTGATAAATGACACACTCTACCCTGCCTTAATGAATAGGAAGATGAATGGAAAACAGATTGAAGGCAAGTATGAAGA
>CAZIYI010000003.1:0-8722 GCA_964543485.1 uncultured Candidatus Saccharibacteria bacterium
CCAACTACTATTCATCCAACTTAAGACCTCTGGGGTATCTCTAGTTGAAGAATAGTAAAGTACTCCTGCAGCTACTACAACTACCATTGATGACATTATTGCTACAGCTTTGGGAGTTATTTTCATAAATATATATTACCAGAGTCTAATCTTTTTTTCTTGTTATCTCATAGAGTAATATTGATGCACAGTTTGCAACATTTAGAGATTCCTTTTTACCTCTCATTGGGATATATATTTTTTTATCTACTCTATCTAAAATATCTTGATTTACTCCCCTTTTCTCATGACCAAATACTAATGCTATCTTATTTGGATATTTTATATGTTGGAAGTTTAGTGCGTCATCTGTTAACTCAACTGAATATATTGGAATACCCATCTCTTTAATTTCTTCTATTGCTTCCATCGTTGTGTCATAGTGCTCAGAAGGAATCATCTCTGTTGCACCCAATGCTGTTTTATCTAATTTGGGATTATCAATATCTGTTGTCATACCACATAGGTATATCTTTTTAACACTACCTGCTCCATCTGCGGATCTAAATATACTTCCTACATTAAAAGCAGATCTAATATTGTCTAAGACGATGTGTATTTCCATTACTTAAATATATTTTCTAATATGTAATTTAAGTTCATATTATCATCTTTTACTAACTCTTTTGCAACAGATTTAGCTCTTTTAAACATATCTATATCTGTAAGAGATGCAATCTTAAATTGAGGTATACCTGACTGTTTAATACCGTATACCTCTCCTGGGCCTCTTCTTTCTAAGTCATACTCTGCTACATCAAAACCAGATGGATGGGATGCAAAGTATTTTAATCTATCTATTACAACAGTATTGCCCTGTTCATTTAAACTAGGTATTACAAAGCAGTATGATTCCTTTTCTCCTCGTCCAACTCTTCCTCTTAATTGATGTAGCTGTGCTAATCCGAATCTATGAGCGTCTTCGATTACCATTACTGTAGCATCTGGCATATCTATACCTACCTCTATTACAGATGTAGATACTAAAACATTAATCTTTTTGTTTTTAAATCTTTCAAGTATCCCTATTTTCTCTTTCTCTTTTAGCTTTCCATGCATTAATTCAATTTTAATATCTTTAAAGTGAATATTTTTAAGATTTTCAAATTCAGTTAAAACTGCTTTAGCATCTAAAGTAGCACTTTCTTCGATGAGGGGGTAAACAATGAATGCTTGCTCTGTATATTTACTTTCTTTGATCTTTCTATTTATCCAATCAAAACAATCAGGTCTTTTAGAATATGGTACATACTTTGTAATTATTTCTTTTTGCATCTTTGGTTTCTCTTTTATTGTGGAGACTTCTACATTACCAAATACAACCTCTGTTAAGCTCCTTGGTATGGGTGTAGCTGTCATTGTTAAGTAGTGGGGTATCTTTGCTCCTCCTTTCAGTAACTTCTCTCTTTGCTCTACACCAAATCTATGTTGTTCATCAACTATTACTAAATTGAGATTATCAGGTATATCGCTTTTAAAAAGTATTGCGTGTGTACCAACTATTAGTGTGTTTGGAGATTTAGCTTTGGTTTTTTTACTAGATATCCATATCTCTATATCTATATCAAATGGTTTGAGTAGTTTGTTAAATGTTTCAAAATGTTGTTGAGCAAGTACTGTTGTTGGTGCAAGTATTACAGCACTAAACCCATTTCTAATACACTGAAGTATTGCTAAAGCCGCTACTACTGTTTTACCACTACCTACATCTCCATTAAGTAGGCGATTCATAGGTTTGTTTTTAGACATATCCTTGAGTATCTCGTCAATACTTTTTAGTTGGTCATCTGTAAGGGTAAATGGTAGTGAATTAAGAAACTCTTTTGAAAGATTTTTATCTTCAACTATTTTTAAAGATTTTAATTTTGATCTTTTCTTTTTATCCTTTTCAATATCTATCCCTATTCTTAGCATTTCATCAAAAGCGAGACGCTCTCTTGCTTTAAGTAAAACATCTTGAGAGTTAGGAAAGTGTATCTGTTGAATACTTTCACCTAGCAGTGGGAGATTCTCTTTTTTAAGGAATGTATTTGGTATTGGGTCTTTTACTAATTGAGTAACATCTTTTTCTAATGGTAGTATTGTATTTCTAATATATCTAGATGATATACCCTCTGTTTCGTGATATATCCCAATTATTTTCCCTAAATGTTTTTGTAAGGATATATCTCCCGTATATTTCTCATACTTTGGGTTGTATATATTTTTAGTTTTACCTTTTTCTGAAATCTTTCCATCAAATATATACCACTCACCAATTTTAAATGTTTTAGTAAGGTAGCTTTGGTTAAAGAAAGATATATCTAGCGTAGCGTCAAATTGGTCTACTACTTTTACTTTTGTTAATACTTTTCTTGTTCTAGTGTAAATATTTTTTGATTCCACTATTTGAGCAAGAAATGTTCCCTCTTGAATGGATTTGAAATCTTCTATGTTTAATATCTCTGATGTATCTCTGTATCTAAAAGGTATATGAAAGAGTAAATCTCTAATTGTAAATATATTAAGATTTGAAAATTTTTTCTCTTGTGCTAAGCCAATCCCATGAAGAGATGTAATTGGTTCATCTATTGAGGTAAAGCTCATTATTAAATTGAGTCAAGTACTGAAAGTATTATTGGGATAGCCATACTTCCTAGCATAATGATAGCTATAAAGATACTGACTATTTTTGTGAGTAAATCTTTCTTCTTTTTGTTCATAAAGATATTTTACTAGTATCTAAGAATTTTTCCAAGTTTTTTGTATTTTGGTTTTTGTAGATGGAGAATTAGCGTATTGTAACCATTCCTGTTTAACACTTTTTTTACCAACCTGTGTTTTAATTTCAATTGTATCTCCTGTTTTAACTTCGTAATCTAATTTCTCAGCTTTCCCATTTACTTTGCCAGATACCATTGCGTAACCAATATCAGTGTGTACTTTAAAAGCAAAATCTACAACAGTATCCCCCTTATCAAGCTGTATGATTTTTCCTTTAGGAGTAAATGCATATATATTGGTGGGAAAGATTTCAACAGGTATAGGGTTTGAAATGTTAGTTTCTCTTAGGGATATATGTTCGTTAATTCCCTTATGTACATCTTCTACCCAGTTATAGTTATCTGTTGGTTTGGCATATCTACTTTGACTCTCCTTGTATGCAATATGTGAAGCAGGACCGTAGGTATTGTGGTAATACATATCTTTAGTCATAATCTGGATTTCAATTATATTTGGAGATACTTGATCTAAGACAATTGGTCCTTGTAGTGCTTTGTACCCATTTGGTTTTGGGTGTGTAATGTAATCATCAAACTCCTCTGTAAGGATATCTCCTTTATCCATAATTTTTTCAAGCACATTAAAACAGTCATCAGCCATATCTGTTATTACTCTAAAGGCAAGTAGGTCACGTATATTACTAATATTTATATTATGACCCTCTTTAAGCTGTTTTTTCTGTTTGTTGTATATACTGTAAATACTTTTTACTCTTCCATATACGGTTAGGTTAGGAGAGATATCTTTTAATACATTTTTAAAATATTCTAGATATTTATGTAACATTTCTTGGGTAAAATTATTCTCTTGCATCTTACTTTTAATAATTGTGTACTCTTCCGGTCTGTATATTTTTAGAGCTTTTTCCTCTATCTCTTTTTTAATGGAATCTAAGTTAAGATACTCCGCTAATGGTGCATATATGTATATGATTTTTTGGATTTTTGAACTTAATCTATCTTTTGGCATATATTCAATTGTTCTTACATTGTCTAAAGTATCAGCCAGTTTGATTAGTATATGTCTTAGATCTTTAGCGTTGTTTAAAATGAACTTTGTTATTATTGTATATTCCGTTTGTGTACTAGCAGTTGCTTTACTAATATCGTTGTACTGTTTTACTAATTGTATTACATCTTCTCCAAAATTATTTTTAATTTCAAAAGATATCTCTCCCTCTTTATCTGGTGAATTGGTAATACTGTTGTGGAGTAAACCCGCTATGATGGTGTTAGTGTCCATTCCCATTTGGGCAAGTGTAATTCCAATTCTTAGAGAATGGTTAACATATGGTTCGCCAGAAAATCTCATTTGAGCTTTATGATATTTTTTAGCCAAAAGTATTGCTTCTGATATTGGTTGTAAGAAGTTTTGGGGACTTAACTCTTTTAATTTGTTTATGTATGTTTCAGTATCCATAGAAAGAAAAATCCCTTTAGGGGATTTATAAATATATATTTATATCCCCAATATTTACGAAGTAATTTTTAATTGATATATGTGTCTACCACACTTGAGTATACACTCTTTATCTATACTCATATTCCAATTAGTTACCTTTTGACCATCGATACCTACAGCTCCTTGCTCAACTAATCTTTTTGCTTGTGACTTACTATCAGCAATATCGCAAAAAACAATTAAATCAAGTATTCCAATATTGTTCTGGTTTATCTGTTTAACAGGAATCTCTGTATTTATCTCTTTCTTTTGGAATATGCTTTCAAAGTAATCTTGTGCTTTCTTAGCTTCAATCTCACCTTTTATATCTTTAGTAACTTCAAATGCCAATATTTTTTTAAGAGCCATTGGGTTTTCGTTTGATTCTAATCTCTTTTTTATCTCTTCAACTTGGTCTAACTCGTAGTTAGTAAGTATTTCAAAAGCGATAGGGAGAAGTTTGTCATCAAAGGTCATAACTTTTCCAAAGATATCATTTGCACTATCATTTAAAGAAATCATATTACCTTCTGATTTACCCATTTTTTTACCATCACTTGTTTCAAGAAGCTTACCAGCTACAACAATTTTTTCTTTTCCTAGTTTGTTCATTACCAGATCTCTTCCTGCAAGCATATTAAATAGTTGATCATTTCCACCTACCTCTACATCGATACCCATCATTACAGAGTCATATCCTTGCATTAGTGGGTAGAGGAATTCATTTAAGTATATTGGTTTATCTTCTTGTAATCTTTTTTGGAACATATTTCTTTTAATCATCTGTTGTACAGTAAACAGCGATGCCAATTCAATTATGTCACCAAAATTTAGTGGCTCTAACCATTGACTGTTATATACTACTTTAACAGGATTCTCTTTATTGGAGATGTCTATGAAATGTGATGCTTGCTCAACATATATCTTCATATTCTCTTCGACTTGTTCTTTTGAAAGTTTTACTCTTGCAGATGTTTTATCTGAAGGGTCTCCTATCCTAGCTGTAAAATCTCCTATTACAAAAAAAACCTGATGTCCTAGTTTTCTAAAGTCTTCTAATTTTCTCATACCTACACTGTGTCCGATATGGAGTGTAGGCGCTGTTGGATCAAATCCTTGATATACATTAATTTTCTTACCACTAAGGAGTAATTCTTTTAGTGCATTTTGTGAAGGGAGTATCTGTTCTACTGCTTTGTTTAATATTCTATTTATTATTTTCTCGTCCTTTAAAATTTCCATATCTTTTGTATTATATATTCTGTGATAGAAATTTACAAAGCTATTTAAGATATTTCCTATTCTTAAGTTTGTCAGGTAAACACTGCTGTTCAGATTTCTTATTAGGTAGATCATGATCATACTCATAACCCTTACCATATCCAAGGTCTTTCATAAGCTTGGTTTCAGGATTACGTATATTTAAAGGTACAGGTAAATTCCCATATTTTTTTATATCTTCTTTTACACTTAACTCTGCCATATATGCACTGTTATCCTTTTTTGCTTTAGAAAGATATATAGCAAGTTGAATTAGAAAAACACTACACTCTGGCATACCTAATTTCTGACATGCCTCATATACACTGTTTGCAAGTATTACTGCTTGTGGATCAGCATTACCTACATCCTCACTTGCAAACCTAAGTAATCTTCTTGCAACATACAAAGGATCCTCTCCTGCACTTAACATTCGCTCAACCCAGTACACAGCCGCATCAGGATTAGAAGACCTCATTGATTTATGTATAGCAGAGATAATGTTGAAGTGCTCTTCTCCCTGTTTGTCATAGTACAAAGGTTTTTGTACTACCTCTTTTATCTCTTTTTCTGAAATGGTTAGTTTATCACCTTCCTTTGTATTAGCTTCTGAGAGAGTAACACTCATCTCTAATATATTTAATGCAGATCTAATATCTCCATTAGATAGTTCACTAATTAATTCTATAATCTTTTTACTAATTTTGTACTTAGGATATTCTTTTTTTATAACCCTTTTCAAAAGAATAGATATGTCTTCTGTAGTGTGTTGATTAAAAACAAATACCTTGGTTCTTGATAGTAATGCACTAATTATTGTAAACGAGGGATTTTCTGTAGTAGCTCCTATCAATGTAATTACACCTTTTTCAACATACGGAAGTAGTGTATCTTGTTGTGCTTTGTTCCATCTATGTATCTCATCTAAAAAGAGCATTGTCTTCTTATTATACTGTTGGTTATTAATAGCAATCTTTAATATCTTTCTTAAATCTTCTTTACCACTATTTACAGCTTGCATCTTGTAAAAATCGTAATACAGATTTAAGGATATGATATATGCCAAAGTAGTTTTACCAGTACCAGGAGGACCCCAGAAAATCATAGAGGGAACTTTACCAAGTGAAAGAAATTTTCTAATGGGACCATTAGGACCAATTAAGTGTTGTTGTCCAACAAAATCATCTAAATTCGTAGGTCTATATTTTGAAGCTAAAGGTTCATATACTGCCATGTATACCATTATACATATATCATACTAGAAGGTATACTCGTATACCTTTTCATTACCAACTCGTATCGCTTTCCCCTTTGCATTGGGTATTTCATTCATATATGAATATACTCTACTACCCTTTTTTAATTCTTTCTTAAACTTTTTACTAAGTACTTCTAATACATCAGAAGGTAAACAACAATATATTACATCATACTCTTTAAGATTTACTTTAAAAAAATCTTCTTCAATATATTGTATCTTCCTATTAAACGGATAGAATATTAACTTAGTTAGTTTTACAAACATCAATAATACAGGGCTAACTTCGTATCCCACACTACTACATTTGTACATTCTGTATGTAGAAAAAACTACTCTACCATCACCACATCCCAAATCAGCAAATTTATCATTTTTACCTAACTTAAAATATTTAACAATCTCTTTTAATATCTTACTTGGGGTTGTGTAAAATGGAGAGAAAAAATTAAAAACGATTGAAACAATGTATGCAAGCAGTATTAACAGAAGTAATGTATTTATTGCCAGTGCTAAACCGTTTGGCATATGAGATAATTGGTAGATTAATTAATGTATATGTATATATGATAGACGGAATTTTAATAATAGACAAGGAGGAAGGTATTACTTCATATGATGTAATTAGGAAATTAAAAAGAGTAATTGGAAAAGATCAAAAGATTGGCCATGCAGGAACACTAGACCCATTTGCAACAGGTCTACTAGTCATTCTTTTAGGTAGGGCAACCAAAATGATGAATACTTTTCATACATATGAAAAAACATATTTGGTTGAGGGAGAGTTAGGATACTCTACAGATACTCAGGATAGGGATGGAGTAATTGTAAAGAAAGATGAATCAAAAACAGTACCATCAAGAGATGAAATAGAAGGTATCATTGAAAACCATTTTATTGGGAATATCACTCAGATACCTCCTATGTATTCTGCAAAGAAAGTGCAAGGAATAAAGGCATATGATTTAGCAAGAGACGGGAAAGAGGTAGAACTTAAGCCAGTTAATATTTCTGTTTCTCAGTTTGAGGTATATGAATACGAGTATCCGATATTAAAATGTAAAATTAAATGTTCAACTGGAACATACATTAGAACTTTAATACATGATTTAGGTATGAAATTAGGTACATACGCTACTACGAAAGAGTTAAGAAGGGTAACCATTGGAAGTTTTGATGTTAAAGAGGCGGTACTAAGCAAAGATATTACAGATGAAGACAGAGAAAATATTTTAAGAAGAGTAATTAAGATTTAGATATTAAATATATGGAAAAAGGAAAACTATACATAGTATCAACCCCTATTGGTAACCTTGGGGATATAACATACAGGGCTGTAGAAATATTAAAATCCGTTCCTTTTGTATTGGCAGAAGATACTAGAGAGAGTATTAAACTTTTTAACAAGTATGATATTCATACGAAGTTAATATCATACAGAGATCAGAATCATGAAAGAATTGTAAGTAAGATTAAAGAGAAATTAGATATGGGTCTTACTCTCGCTTTGATTTCTGATAGTGGTACACCACTAATCAGTGACCCTGGTTTCAAGCTTGTTAGAGAGCTAAGAGAGAACGAATATATTGTAGAGAGTATTCCAGGACCTTCCGCCTTAATCTCTGCTCTCTCTATTAGTGGTCTTCCTACTGACAAATTTGTATTTTTAGGTTTTTTACCTAAATCAGATAAAAAGAGAAAGGATATGTTAAAAAAATATTTTGAATTAGAAAATACTGTAATACTGTATGAATCTCCTAAAAGAGTCCTTTCATTACTTTGGGTGATAGATGATTGTACAAAGGAAAATACCGTAGTATTAGCTAAGGATTTAACAAAATTTAGAGAGGAGGTATTAAGTGGTCAAGCTATTGAATTAATATCTATATTAAAAGAAAGAGATTTTGAGAATCATCCCCATGGAGAGTTTGTTGTTCTTATTTACCCTTCTTTGAAAAAAGA
>CAZIYI010000003.1:8822-58571 GCA_964543485.1 uncultured Candidatus Saccharibacteria bacterium
CCAGTGTAGCTATGGAAAGAACCTCTTAATACTCCCTTTCCTTCTTTAGCGATAATATCTAGAATATCTTTTACACAGCTGTTATCTCCAATATCTCCCCTAGCATGAATACTCATTGGTAAATTGTGCTTTAAAGCAAACGTACATAGCTTAGAGAATACTCTTCTTTGTGCTTCTTTAATCTGTTCTTTCTGTAAATTATTAAATTGGAAATATTCATTCATACTGTAGTAATCTAATCCACACTCCCCTATTGCTGATATTTTATCAATATGTTTATCAAATACCTCTTGATATATGTTTAACTGTTTTTGAGCATATTTAAATATATCAGTTTGTTCTAAATCATTTTTTGAAACACCTTCCTCTATTCTACTAGGATGTATTCCTAGTGCAAAATCTAATACATTTGGAAAAATATTTTTCAATGATTCATACATTTTTAAAGTATCTTGATAGTCAGATATATCGGTAGTTTGAATCAATATGTTTTTTCCTCCAGAATCTATAAATTCTTGAATATCCGTTTCAATATTTTCCTTTAGAGGACTCATTGATATATGTATGTGTGAATCATGCATGGGGATATTTTAACATATATATGGGCTTCTATCTTTTTTTTAAGAATGTGATACAATATTTCTGTTATGAAAGGTCGGTTGTATGCCAATTGGTTGGTTATAATTACGTTGTTTCTATTTTTCTCCTCACTGGTAATTTTTGTTATATCTGTAAAAGATACTATTGGAATTAAGAAATGTGCCTTTGGAGATGATGTAGGTACTAATTGTATATGTAGTAGTGATGGGAAAAAGATATGTGATCCCCAAGCATTTACAACTTCTACTACAGAAGAGTTTTCTGCTTCAAACTTAGATTACACTTTCGATTTCCTTAATATGATTGATGGTAGTAATTCGTTTGATCAAATCATTAAGTTTGTTGATATCTCTCATTTAGAAAACAGATTAAAGATTGTAATTGAAATTGAGAGTGTATGTAACGAAGATAATATTGTTGCTCCTCAACTGGGTCTTTACAAATTAGAGAAAAACAGATTAGTACTCTCTATTATTAGTAATTTAACAAACGAATCATTTAATTTACCATGTATTTCACAAAACACTTTTGTTATAGAGAATTTTAATATTAACATCAGTGAGGAGTTTGATATACAGTATCAAGATGAGGAGGGAATGCTCTATTTAGCAAATAACTGTATATATGAAGGATATATTCGAAACAACAAAGATGTATATAACTCAATAGATGGGACCCTTCTTTGTCAGTGTAAGGACGGTAAGAATATTTGTGAAAAGGATTAGTAATTAGAACAATCCGATATATATTCCTATAACACAGCCAAACAATGTGAATAGCCAAAATCTCATTGTAATCTTGTAATGAGGCCACCCTATTGCTTGAAAGTGATGGTGTATTGGAGCTATTTTAAATATCCTTCTTTTGAAAAATTTCATACTGATAATCTGTATGGCACTAGATCCCATAATTAACCATGTTACTGAAGACATAAGAAGGTAAGGAATTAAATTTCCAGTTACTAAGCCAATAAAAAACATTGCAAAAGCTAAAGGCATTGCTCCTGGTCCTCCATTCCAGAATCTTGCGGGAGGAATATTAAAGTATAAATCTACTATTAACACACCCAAGGTTATTGCTAAAAATGGTAAGAATTCATATTTACCTTGAATTATTAAAAGTACACAAAGAGATACTGTAATTATTGTAAAGATCCCTACCATCAGACCATCTAATCCATCTGTTAATTCCCCAGAATAAATAGCAAATTGACTTAATATCCCAAGTAAAATTAATATCGCAGGTGTTACAGAAATTGATAATGCCAAGCCCAAGGATATTGTATTAAATGCACCTGTACTATACAGCAAATACATTACAGCAATATTTAGTAATATTGTAATTACTAATTTACCCAACCGCCATTCAAATGTTTCTTGCATGGCTTTTATCTTCGAATTATTCTTAAAGCCATTAGTAAAAATCGCAACATCAACAAATCCCCAGAACCCAAAAAGCATAAACCCAATTAAGAGTGCCTGAAGGGTTGGAAACATTGGGGTAAATAGGTAGGTAATTAAAGGAACAACTATCCATACTAATATCCCCCCCATATTTGGTGTTCCATTTGTTTGGGTTGTTTTCATAATTCTCATAAATATAGAGTTTGTACCCTCTCCAAGTCCAAGTTTTGTTTTCTTAATACCGCTTACCTGATTGAGTTTGTATAGAACAGTAATCATTATTGGTGCTAGTAGTATTGACACACCGGTTGAAATAAATAAATACTTGATGCTCTCTTTAATAATATCTATCATATTGATAGTGATTAATTTATATCAAATTATCTCAATTTCTCTTAGAGATTTCCAGGTCATTGGCTATTGAGAGAAACATTTCAGTCCACATAGGAACTACTGTGGCAGATGCATAAGGATTATTTTTGGGTTCTTCTAATCTAGTTAACATAATCATTTTCGCATCATCTGCGGGTGCGAATCCAATAAATGTCGTTATTGTTTTATCCTCCTCGTATCCAACCTCCCCTTGCTTAGCGACTTGTGCTGTTCCTGTTTTTCCTGCAATATAGTAATCCTGAAGCTGTTTAATATATATTTCATTTATACCTCCATCTTCTATTACATGAGTCATCATTTCAGCAACAGAGTCTGCGGTTTCTGCTGATATGGGTTCAGATAAAACTTGTGGTTGGAAATTTATAACCTCTTTCTCATCTGAAATTGAAGATATTATATACGGTCTCATTCTTTTTCCATGATTCGCAATAGTACTTATAGCAGAAATGACCTGTAATTGAGTTGCTGAAATTCCTTGCCCATATGATGCAGTAATGGTATCTAATCTTGTCCATTGTGTATCTGACTTAAGGTAGCTATTACTCTCTTCTTGTAGCCCAATACCAATGAAATTACCTATACCAAACTCCTTTAGTTTTTTATAAAAATATTGAAAATCTACTTCTAAAGCAGTTCGTGCTATACATGGGTTACTAGAATTTTTCAACATATCAGCTAAGGTTTGAAGACCATCAGGTCTTTTATCCCATTGATATATTTTCCTTCCTTTTAAATCTTGATACCCAGTTACTTCGTAAAGGTCTAAATATCCAGTCTTATCATCACAAGTAAAATCTTTAGGAACATCTCCAGATTCAAGTGCAATAGATACAGTTATTGGTTTTTGTACAGATCCATACTCATATACATCTGCTACAGTAAGATTTTTAAATACCCATGGATCTGATACTCTCCAGTATTCATTAGGGTTGAAGTTAGGATAGTTTGCCATTGTAAGAATCTCTCCAGTTTTAGGATTCATTATAATTACACTGCCACTTTTTGAGCCGGTCTTTTCAACATGTTGCTTTAATATCTTCTCCACTTTGTTTTGTATGGCAGGAGATATGGTTAAAGTAAAATCTTTTCCTGAACGGGGAAGTACTGGCTCGTACTCTGCGGTTAGAATTGTATTCCCGTAAGAGTCTTTCTCTTCATAGGTGTATCCTTCTTTACCCATAATATCGCCAAAGTAAAATCCCTCTATACCGTACTGTCCAAGATCGTTTCCTTCGCTATCTTTACCAATGAAACCAAGTACATGAGCTGCTAAATCTCCATTAGGATATACCCTTTTTAGTGCTCTTTCAAAATACAGACCAAAACCCGCTCTATTATTTTTATCATCTCCAAATATGTTTTCATTAAGTAAGGCAGTTTTTGTTTCTGTATCGATTCCTTTGGCTAAATTTACATATTGGAAATCATCAGTAATTTTTTCATCAATACTTTCTATCTCAACTGCTAGAATAGAAGAGACTGTTGATACAAAGAGATCTTTCTTACTAAAGAAAATCTCTCTTTCTCTTTCATCAGTACTCAGTGATCCATATACATTCCAGATTGGTTGATCTATAGCTAAGACTGTTCCATCACTAGCATATATTATTCCTCTTTCAGTAGTTTGTTTCCCTTTATCTGTATACTGCTGTTTAGCCATGGTGGCGAATCTATCAGATTCAAGTATTTGCCAACGGAATGCCTGTATTAAGATTACTAATCCAAAGACAGTTAAAAGAACTGTCACTAATTTATAATTAGTTCTTTGAATATTTGCTCCAAGTGAGGAACCCTTATTTTTTTTCTTTAAAGTATGAAACCTACTTAAACTACTCATTAGTTATTAGCTACTAAGGTAGAATCTTGAATGTATATAAATGTTTGAACTTGAGCAACAGAAATATTTATTTTCTTTTCAGAAAGATTCTCTATTACTTTAAGGGAACTACTTTTAGCAATTTCTTCAGACATCGCCCTATTCTCTTCTAGGAGATGTTCTTTTTCAGTATTTAATCTCTCTAACCTACTACCTAGTGGTGTTAATATGGAATTCACAACTAATTGGGAAGAAACCAAAGCAACAAACGAGAACACAAGTATCGATGTAAACAAGTTATTCTTTTGTAAAGTAATTTTCTTCATTGGGCAGTATTATTCTAAATCTTCTCAATTATTCTTAACTTAGCTGAAGCGGATCTTGGATTATCTCTTACTTCTTGGTCGGTTGGGGCTATATTTTCTTTTGTAAGAAGTACTCCCTCTCCGCTTTCAACTAAATTGTTAAAATAGTTTTTTACAATCCTATCTTCTAATGAATGGAAAGATATTACGCATATCTTCCCTTTGCTGTTTAAGAGCTTAAAAGATTTGTCTAACGCTTCTTTCAAAGAGTTTAATTCATCATTTACCACAATTCGCAGGGCCTGAAAGACCCTGCGAGAAGGGTTCTTTGAACTTTGATGAGCTGCCGGCACAACTCTATAGACAAGTCTTGTAAGATCTCCAACGGTATTGATATTCGTAATATTTTTTTTAATTTCCTTTGCAATTCTTCTTGAGAATCTTTCTTCTCCGTATACAGTAAAAAGATTAACTAATTCTTTTTCTGGTAGAGCTATTAAAAGATCTTTGGCTTTAACACCAAGATCAGTATCCATTCTCATATCCAACGGTTCATCTTCCTCAAGATAGCTAAACCCCCTGTTATGTGAATCTTCTAACTGTCTAGATGAAAGACCTAAATCCATTAGTATTCCATCGGGTTTTCTATTTAGAGAATCAACAAGAGAATCTATTTTAGAGAAATTAGATTTCTTTAATATCCAATTACTTTTAATTTCGTTTTTGTAATACTCATTAACGAAATCTAGGGCGTTTTGGTCTTGATCTATGCTAAGGAGTAATCCTTTGGAGTTTAATCTTTTGAATATCTCGAAACTGTGTCCACCATCTCCAAGAGTACAATCTATGTAAAAACCCTCGGGTTTGATATTCAAGTAAGTAAGAGTTTCATTTAGTAATACTGGAATATGAATCTTTTGCATCTATTTATTTTGACTCATTTTATTTATCTCCTGAGCTATATCATCACCGTGAGTTTTTAGATACTCTACTCTTTTTAACCATTTCTCTTTATCCCATACCTCTATCCAGTTAATTAAACCGATAAAGACAATTTCTTTTGAAAGATTAGCATGCTCAAAAAGAGATTCAGGTATTAGAAATCTACCCTGTTTATCTATGGATATTTCTATAGCACCCCCTATTAAGAATCTGCTTGTATCACGAATATTTTTATTTATAAAAGAGCCACCTATTACATCTTCCGCTATTCTTTCCCACATTCCTTTATTAACAAGAATCAATGAATCTTCATATCCCCTTGTTAATATTATTTCTTCTCCTAATTTCTCTCTAAATTTTTTAGGAAGTGATACTCTTTTTTTATCTCCGATTGTACTTCTGTACTCTCCAATTATCATAAGATGAATATATCATCTTTCACCACTTTTTACCACTTCTTGCCAATAATTTACATATATTTATCATTAAGGTCAAGAGTGTATTACTACAAGCTATACATTATGAATATATTTACTATTAAACAAGGAAATCAAAAATGTTCAGTATACTATTTGGTATACCTAATAACTTAAGGAGAGTGATAACAAAAAATGCCCAGTTAAGAAGATATTCCTATTTCAAATTGATATATCTATCTATTCCTCCCATCTTATATCAGCGCCTAATTTCTGAAGATTTTCTACAAACTTCGGATGGGCTCTTTTAATTGTATCTGCATTTAAAATTACACTTTCACCCTTTATAGTTAAAGCAATCATGAGTAGTGCTACAGTAGCTCTAATGATATTTGGAGCATCTACAGTAGTTGGTCTAAGCTCTTTACCTCCAAATACAATTACTCTGTGAGGGTCACACATGACGATATGTGCACCGAATTTAATCATCTCTGGTATCCAAAAGAAACCACCTTCGTAAAGTTTATTCCAAAACAAACTATTACCTTTTGCCTTAACAGCTAATGCCATAATTAGTGGTAATAGATCTGCAGGAAAGTATGGCCATGGAGCTGCCTCTACTTTTTGTAACAGATTTTTTGTAAATGGTTCAACAACTTTTAAATCTCCATTACTTACAGAATATGCAGTATCTTTATCATATTTAATTTCTACTCCAAATTTAGCAAATGTTTTGTTTATCAATTGAAAATGTTGAGGTATAGCATTTTTTACTCTTACATCTCCACCTGTCATTGCCCCTAGCGCAAGAAGTGTTGTTATCTCATGATGATCAGAAGATATTGAAAACTGAGTACCGTGTAAACTCTTTACTCCATGTACTGTAAGTGTTGAAGAACCAACACCCTCAATATTTGCTCCCATTTGAATTAAAAAATTACAAAGGTCTTGAACATGTGGTTCAGATGCAGCATTTACCATTACAGAAGTACCCTTAGCCATGCTAGCTGCCATTGCAAAGTTCTCTGTTGTAGTAACTGACATGTAATCTTGCCATAGCTGACCACCTGTTAAACCATCTTTTGCTTCAATCTTAATTGTTTCTCCAGATGTTATCTTTGCACCTAAAGTACTTAATACTTCAAGATGTGGATCTAATTCCCTAATTCCAAGAGAACATCCCCCAATTTCCTCATTAACCTCCAATGTCTTGTGCCTATGCAACAAAGGGGCAAGTAAAAGGACTGCCCCTCTCATACCAAGTGGGAAACCAGTATCACCAAAAGATTTACAGAAACTAGAATTATCAATTAATATCTCCTCTTTCTCTTTGTCCCACTTAATCACAGAACCCAAACTCCCCATTAGTTCAATCAATTTTGAGACATCTGTTAACTCTGGGAAGTTTTTAATTGTAATGGGCTCATCTGTAAGTAGGGTGGCACACAAAATGGGTAGAGCGGAGTTTTTGTTTCCAGCAGGAGTAATTACTCCACTTAATTTATTTCCTCCTTTAACTATTAAGTTTGACATATATTGGTATTAAATAATATTAATTTCACACTCTAAATCTAAATTAGTTTTAGATTTAATATCATCTTTAATGTTGTTAATAAATTGAAGTATCTCTTGACCAGAGCAATTACCGTAGTTTGTAACAATCAACGGATGATGTATCCAGGTACCTACTTGTCCTTCTCTTCTGTTTTTCCACCCTAGTTTTTCAAGTATATATGCAGCAGGTATTTTAACAGTATCTGGGTTGTTTGTTTCAAACCTTGGTAATTCTGGAAACTGACTAAGTAATTTCTTGTATTCAGATATATGAATTTGTGGATTTTTAAAAGTACTTCCACAGGAACCGTATTCCTCTACTTTGGGAAGTTTCTCTTCTCTAATTTTTTTTATCGCCTTGTATACAGTTTTTGGTGTAATATCCTTTTCTTTTAATGACTCTTTAATACCAGGGTATTCAAGATATTTCTCATCAATGTGTCCTTTAAAAATTGGTAATTTAAATGTAACAGATTTAATAATCACTTTGTTTTTTAATTCATTTTTAAAAATGCTATCTCTATATCCGAAGTCACACTCAGAATTCGTTAGTATTTGTATCTTGCGATTTTCAATGTTGAATATTTCAACCTCAGTAATAAAATCTTTTACCTCAACCCCATACGCGCCTACATTTTGAATGGGAGTAGCTCCTACTGTACCTGGTATATATGCCAGATTATGTAAACCCATAAGGTTGTTATCTACACTCCATTGTACAAACGAATCCCAGTTTTCTCCTGCTTGTATATTTATTTCAAAAAACGAATCTGTTTTACTTACTATCTTTTTACCCAAATTCTTGACTAGTATTACATTACCCTTGAAATCCTTTGTAAAAAGAATATTTGAACCCCCACCAAGAACTAGTAAATTTTTACTGTCTAGGTATTCAAAAAGTTTTGTATTTGTAAAATCTTTATCAGAATCGATAGAACACAGTGTGTTAGCCATTACATCAACATGAAATGTATTAAGAGTTTTAAGCGATACATTACTTAGTATGTTCATTAAGCAAGTATATATCAGATACAAAAAAAACAGTAGATATCCTATTTAAGATATTCACTTAAGATATTTTCTAAAATTGAAGATACTGCATTTGTTGGAAACAGACTATCTAGCTTTTTTGTATCAATATCTCTTAGAGCAATTTGTTTCTCTAGCATTTCAATCTCATTAGTAATATCACTTTGCTCTAGATCTTTCTCTTCTAGAATATTAGCAGTACCAATATCGTGAAGTATTTTTGCATTCAAATACTGTTCATTATGTGTAACCCAAGGGATAGGGATGAAAAGGGCATATTTTTTTAATACCCCTATTTCATATACAGTATTCGCACCAGATCTTCCAACAAAGAGATTCATACTATTTAAGACATATCCAATTGTTTCACTATCTATGAATTTTTTTATTACAAATCTTTCGTTTTCTTGTGCAGTTAAATTCTTTTTAATATCACACCCTTTCTCATAATCTTTAAATATTTCATTTTCTCCAGTTTGAAGTAGCACTTTATATTTTTTTAACAGCCCAGGTAAAGAGTTAAATATTTTTGTGTTTATACTATGAGAACCAAGTCCTCCTCCAGAGATATATACGAAAGGGAGATCTCTGTTTGTTACTAAAAGGGAAACTATATCTTTATCCGTTTTAGGAGATATCTCTTTTTTAAAGATATCTTTTCTAACAACATTCCCAACGTGAGATGTTTTCTGTTTTGAGAAAAACCTTGTTGAATCTTTAAATGATAGAAATATTTTCTTTGCAAATTTACCAACAATTCTGTTTGAGAGACCTACTGATGCCGTTTGTTCATGCAGATATACTGGTTTTTTGTATATCCATCCTGATATACATACAGGCACAGAAACAAAACCACCCGAAGAGATTATGAGGGTGGGATTAAATTTCTTTATAATTTTAATAGAATCAACAAGCCCATTTAGAGATCTTAGTAAGAGAGGAATCGTGTTTAAAGACAACTTCCTTTGTAGCTTTCCTGCTCTAATGTAAAAGGTGTTAAATTGCGAATTTTTAAATTGCTTCTGTTCGAGAGAGTTTCCTACTTTCTCATTTTCCATACCTAAGTCACCTCCTACATAAAGGATATTGGACACAGGTATATTGTAGTTATCAATTAAAGAATCAATTAAGCTTTTTGCAACAGATATATGACCACCACTTCCTCCTCCAGTAATCAGAATTTTAATTTCAGATTTAAGCATTTTTTGTATATCTACTAACATTTAAAAGTAAACCAAATGCAATCATAGTTACCATTGTACTAGAACCACCGTAAGTAAGAAAGGGAAGAGGGATTCCAGTTAGAGGGATGATTCCAACATTTGCGGCCATGTTAAAAAATGCTTGACACGCTAACCATACAGTTATCCCAGTTGCCAGAAATTGCCCTTCTTTATCTGGAGCACTAAGAGCTATTTTAAAACCTCTCCATAGGAAAAATATCCAAAATATTACTATTATGGCACCTCCAAGTAATCCAAATTCTTCTAAAAGAACAGCGAAAGTAGAATCAGTAAATGCAGTATTTTCAACTAAATACCCAAATCTTTGCCTAGATTGTCCAAACCCTTTCCCAAGCAATCCTCCACTGCCAATTCCTATTAAAATTTGTTGCATCTGATACCCAGTACCTTGAGGGTCTGCTACTTCTCCTTTAAGAATGAGATTGAGAAATGTTTGTATTCTAGACATCCTATACGGTTCTAACAGTATTGCGATAACTCCAAGTAAGAAAATTAAAGGTATTATTCCAAGTGATCCAATTCTATGTGCATTATCTTTTCCTGAGAGGAAAAGCATTATAAAAGCGGTTACACATATAATCATTGCAGTACCTAAATCTGGCTCAAATACAATTAACAGAGCTACTAATCCAAGAATAGCTAGAAAGGGGACTAGTATTTTCAAAAAACCTTTTTTTATTGAATCTTCGAATTTTGTATATGAGTATTCTTTTTTAGAAAACCAACTGGCAAAATACATCACTATTGCTAACTTAGCAAATTCGGCTGGCTGAATGGGTGGTAAGGATCCGAATTGGAACCATCTTTTTGAACCGTTAACTTCATTGCCGAAAGCAAGAACTAATATTAATAAAAATATTATAATTAGAAGTATGGGAAAGGATAGTTTAAGTAATTTTCTATAATCAATAATATAAGCAATAAATCCTAAAATCCCACCAAAAAGTAACCAAGCAATTTGTAATGTAAGGAAATGAAATTGATTGTTAAAGGGTTCCTGGTTTGCTAAATAAACACTAGCATCATATATCATAATAGCTCCAAAAATAGCCATAATAATTAAAAATACCAGTATTGATTTATCTGGAGATTTTCTCTCGATTGAACTTTTTCTTTTGGTTTTTCTTTTACTCGACATTATTTCTCTATTAATATACTATATATCTAAGAATGACTCAAAATAAGAAAAAAATTGTAATATCTGTTGGAGGTCCTGGCGGCTCAGGTAGTACTACAATTTCGAAGATGTTGGCTAATCATTTTGGCATTAAACATGTTTACGCAGGAGATCTTTTTCGAAAAGCAGCAAAGGAACGAGATATTGAATATTTCGAAGAATTTCTTCAACAAATATCAAAAGGAGGAAATAGTTTAGATTTTGAAATAGATGGGATGTTAGAAGAGTATGCGAAAAATGGAGATGTTGTTCTTGATAGTAAGGTGTATGGTGCTTTAGCCAAGGTAAAGGGATTAAAGTGTGATGTTTCAATATGGTTAGATTCCAAGATCGGTGTGAAAGTAAAGAGACATTTAGGTAAAGAAAATCTTAAAGGTTTGAAAAAGGTAAAAAGATATTTTGAAATTAAGAGCAATTTAAAGAAGAGATATAGAATTGATAAAGAAAAGTATTGGAGATTGTATAAGGTGAAGTATGATAAGCCAAATTTGTACTATAATATTGTATTAGATACATCTAATATGAATGAACAGGAAACATTTAATTTAATTTTAGAAAAAATTAAAGATGGAGGATACATTAAATACGAATAATGGTAATGCAAATCCACAAACACCAAATGGAACTTTGCATGTTGACCCTAATCTCCCAAAAAAGTATATCGAGAACAAAGAGACTCCGGAGGATTTAGATGTAACATGGACAAGATGGAAGTGTCTTAACTGTGGCTATGTTTATGAGGGTGTGGCAGTATTAAAAAAATGTCCAAAGTGTGGTAATGAAAATCCTGATTTGTTTGAGGATGTTGATTAGAATCTGCCGAGAGGGGGAATCGAACCCCCACTCTATTTCTAGAACGGGATTTTAAGTCCCGCGCGTCTGCCTATTCCGCCATCTCGGCTAAGAGTTATGTATTTTAAAATACATTGTTCTATTTATCAATACTTGGAGGTGACGATGGGACTCGAACCCATGGTAGTGGTTTTGCAGACCACGGCCTTAACCAGCTTGGCTACGTCACCATGTTGATTAAGATCCAATTATATCCTTGACTAAAGAAATCTCAAGTATACTGTTGTTGGATCTATTTTTTATAGAACTGCCACTAATAATAGCAATTTTATCATTTAAATCCAACTCTCCATAAGAGTATACACACTCAACGGCTTTAGATATTACTTTATCTCTATCTCCTGAGAGTTCTTTTATATAGTATCCTTTTACCCCTCTTAGAAGAGAATTCTGACGAATTCTTTGTAGATCTGTTCCTATTTCCCAAATTGGAATGTTTAATCTATGCCTAGAGATACTTTGAGATGTTTTACCAGTTTCAGAAATTACTATAATTCCTTTTAGATTTAAATTCTGAGAGATATCAAAAAGTGAGTTACACAGTATATCAGTTTCCATACTTGCCTGAGTATATCCCTCTACTCGTTGAGGTCTAAGGATATTCTCAACTTTTAAGGCAATATCATTTAACATTTTTACAGATTGGGCAGGATATTTACCAGTTGATGATTCTACGGAAAGCATTACAGCATCACATCCATCCATTATTGCATTAGCCACATCACTTACCTCTGCCCTTGTAGGTCTTAAATGCTCTTTCATAGATTCAAGCATTTGAGTAGCAACAATTACTGGTTTACCCACCGATCTGCATTTATATATCAATTGTTTTTGAATAATTGGAACTTCTGGAAGCGGTATTTCTACACCCATATCACCTCTTCCAATCATCACCCCATCAACAAAGTTTAGTATCTGATCAAAATTATCTATCCCTTCCCTATCCTCAATCTTTGCAATCAATTTGATTTTACTATTTCCGATAATTTCTCTAATATTAGCAACATCATTAACATTTCTAATATATGAAGCAGAAATAAAATCGAAATTATTATCTACTGCGTATTTAATGTCATTGATATCTTTCTGACTTAGGGATGGAAATTTTAAATGAGTATTTGGAATATTTACTGTTTTTAATGGTTTAAGAGTACCACCCTGTTCTACTTCACAAACAATTTCTTCGTTTTTAATATCTAATACCCTAAGTAATATATTTCCATCGTCAAGAAGTATATTAGAGTTTCGTGAGATATCTAGATGAAGGGAATCATATGTAATTGCAATATATGTAGTAGTCGAAGTTTCAGGTATTATATATTCCTTAGGAACAATTATTACTTTATCTTTTTGTTTAAGTTCTATCTCCTTTTCAAACCCAGTAACACGAATCTTAAAGCCCTTGGTATCAAGCATTAAGGCAACTCTAGGAGAGATTCCTCGTATACTTTTAGATACCCTATTCAATTCATCAAAGTCAGCAAAAGAGGCATTGATTCTTGCTACATCCATACCATTTGTAATCATCTCTTTTAATACTGTTTCATCCCAAGAAGATGGCCCTATCGTTGCTATTATTTTCGTTTTAGAAAAAGAATCCATATATATCAAATATACATTAAGAGAGAGATTAAGAACAACCGTTTTCTTATCCTATATTATTTCTATTTGCCAAAATATATTTTGAGTATGTAAAATGCTAATATATTATTTATATTAAATGTAATTTACTGTGTTATGAAAAAATTTATTAAAAATTTAATACAGTATATGTTATGTGCATATTTTATACTGACAATATTTAAAGGTATCTCTATACCAACAAATTCAATATACTTAATCTCTTCATTGTTAATATTGGCTTTTGCTGTGTTCTTCTCTTCTGCAATATTAAGTTTCTTAACAATAAGGGAGAATTTCTTAACAAGTTTCATAATGGTATTGTTAATTAGTCTCGGAATATTTTTTCTTCTTCAAGAGTTAATGCCTGGTTTTAATATTGAAGAATATGAATTCAATGGTATAGATACTGGTAATCTAGTTATACATCCATTTACGATTACTTCGATAATTACAATGGTAATTGGAAGTGCTGGATTCTCTTTTGTCTCATCAATGTTGAAAGTTCTTGAGAAAAGTTCATAATATTGTATAATCAGGACTATGAGTGAAACCATACAAAATATACTATTGTATATACAAATTGGAATTAGTGTACTAGTCGTAATATCTATTCTTTTACAAAATAGGGCTGAAGGATTGGGGAAGATGTTTGGTGGTGGTGGAGAGGTATTTAGAACTAAAAGAGGTTTAGAAAAATTTCTTTACTACTTTACAATTATTTTAACTTTTCTCCTTATTGCTATATCTCTGTTGATATATAAATACTCTGTCTAAAGATTGAATGGTTAATTCAAACGAGAACGAAAAAAAAACTATCCGCAAATCAATGAAAGAGGCCTTTGAATTTATTATCCCCTCTAAGGATGTAATAAAGGTTGGCCCAAAGAAAAACAAATTAACCTTTAGAGATTGGTTGTGGGAGTATCCTAGCAATGTTGATAACCTTTTTAAGAATACTGCACCTCTTAGTTTTATTACTATCTTTTCAGTCATTGGTTTAGCACTTTTTGCTTTTCTTACTAGCTCAATATTTGCTGACGTTATATCTAAGGAGAAAGAAGATATTTTTGTAGAGGGAAGTGTGGGTGCGATATCTTCATTCAATCCGTTATTTACTTCACAAAGTAATGTAGATGCAGATATTAGAGCTTTAGTTTTTGATAAATTTATTAACATATCCAAAGATGGGACTCCAACTGCTGGTATAGCAAGGGAATGGAGTGCTTCTGCAGATGGTAAATCATATGATATTACAATATCTTTGGATCACAAATGGCAAGATGGTAGACCATTAACTTTGGATGATGTGCTTTTTACTTTTGAAATTGCTAAAGAGCTTGCTTCAAAGTTTAGCTATGATACTATCGGTTCTCCTTTACTAGATGTGAGTATAGAAAAAATAGCAGATGATAAAATACGATTTACACTTTCAGAAAGTAATGCGACCTTCTTTGAGGCAATATCTGTGTATATTGTACCTAAACATAAATTTGAGGGTGTTAGAACTGTAGATATACCTTTTGACTCTTTCGCAAAATATCCTCTCGGCTCGGGCCCTTATCAAGTTTATAGATCTGAACCAAATGTTGTATACCTTAAAGCATCGGATTATCATTCTCCTAGACCTGAAATTGATACTTTCATATATCGAATATATTCAAATAATGATGCACTAGAAGCAGCTTTTAGAAATGGAGTTCTTGACGCTATGGGAACTGTTGATCATTTTAGTATGTCTTATATTGAGGAATACTCTGGATACGAGGAATACTCTGTCATTTTGAATTCAAGATTAAGAATGATATTTTTTAATACAAGAAAAGAGAAGTTTGAAAACAAAGATTTTAGAATTGCAATTAATCATTTGCTTAACAAAACATTACTTATCGAGAAAGCTAATATTTCGGGAGAGGTTGTTTATTCCCCTATTCCTACTTCTTCTTGGGCATACAACGAAGGTAGTATAGTTAAATATGAATACAATCCGCAGAAGGCAAAAGAGATTTTAAATAGTATGGGGTATATTAAAAATGAAAATAGTGGATATTTTGAGACAGAGGATAAGAAAATTCTTAGTTTAACGTTAAGCTACTATGGTAATGATTTAAATGAAAGAATAGCATTGTCTCTTAAAGAAATATTAAAAGATGAAGGTATTGTTCTTAATTTAGAATCTTTAACATATACTCAACTTACTCAGGAAATTGTTGCTACAAGAGACTTTGAACTTTTAATGTATGAGGTTGAAACAACTATTGATCCAGATCAGTATAATCTTTGGCACTCACTTAAAACAAATTATCCTGATTTAAATCTCTCTGGTTACTCATACGAAAGGGTGGATATCTTACTTGAAGAAGCACGTAAGAGTTTAAAAAGAGATAAAAGAGTATCCAATTATGCATTGTTTCAAAAATATTTAACACAAGATGTTCCTGTAATCTTTCTGTATCATCCCAAATATATATATGAGATAAAGGAGAGCATAAATATTGGAGACATAAGTAATATTCTTTATCCTTATCAGAGATTTGAGAATATAGGTGCTTGGGAAAAATAGATATGCCAGAAGGGGGAGTTGAACCCCCACCCTCTTAACGAAGACTACGTTCTGAACGTAGCGTGTCTGCCATTCCACCATTCTGGCTTAAACACAATTTTATCATATATGTGTAGAATTATTCTTCTTTTGAGGTTAGGGATACTTTAATTTTTCTCTTTATCTCTTTCCCATTATCGTTGTCAGGATCTATATTTTTATACTCTCTTAAAAATACATCCTTATTGATTATACTTTCTTGTTTAGTAGGAGTTTTTTCAGTACTATTTTCTTTAGCCCCTTCTTTTCTTTCTTCTCCTCCAAATAGCTCTCTAAGAGTTTTTGTATCTTTCTCATTATTCACAGCATCTTTTTTACTAATTAAAGTTTCAACCTCTTTTATTTTTCTTTCTGTTTTATTTCCATCTATTAAACTTCTAAGTATATTTGTTAAAAGAACTCCAAGAAGAAAACCGGCAAGTACAAGAAGAATTAGATCGGTGTTAGTTTTAAATGTATTTATAAAATTATCTTTATTTATTTTTGAGAAAGAAAATATAATACCAGTTTCATCTTTTGTATCTACTTTCTTACTGTCGCCTACATTAAAAGTAACTGTTTCAGAAAGATTACTTGCAAAACCATATTTTCTCGAATATGCGGTAAAAGAGTAAATTCCTTCAGATACACCCTCTTCAGGAGTAATCTCTGCTTTCCAATCCCCTTCTTCATCTGCTAAAACAATTTCAGAATAGTTATATGCATTGGCAGTAAGTGTAAATATTACTTCTGAGTTAGCCAAAGCAGTTCCTGAAATGGAAATTTTTGTCTCTCCAATATCAGGGATATTAACGATTGGGGTTCTAGGAATAACTATTAGTTCATATTCTAATATCTTAATTGTATCTGTATTGTCAAAAAATCTGAATTTGATTTGATGTCTACCAATGCTTAATGCAGGGAAAGTGTATGGACTTTTAATTTGAGCAAAATCTTTTCCATCAAGCCCTAATTCAACACCTTTTTTATCTACAGAAGGATCGGTGAAAGTGATAACATAGCTTGGATTATCAGTGTATGTAGGAAGAGTAAAACCAAGTAGATTAGCAATCTGTTTGTTTCTTTCATCTTCCTGTTGATCTAATTCCTCAATTTCAGCTGCTTTGACTTCCTTTAATGAGGTGTCCTGCTGAGCATACAGATATATTGGAGATAGGAAAGTTATTAATGTTAAAAGCAGTATTTTTTTCATATCTATATTGTATAGGTAAAGATCAAAATTTTCTAGTCTACTAATTTATCAATAAATAAAACTCCCTTAGTATGATCATACTCGTGTTGGACTTCTCGTGCTTCTTGATTAGAGAAAATTTCTCTTCTTGTTTTTCCATTTCTATCTAAATATTTAACTTTTATCTTCTTATCTCTTGGTACTTTACCTTCGAAATTAGGAATACTTAAACACGCTTCTAATCCGATAATTTTTTCATTTTTTAACACCTTAATACTTGGGTTTATCATCACCTCAAAGCTATGCGAATCTTCTCTAAGAATACAGAAGACATTTTTATGTATTCCAATTTGAACTGCGGCCAATCCGGCTGCAGAGTATCCTTCTTGAGTAAGTACATTGCCCGCTGTATATATTAAATCATCAACAAAGGATTGGAACTCCTTTGTTGTGATCTCTTCAAGTGATACATCTTTAGAAGTTTCTCTAAGAAATTTCTTCTCTTTTTCGTTTTCTATTGTATATATTTTCAGACATTTATTCATACCCGAATTATACCATATCATTTTATTCGGGTTCCTACTTTAATATCTCTATTTCCAATTAAACAACCAATTAAAGATAGATGTAGATATCCCAAGTACAGATTTCTGTTTTAAAGTATTTGTCTTCTCAAGAGTTCTTAAATATGTCATATCTAATATTATTTGAGCAGAACTTTCTTTGTTATCACTAAAGCTTGCTACAACCTTTACCCAGTGTTGCGAATGATTAAGTAAATCTTGAGAGATTGTAAACGTTGCACTTTGTTGTGTTGAAGATTCAAGTTCTTTATTATCAAGATATATTACTACTTTTTCTAGTAAGCTATTCTCAGAGATTGGGTTTAGGGTGTATTTAATGTCTATATCTTGAACACTTTCTGGTATATATTTTTTACCTTTAGTAATCACTGGTTCAACAATACTAATGACTTGTGAAGGAGTTACTTTATTTTTAGTTGGGGTATTCGTAGGAGTATTTGTTGGCGTAGGATCTGGAGTTTCTGTAGGTGTTTCATCCGGTATTATCTCTGGTGTTTCCTCTACGATTGGAGTTTGTAATTTAATTACTGCGGAAGTTAAATCAACTAATCCGTAACCAAAGAGAATATCTTGGCCAACCTCTCCTAAATCAACAGCAGTTTCTCTCAATACAGTTCTAATCTCCGAAGCACTACATGTAGGACATACAGAAAAAAGTAGAGCAGCTGCACCAGCAACATGTGGGGTTGCCATACTTGTACCACTTAAATATTTGTATGTACTCCCTATATATGTTGAGTAATTGTATACTCCTGGGGCGGCTAATTCTCCTCCAATATTACTAAAACTTGCAAGTAGATTTTTACTATCTGTAGCTACTACGCATATGGCATTGCTGTAAGCGGCTGGGTATGAACATGGTGCACCACCATCATTGCCTGCTGCAGCAACAACAACAACCCCTTTACTAGAAGCGTAGTTAATGGCATCTTTTAACACGAGAGAATCAGTAGTAGATCCCAAGCTTAAATTAATGACTCTTGCACCGTTATCGGTTGCATAATATACTCCTTTGGCTACATCAGAAAGATACCCATATCCTTGTGAATTTAAAACTTTAACAGGTATTAGTTTCGAAGTATGACTTACTCCTACTACTCCTGCTTGATTGAATGATGCGCTTGTAATTCCAGCTACATGAGTACCATGCCCATTATCATCGTTAGCATCAGAATCATTATTTACAAAGTCATATCCCTGTACAATATTATTTACTAAATCAGGGTGATTGATTTGTATTCCAGTATCTACAATAGCGACCTTAACACCCACTCCATTACCGATATCCCATACCTTGTCTGCTCCTATTCTAGCAATACCCCAATCAATGTTGTCTGCAAACATTTTTACGGGTATATCTGTTTCTATTTGTGCATTCAGTTCTTGTTGTAAAGAATCAATATTACTATCCTCTGATATATTAACAACATATATTCCATTACTATTTTGGTCTTCTGTAAATTCGATAGAATATTTTTCTTCTAGTAGAGTTTTCTCTTCTTCAGATAGATCCTCATCAACCTTGATTACCTTCCTTGTTTCTTCAACCTCCAATATTCCTTGTTTATCTTGAATAACACTCTCCGTTTCTTCATTTAACTGTGTATCAACTTCTAGAACAGGTGCAGTTGTTGTAATATATCTTGAAGTAAAATACTCTTCATCGTAATTGATTGAACTTTTTTCTGTATATTGAAAAATTGCACTAATAACGAGAATAAGGAGAATAAATCCTAACAGTAAAGTGCTAATTCCAAGTACAACGAGCAGTTTTCGATTTTTCATTTAGTAGAATAATCTTTTAATTTATTTACTCTTCTTCTATTTCTACCTCATCGTCTTGGTTACTGTTATTTCCCCCCTTGTTATTACTTTTAATCTTAGAATCCTTTTCAACATATTTTTCTTCTGTTTTAGTAATAACCTTTTGAATACTCTCTTGTGCTTGTCCTTCAGGTGCTTTGTCTAAAACAGTATTTAATACAGCTAAATGTCTGTCTCTAATCTCTTGGGTTGTTTGAGCATTTTCTTCTTCAGTATACTGTTCCTTCTCCATAGCTTTTTCTGCTTTACCTAGGAGTTTTTCAAATCGATACTCTAGTTTCTCCATTACCTTTGTTCCCTGTTCTTCATTTAAAGTTTCCATGGCTCTTAACTTTCTCTCAGCGAATTCCAGTGTTTTCTCTATTTTCTCTTGTTCATCAAAAGTGAGAAGTAATTGAACATCTTCAAAAAGAGTTGTTAAGAAGTAAAAAGGACTCTCTGGAGATATGCCCTCAGTATCCTCTGTTTCAGATGTAATTTCAATTTGAACACTCTCATCGGGTGCTGAGATTACCATTGGATCTTCTTCTTGAGCAAATACGGATACTGGTATTACCAGAACCCCTATTGCAAAAAGGGTATATAAAAGTCTTTTCATCTTAAAAAGATGTAAAAAGTTATTAATATATTTAACAACGTATAAGCAAGAAATGCAATATTAAATGATATAATCGGTAACTATGTTAAGTATTAACTCAATATCCATCTCTAAAGGTGGAAATGAAATATTAAAAGATATAACTCTGTTTATGGGTCCAAATGAAAAGATAGGGCTTGTTGGTGTTAATGGTGCAGGTAAATCTACACTGTTAAAGATAATTGCAGGAAAAGAAGAGCCAGATTTAGGAGGTATATATTTTAATGGAAAGATGTCATACCTTTCTCAAGAGATACATAAAGAAATAGTAAGTGAGATGCCAGATAAAGAGAATATTACAATAGGGGAGTACCTCATTATTGAAAAGGGCTTAGATATTGAAGAGTGGGAGATAAACAAACTCCTTAACAATATGAATATGAGAGGAAAAAACTCCGATTCAATTGTAGGTGAACTGTCCGGTGGTCAAAAAATTAAAGTTGAACTGATTAGAATTCTTTTTGAGAAATCAAACCTATTAATTCTAGACGAGCCAACAAACTTTTTAGATATTCCCTCGACACAGTGGTTAATGGGATATCTAGTAAATTACCCCTACTCTGTGTTAGTAGTATCTCACGATTTAAGGTTAATGAATAAGGGGATTGGTAAGATATGGTATTTAAATGATATTAAACATAATGTAGAGGTATACAAAGGTAACTATGAGAACTTTCTTAAACAGATAGCTCTTAAAGATGAATTACTTCTAAAGCGTCTCAAAGCTCAGGAGAGAAAAGCAAAGAGGGTATTTGAGAATGCAATGACTCTTTCAAAAAGAGGTAGTTCAAAAGAGAAAATGAAAGCTGCTAGAAAGTTAGAACAGGCAAAAAAAGAAAAAGAGATTGTAAAACAGATATCTCTTGAATTAGTAAAAAGTAAGAAGATGAAAATACAGATACCTACTCCCATTAATTGTGGAAGAAATGTTTTAAATGTTGAGCATATATCAAAAGAGTATAAACAGGGGGTAAAAGTTTTAAATGGTGTGAGTTTTGAAGTAGAGAGGGGTGAGAAAGTTGCAGTAATTGGTCAGAATGGTGCAGGTAAAACAACACTTCTAAAAATTCTTGTTGGCAAATTAAAACAAAGCAAAGGAGAATATACTTGGGGTAAGGGAGTGGATGTTGGATATTACTCACAGGAGTATGAGGGATTAGATTACAATCAAACAGTACTAGAAAATATTCATGGATTAAATTGGGTAGATATAGATAGAAGGGCTTTTCTAGGAAGATTTTTAATTACTGGAGAGATGGTTAATCAAAAGATTAAAACATTGTCAGGTGGGGAAAAAACTCGGCTTGCATTAGCAAAGCTATTTGCAAATAGACACAATGTATTAGTATTAGATGAGCCAACAACATATCTAGATTTTGATTCTCAGAATATGCTACTCTCTGCATTAAAGGAGTACAAAGGTACTATACTAATAGTCAGCCATGAGCCACAGTTTGTTAAGTTATTGGATATAGATAAAGTACTTCTAATGCCTGAAGAGAAATTTGGATACTTCAAAGAAGAGTATATAGAAAGGGTTGGGATTACTTAGAAATCAATTTAATATTCAAATGCAATATTAATATCTTGAATATATATATAATTTCTACTATAGTCTATTTGTTAATGTATTAAATATTTCTATGAAGAGATATGATTATCTAATTGTTGGTGCTGGTCCTGCAGGTCTTTTTGCATGTTATGAACTTTTGAAAAAAGGAAAGAAAAATATCCTTCTAATTGACCTAGGTAAAAGAATTGAGGATAGGAAAGCAAAAGATGTAATGGTAGGTATCGGTGGGGCTGGTACATACTCAGATGGGAAATTAACTCTTACAGCTAATCTCTCTCATGAGAAGGCATTCCATTTGATATCTAAATTTCAGTATCAAAAAATTCTAGACTATGTAGATAGTATATTTAACAAATTTGAAGTTGATTCAGAGTACTACCCGAAAGAGACGGATGAATTAAAAGAACTAATTAAAGAGGCAGAAACTAATGATATTGAATTGGTATTAAGAAAGGCAAGACATGTAGGTACAGATAAATTAAAAACTTTTGTTGAAAAATTCCAAGAGTATCTATTATCTAATGATGTAGAGATTAAGGATAGTACAGAGGTTGAAGATATAATAGTGAAAGACAATGTTATTAAGGGAGTAATTACCAAGGATAAAAAGAGAATACTATCTGAAAAAGTATTACTAGCTCCTGGAAGGGTTAATGCCAGATGGTTACAGAAGTTAGCAGATAAACATGATATTAAGTATATTTATGACAAAGTTGAGGTTGGTGTAAGAGTAGAATTCCCATCCTCTATTATGCAAAGACAGGCAGAAACACTTTATGAGACTGTATATAAAGTTAGAACTAAAACATACCAAGATATAGTTAGAACATTCTGTAGCTGTCCTAATGGCTTAGTAGCAATAGAGGAGTATGATAGCTATGTATGTGTTAATGGTCACTCTAATTCAGATCATGGAAGTAAGAACTCAAATTTCGCATTTCTTTGTGAGGTAAATCTTAAGGAACCATTGGAGAACTCTATTGCCTATGCTAAATCAGTTGCAGAACTTGCCTCTTTATTAGGTGGTGGGAAACCTCTTTTACAATCGCTTTATGATTTGAGAGATGGTAGAAGAAGTACATGGTCTAGATTAGAAAAATCTTTTGTAGAGCCAACTCTTTTAAATGTAGTTCCTGGGGATATATCTATGGGATTACCCCACAGAATTGTATTAAACATTATTGAGGGTTTAGAAATTTTAGATAAAGTAATGCCAGGAATTAACTCTGGGTCAACCCTACTCTATGCACCTGAAGTAAAGTTCAGGTCATCTAAAATTCAAACAGATAAAGCACTTCAGACTTGTGTTAATGGATTGTATGTTGCAGGAGATGCAGCTGGTCTCTCTGGCTCTATTACTGGAGCGGCAGTTACTGGAATTATGGCTGCCAGAGGAATGAAATAGCGACTAATCGAATATTGTTCCAACATTTTCCGTAATATATACCTTTGCCTTTCTCTCGATTTTTGGAATCGGGCTTGAATGTGCAAGATAGATTAAACATCTGTATCCTGCATCTATCGCGGGGTAGATATCAGATGTTAAGCTATCACCTACAACCAATGTTTTATTTATATCGAATTTATGATATATTCCAGCTTTTTTCCAACCAATCGAATCTTTTAAATCATTGATATCAGTTGTATAGAAGGGTAAATCTAAATCCTGTTTATATTTATTTTTAAAAGCTTTCTGAATCTTCTCAATCTTCTTTTTTGTCCAAGATTCTTGTGCATGAGAGTAAACACCCATTTTAACTCCAATGTCATTTATTTGTTTAAGAGTTTTTACTGTATATGGAAATATCAAAGGAGAAAGATTATAAAAATTTTTATAGAAATCTTTTAGAGATTTATAAATTTCTTTTTTATTGTACTTAATATTATTATTTGAAAAATATTTTTCAATTGCCTGAAGTGTTGATTCGTCAACAAGCATAGGTGCTAAATTTTTAAAATAAAGATCGGTTGAAATTTTTTGAATTTCTATTGTAATTTCTGTTTGTTTATTTAGATTTTCTTTTTTATATATCTCCTTAACAATCTTAAGAATCGCTTTATATATGTTTTTGTTAAAATATGGCCCTGTATCTACTAATGTTCTATCCATATCAAAAAGGACAGATTCTATATTATTTTGTGAAAAAAAATTCTTTATTTCTTTCGTCTTCATAATCTGGTAATTGTATACGAAATCTATTGTGATTTCAAAGTAAATATAATATATTTAACCATATTAATTATTAAATATATCAATATGGAAATAATAATAGTACTTTTCATAATTTTTGTAATCACAGTATTTGCTGGATTCAGAATAATACCTGAAGGATTTCAAGGATTAGTTCTTACACTTGGTAAATACTCTAGAGAGCTTAAGCCAGGTTTAAATCTTGTTATTCCATATTTTGAAACAGTCCAAAGAGTTGATATAAGGGAACAGGTTATGGATATTCCAAATCAGGAAACAATTACATTAGATAATGTATCTTGTGTAATAGATGGTATTGTTAGGTTTAAAGTTGTGAATTCTTCAGTGGCAATTTTTAAAGTTCAAAACTTTAGAAATCAGATATCTGCTAAATCACAGACTGCATTAAGAGATGTTGTAGGTAGTGTCTCTTTAGATGATTTACTTTCAAAAAGAAAAACAGTTGCAGAAGAGATCAAAGGAATTGTTGATATTGCAGCAGAAAATTGGGGTGTAGATATATCTGCAGTTGAGGTGCAAAATATTGAAATACCTGCAGATATGAAAAGAGCTATGGCACAACAAGCAGAGGCAGAAAGAGATAAGAAGGCAAGAATAATTAAAGCGGAGGGAGAGAAAGAGGCATCGGTTAAGTTATCTGAGGCAGCTCAAATACTTTCTAGTTCAAAAGGAGCTCTTTCTTTAAGAACTTTGCAAACACTTAAGGAGATATCAGCAGATCCTGCTCAAAAGATTATAATGACAATACCTAATGATTTTTTTGATTTAGGGAATACAATTAGAAATAGTATTAAGGAGTAACTCTATCTAATAACTTTTAAGGTTATAGACGCATCCTCACTTGCATTGAATGTTGCGGTATATTCAAAATCCTGTATTACTTGTGCACACATTAAATCAGGATTAGGTTCTAATATATTTACATAGATTGTTACCTGCTCAGGATAGCTTTCTGCGACAGTTGCATCAACGGTAGCACTATAGCAGGGGTTTGGTAACTGTCCTACTACTGTATACTCCCAATTGTTTTTTCCTATATATTTCTTCTGTAACGAGAAGCCATCTTCGTTGATAATGGGTTGATTATCCATGTTATCATTATTAATTATTTTACTATTGTTATCCTCTTTCCAAAATCTAGAGAATCCAGATCCGACACCACTTTGTTTTAAACTGGTAGAAAAGAGTATTAAATCTATTACAACAATTATTACTGCTATAGATATACTTATTATTAAAAACAGTTTTTTATTTCTAATTGGACAATTCTTAGGTGTATTTTTCATATATATTTATATTAAAAATATTACTTTTTATTACTTTTTCTTTTTTCATACCTATATATCAATATTATCCATATACTCCCTAGCATAATCATTATACCTGCAAAAGACATAACCATATCAAAATACTGTGTTCCCATATTGGCAATTACTCCCCCAATTACACTAAATACAGCAGTAAATGCACTTATTATCGTCTCATACATAGCGTACTGTCTACCTTCTCTACCACCATCTACGTTTAGAGCAAAGAGTTTTCTCCAGTTTGTTACATTTAATGCAACACCTAGACCGAATATAAATTGAAGAAAGAAGTAGTGATACTGTGAAGATATATATGGATAGAATACAAAAGGTATTCCCATTAGTATTATACCCACAAAGAGTATTAGTATTTCATCCTTATCATTTTTATATTTATCAGTTAGTTGTCCTAGTGGAATTTGAGCAGATGCACGTGTAAGGAAATATATTGCAGTACCAATACCAACAAACTCTATTGTATTTTGACCTAACTTGTTTGCAAGATACAGACCTGTTAGGGCAGATAATATTGTATATGAACCCCATGCGAATACATCAGAGAAAGTAAGAAATATTACTACCTTATTAATATTTTTTAAAATCTTCATAAACCAGTTTTCTTAAATCAAACCCATTACGTTGCTATATTTCCCATAGGGATAACATTTGTTTTTCTCTTAGCCATTTCCTTTATATTGATAATCAGGATAGTTACAGCAACTATTAGTAATAGAATTAGAATTACAAATATAATTAATGGTAAAGAGTTACTAAAATCAATTAAAGGTGTTTTATCCTCTCCATTTGCAATCTTGGAGTCACAAAGTTCTACAAATGGAAGTAATATTACATTTAACGATTCCTGAGTACTTAATATATCTTCTAATTTTTCTTTCGCTCTGGAGTAATAGCTTAAAGATATATCAGACAGTGCACTTTCTAATGTATTTCTTTCGGAGTTAATACCCAGATTTATACCTTGTGTATCAAGGAATTTCTGTAGTTCTTCTCCAGATATTCCAGCATTGTAATTACCAGATTCAGAGCTCAACCCATATGTTGCAACCCCTATTACATTACCATCTAAATCAATTATAGGTCCTCCACTATTTCCATGTTGAACTGAAGCATCTATTTGTAGCAGATCAAATGAATTATTTGCAGTTGGTTTAATCGCACTGATTGTTCCTTTTGTAACGGTAGAGCTTAATACGGTAGTAGAACTAAAGAATTCTGAGTTATCAGCAACACCAGGATAACCAATTACATATATTTCTTGTCCAGCTGTATAGGTGGTAGAATTGATAGGAATGGAGGGATAGTAAAAGGGATCTTCAACTTTTATTAAAGCTAAATCCGATACATCAGCATATGTCGTTTGCTCTGATAAAATGGCTTTAATTGAGGAAGTGATTTCATTGTTATCAACCAAAGTTGCACTGAAGTGGTTTTGGGTATTTATTACATCTAATGTTGTTTCACTTATATCAAAAACATCATCACCTTGAACATAGATGCTTCTATTTGTGTTTGTATATGAGATATAACCTTGCTCATCTAAATCGGCAAGCATTGTTATAAATATACTTTCAAATTCCTCATCAGTTAAACTTTTTGCAACGTCCTCTCCTAATTGATAAATAATTACTTCTATTACATCAGCTCCAAAATCATTTAAAAATTCTTGATTATAAATACCTCCCATTACTAAGGCATCCAGATCGTTTTCATTTGCGACATGAGCGTTTGTTACAATATATCCCTCACCATTAACTACAAAACCACTTCCGAAACCTGCTCCACAAATCTCATAGGTTTTACCTTGTACATAAAAATCGGTCAAAGAGTCCGAGAATGTTACATTATTACACTCTTTGCTAAAAATTCTTACAGTAGAGGCCTGCCCGAGTATTGTTGCTTTATTAATTGAGACAGAAGATTCTCCCAATACATTATCTCCGTTCATGCTATAAATATCATCATCAGTAAAAGTAACTCCCTTAATTAAAGATTCGACTCTTTGCTCATCTTCCGGTTGATCTGTGTAGTATCTTGTAGAGATATCAATCTGTTTTTCGGCACCTTCTAAAAATCCTATGTATAATGTTTCGATTGTACTTGGTTCATAACCGTAGTCATATTTAACAGTTGCTTTCTCAAAATTAATTCCATCAATTTGAACTGTTTGAATATCTCCGACTATCTCAAAGTTTTTATCACCATCTTTGTAGTATTCCTGTTTAATAGCTATGTTTTCGTTTAACTGTTTTTTAAGTGCTTCCGAATCTTTTACTGTATTTACATCATATACATCTGTTACTGAGAAATTAGCAGATGATAAACTTCCTTTTGCTCCAGATAGGGATAAGTAATATTCCGATTGATATGAAATACTCCATAAGGATCTATCAAATTTTACACTCATTGTTCCAGAAGCTATTTGTGCTTCTAATTCTTGGTTGATTTCTGAAATATCTGTACTAATTGTTTTAAGAATATTTCTGAATGCAGAATGAATATCTTCATTCTCTTTTACATCAAACCCAGCTATCTCGATATATGCAGTACTTTGTTCAGAGAGTTGTTTGTAGATAACAGATAGGGTTTTTGAAGTTTTCTTTGTTTCGTCTAATAGAGATAATTCGTCATATGAAAATAGAAGTGTATGAATACCGTCATCCTCTATTTCTTCAACAAATTTTAAGTTCAAGTAATATGAATCTGAAAGAAAGGACCCTTTTATATCTGTTGTAGGTGTAATTTTAAGATATGCAGAATTAAAAACACCCCAATTAACTGGGGAGATATATACTGTGTCAACTCCATCTGCAACAGAAAGAAGATTTTGATTGTATTTAAATGTAATTTCTAGAGCTGGAGAGAAGTAATCTGCGTTATCTGTTTTATCAGATGAGTAAACAATTGTTCCTGACAACTGATTTGCTATTTCAGGATTTACACCATCAATATTAAAAACCGTTTTCCCCTGTGCCTTCATTTCTTTTGCATAAAGAAATCCTAGAAATCCTATTGCTATAATTGAAAGAGTTGAAATAATTAGAAGAAAAATTATTAAAGGTTTTGGGTTTTTCTCCTTAATAACCGGTACAGTTTGTTCCTGCATTTTTGTGATAAAAAATTTTATTATGAATAATGTACCATCTTAGGAAATTAAGTTCAACCTTAAATCTTTACGAAATTACTCCACCACCTAAAACATAACTATCTAAATAGAATACTACAGATTGGCCTTTAGTTACTGCCCTCTGTTTTGAATCAAATTCTACTCTTACTTTACCATCCTCCAGTGGAATTAAATTGGCACTTATCTCTTTTGCTCTATACCTAATCTTTGCATTAGCTTTAAGATTGGATTCTAACTTGTCAAAATATATCCAATTTAAATCAGTTGCAATTAACTCTTTAGATTGTAAATTTTCATTTGAACCAAGTATTACCCTATTACTCTCTTTCTCAATATCGATTACAAACATCGGCTCTCCAATATGAATACCCAAACCTCTTCTTTGTCCAATCGTAAATTTCGATATTCCTTCATGATACCCCAATATATTTCCCTGTGTATCTACTATCTCTCCTTTGGGTAGTGTTTTAGAGCCATGTTTTTCAAGAAAGTCTCTATAGTTATTATCTTTAATAAAGCAGATTTCCTGACTATCTGGATCTGAAGCATTTGAAAGCTTAATATTTTTAGCAATCTCTCTTACTTGCGGTTTTGTATACTGTCCTAATGGAAATACTGTTTTAGACAATTGCTCTTGAGATAGATTGTAAAGAAAATAGCTTTGGTCTTTATTTGTATCGTTACCTTTTTTTAATAGGTATCTGTTACCCTTTTTCTCAACATTCGCATAGTGACCTGTTGCAATATATTCAATACCTAACTCTTTAGCTTTCGAAACTAGACCTTCAAACTTAACATACCTATTACAAATCACACATGGATTAGGAGTCCTTCCACTTTCATACTCTGAAATGAAGTAATCTAGAACATATTTTTTAAAATCATTTTCTACATTAAAAATATAATGGGGGATATCTAATTGATCACAGATATTTTTAGCATTTTGAGAATTTTCTGAAACTGTATCAGTATTCTGTTCACTCCACATCTTAAGTGTAACTCCTACAACATCGTATCCATCTTTTTTAAGTAAATATGCTGCTACTGAGCTATCTACTCCACCACTCATTCCAAGTAGTATCTTTTTTTTATTTTCCTTCATGTTTTTTTCTGTAATCATCTATAGCTGCTTTAACACCTGCCTCTGCTAGATTAGAGCAGTGCATTTTTAATGGTGGTAATCCATCTAGTGCTTCTGCCACCTCTTTGTTTGTTATCTTTAATGCCTCTTCTAATGTTTTTCCTTTTATCAATTCTGTTACCATACTACTTGTAGCAACTGCTGCACCACATCCAAATGTTAGAAACTTAATATCAGTAATTACATTATCTTTAACTTTAATATACATTTTCATAATGTCTCCACATCTAGGATTACCTACCTCTCCAATACCATCTGCATCTTTAATCTCTCCTACATTTTTAGGATTAAAGAAATGCTCCATTACTTTTTTACTATACTGTTCCATATATATTTAATTCTTAATTAAAGGGGACATATCTCTTAACTTCTTAATGATATCTGGTAATTTACTTAATACAAAATCTATTTCATCTTTCCTGTTTTCTTTAGACAGAGTTAATCTTAAAGAGCCATGCGCTATCTCATGAGGTAAACCCAATGCTAAAAGTACATGAGATGGCTCAAGAGACCCAGAGGTACATGCAGAGCCACTAGAGCCGCATACACCAAGATTGTCTAATAAAAGGAGTATAGATTCCCCCTCTATATATTTAAAGCATATATTTACATTTCCAGCCAATCTATTTTGTATATCTCCATTTACAATCGTATCAGGTATTTCTTTTAAAATACCTTGTATTAAGTAATCCCTTAATTGAGATACATAGGTATTTTTCTTTTCAATATCCTTTGTTGCTAATTTAATAGCGGTGCCTAAACCAACTATATTAGCAACATTCTCAGTACCAGCCCTCATATTACTCTCTTGACTACCACCATGAATCATATTTGATATTTGTGTACCTTTTTTAATATATAAGACACCTACTCCCTTTGGGCCATTAAATTTGTGTGCAGAAAGGGATAGCAGATCTATATTTAATTCCTTTACATCAATTGAAATATTTCCAATGGCTTGTACAGCGTCTGTATGAAAATATATACCTTTTTCTTTTGCTAAAGCACCGATTTCTTTAATGGGTTGGATTGTACCAATCTCATTGTTAGCAAACATAACGGAGATTAGTATTGTATCTTTTCTAATAGCTTTTTTTAAATCTTTAATATCAACAATTCCATTACTTTTAACAGGTAAGTAAGTAATTTCAAAACCGTATTTTTCTAAATATTCACACGTATGAAGTACTGCGTGATGTTCTATTGAGGTTGTAATAATATGTTTTCCTTTATCTTGATTACCAAATGCTATGCCTTTAATACCCCAGTTATCTGATTCACTACCACCACTAGTAAAAAATATTTCATTGGTACTAGCCCCTATTGCTTTTGCTACCTCTTTTCTTGCACTCTCTATTGCCTCTCTACTTTCATGTCCTAAAGAGTAAATACTAGATGGATTACCATACTTTTCTTTTAAAAAAGGAAGCATTGAATCTAATACATCAGGATGTATTTTAGTAGTAGCAGCGTTGTCCATATATATGAGTTTTTTCATATATGGAATTTTATCATTAATATTGATATTTACCTATATCTTTCTACTATCATATGCCCAATGAAGCACTGCCTGTCTCTGTTTTTTTCTACACTCTAAATCTAGGTGTTTACAGTTTTTCTCAATAGCGGATATATGTCTTTGAATAGCTTTCCATCTTTTAATCTGTCTTTGATCCTCTGGGGGTATTCTTCTTCCCATGTAGTACCTAGCGTACCACTGAAACCAGCCTCTAGGGTCTTCATGATATATCCAACCCTTTTTCTTCCAATATGAAAGTGGCATACTAGCATCTACTTTGAAGTAGTTAAGTGATATATCTTTCTCTAGTGGAGAGAGTTTAGCCTTCTTAAACCACTCTTTTGGAAATTCATTTCTACAATCTGTCATATATTTACCACCAAATATACCAAGTTCTAGCATCTCTTTTGGTGTTAATTCTGGTTTAAAGTCTGGATCAAAGTTTTTCCCGATTGGTTCAACAAGAAAATACACATAGTCTTGTTGCATTAAATCGTTTACAACTACCTTTTTTATCATCTATTTTTTAAGGTCTTAATGTTCCACCAAATACCTGCCATGCAAGTAAGGTTTTAGCAACTAAGGAAAGTATTATGTAAAAAGTTTCTCCGTAAAGATAGTTTTTCCAAGGTCCAATCTTTTTGTACTGCAAGAACATGTTAATAGCGAAGCTATTAAAGAAGATAAAGATACTTACATATATCCAGTATACAAAGTTAGGAATATTACCACCTCCAAATTCTCTAGCACCGTATACATAGATACCAAATACTACCCAAGGAACTATACCTGCAATACAACCTAGTATAAAGGTTAACCAGTTAACTTTCTTTTGACCTGAGTTATGTACTTCCATAGCCAGACCTGTTAGATTCATCAATGCATCTAAGAAAAATATCATTACTAAACTAGATAGGTCATAGATTCCAGAAAGGAAACTAATTGCGATCATCATTACACTAGCACTTAGTGCATACTCATACCATCTTACTTTATTAATACCAAGCTTTAGATTCTCTTCATATCTCTTCCTATATACTGTTGAGATAAAGAGATGAGCAAATGCACTCATAAAGAAGAATATTGCTACAAACCATGCAATATTAACTTCCCCAATCTGCTCTGTAGCTGGTAAGAGTTTTTGTAATTGACCATCATATTTAAGGTAATTAATTGTAATTGGAACAATACCTCTCTCAGGGTCACTTATTATTAAAACAACTACACCCTGTATGAGATGAAAGAATCCCATTATTAAATTAAAGACTCTTAGTTTCTTGAACTTATCCATATATTTAAATATGAATATTATATTAATTAGTATAGGGTATCATATTGAACCAAAAAAGTGAATATCTAGATATAGTGATTTTGTTTAAACCATTTATACTGGTCCAAAAGAGATTCTTTTATACATCTTGGTTTAAATCCTAACTCTTTATGAGCCTTTTCGTGAGAGATATTTGAATTACTCATTAGTGTTTCAATAGAGTATGGGGTAATAGAGGATTTATTAGAAAAGAAATTTAATAGTTTTCCTAGTAGTATGGCATTGTCATACTTAAGTGTTTTTACAATTCCATGAATACCTGTAAACTCTTGTAGGTATTTAAAATACTCTTTCATAGTAATTTTCTCACTTCCAAGAATATATAGCTGTTTCTTTCTTCCTTTATTCATAGCGCAGAGTATTCCTGATACAACGTCTCTAACATCAACATAATCATATGCTCCAGGTACAGAATTTTTTAATTTTGACTTTACACTATCAATCATTCCCTGACCAAAGAAAGAGGGTCTGTAATCATATGGACCTACTACTCCTGTAGGACAAACTATTACAGCATTTAGCTTAGATTTAAGTATCTCTTTTGTAGCTAGTGCTTTAGATTGATCATATACTCCCCTTGAGCCATCTTTATCACATAATTCGGTATCTTCTGTAATTATATGTCCACTTTTTGGTGCTTCAAATGCATGTATAGAGCTTGTATAGAGTAATCTTTTGACATTTGATTCTTCACAAGCTTTAATTACATTCTTTGTACCTTGGATGTTTGTATCAAATGTTAAATCTTTATTTTTATTCGATATATTTATTTTTCCCGCTAAATGATAAACGAATTTACAACCAGAGACAGCTTTTTTAACAGAGTTGTAATCAAGTATATCTCCATATATTTTTTCAAATCTCAAATCTTTTATTGGGGATAAATCTGATGTCTTTCGAACTAGAATACGAATAGATTTATTAGTTTTAGAAAGTTCTCTTATTAGAACATTTCCTATTCTACCTGTGGCACCTGTTATTAAAATCATATTTCATTATACCATTGTAATTTATTCTTAAAAGGTTTGTTAAATATTCCAATTGCCCAAAATGTATATAGATGATAGTATTAATTATATTAAATAAATTTTAAATAATCTAATATGGGATACACAGATAACATAGAGGATAGAACTTTAGAGAACAGTAATTTTAGAAAAGTTCTTTATACAGGTAAGTTTATGCAACTAGTAGTTATGTCTCTTAAACCAGGTGAAGATATTGGTGAAGAGGTACATGATACAGTAGATCAGTTCTTTAGAATTGAAGAGGGTCAAGCTAAAGTAGTTATGAATGGAGAAGAGACCATTCTTACTGATGATATGGTAGCTATAGTACCAGCAGGAACACTTCATAATGTAATAAATATGTCAGAAACAGAAGACTTAAAACTATACACAATATATGCTCCAGCTAATCATCCAGAAGGAACAATTCATGTAACAAAAGAAGAAGCTATGGCTGCAGAGGAACATGAACATTAAATCTTTTTAACAAAGATTGATTAGAGGGGGTGTAAGCCTCCTCTTTTTTATTAAAGCTGTGGAGGAGTAACTCCATTTTGATTGATATATTTACTTACTTTCTCCCCCTCTATCTCTGATGAAAGTATTGAGAAAAGGTATGTCCCTACTCTCTCATATTGATGAAGTACTATATTGAAAAACCCATTGTTTTTAATCTCTAATACTGAACTTTCATTGTTAAAAGGTAAACCATCTAATACCATAGCAGAGATATGTATACTCATTCCACATCTAGCATAAGTACTGGTACCATCAATTAAAGTAAGTATATCTTTATCTGTTTTTAATACCTCTTTTGTTGATCCTAGTACAAAATCATTTGGTTTTAATACATAAGCGTTCTCTGAAAGAGGATACTTAATATATTCAATTTCTTTGGGATTATTACTATCAACTATTTGATACGGTTTAGGGATTAGTAGCTGGTTTCCTAGATGTAAACTTATACCGTTTGGTTCTAACTTATACTCACCGTTAATTACAATTTTTCCTTTATCAATATATTCTTTAATTGTAGAGTTAGAAAGAAACATTTTTAGAGAGTTTTATATATACTATTTATATATTACAGTATTTTTTAATATACACAAAGATATCCTAAATTATTTTCATACAATCTTTTTACTGATATACTTTGTCGATTTATACTAGAAAAAAGAATGAAAAATTTTAAAAAATATATATCTCCTTTAATTACAATATTTGTACTTATGCTTTTTGGTTTCTATTTATACCAAAACCCTGAAATAATAGAGCTTGTTTTGTCTACTAACTGGACATATATCGTATTGATAATGGGAGTATATTTATTAGTATTCCTGTTTGAGGGTCTTTTTATAAAAATATCTCTGGATATATTCCAAAAAAGTATTAAAGTTGGTGAAAGTTTTTTTCTTGCTACTGTATCCAGAATAGGAAACTATTTACTCCCTATGAGAGCAGGAGCTGTATTTAGGGCAACATATTTAAAAAAGAAACATGACTTCCCCTACTCTAACTTTCTCTCAACTTTTTACGGTTACTATGTAATATTTTTTTTAACTAATTCAGTTATATCTGTAGGAATACTACTAATCAAATATTTTAATAATAATGAATTATATTTAACTCTGATGACATTTTTCTCTTTAATATTGGTTGGAATGTTAGCTCTTATTTTTATTAGATTACCTATTGATAGATTTATTAAAAAGACAGATGGAATAATAGGGAAAATGTTAACTTACTTAAATAAATTTATAAAAGGTTGGGATTTAATTGTTAAAGATAGTAAAGACTTTCTGATGCTACTTCTAATATCTTTTGGAAATATATTCCTTAATGTAATAATTGTATATATAGAATTTATTGCTATTGATAAAGTCCCTAAGATTTTAGATGTCATATTTTATACTGCTATATCTGGAGTTTCCTTACTTGTAAGTATTACTCCGGGTTCACTTGGTATTAGAGAGGGTATTTTTTTGCTTACTTCGAAATCTTTGGGATTAGAAGAGCATGAAATTATGCGTTTGGCCTTTCTAGATAGAGGGGTAATGTTTATTTTGCTTCTTATTTGTTTGTTAGTTATTATGATTTTTTATAAAAAATTAACATTAAAACAGATATTCTTTGGTAAAGACAATAAATAAATACAATATTTTGTTGTTACTCTTGTTGCTAATATTTACCATATTGATAACCTTTCTGGCTATTAAATTAAAAATGGGGTTATCTCCTGATTCGTCATACCACTTAGATGTCTCAAAAGCGTATTCTACAACTTTAGAAATTCCAGATAACACAGTAGATACTTATAGATATAGAGATATAACTAGAATTGCTTATCTATATTATTGGATAAATGGAAGAATTTTAAATATAAATAACGGTTTAATTAACGATATTATACTCTTGAGATTAGTTAATGTTTTTTACTCTGTACTAACAGTTTGTGGTGTATTTCTTTTAAGTAAAGAGATTATCAAAAAGAAATTTGGAAGATTACTACCTCTATTCTTCTTAACTAATACCTTAATGTTTGTATTTTTAAGCTCAAGTATAAATTACGATAACTTAGCCAATTTATTCTCTGTTCTAAGTATTTTGTTCTTTGTTAAATTTATTAAAAGTAAACTAGATTTTAAATTTTTACTTTTAATGTTACTTACCCTATGTCTGGGTTGTCTGACTAAATATACTATTCTCCCCCTTGCTTTCATATTAGTAATCCTTTCTATTATAGATATATATTCAAAAAGAGATATATTTGAAAACGTTCAATTTAAAAAACACTTACTTCTAATTCTCCCCATCCTTTTCTTTGGATTTCTTAATATACAGCTTTACGGAGTTAATTTAATAAAATATGGAGAGATCGAACCAAATTGTGAACAGATATTAACACATGAGCAGTGTTTAACAAATGGTGTGTATTACAGAGATAATGTTACTTTTAATGAAAGAGAGATTGAAGGTATTGGGGATACAGTTGGCTTGATTCTTTCCTCAGAGAGATTAGATCCAATTCGATACTTTTTTAAATGGCTACCTAATCTCACCTCAAAGATATTTGGAATAATGGCAGATAAGAGCTTGTATATGCCAACTATTTTTAATTATTTATATATATCTGCTTTATCTATTGGATTTGGCTTTGGTATTATCAAATGGAAGAATTGGAAAAAAGTTGATAAGTATCTTCTGACTATATTCTTATTTTATATTTCAATACTCTTTTTCTTTCAAAATTACAGTATGTATTTAAGATTTAACCATTACTATTTAGCACTACAAGGAAGATATATTTTTCCTGTCATATCGATTATGTATATTCTTTTTTCTAAATCTTTTCTATTTATTAAAAAAGATTGGATCAGATATCTGATACTTATCCCAATCATCATTCTATTCATCTACGGTTGTATACCATTCTTTTTTAGTAATGTACCAAGTTGGTGGCTCACAAATATCTAATTTGAAATATCCAAGTAATGAGATACATAGGAACAAGTGTTAGAGGAATTAGAACTCCAATTATTAAAGAGGGTGATAATTTGGAAGATATTGTAATAGAGTCGATTTTTAGAGCTGGTAAAGAACATACTTTTGAATTAAATGAGAAAGATGTAATAGGTATTACCGAAGCAGTAGTTGCAATTACTCAAAGCAACTATATCTCTAAACAACAATTAACAAAAGAGTTTAAAAAGATATTCCCAGATAAGGTGGGTGTTGTGTTTCCAATACTTAGTAGGAATAGATTCTCTTTGATATTAGAATCTCTTGCAGCTGCATGTAATGAAGTCCATATTCTTTTTAGTTATCCCTCTGATGAGGTTGGAAACCATTTAATGGATGTAGATAGGATGTATGAATTAGGAATAAATCCTTACACAGATTCTTTTGGTGAGGATAAATATCGAAAACTTTTTAAGGAAGAAGAGATATTACACAAATTTACTAATATTGATTACGCTAGATATTACAAAAGTTTAGGAAAGAACAATGTGTTTATACATTTCTCTAATGATCCAAAGTATATTCTTAATTTTACTAAGGATGTTTTAATTGCGGATATTCACACAAGATTTAGAACTAAAAAGATTGTAGAAAATGCAGGAGGAAATACTGTTTTAAGTTTATCTGATATCTGTTCTAAACCATCCAAAACACATGGATTTAATACTGATTACGGATTGTTAGGTTCGAATAAAGTTGGAGAGGAGAAACTAAAACTATTTCCCAAAGAGTGTGATAAGTTAGTCAATTCAATTCAAAAAAGAATAAAAAAAGAAACAGGTAAACTTGTAGAAGTAATGGTATATGGAGATGGAGCTTTCAAAGACCCTGTAGGGAAAATATGGGAATTAGCAGACCCTGTTGTTTCTCCTGGCTTTACCAATGGTTTAAATGGAATGCCAAATGAGGTTAAACTAAAATATATATCTGAAAACTGGGATAAAAAAGGTAGTTTAGATAACTATGTAAAAGATATTATCAATGAAAAGAAGGAGTCTGATTTTAAAACCGAAAAATCTTTAGGTACTACACCAAGACAATTAACTGATCTTTTGGGTAGTTTATGTGATTTAACTAGTGGAAGTGGTGATAAAGGTACCCCTGTGATTTTAATACAGGGATATTTCGATGATTATACAAAGGAGTAGTTTTAATATGTTATACTAAAAAATGAAAAAGCCCCTTGTAATATTGATTGGTTTATTAGTAATTTCTCTTTTTGTTGTTCTAGGTATTTTCTTAATTAAAGAGAAAGGTATATTTGATTCACTAAGAAAGAATAAGCCGGAAATTGAGAACTTAGTTTCAATACAACAAGCAGAGCTTTCTTCTTTTGTTTTCGTTATTCAAGATACTCCAAATAACCATATATTAAATATAAATATAACGCCATTTTTTAGATTAAATATTTCAGAAAAGGAAATCAAAAGTTTTAAAATAACAAACTTTCAGGCAACTAACAACAATGATAAAGAAGTTATACTTGTTCATCCTACGAACTTAGCAATTGATACAGTAGGTAGAACATTTTTATTTACAACACAAGAAAGTATTACTTTAAAAGATTTAAAAGCATCAGAGAATAGTATTGAGTATTCTGTTGTATCTGAAGTAAAGAAATTTAATGAAGTTAAAAACCAAGGAGATGTCTATCCTAATTTCGGTGTTATCATTTCAAATATTGGGTCTGTAGATTATGAATCCATTTTGAAAAATGAAGCCGTATTTGATGGAACTAAGTATCTTGAGTACAGTGAAATACCTTTGAATACTTTAGATACAGATATTCGGTTTGATGTAATTATTGAATTTACGGATGGTAATCTATATACAAAGAGGTTGGTTTCAAAAATTACTGGAGAATCATTTAAATCTGAAAGTACTCCTATTTTTCCAATAACTGAACAAGAGTAGTATAGTTAACTATATTAAATTTTGCTTTCAATCTTAACACTCTTTTGACTTTTTCATTGACTTCTTCCTCCGTAATTATTTTTTCATTTATCGCCTCTAGAATACAATTGTATACATCCTCTTGAATGGATAGTACCCCACTGTAAAGCAAAATGTCATTACCTGCAATTAAAGCATCTCTCGCTATTTGGCAGTATTGTCCTACACTCTCTATAGAATCCATCTCCATATCATCAGTAATTAACACTTTGTCATATTCCAAATCTTGTCTAAGTTTTTCGGTTAAGAGAATATGTGAAGTTGTAGATGGTTTGTTATCAATATTTGGGTAAAGAATATGTCCTACCATTATTGCCTCGACACTTCCCTGCTCTACTAGATATTTAAAGGGGTAGATATATTCTTCAAATTCATTTTCTTGTATATATACTTTTGGTAATGAGTAATGTGAGTCGGGTGAAGAGTTGCTGTGACCAGGATAGTGTTTTGCTACAGATATTATCCCTGAATCTGTGTATCCCTTAATTGCATAATCTGACTTCTGAGAAATTTCTTCAATACTTCCCCGAAATACTCTTTGATACATAAAGGAGTTTGGATTAGTGATATATTCAACAACAGGAGCTAAATTAACATTTATTCCTAAATCTTTTAATATGAGTGCCCTTTCCTTAGCAATATCGTATGCTTCTTGGGGGGTATTCATATTTTTTTGAGATATTGTTAAAACATTACTTCCTTTTAATCTAGCAACTATCCCACCCTCTTGATCAATTGAAATTAGTAGAGGGATATTAGAAATCGATTGAAGATTGGCATTTAACTCTTTGAGTTGTTCAAAGGACGATATGTTTCTACCTAGTAATAGGATTCCACCAATGTGTTTGTTTTCAATTAAATTTGAAATATTCTCATCGATATTTATACTTGAGAAACCGAACATAAAGAGTTGACCTACTTTCTCTTCCATACTCATTTCTGCAAGAATCTCTTCTTCAATGGGAGGTCGTTGTACTATTCTTAAGTTTCCTTCAATACTATTTGTAGGTAAGAGGTTTTCGAGTATAGCTAAACAAAGTAGTACAGAGGTAAGCAATAAAACAAAAACTACTCTTAATATTACTTTCATATATTTATACTATCATTTTACTTTCTTTTTTAAAAAGAGATAGCTTAAGAAGGCAAAGGGAATCATACTTAAAAATATTTTCATTACTGTTAGTAGTATCGGTTCTCCATTTTTCATTATTAACATCATTACAATACTCCACGGTATCATACTGATTACTGTGGATATGTAATATTTAAAAAAAGAGATATTTGTTAAACCAAATGCATATGAAGCGAAATCGTTAATGTAAAAAGTAGAAAATCTTAATAGAAAGAATCTTTTTGTATCTATTCTTTTAGCTATCTCCTCTATTTTAACAATTCCCTGTTCTCCTATAAATCTCTTTAGTACTCTCTTTCCATAATTTCTTGATAGATAGAAGTTGGTAATAGATGATATTAGCCATGTTAATATTGAATAGAATATTGCATTTTTACCAAAAAGTATAAACCCAGTTACAAACAGTGCAGATGTACTTAATGGTGCAAATATCTGTCCAACTATCTGTATTAAAACATAAAATATTGGTGCTAAGGGTCCGGCTTTATAAATAAAAGTAGATATGTCTTCAGAAGAGAATCTGTTTGAGATGTAAAGTAATAGTGCAATCAATAGTAATGAAATAAGAAAAAAAACAATACGTTTAAAGGTAATCTTCATTACACATTATACAGCAAAAGAAAAAAAATAAAGAAAAAAAAGGATGGAGTACCGACATACAACCATCCAAACACCAGGAAAGTATGCATTACGACATACTGGGTTTGGCCAAGAAACGCAAGTAAGGAAATAATAAAACTTCAATACTTGTTAATGTTCCAAGGTGTCAATGTTCGAATCATCAACATATCCCTTAAATCCTCAGAAACATCTAAAATAGAAAAATCGGTTCTAAATTAGAGTTCGCTAGCAACCTGTTAGGATTTAAAAGTCCTAGTGTTTATATGCTAAATAGTACCACAACAAATGTCAATAAAAAATGTTGGGTATAATGTTATAGGTTTGTAAGTTGGTATGTAGTATCTTTATAAATAGGAATAAAATATACTTATGTTTAATACTATAACACCAGTGGTTCGACAGTCCTTTTATACTGGATTTGTTTTATTTATATCAGAATTGTTATTTTTTGTATTAACATTACCCTCTTTTTTCTTCTTTTTTAAATATATGAAGATAATTGCAATGATAAGAATTAATACAGCACCAATAATATAAATAATTTTTGCAATCATATTCGAATCATCATTGTTACTAGTTACTACAGTTCCTTCTTGTTCTAGAATATTTAATTTGAATAGTTCTGATTTATTACTTACTTTCCCATCTTCGTTTTGTGCCAGTGCTGAAACTGATAGAGTGTTACCTTCTAGATCAGTTGCACTTACTATGATATACCAGTTACCATTTTCATCGGCTTTCGCAGTATATGTTTTGTTCCCTATTGTTATGAAAACATTATCTTGTTCACCTGCTACACCAACAATTTTTATAACACTATCTTTATTAGCACTTACTTCATCTTCTTTTGGTTCTACAACAAAGTTGTCAATTATTATAAATTCTAATGATGGGACTACAATATTATCATCTATATCAGTTTCGTTAATCTCTATTTTACTAATTGGTTTGTCAGGAATAACAGTTTCTTCTGATATATCTTTTGTACTTTCTTCAGAAGTATTATCAACTTGCTCTTGTGTATTTACAACGGGAGTATTATCTATAGGGGTGGTTTCTTCCGTATTATCTACTGGAGTAGTATCTTCTTCCGTATTATCTATAGGAATTTCCTCTTCCTCAGGATTCTCTCTTAACATAGATATGTCATAACCATATACCTTAAATACATGGTCGCCACTTACTGGTGTAAGCCCACTTCTTCTTTGTCCATATGGATAAACGTCGGTGCTAGAGTAATACCAAGCGGTCGCATTCTCCGAATAGTAGGCAGTCCCTATCCACATCGAATATGTATCTTCTTTATCGAGATAGACACTCAAACCTTCTGTTGATAAATCAAATATTTCCCACCCATCCCCTGTACCCATACGATTTTCTAAAGTTACAATTGGCCATCCTGTTGATTCATTTTTAAGTTGTAATGTAACTTTATCTCCTTGGTGTCTATTTTTTAAATATACTTCAATTTCTGTTATTACATTTTTTGTCACTTTAAAGGTTTGATTTCTGTAATATTCTTTATATACAACGATAGCAGCCCCACCCTCTGTTTGACTTTGATCTAATAATCTTTCATCTCCTGCAAGAACTTGTGTTGATAATTTAAATAGAAAAAGAATTAAGACAAGGGAGAGTGTAAAAATAGGAAGTAATTTTTTCATTTATTTTTATTTATAAAGAAATTTATATTAGTACTTAAATATTTATACATATTGATATAAAAGTCAACCTTAAGGGAAGGATAATACTATAACCTTTGCTAAAAAGATTCCTATTGAATTTCTATTATTTGATCTTTATATAATCATCTAAGTTTTTTTATTGTAAAAAAACAGTTAATGTTCAATTTGTAATTTCAATATCTTGGTTTGATACATCAATTAACAAGATACTGTTTAACAGCATAGCTCTTTTTATCTTGAGTAATGTTTGACATACTTAGATAAATAGGACAATATAGAAATAGTAATATTATTCAAATATTTATTGTCCATATGAAAAAATCACTCATATATAGTTTGTTCCTCTCTTTCCTCTTTTCTCTGATGTTTATCTCTGAAGTTAATGCTTTGGATATGTATCTTCTTGATCAAGAGCAATTGACTCCTACGGGATCTGCTCCTATCTATTCAGAATACAAAACTAATCAAACATTTAGAGTTACAAAAAATGTTCTTACCAAAGTTGCAATAGGTATGGAGGATAGAAAACCGGGTGCTGGAATTACTCTTACTATTAAGGATGAAAATACAGGGAAAACTGTCGCAACCAAAACACAAAGAATGAGTGATGTAGGTGTTTGGGAAATTTTTAATTTAACTGGAAATGGAGTCGGATATTCTGTAAATGTGACTCATAGATTCTCCATGTGGGTAAGCTGTAATCTTTATGAAGATTATACTCCGGCTTGGTATTTTACTACTGATTCGGATTCGTACACTCGAGGTTTTAGAAGAGGAAATTTGTTAGATTTAGGTGGTGATCATGTTTTCAAAACATACGGTTACGACTTAGTTCTCGAAGAACCAGAACTCCCTACTGAGCAACCTCCAGAAGAGGAAGTAGTTCCTCCTGTTGTTCCTTCTGTCATTGAAGATCAGGTTGTTGAAGATAATACTTCTGAAACTCCTGTAACAGATTCTGTCCCTTCTGATGAATCTCAACCCCTATTTGTTGCTTCTGCCAAGGATGTTGACGAATCAATTTCTGCTCCGACATTAGAAGAATTACTTGTTAATGATAAAAATCAAGATTATGAAGATACAGTCTCGATAAAGTCAGGAGATATTTTGAAGATTTCAGGAACAGCAGATATCGAGGGTGTTGTAGCAATAATGATTGATGATAAGATATATACAGTTTTTTCAGATAACGAGGGTAAATGGAATTTAACAGTAGACTCTACTGGTTTTATAGAAGGAGAGTACACTGTTATGGCGCAATTTAAAAATTCTAAAGGAGATGTAAGCAACAAAGTAGAATTTTTTAAGTTAGATATTACAGTTGTTCAAGATTCTGTCTTAAATACTGACAATGAACAAGAGGATAAATTACTTTATATATTTTTAATTGGACTTTCAGTTGTATTCTTTGCTTTAGTAGGAATGAGTATATATTTTATTGTTAAAAAGACAAAAAATTCTAAGATAAATATCTCAGAAAAAGATAAGAATATGGAAACCCCTACTACTTCTCAATCGGAAATAGAGAGGGAAGATAAATAAGTTAATTTATATTTAACAAATATGAAAAAAAATCCAAAATATTTATTTATACTTGCATTTTTAATATTAATTGTATTTCTAGTAGTAGTATATTTCTGCTATATAAAAAAACCTGTTGAAATATTAAATACAGGAAGAAGAGTAGAATTTAGATTTCAAGATTCTTCTGTACCTCCTCAATATCATCGAAGTTATGATATTACATTAACAGACGATGGAATCAAAATTGTAGTTGATAGTTATGGAGATATATTAAATGAAAAAAGTTTTTCACTAAGTAAGGATACTGTTAATAATTTTTTTGATAATTTAGATAAATATAATTTTACTGTTGTAGATTCAGATACTTCCGATATTGAGTGTACTGGTGGTACTTCAAAATCTCTCAAAATATATGATGAAAATGGTCTTGTGACTCTTGAAGGTTATTCTTCTTCCTGTGGGGATGAAGATACTGGAACTCTTCAAGGTGATATTGATGGTTTGGCCAATGATTTACAAGAACTAATACCAAATTTTGATAATATTATAAAATAAGTCAATCAACAATAATGACTGACATACAGCAAGAAGCTATCAACTCTGTTGAAGAACCTGCTATCAGGCAACCTGATGTTAAAGAGGATAATATTGACAATACTGTAGAGGAAGAAACATCTCTCGCTACTGTTTTATTATGTAAACAGCTATTGGGGGAAGACTTTGAAGAAAATCCTGAAAAAGTTGTAATTAAAATGTTTCAAGATAGAAAAGAGATAGCTTTACGATATGATATGCCTATATATGAAGATTTCAAAGATAAAAAAGAATTCTATTCTCAGTTAATAGATATCGCTAAAAAAAATAACTTTACTGTTTCCTATGTTAAAAAATCCGTATTAAGTAATACAGGAAGCGCTGGGGGAATTAATTCTAAAGGTGAAATGGTTGTTCCAAATATTGATTTTGAAAACAGTTCGGAGATAGAAAGGTACTACTGGGGAGTTGCATTCCAACATGAATTATTACATCTTTTACAATCCAAAATGAATCCTAATATGCCTATTGAAAAAATGGAGTATGAAGCATATGTTTTAACATCTATTCCAAATGCTTTAGAATTGCATAAAGATGCTCCGAAGGGATATTATCGAGATTATCTATTCACTAATGCAGTATTTGAAAATATTATGCAATCTTGTCTAACTTATTATAAAAACATAGGAATTAAAACTGAAGATATTCCTTGGATTAAGAAGAGATAAGAGATTGTAATCTGTAATAATAATTTAATATTAAAATATCTATGATATCTGTATTCATTTTTATCATTGTTCTTCAGGTTCTATTCTTTCTTTATGCCGCTATAAAGAGAACAGATAAGGTTACAGATCTATCCTATGGTCTTACTTTCATACTTGCTTCAATATTTATATACCTACTAAATATTGAATACGCATCTCTATTCAAAACAATACTTGTTATTTTAGTATCTATTTGGGGATTAAGATTAGCAATATATCTATTTATTAGAATCTTAAAAACAGGTAAAGATAAAAGGTTTGATGGTGTGAGAGAAGATTTTAAAAGATTTGCATCGTTTTGGATACTTCAAGCAGTTTCTATATTTATAATACTACTACCTACTACATATATATTAATAAGCAAGGATGAAATGTCGCTTAATTGGATATCATATATTGGGTTGGGGATATCGATTCTGGGTATTGTAATTGAAGGGATAGCTGATTACCAGAAATTTGTTTTTAAAAACAAAATAGAAAACAAGGGGAAATGGATAGGTACAGGACTATGGAAATACTCTCGGCATCCAAACTATCTAGGTGAGATTATGATGTGGGTTGGTATCTTTACTTACTGTATTGTATATATCAATGGAGTTGCTTTAATTACCATACTTTCACCGATATATATATCAGTATTACTTTTGGCAGTAAGTGGAATACCTACTTTAGAAAAAGAGTATGATATTAGGTATGTAAACAATAAAGAGTATGAGGAGTATAGAGATAAAACAGGTATACTTTTTCCTAAGTTTGTATAACACTGGTGCTATTAGGATTAAATTAATGATAAAAAGTGGTATTATGACTTAATATTAACTTATTATATTATGAATAATGGGAAACATCGATTCTCCAATTCAAATCAGAGATTCTGGATATAGAAAACCAGAGATTAAAGAAGGAATGGATGCGCATGTAGAGATTTTTGAAGATACCGTAGAGATGTCTCCAGTATCTGTTTCATTAGGTTCTATTTATGCTATAAATGAAAAAATGAAAAAACAGGAGATCTTTAATTCCCTTGTAGAAGATTATAAAGGAATAAGACAACCTAAAATATTAGAAAAAGATACTTCCAAGGGAAAATATATTGTAGAAAGGATAAAGACACCCTCACTAGACCCGTTAGACAAAAAAGATTTTTCTAAAAAACCATTTCTTCCAAAAGTAACAGCATTGTGTAACTATGTCCAAGTAATGGAGATCTTACAAAGGAAAGGATATTCTTTCTTTGATCATAAAACGGACTCTATTTTTATTTATGATGATGGTGTAATTGCAATTCCAGATGCAAATATAGTAGATACCTCTTTGTGGAATACTTCTCCATCACTAAAATATGATATGGCAAAAGGATTTAAAAATGTCGTGTATGCGTTTTTTAATTATGGTTATGCGACTGCTGATGACGAAGAATATGCATCATTAGTTCCTCAGACGATTAAAAAGCTATTACAGATGTGTGAGGATGGTCAGATAAAAGAGATGGAAGAATTAAGAGGGAAATTATTGTCCTATTACATTGGCAAAGATGTTATACCTAGTTTGTCAGAAGATCATGATACTTTTATTAAAAGAATCGAAGATACTGCGATAAGTTATCAACTTAATGAGGAACTAAAACAGTACTTGAATGTTGTTAAATCGAATAAAAGAAATACAGATACTCAAATTAAAAGAGATAATATTTATAACTTTATTATAGAGAGAGATTTTATAAAGAGAGGAAAGTTTAAATAGTATTGTCTTATCTAGATTTCTATCATATTTAGGTGTAAAATATACCCAAAATTTATATATTTAAATATGGAAAGAGAGTCTTTAGACAAAGAGAGTTCAATTAGCTCTAAAATGAGTCGTAGAGAATTCCTAAAATTTAGTATTACGGCCTTATCGATTGCTGCATTAAAAACAACAGGATTTAGTGTTATGGAGATTGATAACCAGGATGAAAATAATTTCGATGAAGCAGCTAAATCATATATTGCCAATACAAATAAACAGGCAGAATTGGTATCTCAAAATATAAAAATGGATAAAGGAGCTTCCCCTTCTAATATATGTGGCCCACTAGCTACATCTATTCTCATGGGTTGGAAATTAAATACTGATGGAACTATTTCAAACATCTCTAATAATAAAATGAGAGACACTAGGTTAAGTGGAATAACTCCTGAAGTTATGTGGCTGGGTAGACCAGATGATGGTTCTAAGAGATATGAATATGCTTTTCCAGAAAGTGAATATAATAAATACCATATAAAACAAAGTATCGGTACACTGGATTTTGATAATATTCCTAATATTAAAAATTTAAAACCTGGAGACTTTCTGTTTTTAGATGGTGGTTCCTTCACCCACTACGTCGCCATATCAAGAAAAGATAATCAAGGAAGAGTATTTTGTGTTTCAAATGTACATGGAGAAAAGAAAGGTGAGTTTGTAATTAAGGAACTTATGTTATGGGATCCTGTTAAAAAAGATGGATTTCTCAGAAATTGGTCTAAAGGAGTTGGCCCAGAGAAAGCTAGAACTGGTACATCTGGTTTCTATCTTTGGAGAAGAAAAGAGAAAGCAGAAAACTTAATAGATGATGATGTTGCAGAAAAATATAGAGATATTTTAACAAATGAAATGCGTAAACAGAAAAAAGGAGAATGGAATGTATATGTAAACGAGATTGGTAAAGGAGAGATATTTTCTTGGAAAGAAAATATCCCATACCATGCTGCCTCAACAATTAAAGTTCCCATCTCTATTTTAAGTTTAGAAGTGATTAAAAATAAATATAGAGATGAAGTTTTTTTAAACGGATTGGAATCAGTACTTAACAGTAAAGGTGTAGATGGACGAACCTTTTATCAATTAATTCATGCAATGTTAGTAAATTCAGAGGAGAATGCTACAGAGAGTTTGGCTCATTTCACATCTAAACATATAGATTTAAAAGATGGGTTTTTAGCTTTAGGAATGCATAATACTTCCTATGAACCAAGGAGAACAACTCAGAAAGATTTATTTAAATGTTGGGAAAATATATTTTCAAATGAGGCAATTGATTTTGATACAAAGGAAATTGCATTAGATATGCTTCAAGAGTATACAGAAAACGACGACCACTTTATTGGAGAAATGAAAAAAAGGTATTTTTATACAAAACAATGGAACAAAAGAGGAACAATTGCTTCAGATATATGCACAGTACAAGATTGTGGTATTGTTGAAATACCAACACTAATTGGTTCTAGATATCTCTATATTGGTATTGCTGGAACTTCAAAAACAGGAAAAGAGATTTCGTATGAAGAAGCATCTGAATTTATAAATTACTTAGTATCAAAGGTAGCAGATTATGTACGTGATAGTTCAACCATAAAGAATTTCAAGGGTAGATATATTAGGATATAAGTTAACTTATACTTATGTTTTTAAATCTAGGGAATTGTATATATAAAGAGAAAAGCCCGAGATTTATGAAGTTATTGTTAGTAAAAAATTTACCAAACGAACCTCTACTCAGGCTTTTTCTTGTACTTTCTATGAAAGTCTTTGAATCAATACCCAAAAACCAATGCTCAGATATGTAATCCAAAAGAACAAAGGAAAATAATCTTCTTTTTTAAAACGAATTCTAATAATAGTTAATGAAAAACTTATTCCAATCAAAAGTGACAAAATACTAAGAGACATTAGGAACTCATTTTCTACAAGAAAAAAGAATGTTTCGTTAGTTAATGGGGGGAAATTGATTATATCCAAAATTACTGCGAGACCAGAAAATCCCAATGAACCTGCAGTTAGGAACGTTATTGATAATATTTCAAACCAATCTTCACAAATAGATCTTTTAATTTTTGTTACTTTGTCTCGTCTAACTGTCCATCTGTCTATTATATCTTCTTTTGTTTTCATTTCTCTTTTCTCCTTTTATTGTACATATTTACAGCAGTTAAATGCTGACATATCCGAATGGATAGCTTTAATGGTATTAAATATTTAATACTAAAAAAGCTATCCACTCATAAAAAAGAGTTATATAACCTTCCATAGATTTTTAAAGTGCAAGATAGATATATTATATCAAAAAAGAGAAGAATTTACTATGGGATAGTATACTGCTGGTAGGAGGAATTTGACAGAATTTAAGGTAATTATTTAGTTAATTCTAGACATTCGAAAGTATTAACTTTTCTACCATTTGAAATACCTTGATCAGAGTATGAACAACCAGTACCACAGGAGTAGTCCCAGTTTTCTTCCTTTAAATCTTTCTTTTCAGCTTCTTTTATTGCCCACTCACGACATTCTTCTAGTGTTTGGAACTGTCCATCATCTATAATTGAATGAGAACCTACATACCACATAGAGCCATACCAAGGATATTTCATATCGTGTTCCTCATCTTTTTCCATAGCAAGGTTAATAAGAAACCCTACAAAAATAATACCTATAAGATATTTCAATAAGGTCAAACAACCCGTAGCGACCTTCTTTTTTGTTGAGATTTCTTCTTTCGGTTCATCTATAAAGGATGTGTGATTGATCATACTTATTGATGATAAAATAGAAGAATATATATTTTAATAGTAGTGTAAAATCTGGGGTGGA
>CAZIYI010000004.1:0-2846 GCA_964543485.1 uncultured Candidatus Saccharibacteria bacterium
CTAGAACGCTGCGTTTGGGACGCAGAGGTCGCAGGTTCAAGTCCTGTTTCCCCGATATCTTACTTCCTACCTAATAGAATATATATACTTGGGATATCAAGTATCTTAATATTTTTACTTAATCTCCACTCCTTAATGCTCATTGTATTGATATATTCATTTTCACCTGTTAAATCTATGGCTACTGTTAAATCTGTATTACTCTTACAAACCTCTAAAATATCATTAAACAGTGATTTATTCCTATACGGTGCTTCAATAAATATCTGAGATTCATTTTTTAAACTAGATACTCTTTCAATATTTCTAAGCTTTCTTTTTCTACTTTCTGGATCCTTAGGTAAGTATCCAAGAAATGTAAATCTTTGACCATTTAATCCAGAACCCATTAAAGCCAAGATAACAGATGAAGGGCCAACCAAAGGAACAACCTTAATACCTAAACGATGACACTCACGAACAACCATACTACCTGGATCTCCAACACCAGGGCATCCAGCATCAGTCATTAGGCCTACTGTATTACCATGTATTAAGGGTTCTAAGAGAAAAGGAATATCTGTTCTCTTACTATGTTCATCTAGTACAGCCATATTCAATTCTTGTAACACTATACCCATATCTTTAAGATGTGCTCTAGCAACTTTAGGTGTCTCTACAATGTAGTATTTAATCCCTCTAACAGTATCTAAATCTCTCTCATTAAGCTCATCTTTAAGTAATCTTTTACTCAAAGATGTTGGTATTAAATATAGTACTCCACTGTTTCTCATTAGTATGTTCTTTCAAAATTAGAATCTATGTCACTCAACTTTAACTTCCATACAGCTGGTCTACCATGAGGGCAGCTATACGGATTCTCACACTTAATTAGTTTCTTGTATATACCAACCATCTCCTCCCTATGTAAATTCTGTCCACTTCTTACACTTCCATGACAAGAGATAGTGGCTAAAATATCTTCGGTTAATTTGTTAATATTTTTCTTAATATCTTTAACATCATCACTTAGTTCAAATATCTCATCAAAAAGTTTCTCGAAATCACATCCAACAAACTCAACAGGTACAGATGTAATCTCAATACAATCTTTTTTAACAGTATATTCAAAGCCCAATTCTTTAAAAAAACCTTTTAATTCATCCAAAACCTCTATCTCTTTAATTGAGAATTTAATTACAGAGGGAACTAACATACTCTGTTGATCAATCTCTTTACCTTTTGAATTTTTTAGTTTTTCAAAAGTAATTCTCTCAGCAGCAGCGTGTTGATCGATAATCCAGAGAGTATCATTTTCAAATTCAACAACTATATATTTATTAAATATTTGAAATATATTTCTAAAATTAACATACTCATTTTGTGCAGGTACACTCCTAGTATATGTTGTATCCGATAGAACCTCTTTACTAAAAAGTAAGCTATCTCTTACAGAACCACTCTGATTTCTATTAAATGTAATATTCTTACTAGATGTATATATCTTTCTATCAATATCTCTATTCACAAAACCCGTTGGCTCTTGGCCCTTTGGTTTAAACTCACTTTCTACTTTGTACGACATTGTTGTAGACAGTGCTTTCTTAATGGCTTCTTCTACACCACTGTAAGCTCTAAAAGGATTTAAAAATCGAATCTCTTCCTTTCTTGGATGAACATTAACATCAATCAAATCAGGTCTAATATCAATCAATATTAAGAAAGGAACTCTCTCTCCAAAAGGAATATATCTCTCATACCCCTGTAGCACTGCCCTTGCAATACCACTATCCCAAATATGTCTTCTGTTAACAAATATATATTGATGATTAGTTCTCTTTTGATGGTCAGATGGATGAGAAATTAGCCCTGATACTTTCATACCAGAACCATCATAAAAAACTTTTAACATTCTTGAAACAAAATCTACTTTCAATACCTCCTCTATCCTTTCTTTTACAACGGTATTCTCTTTAGATTGAGGTATATCTTTCAAATTAATTACAATCTTAGAATCTTTAACAACAGTAAAATGGATATTAGGATAGATTAGAAAGTATGGAAAAAGGATATCCAATATCTTTTTGTATTCCGTTTGAGCAGTTTTAAGATATTTCTTTCTTGCTGGAATATTTTCAAATATTTTTTTTACTTTTATAACTGTACCTGATTCTCTTGCTGCTTTTTTAATATTAAAATCATTAAAAGAATTTACTACTAGCTCATTTGCTACATCACTATCAATATATTTAGAAATAACTCCGATATTTGAAACAGAAAGAATTGTAGAGAGGGCTTCACCCCTAAACCCCATTGTTAAAAGAGTATTTAAATCTTCAAGAGAAGATATTTTACTTGTTGTATGGGGCTTAAATATACTATCTAAATTTTCTAGAGGTATTCCTACCCCGTTATCACTTACCTCGATTAAATCTATTCCTCCATTTTCTATTTTAATCTGTATTTTGGTGGACTTTGCATCAATACTGTTATCAACTAGCTCCTTAACTACCGATGCAGGCCTTTCAATGACCTCTCCAGCAGCAATCTGATTAACTAATTCTTGTGGCAGAGTATTTAATTTAATCTTTTCCATATACAAAATATTTTAACACAGAAATACAGTAATCTGTTAAAATTACACATATGAAAGAAGAATTTAAACTTACTACAAAATATACACCCTCTGTTGATCAAAGAATCGCTATAGATACTTTAACTAACAATTTGAGAGAGGGCAAAGAGAAACAGGTACTTCTAGGAGTAACTGGCTCAGGTAAGACCTTTGTAATGGCCAATGTAATATCTATATTACAAAGACCAACCTTAATACTTTCACACAACAAAACTCTAGCTGCCCAGCTATA
>CAZIYI010000004.1:2946-44864 GCA_964543485.1 uncultured Candidatus Saccharibacteria bacterium
TACAAAGACCAACCTTAATACTTTCACACAACAAAACTCTAGCTGCCCAGCTATACGAAGAGTTTAAAGAGTTTTTTCCAAACAATGCTGTTAAATATTTTGTTTCTTACTACGATTACTATCAACCAGAAGCATATATACCCGCAAGAGATCTATACATTGAAAAGGAATCTGAGGTTAATGAGGAGATAGAGAAACTTCGATTAAGTGCTATGAACGCTGCTAGAACAAGAAGAGATACCGTTGTAGTTGCATCTGTATCTTGTATTTACAATATTGGTAGTCCAGATAACTATGAGAACAAATCTATAGAGATTCATGTTGGTCAAAATATTGATATTGCTAAACTATCAAGCGAATTAACATTCTTGCGATATGAAAGAGAATCAACCGATCTAATATCAGGAACTTTTCTAGTTAGGGGGGACACGGTTGAGCTCTTTATGCCTTACGAAGAGTTTCCTGTAAAAGTGGAGTTCTTTGGAAATGAGATAGAGAGTATTACATATATTGAACCAATATCTAAAAGAAAGATTAACAGTGTAGATAACTTGGATATATTTCCAGCTACACCACTTGTATATGATGCTGATACAATGAGTAAGGCAATTACTAATATTGAAAAAGACTTAATTCAAAGAACTTCTTTTTTAAGAAATCTTGGTAAAGAAGTCGAGGCACAAAGATTAGAGCAAAAGACTAAATATGATATTGAGATGATGACACAGATTGGCTTTTGTAAGAGTATGGAGAACTACTCAATATATTTTGATGGAAGGAAAACAGGACAACCACCCTTCACTCTCCTAGATTACTTCCCAAACGACTCCCTCATGTTCATAGATGAATCACATATTACAATACCTCAAGTAGGGGGGATGTTTAATGGAGATAGGGCTAGAAAAACAAATTTAATAGAACATGGTTTTAGATTACCCTCTGCATTTGATAACAGGCCACTTAATTTTAATGAGTTTAGAAAAAAACAGAAAGAAACAATATATTACTCTGCTACACCAGACCAATGGGAGATTAAAGACAGTAGGAATACTGTTGTTGAGCTTTTAACAAGACCAACAGGTCTACTAGATCCTAGTATTGATGTAAGAAAAACAGAAAATCAAATAGATGATGTAATTAATGAGGTTAAAAAGAATACAGAAAAAGGTCAGAGAGTGTTAATTACGACTTTAACTAAAAGAATGGCAGAAGATTTAACTTCATATTTACAAGATTTTGGTATTAAAGTAGCATACCTTCACTCTGATATTGATACTGTTGAAAGGGTTGAGATATTAAGAAATCTTAGACTCGGAGAGTTTGATGTTTTAGTAGGTATAAACCTTTTAAGAGAGGGTATCGATTTACCAGAGGTCTCTTTAGTAATTATCTTAGATGCTGACAAAGAGGGTTTTCTAAGATCAAGAACTAGCTTAGTACAAACGATTGGAAGAGCTGCAAGGCATGTTAATGGAAGAGTAATTATGTATGCAGATAAACAGACAGAGAGTATGAAATACGCTATTGATGAAACAAACAGAAGGAGAGAGTATCAGGAGAAGTATAATATGGAGCATAATATTACACCAACTAGTATCCAAAAAGATATTAGAGATTCTTTAGTAGAACAGGAAGATAAGCAGAAGAGAGATTTAGATTTTGAAGTAGAGAAACTTAGTGAAAAACAGAAACAAATGATTATTAAAGATCTTAGGGCTAAGATGTTACTAGCTGCTGACAACTTACAATTTGAAAAAGCTGCAGAGTTAAGAGATAAAATAAAAGAGCTGAGGGTTTAGCTCAGCTCTTAATATTTCGATATTTGGTATAGGATTACCTATAGAAGCTATCTCTTCTGTTAGCACCTCTATCTCCTCTATCGCCATCCTCACGAGGAGGTCTAGCAACAGATACATTGATAGCTCTTCCATCAAGCTCTTTACCATTTAACTGGTCAATTGCTTGTGTAGCCAACTCTTCTGTAGCCATAGTAACAAAGCCAAATCCTTTAGATCTGCCCTTGAACTTGTCTACAATAACCTTTGCCTCTGTTACCTCTCCAACAGTGGAGAATAACTCAGACAAAGACTCATCTGTGGTCTCCCATGAAAGGTTCCCAACAAAAAGTTTGTTCTGCATTTTTATATAAATAAAAAATAAATACGCTACGGATAAGCACACTTTAGAAGGTAACCTACACAGGGCATTAATAACTTAACACCTTTCTTAACATAGACAAAACATTATACCATACATTTAAGATATAATGTCAATTATGTATATAAAATACATTGTTAACAAAGACAAAAGAGTAAAATAGTTTAACTCCTTTGTCACACATTGCCACTCTACATTTAATACAGAAGAACTCACTATAAGTTAGCTGCATTGCGGGACATAGATTCGAACTATGATTCTCGGCTTCAAAGGCCGGTGTCCTACCATTAGACGATCCCGCAAAGAACAACTATTATACTATACTAAATATATCAATTGAAATATTAACACATTCATAATAATCTTATAGATATGAAATTCAAGAAAAACAAACGAGTTCACAATCCGATTAAAATGCCAAAAGCCCCAGTTAAAGAGCATATTGTAAGACGGAAAAGTAAGAAAAGTATTTTTAATATATTTAAAAATAAAAAAACAACTAAATCTATTAGAAGAAAAAAAACTAATCTCAAGTACCTAATCCTCCCACTTATTGTTCTCATTATATTTGGGTTTATATACTTAGCAATCAGATATGTCCTGTTTCTAAGAGAAGGTGTATCATCAGACAAAGATTACGTAATTTCAAATGTTGTTGGATTGGATAATGTTCCTACATATGGTGGTTCTGTATTTCTTTTTGAAAATAATATGAATGATTCTGTAGTTAAAGAATTCATTTCAAAAGGAAATTCTGCGTATAGATTACCTCCTAATACAACCTCTACTCAAATAGAAGAGTACTATTTTGTTGAGCTTAAAAATTTAAACTGGGAATTTATTCAAACAGTTCCAATAGGTACACCGGACAAAAAATATGGACAGTATTGGATTAAAGATGGTAAGGGGTTAAGAATATATTCTAAATTCAATGATGTATGGTATGAAACTATTACTCAAGAAGATGCAAAAAGTGCATTAGCGAACTTAATTAAAGAAGAAATCGAAAGAGAGATGTTAATGGCTAGTAGTGAAAAACAAAACCTATTACCAGATTACCCTTGGAAAATTGATATTCCAAAGGAGTACTTAATAAAATACTCTCCTACAAATATGAAGGATTTAAGAGCTGTATCATTTCAAAAGATAGGAAGTACAGAATCAGTTGAGATATATCCAGTAGGTAAATGGAAATCTAAAGAATTAGACTTCTTTTTAACAGATTACTGTAATCTTAAAAGTACAGAAGAGTTAATATATGGCGTAATTAATAGTGTTCCAATATCCTTTAGAGATACACTGGGTCTTCAATCAACCTTGCAGAGAAACTCAGATGTTATAGATGCATATACAATTGCTAATACATATAATTCTATCGTTTATGTAATTACTTCCACTCAGAGTGATTCCCCGCTGTTAAAATATTTAATAGAGAATATTAAACCACTGGATGCTAAAGATTAGCAACTTTATCTATGATGTTTTTACTTACACGTTTATTTTTAATTACTGAATATATCTCTTCATAATTTGCTTTTTTAATACCTTCAATACTTCCGAATGATTTTAGTAACTTTTTTCTTCTCTTTATACCAATTCCATCTATTTGATCTAAGATAGATTGCTTCTGTTCTTTAATACTTCTTTTTCTGTAATGTAATATTGCAAATCTATGTGCTTCATTTCTTAGATCTATGAGTATTTCAGGATTATCAATATTTATTCTTAATACCTCATTATTCTTAACTACCCAAAACTCATCTTTAATATTTCTACCTTTCTTTTTTAAATACTTACCTTTAGAGATACCCATAAGGAGAGTATTTGAGGGAATCAATTCGAAAACAGAGGATAGCTGTCCCTTTCCACCATCAATGAGAACAATATCTGGAATCGTACTTTTATCTTTAAATCTTCTACTTAAAACCTCTTTTAACATTAAATAGTCATTTGGTAAATCAGATTCTCTTATCTTAAAAATCCTATACTCTGATCTATCTAAATTACCATCTAATGCAACCACCATGGAGCCGTAAGCGTGTTTACCTTGAATATTTGATATATCGTAACACTCAATCCTGTTTAATTTAGGAATACCCAATTCCATAGCCAAGTAATTGGAACTTGTTTTTCTTGCTTTCTCCCTTCTACTTTCATAGCTTTCAATATCATCGTAATATGTAAAGTCAATATCTTGTCCAATATATTTTAAATCATTAATTCTATCTCTTAATTGTGAGGCCTTTTCAAACTCTTCGTTTTTAGAGTATTGAATCATTTCCTTTTCTAATCTTTTAATATGATTTTGTTGTTTACCTGATAGAAATCTAATTATATTATCAATATTTATTCGATATTTCTCTTTAGATATTGCACCAGCATATGGACCTGGACAAAGCCCTATATGGAAATACAAAGATGTTTTACAATCTTTATTCTTACATGTACAAAATGGATATAGTTTCCTTAAATATGAATATACTCTTTTAACTGTAAAACCACTTGGAAATGGTCCAAACAGTTTTCCTTTACTATACTCACCTTTCTTAATGGTTCTTACAATTTTAACAGTAGGAAATTCACTTTTAGTATCAATATATATCCATGCGTATGATTTATCATCTTTCAAATCTGTATTGAATAGTGGTTGATATTTTTTTACTAAAGCAGATTCTAAAATCAATGCTTCTATTTCGTTATTTGTTTCAACTATTTGAATATCTTTAATGTATGGAATCATTTGAAGAATTCTTGGTCTGTCTTGTAAATCGGTATGAAAATATGAAGATACTCTTTTTTTAAGATTAATAGCTTTACCTATATACAAGATGTCTCCCTTATCATTAAGGAATTTATAAATCCCAGGAACATCGGGTAATACATCTATTTTTGTTTGAATATTTTTATCCACCCCATATTATACCCTAGAAACGCCTTAACCACCTCTTTGTCTCTCCATTCATCTCTATTTTCTTTTCAAGCAAAACACTCTTACTCTCATCTCCGTTATTAACGATAATTCTTACCTGAGTATCTCCCTGTGAAGAATTTATATACTGTTTTAAATCTTTAATATCATTTTCACTATGTTTGGCTCTAATTCTAAAAGTAACACCCTCAAAATCATCTCCATATTTAGATTCGTCTATATACTGGCCTTTTTCCATAATTAAACTTTTATCATCATTTTTTAATGAAATTTTAGCAGCTATTAGCATTGGTTTGCCCTCTTCTAATTTATCTTTAATTACTTGATAGGTTCTTGGAAAAACTATTACATCATGTAAACCAGATTTGTCTTCAATATTTAAAAACGCCATCATTTCACCCTTCTTAGTAGTAATTTTTCTAATCTTGTTTACCATTACACCTAATACAACTAACTGATTGTTTTTCATTTCCAGAGCTTCTTTAATTGGTTTTACATTCTTGGATTCAAAAAATAGCTCTAAGTTATCTAAAGGATGACTAGAAAAATATATACCTAAGAGATCTTTTTCCCATTGTAAAACTTGGTATTTAGGTGCTTTTTCAACATTAGGTAGTGCAGTAGCTTGTAATTTCGTACCAACTCCTGATATATTATCTCCCAAGGAAAATATATCTATTTGACCAATATCTCTTGAAGAACTACTCTTTTTTTCTCTATCAAAGATATTCGGAAAGATATTTAGTAAAGCATTTCTTTCACCGAATTCATCCATTGTGCCTGACATAATTAAATATTCAATCACTCTTTTTTGAATACCTCTTCTGTACATTCTACTTACAAAATCATCAAGTGAAACGAAACTTCCATTATCTTTTCTTTCATCAACTATAGATTTAACAATATCACTACCAATATTTTTAATACCACCTAATCCGAAACGAATACCACTATCTCCCTCGATAGTGAAGTAAAATTTACTTTTATTGATAGTTGGAGGTAAAACTTCAATACCAAGACGTTCGCATTCATTTAAATCTTTTATTACCCTATCAAAATTATCCAAATCTCCTTCAAGTAAAGCCGCCATGAACTCTAATGGGTAATGGGCTTTAAGATATGCAGTCCAGTAAGCAATGGTAGCGTATGAAGCACTATGTGCTTTATTAAATCCGTAGTTAGCAAACTGTATTAGTTTGTTCCATAGTCTTTCGGTTTCTTTAACATCATAGCCATTCTTTTTAGCACCAGTTAAAAATTTTGGCTTCTCTTTATCCATAATTTCCATTTTCTTTTTACCCATTGCTCTTCTTAAAAGATCTGCAGCTCCCAGTGTATATCCAGCAACTACCTGGGCAATTTTCATTACTTGTTCTTGGTATGTAATTACACCGTATGTAATAGACAGTACGGGCTCTAATTCTTTAAATACATAGTCTGGTTCCTGTTTTCCATGTTTAACAGCAACATACTCTGAAATATACTGCATAGGGCCTGGCCTGTAAGCAGCTAATAGATAGCAGATATCCTCTTGGGATTGGGGTTTTAATGTTTTAATAGATCGTCTCATCCCCTCACTTTCCATTTGAAAGATTCCTACAGTATGACCACTTTGTATTACATCGTAAGTTTCTTTATCATTAGGGTCTAATTTAAGTAAATCTAAATCTATTCCTTTATTTACTTTAATTTTAGTAACTGCCTCCCCTATTACATTAAGATTTCTTAAACCGAGAAAATCAAACTTCATTAACCCTACATACTCAATATCACTCATTTCAAATTGAGTCATACCTATTCCACCTCCATGTGCATCCCTTTGTATTGAACAGTAATTAATTACGGGTTCAGGAGTGACAATAATTCCACAGGCATGAGTAGATACCCCTCTACATATTCCAGATACTTTCCTTACAATTTCAGCTAATTTTTTAGTAGTTTCAGTGGAATTAATTATTTCAGCGAACTCAGGATTATGTTCAATCATGTAATCTATATCCTTAGATTTTCCAAACAGTATCTCTACCATCTTAGCCAACTTGTCTGTTGTAGAAAGCTCTATTCCAAGTACTCTACCAACATCCTTAATCGCTTGTCTTGTTTGTAATTTACTAAAAGTCCCTATCTGTTTAACATTCTCTATTCCGTACTTTTCAATTGTATATTTTAACAATTCATCTCTTCTTGCATCGGCTATATCTATATCAAAATCAGGAGGGGAATCTCTTTCAGGATTTAAGAATCTTTCGAAATACAACTCCCAACCAATTGGTTCAATATTTGTAATATCTACACAGTAGGCAACAACAGAACCACATCCAGAGCCCCTCATTCCAACTACAATACCGTTATTTATACAAAAAAGAACAAAGTCTCTAACAACTAAGAAGTAATCGTTATACATCTTAGAATCAATTATTTCCAATTCATAATTAATCCTATCTTTTAACTCCTTAGTTAACTTACCATATTTCTTCTTGGCTCCTTGTAAGGTTAACTTTTTAAGGTAAGTTGCTGATGTTTCATCTTTTGGCAAATCTAAATAGTGGGGCTCAACTCTACTATATGTAATATCAAAATCCTCAATACTTTCAGTAATCTTTTGTGTATTCTCAATTGCCTCAGGTATATCTGAGAAAAGGTCTTCCATCTCTTTAGGAGTCTTAACATAGAATTCGTTTGTAGGCATTCTTCTTCTTTGAGGATCATCCCAAAGTTTGCCATCGTTAATACACCAAAGAATTTCTTGTATATCTGCATCCTCTTTATTTAAATAGTGAGAATCACAGGTTGCAACCAATGGTAGTTTTAATTCTTTAGATATTTTAATTAATTCTTCATTTACAATTACTTGTTCCTCCATTCCATTTCTTTGGATTTCGATATAGAAGTTGTTTTCAAACATATTAGAATATATCTTTGCACTCTCAAGTGCCTTTTCAAAATCTCCATTTAAAAGTGGTGTAGAAATTGGGCCTGCTAAACATGCAGAAAGGGCTATTATGCCATCTGTATATTTTGAGAGAGTATCTATATCAATTCTAGGTCTGTAGTAAAAACCCTCCATGTGTGCAATAGAGACAATTTTTACAAGATTTTTATATCCCTGTAAATTTTTAGCTAGTAATACTAAATGAAAATATTTGTTATCTATACCAAAATCTTTTTGATCCATCCCTCTTGGTGCAATGTATATTTCACATCCCAATATCGGTTTAAGCCCCGCCTCTTTCATTGCATTTTTGAATTTAAGAGCTCCATACATACTCCCATGATCTGTTAGTGCACAAGAATTCATACCACTTTTTTGAAGTTTTTCTACTAATTGAGGCAATCTAATTGTTGCATCCAGCAGAGAGTACTCTGTGTGCAGATGTAAATGTGTAAACATAAATTCAATAGCTCATCTAGTTCTGATATACTAGATTAATATGGATGGTATATATTTATCAAGTATGAAGCAAAAAGTAGGTCCTAGAAAGAGTTTTTTAAACTCTAATATATTTCGGATACCTCTATTTATCATTCTCTCTGCAGTATATTTTGTAGTAATATCGCCCATGTTTGAAAATTTAATATCCAATACTGTACTAAATACTGTAAGAGAGAATAGACAAGTTACACTTAATTACCTTACCCCATTATATGGCCAGAAGATATATACTAGTGAATACTCAATAAATACATTTCTTGATTCTGAATTAACAAAAAATTCGGTATCTAAAACAGATATTAAAACAGAAGATGCACGAGTAATTGTTATGCAAAAGTTTCTTTTTGAATACAACTCCCCTATGTATCCATACTCTAAAACCTTTATTACAGAAGCAGATAAATACAACTTAGATTGGAGATTAGTAGCTTCAATTTCTGGCGTAGAATCTGCATTCGGAAACATTGTACCAAGAGGAACACATAACGCATGGGGATGGAGAGGTATTAACAAAAATCCAGAGGGCTGGAGTCAATTTGAAACCTGGAATGCAGGAATTGCAGAAGTAACTAGAGGATTGGCTCAAGGGTATGGTATAACATTAACACCTTACCAAATTGAACAGTACTACTGTCCTCCCTGTTGGGCAAATCCTGCACACGCTTGGGCAAATGGTGTATCTAGGTTTATGGCTGAATTAAAATACTATTTAGATAACCTTTATTAGACATTAAGTATGGGATTGATTTTTAAAATACTGTACATATTTGTTTCATTTATTGAAACTATCATTATATTTAGAATAGTGATGTCTTTAATAGGGGCTGACCAATCTCACAACTTCGTTAATTGGGTATACAGTATCTCTGATATTGTCATTTCACCATTTGAGGGAATGACCGCTAAAGAAATATACCTTAACAAGTTTAGAATAGAATTAACACCAATAATTGCTTTAGTATTTTTTTCAATTACTGGATTTATACTATCCGAGTTATCTAAAAGTATTAACAAGACAGAATAATTCATATATGGTATAATTTGCCATGGCAAAGATTGATTTAAAGCAATCCAGTGGATTGCCTATTTTTTACAGTGGAGAGGACCTCATGCCCCAAGGACTATCAATATTAAGTACATCTACAGTATGTATAGATAATATTCGCTCTCAATTACTTAATAAGGATTTAAACTGTCCTCAAGTATTCTATAAAAAATATAAAGGATTAGATAAGGATAATGTTTTTAAAAGTAAAAATATTAAAATCAATATGTATTTAATATTTCCTAATCTAGCTGGTATTGAATATACAAAAACATTTGCAACAAGATCTAAAAGATATCCAAGAATTTTAGAAATAACTTACGGTGGTGGAATTGTCCTTATTCAAAAATATGATTCTCCAATAAATAACAGAGTTATTAAATTTTTAATTAAAAAAGGAGAAAAAATAATAGTACCTCCCGGATATACCTGTACAATCATTAACTCAAGACAAAATTCCAATTTAATAGTTTTAGAATTACATTCCAAAGAAGCAAAGCCAAGAATTGTTCTTGATGATAGGGGGGGAATGTCCTATTATATTATTAGAAAGAATGCAAAACAGGAAACAGTTAGAAATCCTGAGTACAAAATTGTTCATGATCCTGAGAAAATAAACATTAAAGCAATTCTCTCAAAATATGGGGTACGAAATACAACCCCTATTGTTAAACAAATAATGAGAAATTATGAGAAATTTAAATGGCTTTTTGAAAAAGATTCTATTGATATTTAGTATTCTTCTCTTAGTAGTTCCATTTTTCTTTCATACCGAAATATTTGCCCAAACTGATATTAAAGCAACCTCCTCATTTCATCATACTTGGGATGGAGAAATTTTAAACACAACAATATATATTACGCTCTCTACAAACTCATCACCCTCTGTTGTAACCTTTTACACAATCACAATACCTGCAGAACAAATTACTCCTGAAATATTTTCAATAAATAGAAACAAAGAATTGGAACCCACTATACACAGAGATGTTAACGAGACTTCGCTAGTTATAGATTTGGATAAAACACCAATATCAATAGATAAACCAATAGTATTAAAAATCACATATAATACTGATTTAACAGGAAGTTCTCTTTCATTACTTTCTTCGGTTACTGATACACAAACTAAAGAGTTCTCTCTAACTTATCCTTCTTCAAAGGGAAATGTGTCATGGAGTTCTGCCCCTATAACTAATTCAGAGGAAAAAGGAAATAATATAAGAATTGATACACAATCTCCTAATAGTGATTATGTAAAAATCACATTTGGTTCTGATATAGTATATAAATATGAAATTAACAAAACTATTTCAAACCTTGAAGATGAAGTTCGATTATCTGAAGTACTTTTACCTACAAACAATAACTACCAACATGTCTTAATAGAATCAATAACTCCACAGCAAGACAAAGCGTATAAAGATATAGATGGAAATTATATCCTTCAATACTCAATAGCTCCTCAAAGTAGTATATCAATCAATATTAAAGGATATATCTTTATGAGAAGCTCGATCAATGCACAAACTAATCAACCTCAATTAGAGGACATATCACTTTGGAGAATAAATAATGCATCCCTTATTAGACATCTCTATAAATCACTTAATAATCTTGGATTAGATATTTCAGATACATTTACAGATATTAAAGATTTACAAAACGAAAAAGATAGAGAGCTACTATATGAAGGTATATATAAATATGTTATTGATAACTTAGAACCAAATACCCAATCAATGGGTTCACTGTCTGGAACAGAGCGATTAGGAGGACAAGACATACTCATTAAACAAGGTATGGCAACTAATGAGGATTACATCGACTCCATAATATCGCTATACAGGCACTTTAACATCCCTGCCAGATTTGTAATTGGATATATAACAGGAATATCAAATTATGACTCTAATGGAATATATCATTACTGGGGAGAATACTATGACGAAGATAAAAATACTTGGATAATAGTTGAACCCTTTTTTGAAGATTACTCTAAATCACCCCTCTATAAAACAGATATGAAAGAACATGTAACGCTCATATATAGATCTTCTAACCCGTATTCTCCGAAATTAAACTTTTTTTCAGAAGAAGATTTTAAAATTGAACTTGTTAATGATATTCCTGAGATAAATAATGATTTAAAATTAGATCTAATATTACAACCTTTTAACCTTTCAGACCCATATTTAGTCGGATATATCAGTATTGAAAACAAAGGAAATACCATTATTGATAATATTGAGATATCAAAATCCAAACCGGATTTAACAAAATATATAGACTATATCGATAATAATAGTCAAATAATACTTCTCCCCAATGAAACATACGACATTAAATTTAATATCCCATATAAGGATATTGAAGATACCCTATTTGCTGTTGTAGATGTCCTTAGTGGTACTGAAGAAATTAAGAATAGCTATGTAGAACAAAATATTGAGATATTAAATGACCAGAGGAATTTAAATACCTTTTCAAAATTACTCTCAGTTTTTCTCTATGTGTTAATTTCAATACCTATTTATTTTTTATCCAAGAAGGTAAAATTTAAAAATGGATAATCAAGTACTCTTTACAATTATTACTCTCGCTTTAATAAGTATTCTTTTTTTAATTGCATATATAAACAGTAAAAAGATACCAGAGAGAAAAAGAGAAAAAATACTTTCGAAATTAGAAGAGATAGAAAGCCAAAGCAAAAGTGTAGAAGGATATGCTAGAAGAGATGCCGTAATCAAACTAGATAACTTACTTAGTAAAGCTTTTAATATTAGATACGGAAATGATATAACAATAGGAGAGAATCTTAAAAAAGCCAAAGGGCTATACGATAAAACACTCTATCAACAAATCTGGGATGTTCATAAAATTAGAAATGAAGTAGTACATAAGGATAGAGAGATATCTTTGCCTGAATCAGAAGATATATACAGAATATATAAATTAGGAATAAGACATGCATTAAAATGAATAGAATAATATTAACTTTCTTTTTTTTAACCCTATCTTTTACATTCATCTTAGCCCAGGAAGATGTACTTATAGACCAAAATCAAAATACATTGGAAGTTACTACGGAGACCGAAATTGAACAGTTAGATAACAATAGTGATGAGAGTACATCTAAAAGTAGTAACAATTACTTTGATCTTGAACTAATTAAAGGTTCACAAAACCCTCTTACAAAAGATATTCGTTTTAAAATAATCATTACCCCTAAAATTAGTTCCCCAAAAACTCAAATAATATGGAATACTTCATCTGTATTTACCTTAGAAAAGGACCATCCTGAATTTGTATCTTTAAGTAAAGATCAAACATATATCTACTCTATAAATTTAAAACCTAAAAAAGAGGGTACATACCATATTTCAACAAATGTTGTATCTTGGCAATTTGATTCCAACAAATCGGCAAGTGTTGGGTATAATATAACTTTGAATAAATCTCTCGTGGTACAACCCGTAGACACCTTCTACATTGTATTTCTAATACTCTTTATCTTAGCAGTAATAGCCATGGCCGGCTTAGCTGTATTTTTAATAAAGAAATCTATAAATATTCTTACTAAGAAAGTAAAAATCTGGTTAACTCCACCTATTTAAGAATATTAGTAATATTTCTTAAACTCTTACTTATTTCTTCCTGTTTAATCTCAATCTTTTGTAATTCTTCTTTTACAAGAACTTCTTTTGAAGAAGATATGAAATACTCTATTGGTTTATCTAATATCTCAGAAATCTTAATCAAAAGATCTAAATTTGGATACGATCTGGAAGATTCATAACTACTTATTGTTTTATCTGAAAGTCCAAGAGCAAGACCCAAGCCCCTTTGGGAAATATTTTTTTGATTTCTAGCATTTTTTAATCTAGATCCGAAATCTTTAATATTCATTCTATTTAAAAAGTAAATTGATTAATTCCAAGAGAGATTCTTTAAAAGTTTTATCCTTTCTTTTTATTAAATCCCTTTTATCAATCTCGTATAGATCAAACCCCTCTTCATATCTAGCACTTTGAGTTGGAAAATCATAAGGATTTGTTTTTGTCTCACGTAACTCTTTTATTAAAAGATTGCTTTCGTTTAATAGTTTTTGTGATTGTGCAATCTCATTATTCACATCTTCTAATTTCTGTTGAAGTTTTCTTTCCGAAACCTTTGTGTTTTTTAATTCATTAGCAATGCCTGGAAGCTCAAGAGCATTTTTAATTATCTCCTTATGTTCATCTGATTTTAGAAGTTTAATCCTAATAGCATCTTCTTTTAAAACACCGTATTTATAGTAAGCAAGCTCTCTACTACTAGGTTTTCTACCCAATACTTCGTTAAAAATCTGTTCAATCATTGAAAGTCGGTCTGTATTAGAAACGGCAGAAGAAGAGAATCCACCTCCTTTGCTAAATTCATCTGTAGTATCTTTAAAAAACTGCTCACCAATTAACATGCCCCGATTATACAGCAAATATGGTGGAAAATCAGCAATAAGCGGGAGACGGGACTCGAACCCGCAACCCTCTGTTTGGAAAACAGACATTCTAACCGTTGAACTACTCCCGCAGTAAATCTATTTTACTCTTTACTCTCCTCCTGGGCAACAACTTCCTCTGATTCTCCTTCTCCCTCACTAGGAACTTCTACCTCATCAGTTTCATATATGTTTTTAACATTGGAAACCTTAAGAGCTCTCTTACCTACTCTCTCTCTTAAAAAGAATAGCTTTGATTTATTAACAGTTCCTCTTTTAATTACTTCAATTTTTTCTAGCATTGTAGAATACAAAGGTATGATTTTTTCAACACCTACTCCGTAAGATATCTTTCTAACTGTAACAGTTTTACTTAAGCCAACACCCTTGATACCGATAATGACACCCTGGAAAACCTGTACCCTCTCTTTATTACCTTCTTTAATTTTAAGGTGCATTTTAACAGTATCTCCAACTTTAATATTTGGTCTTTTTTTGTATTGCTCTTTTTCAATTGATTCTAATATCTTGTTATCCATGATAATCTTAGTATATATAATTAAATTCGTTTCGTATTATAGAATAAAATTCCAAAATATGCCACAATGTATAAAGAAAAACTGCCATGAATGAAAAAAGAAAAGTATTACTAATAATAATGGACGGATTAGGTGCTGCACCTTCAAGCAAAGGTAATGCCGTAGTATTATCAAATCCTAAATTCCTTTCCTCTCTATGGGCTACCAACCCTCATACATACCTTCTTGCCTCTGGAGAACCAGTAGGGCTCCCTAAAGACATCAAAGGTAATAGCGAGGTGGGCCATATGAATATTGGTGCAGGACGACCTGTTATACAAACATTACCTAGAATTGATAAATCTATAGAAAGTGGTACTTTTTTTAATAACAAGATATTACAAGAAGCACTTAATCATGCAAAAAATAATAACTCTAGAGTTCATCTTCTAGCTCTGGCAAGTGAGGGAGGAGTCCATGCCCATACTCATCATATTATCTCAACAATCGAATTTTTTTCTAAAAACAATTTTAATGGTAACCTCTTTATACATGCTTTTACTGATGGAAGAGACTCAACAATAAATGATGCCACTCGTAATCTAGATCTCATTCAACAATCAATAGATAAAAATGGTCTCGGAAGTATTGCAACACTTTGTGGTAGGGCTTGGGCAATGGATAGAAACAACAAATGGGAAAGAACTAAATTGGCATACGATCTACTTACTGCAAATATCGGTGATACATGTGGTTCATACTCTCAGTGTTTGATAAACTCATATGCGAAAAATATTACTGACGAATTCTTACGACCATCTGTGTTAGTTAGAGATAGTTATATTAAAAAAAATGATGTCGTAATTTTTCTTAATTTCAGACCAGATAGAGCCGTGCAGTTATCTGAGGCACTCTTTGACCCGAATTTTAATAAATTCCCCAAAAGGGATATATCCCCAATCTTTTTTACCAGTATGGTCGAATACAAAAAACGTTTTCCTAAAAAAGTAATCTTTTCTAAACAGTATATTACCTATCCACTAGGAAACATCATCTCTACATACGGATTAAGGCAATTAAGAATTGCAGAATCAGAGAAATTTCCTCATGTAACATACTTTTTCAACGGTGGGTCTGCAATTAAGTATACTGGAGAAGACAGAATAGAAGTCCCTTCACCCAGTGTCCCAACATATGATATACAGCCAGAGATGAGCGCTCTTAAAGTTACAGATGTTTTAATTGACCGGCTATCCCAAAATATATATGATTTTACAGTTGTAAATTTTGCTAATCCAGATATGGTCGGTCATACTGGAAATATTGAAGCCACAATTAAAGCGATTTCAACTGTAGATTACTGTGTAAACAGATTAGTAAAAGAGTTTACTGCTAGAGATGGAATTGTTGTAATTACATCGGACCACGGAAATGCAGAAGAGCTAATAAATATTGATACGAATGAAATGGATACAGAACACTCATACAATCCTGTGCCATTGTTAATTGTAGGACTTCCACTTTCTACTAACAGATTAAGATACGGATCTCTTAAAGATATTGCCCCAACAATATTAACACTAATGGGATACCCTATACCATCTGAAATGACTGGACAATCTTTACTTCTTTCTACCTATTAAGATATTTCTTACCCCTCTTGCGATATATGCAACAACAAATAGAATGAGTAGTATTAGTATTACTTTTTCATATTTTGAAACCCATCCCCCTATTACCTCCCAGTTATCACCAAATATATACCCCGTATATGTTAATATACTGTTCCATAGTAAAGAACCCAAAAGTGTATATATTGTAAATCTAATAAAATTCATCTTAATTACTCCTGCAGGAAAAGATATTAGAGTTCTAACAATGGGGATAAGACGACCAAAGAATACAACACTGTTTCCATACTTATTAAATATCTCAAATGTCTTTTCTACATCCTGTTTTTGAATAAAGAAATAGTGACCATATTTATCTAGTAATTTTAACAATGTTTTTTCTCCCCATTTACCAATAATATAAAAAGGTAAAGACCCAAGATATGCAGCAATTGTTGCGATGAAAATTACAACAAATATATTCATTCTACCCATTGATGCAACAAATCCAGAAAAAGGAAGTATTATTTCACTAGGAATCGGAGCAAAAAAACTCTCGATAAAAACCGAAAGAAAAACACCAGGATAACCTAAAACAGATATAATATTTACAAGCCAATCTATTATACTTTGTATCATAATACTAAAAATGAAATTACTTCAGAGATGATATATTAAAAAGAACTGCATTTCCAATTTCAATCATATTTAAATCAGAGAAACCACTTTTCACTTCTAGTGCATATTTAAATGGTTTCTCACTTTTAAAACTTATACATTCATTCTCTCCACATGGGGGTAAATCTTTTTTAATATCTACAATATATCCTGCATAATTGATATAAATAATATCTAATGATATTAACATATCTTTCATCCAAAATGAGTAATCCCCCTGAGTGTCAAAAATAAATAACATTCCTTGATAATCTCCTAGCTCCTTTCTACCAGATAGACCTTGTCCTCTCAACTCTTGCGTATCAGCAATTTCTAAACTAACAAATATTTTTTGTCCATCTTTATTTATAATCTCCAAGCTACTTTCCTGTTCATTCTCCTTTATCTCATCGTTTTTAAATTCAACTATCGGATTTTCAAATGATATATCAAATAGAGAGTATTTAGTTTGAAGGAAATATAAAATTCCAAATACTAATAAAATATATAAAAGTATTTTTAATTGAGTATTCATATTTAATAATATAAAAATATCTTAAAATAGACAATATTGTTTTCATAATAGACAGTACAAAATATATAATGTAAAATGCGTAAGCTATAAATTTGCATTAACAAAAACATGCAAACCTTTGAAAAAGCCCTTAATCCAATCTATACCAGATTAAATTCCATTAACGATTTCTCATCGATTACACCTAATACTAATCTTGAAAAAGAAGAGTATCCTCATTTAGAAAAAGTAACAAATATCAATGTAGATGTTGCTAAGAAAATGATTAACAAGTTACATAACCTAGAAAAAGAGTTAGAAGATCAAGCAAAGATAGTACAGATGGAAACAGATCTAGATTCTAGAAAAGATGCTGTAGGAATGTATAACAAGATACTAAGTAACATCCAAGATTGTGTAGAAAGAATTAACAGAGAGTTACTTAAAGTTGATGCTCCTTACTTTGGTAAAATACTTTTTAGAACCAATTTTAGAGGGGAGAAAAAAGATCTATCCATATATATTGGAAAATTCGCTTTAATGGATCCTACCAATTTCAAACCATTAATCAGTGATTGGAGAGCACCAATAGCAAATATATATTATGAAAACAGTGGACCAACAAAAAATCTTCAGTATGATACACCGATTGGAATGAAAGAGGGAGATTTGGTACAAAAAAGACAGTTTAATATCTCTGAAGCACGATTTAATCATATCTATGATGCAAAAAGTGGTAATGCTTCTGCGGATGAATTTCTACTTGCACAGCTTACTGAAAGATTAGGACAGAAATTAAAAGATATTGTTGCAACAATACAAGAACAACAAAACAAAATAATTAGAGAGGAGATCAACAAACCCGTTATTATCCAAGGAGTAGCAGGAAGTGGTAAAACAACAATCCTTTTACACCGTCTTGCATATCTCTTTTATACTTACAAAGAGAAAATACACCCTGAAAAAACTTTAATCATAGGTCCTAACAAAGTATTCCTTGATTACATATCTGATGTATTACCTTGCCTAGGTATTGAACATGTTGAAGGAAATACATATATGTTTTGGGCAAAAAACATATTGGGCTGGGATGATTCCTACGTAATTCACGCTTCAGAAGAAGATCTAAGCATTAAAGAATTTAAAGGTAGTAAACAGTTTATTGATATTTTAGACACTTACTTCGACGAGTTTGAATCTAATCTCTTAGATAATATCCCATACATTCGAAAAGATATAATAAGAAGTAGATACTACGAACTCAAGGATACCCATCCATTAGTAACAATGGACGAGAGATTATTACTTTCACTTGAATACGCTTTTGTTCAAAAACAATTTAAAGAAAAAACCGTTGGTTCTTTTGGAAACAATAATAACTTTGAACATGAAAAAAGAAAAGAAATAATTAGATACTTTAACAGAGTTACAATCCCTATAGAAATATACAGAGATATGTTTAAAAAGGGATATGTGAAAAAAGAAATCTCAAAATACACATTAGAAGGAGTAGTAAGAAGTGGTAAAAGAAAAACGTATAGAATAGAAGATCTAGCACCAATCCTCTACCTACATTTAAAAATTCATGGACACACTGAATATGAAAAAGAATATGTAATGGTAGATGAGGGACAAGATTTAAGCATTATTCAAATTTTAACTCTTCTTCAGATAGCTAAAAAACAAAATATCACTATTGCGGGTGACCTAGCACAATCAATTATTCCCCCCTTCTATATTAAAGATTGGGAATCAGTTATTTCTCTTTTTTCAATGTTTGATATTGATAATTACTCATATCACCAATTAAATAGATGCTATAGAACAACTTTAGAGATAATAGAATATGCAAATAAAATATTTAGAGACAGATTCCCTAAGACATATAAATTACCTGAAGCCGTATTAAGACATGGTGAAGATATCAAAATATTACATAATGATAAAAATATCCTTAATATTGACCAGAAAGGAGTAGATGACTTAATTTCTTTAATCAAAGATGAATTTAAAAAGGGAAGTGCAACCTGTGCATTAGTATGCCCAGATAAAGAGTATGCTAAAAAAGTATTTGAGAGAATAGCTCCTTATGAAAAACAACTTGAAAGAGATGTGATTGATTTTTCCCAAGATGATTATAAAACTGGTTTGTTAATATTACCAATTGAAAATGCAAAAGGTTTAGAATTTGATACTGTAATAATTCTAGATATCAATGATATTACCTATCCAGACACTGAGCTATCTACAAGATTACTGTATGTTGCTATCACAAGAGCCCTACATAGATTAATAATTATTGAAAATAGTAATAAGTCACCCTTACTATTATAATTAGATATGAACTTATACGGATTACTGATAGGTATTGCTGTTGTTATTGGAATAGAAACAATCAAAAAGTTTGAGCAAGAAATTACATATCTAAACATCCTTTTCATTCTCATACTAACATTACTTGGTGCAAGAGTACTGTTTCTCTTACATAACATTGCAGAAATTCAAAATGGAAGTATAGAGCCACTCGCAATTTGGGATGGTGGTTTGGCCTTTTACGGTGCACTAATTGGTTTAATACTATCCATATATATCCTATCTATATATAAAAAGATTAAATTTCTTAAACTAACAGACACAGTATTACTTGTTCTCCCCCTTTTACATTCAATTGGAAGAATTGGTAATTTCTTTAATTATGAATTGTATGGGAAGCCAACCTCTCTTCCATGGGGTATATATATTCCAAAAGAGTATCGGGAACTTTCAGTAATAGATTATTCATATTTTCATCCAGTGTTTGCTTACGAATCAATATTAAATATATTAAACTTTTTCCTTCTGTTTTACATTTCTAAAAGATTTAAAAATACAGGGTTAATAACTGCAATATACCTTATAAACTACTCAATAATTCGTTTACTAACCAACCTTATACGTATTGATAAAGAGTATTTTCTTAATTTCGAAACATCCAATCTCTTGTCAATTGTCTTTTTAACATCGGGTTTAATATTACTTACAAAAACCTTTCTTAAAAAAAGAAATACTTAAATATATTGTTTCAACATTTGTTAAATTCTGATAGAATCAGAGAAATATCTTTTAAATATTAACTCATTGGAAAATCTAACCATTACACAACTTAGAGAGAAACTTCTTAAGAAAACTTTAAGTGCGCAAGAGATTACAACCCACTATCTAACACAAATAGAAAAAAAAGATAAAGAATTAAATGCATATATTACAGTATGTTCTGAAAAAGCCCTAGAGAATGCTAAATATTTTGATAATAATTTTAATACTCAAAAAGATAAAATACTCGGTGGTATACCATTAGGTATTAAAGATGTAATTAGTACAAAAGGGATTCTCACTACATGTGCATCACATATATTAGATCAATATGAACCAGTATATGAAGCTACTGTAATGCATAAACTTTTAGAGCAAGGTGCAATAATTCTAGGTAAAACAAACCTAGATCAATTCTGTCATGGTTCTTCAACGATTACTTCATATTACGGTCCTACAAGAAACCCTCATGATATATCTAGAATACCAGGTGGTTCAAGTGGTGGCTCAGCAGCTGCTGTGGCTGCAGATATGTGTGCTGGAGCAATGGGTACTGAGACTGCTGGTTCGATTCGACTACCTGCTAGTTGGTGTGGAATTGTTGGATTAAAACCAAGCTATGGAAGAGTCTCAAGATATGGAGTACTCGCTATGGGTTCATCCTTAGATAGCCCAGGACCTCTTACTAAAAGTGTTGATGATGCAGCTTTAATTCTTTCCGTTATTTCTGGCTATGATATCAAGGATTTCTCTTCATACAATTTGCCAAATAGTATATACATACCCGATCCTTCAAAAATCAAAGGTATGAATATCTGTATACCTAAGGAGTATTTAGAACTTAATATTGAGAAAGGTGTATTAGAAAACTTTGAACAAAGTATTGAGAAGTTAAAAAAACTTGGAGCAAACATTTCCTATGAAAATGTTTTGAATCCTGGATTTGCCATGGCTGTATATACGATTACTTGTAGAAGTGAGGTCTCTTCAAATCTCGCAAGATATGATGGAACTAGATTTGGATTAGAGGGAGATGACAAATCTTCGATTAAAGCTTACTACGAATCTACTAGAGGTAAGGGCTTTGGACAAGAGCCAAAAAGAAGAGTAATGACAGGTACATACTCTCTCTCTGCTGGATATTCTGATGAATATTTCAAAAAATCAGAACAAGTTAGACAACTAATTAAACAGAATTTAGATGAAATACTTTCTAAATATGATTGTATTGTATCTCCTTCTACTCCAACAACTGCACTAAAAGACAAAGATGCTGACAACCCTCTCTTTGGAGAAATGGCTGATATACTAGCTGAAGGAAGCTCTCTTGCTGGATTACCAGGGATTTCAATTCCAAATGGTAAAGCAGATAACCTTCCAACAGGAATACAATTTATTGGTAAAACACTAGATGAAATTACAATATTAAATGCAGCCAAGGCGTTAGAAGAGGCAAGTAACTAAGGTTGTAAAATATTTTCAGTTTCTCCTTCAATAGATATAACTACAGAATCAACAGTACTAAACTGTTTTAAAGTCTCAGAAATCTGAGCTCTAATAGATTCTATTTTACAACTACCACCGACACCCTCTTGTAATTTATTACTTAAATCAACATATGCAATACCTTCAGAAATTGATAACGAAAGAATTATCACACCCGTATTTATATTTGTAAAATACCCATCACTCTCATCTTCATCGTTAGTACCTTTAAAAAGTTCATTTAGTGCAATCTGACCCACAGCTACTGTTTTTTCTACTTCCCTAGTAACAGGATATACTACAGAGCAATCTAACATCTCTGGATCAAGTTTACTGTTTGGGAAAAATACTTTAACATTCATTGTTTCAATATCTTCAACTGGCTTCACTGTTACAGTAATCGAAGCAGAGTCATCGTTTTCTACTAAATTAGAAGCATTAGATTTCTCAAAGACTATCTTTACAATACTCTCTTTGTCTAAATCAAGATCGAGAGTAAAAGTAAAATCCACCAAATTACTAGTCATCCATCCCCCTTCTGAAGCTGCAATTAAAGATTCAATTATCTCTCCTTGAGTATTTAATACTCTTACTGGAAAAGTTCCTTCAAAAAACCACTCTCCGCTTACACGACCCTTAATTTGGAAACCTTCATCAACAGTATCCCCATCTTTTATATTATCTAAAATCAATATACTGCCTTTCTCAGAGAGTACCTGTTGATCAGTATTCGATACCTCATCACACATATCTGTAATTTGTACACATAGCTGATATTTACAGCAAAGGTCTTTATTTTTGAGAATGTAGGCAGTACCTATTAAAAATATTGATAGTAAAAATATGCTAAATATTAATACAATATTTTTCATTATGGTATACCTTAATAAAAGTAATATACATTTAAAGTATACCTCTTATACGAAACATTTCAATATTGAAAAGTGGGTTCGATTTTACCTAAGAAAAGACCGTGTTATATATATTTTCTTAAATTTCTGAATCTATATCTTTCAAATACCAATTGAACTTCTTCATCATTTTTTAATCTCTCAGATGCATATTCTATTGCAGATGGGGTTTTACGTACTGCAGTTAAAACAATTTTCTTATCATCCTTTAAGCTATCAGATGCAAATTCAAGTGCCCAACCAGTATTTCTTACAGCTTTAAGCACAACAGTAGCATCATCTCTTAAACTATCAGATGCAAACTTTAAGTTACGACCATCATGATTAACAGCAATCAATACAATATCTTTAAGAGCTTTAATATTTTCAGAAGCGTAAGCTAAAGCACCTCCATTTTGTTTGACAGCTACAGTCATTATTTCAATATCATCTCTATATTTATCTGAAATATATTCAAGTGTACGAGAAGATTGATTTAAAGCTGTTAAAATAACCTTTCTATCATCTTTTAATCTCTCTGAGACAAATTGTATAGCAGTACCATCCTGCTTTACTGCAAACAGAACAATATCAATATCATTTTTTAATTCTTCAGATAAATACTCCAAAGACAAACCATCTTGAGTAAGTACTTCTTTCGCAATATGTTTATCACTTTTCAATCTATCTGATGCAAACTGTATAGAGCATCCTTCACTTCTAATTGCCTCTAAAACAATCTCATCATTATCTTTTATTCTTTCAGTAGCTAAGCCCAATGTACTTCCTACACGTTTAACTGCGATACGCATAATCTTTTCATTATCTCTAAATCTCTCAGATACATATTGCAAAGACCATGGGTTGTTTTCTACAGCTATTTCTAATAACTCTTCATCCTCTTTTAATTCTTCTGAAGCATATCTAATGTATGTACCTTTTTTCTCTAAAACAGATTTAAAAACACCTTTATCATTTTGAAATTTCTCTAAGTTTTTAATAAATTTAGAACCATCTAGTAAGAAATAATCTGTATTAGGATTTTTAACTTCTTCTATGAAACGAGTTCGTGCTTTATCATATTCATATGCATCTAAATACATTTGATTAAAATAATCGTTTAAAATTTGGGGCTTATTTTCTGCTTCACTAAGAAGTTTTATATATTCGTATTCTAATTTACATTCTTTACCTATTGGATCTTTTTCTAAATTGTTCATTATTATTTCTTACAAGATAGTATATATGGAATATAACTTGAGATTATACTATGGGTACCCATGGTATACAACAAAGATAAAGAAATATTTCAGGAGAGATTCTAAAGTGAGTCGCCTGGGACTCGAACCCAGCACCTACTGCTTAAAAGGCAGTTGCTCTAACCTGATGAGCTAGCGACCCACAACAGACATGATTATACCCCCCTTACATACATTTTTACAAGATTATACAATTATCTCTTTAATTGGAGAGAAAGATCTTCTATGTATTGGACAAATTCCAAATTCTTGTATTGCCTCTATATGTTTTTTAGTACCATATCCAACATGTTTCTCAAAACCATATTTAGGATATGTTTTACTAATCTCTTTCATATATCTATCTCTAGTAACCTTGGCTAATATGGAAGCAGCAGATATGGAGTAATGTTTAATATCACCTTGCTTAATCTTTAACATATTGTAATCTTCGATAAGCCCGACATTAGTACCATCCACTATCAAATACTGAGCCCTTTTACCCAACATCTTCTCCACTTCTCTTAGAGCCCCTTCCATTGCTAACCTTACTGCTTCCTGTATTCCTACTTCATCAATTCTTTCATTACTAATCATACATACACCACAAGCAACAGAGTTAGTAAGTAAAAAATTAAAAGATTCTTCCCTCTGTTTTTCAGTCATCTTCTTACTATCTCTTACCATAGGTGATATCTCTGTCTTAGAATCAATTACCACTGCTCCTGCACACACAGGGCCTGCCAGAGGACCTCTTCCCGCCTCATCAATGCCTACTACATATTTGATACCTTTACTCCATAATTTTTTTTCTAATTCAATATCAGGAAATACCATATATATTGTAAAAACTCATATATCTATGTATCATACTACTATGAAACACTTACTAATATCAATTTACATACTCGTCTCTTTTCTCTTTATGAATAACCTGGCAAGTGTATACGCACAGGAAGAGGAAGTAACAGGTGATTCTCAAACAGTAATACAAGAATACGATGAAGAAGATATAGATAACCAAGAGACAAAAACTCTTGATGAAGCACTTCAAGAAGATACTCCTGCGAGTATTGAATTAAACTTTTTTCAGATATTGGTAGCAATACTCGCCCCTCTTACATTCCTTACAATTGGATACCTTTTGATAAAGAAGTTAAAATTGTAATATGTGTATATATAGTGTATATTTTAAGTATATAAATTAATAAAATATATAACCATGAGTTCTTCTACAGATGATTTTTTCAAAGGATTGCTCTTTGGAGCAGTAATAGGTGCAACAGCAGGAATACTTCTTGCTCCTAAATCAGGAGTAGAAACAAGAGAAGATATTAAAAAGTTAGCTTTAGATGTAAGTGATAAGTCACAAGATGTTTACTTTAAAGCAAGAAAACAGGTAGAGAGAAAGGTAAAAGATATTAAAGCTGCTGGTAAAAAGATAGATTTAGAAGCATACAAAAAATTAGTTATGGAAGTAGTTGATGAAATTAAAAATGACTCTGATGTTACATCAGATACAGCTAAAAGAATTGGTATGCAACTTAATGATGATTGGAATGAGATTAAGTCTGCAATAGTTTAACCAATATTTTGGTATAATCATGCAATTGCGAGAGTAGTTCAATTGGTAGAATGTCTCCTTCCCAAGGAGAAGGTCGCGGGTTCGAACCCCGTCTCTCGCTTTTGTATATTGAATAAATATTCTCACTCTGTTACAATTCATGTTACAATTGCTGGTGTAGCTCAGTTGGTAGAGCATTCCCTTCGTAAGGGATAGGTCGACGGTTCAACTCCGCCCACCAGCTTTTAATACCGCTATGGAAATACCGAAATACACAATTACAAATTTGATACTTAACTACATAGTCAAGTATGAGCTTGCCATACAATCTATTAAAGATACCGTTATTCCAAGCCCTCTTTTACAAGAATTTAGAGAGAAAGTTAGAGCTGAAGAGATAGACAAATTAGGCGAGTTAATTGCATACCCCATTGGATATAACAAGGCATTAACAGTTCAAAGAGGCCAAGTAATGCCCTCTCATAAAAGTAAATTGAAAATATTTACTAATTACAAAAATACTCAAGATTTTTTAGATACATACACAACAAAAAGTAACCTAAAACCCTCAATAGAGCTTTGTACACATTTAAATAAGATATTGATGAAAGATATTGTAGAACCATGGGATCAAGGTAAGCTAAAAACTTTCTCAGAAAAACCCTTTGAGCTATACGATACTTGGTACAAACTAAGAGATTACTATCCTAATATAGATATGAGATACCATTTTAATTCTCTATTCCAATCTATAACGAATAATACTACTGGAACACATAAACTAATTCTTCTAGCAATCCTTCTATTTGAATATATTGACAAAGCACCCTTCTTTGCAGGAAATCAAATTACTGCAATCTCAACACTAAGAGTATTAAGTAAGATATATGGTCTAAATCCTCATAACATAGTTCCATTTTCTAAAGCATTCTTTATGATAAGTGAAGATATTGAATCTGCATTCAAAATCTCTCGTAATAAAAAAGACCTTACCATGTTTATCGAAGCAATACTTTACTCCCTCTCCTTAACTGTCATAGATACAGCCAAAGGAATTACAGGAGAGTATGATAAGAAATTAAATATTAGAAAATCACTTTCCAACGATCTTAATCCAAGACAAATTAAAATAATAGAGTATTTAAATAATAATTTAAGAGTAACAAGACAACAGTATACTAAAATGATGGGAACCTCGTTTATGACCTCCTACAGAGATTTACAAGAGCTTTTAGACAAAGAGTACATATCTCAGAAAGGAAAAGGTAGAGGAACATACTACATAATTCCAGATTCCGATACACAAGAACAGGAAAGAGTAGAAAGAGAGATACAAATATTTGGATAAATTGCGATTTTTAATTTTACCTGCTATCATCATTCAAAATGGAATCCCCAAAATACGATATAATAATTGGATTAGAGATACATATACAGAGTAATACAGAATCAAAAATGTTTTGCTTTTGCCCTACTCATTACTTTGAAAAAGAACCCAATACCCATGTATGTCCCACATGTCTTGGTCTACCTGGTGCACTACCAGTGCCAAATAAAAGAGCAATAGAGTTATGTATACTTCTTGGTTTAGCAACTAACTGTGATATAGACAGTGAAATACACTTTGATAGGAAACATTACTTCTATCCAGATCTACCTAAGGGGTATCAGATTAGCCAGTATAAAAGACCGATATGTTCTGATGGTCATATTGATATTAAAGATGAAGATGGTAAGAAATACAGTATTGAAATAGAGAGAATACATCAAGAAGAAGATGTTGCGAAATCAACTCACCATTTAGAAAACGAACAGGAATATTCTCTAATCGATTACAATAAATCGGGAGTACCCTTAATTGAAATAGTAAGTAAACCAAATATTAGGAGTGCATACCAAGCACGTGAGTATGCAGGCAAGATTAGACAGATTGTAAGATACTTAGGTATCTCTGACGCAGATATGGAAAAGGGTCAGATGAGATGTGAACCAAATATATCACTTCAAGAGAAGGGGAAATGGAAGTATGAGAATGGTCAGATACTTCCCATTGGTGATTACAAATTAAATTCTAAAGTAGAGGTTAAAAATATTGGTTCCATATCCGCTGTAGAAAAATCCATACTGTATGAAGTTGAAAGAATACAAAAAGAGTTAGAAGAAGGTAAAAAAATAATACAGCAGACAAGAGGTTGGAATGCAGATAAGGGTATTACAGAGTTTCAGAGATCTAAAGAAACTGCAGACGATTACAGATATATGCCTGAACCAGATATTCCCATTATTGAAATTACCAAAGATGATATTGAAAGAGTAAGTACCGAGTTAGTTGAGCTACCAGATGAAAAGAAAGAAAGATATATGAATACCTACTCTCTTTCTGACTACGATTCAGATGTACTTACTGCTAACAAAGATATATCTATATACTTTGAAGATTTACTCAAGAGTCTCTCTGATAATATGGACACCATCAAGGCAGCTAAATCTGCATCTAATTGGATTACTGGTACTGTTTTCTCAATTGCTAATGATAAAAAGATAGAGATAAATGAAAGTAATATTCCGAAAGATTCATTAGCATACTTAATTACTGAGTTTGAAAAAAAAGTTTTAACTAGAAACAAAGCAGAATCTATTCTAAAAGAATCCTTAGAGCAGAAAAAAAACTTAAAAGAGTTAATAACCATTGCATTACAAGAAAGTAGTGCTAATACTGATAACTTAGAAAGTATAATTGATGAAGTAATAAATGATAATGCTAAAGCAGTTAGTGATTTTAAATCAGGAAAACAGACAACAATAGGGTATCTTGTAGGACAGGTAATGCAAAAAACAAAGGGTAATGCAGATCCTAATATGGCTAAAGATATATTAATAAAGAAATTAAATGGATAAACAAACATTAAAACATATTGCAGAGCTATCTAGAATATCTCTTACAGACCAGGAGTTAGAAAAGTTTACACCTCAAATGCAAACAATATTAGATAGTGCTAAAGTATTACAGGAAGTTGATACTAAAGGTATTAACCCCATGAAAAGACATATACCCTTCTCTGCCTTAAGAGATGACATACCATCCGATTCTTTAACACAAGAGGATGTACTTAAAAACGCTAAATACAAAGAAAATGGATTTGTAAAAGTATATGGTAAGATATTTGGTGGTATTGAAGAGAGTTAATCTTTTTTAAAAATATTTTCATAAATAGAGTTCACTATTCTAGGATTACGCCTTTGCTCTTTGGGTAAGTTAGCAATCTCATCTCTAAATCTCATCGCTTGTGATTTCTTTTCTTGATGTCTACCTAATATATCTTTTTTAGCATTCTCATAGTCTTGCTCTGTATCAATTTTGTAGATAATAGCTTCCTTGTCATACACCTCTGCAGAGAGACAAAGCTCCGTTATTCTAAAATTAGAAGGTGGTATCTCATCTACAACATACTCCTTTCCTTCAAATCCATTATTTGCAATTCCTTCTAGAGCTTTCTTAAATTTAGGTTCTCTAACATCCAAACCCTCTGTTTGAATCTCAAAAAAAATCCCAACAGAAGGAAGAGGAAGATATATTTCATTACCACGAGGCCAACTTCTTAAGAACTGTTCTGTTTTAATGAACTCCTTTGATTTACCGTAATATGCTGTTTTTACCATTCTAGGATTACTAGACATATACACACCATACTCGTTTCCATCAGAAACAATACGATTACCCTCTGCATCTATTTCATCTGAACCTGGTTTTAATGTTGATGAGAAATCTGCCTGTTCAAAATCGTCTACTTTTAATGTAATTCCTCTGTACAGTGTCTCTGGAATCTTCTCTTGTTCTTGTTTTAATGGTAATTCTTCCATACATTTTAGTATATCATTCGCCTTTTAAAAAGAATAGAAGTGATGTAAAATGTAGCTTGTATCTAGCCGAGATGGTGAAACTGGCAGACACGCTTGCCTTAGGAGCAAGTGGGATTAATATCCCTTGGAGGTTCGAGTCCTCTTCTCGGCATACTTAAATATATACTACAAACATGGGAATCAAACTATTACTACCATTTCAAACAGTACTCTTGCAAAAAAGATTATGTGTTGGATGTACAAGTACATTAGACAAAGCAAAAAGATTAGGAAAACTTTCCGAGCGAAGAGAGTTAGTTGAATGTAAATGTAAAAGAAGGTATGTATACAACAAAGAATTTAATGAGTATCAAAGGGCTACATTTCAAGAAGAGCAACAGTTCTTAAGAGAGCTTAACAAAAAGCCATTGTTATAGTAGAATCACTAGATGTATGCCGCTATCGTCTAGTGGTCTAGGACGACAGGTTTTCATCCTGTAAACCGGAGTTCGATTCTCCGTAGCGGTACCAATTTAATTTAAAGCCCCAATTCTATGTATGAAAACGAGCAATCAGATGTAAAAGGTGAGAGAAAAGCCACTGAGGTTATTGGCTCTATTGGAAAAACTATCTACTCATTTATTGAAACAATATTAGTTGCATTAGTACTCGCAATAGTTCTTTACCTATTTATAATGACCCCTCATGAAGTAGTTGGTAACTCAATGCATCCTACATACAAGAATGGTGAGATGCTAATGGCTAACAAGATTACATTTCAAGTATCTAAACCCAAAAGAGGAGATGTCATTATTTTTAAATTCTCAGATACACAAGATTTCATTAAAAGAATCATTGGTATACCTGGAGATGAGATAATGATTAAAGATGGTAAAATATATATTAACAATGAGCTACTAGACGAATCAGAGTATCTCCAATCCTCAGTCATTACTAATGGTGGTTCATATTTACATGAAGGTCAAACAGTTACAATACAGGATAATGAATACTTTGTTTGTGGTGATAACAGAACAAATAGCTCTGACTCTAGAGAATTTGGCCCTATTACAGAAGACAAAATAAAGGGTAAAGCATGGATTGTATACTTCCCTTTCTCTCAATTTAGAGTTGTACAACATCAAACATACAACATTGGACTCTAACTGTGAAACATGATAAATTATCTATATGGAAATTTTCGTAATAGCTAACCAAAAAGGTGGTGTAGGCAAAACTACTACCACACTTAACCTAGGAGCAGCGCTAGCAAAAAAAGGTAAAAAGGTATTGCTAGTTGATCTCGATCCTCAAGCAAATCTATCCTCTGGTTTGGGATTTACTAAACAATTTGATAAACATAGTTGGGATACCAACGAACAAGCACCTTACAAGAATATATACGATGTAATTGTAAATTCAATCCCTATTCAATCCGTATTCGTATCAACATCAACCCCTAACCTCTTTTTAGTACCCTCTCACCTATCCCTTGCTGGTGCTGAGATAGAAATGGTAAATATGATTTCAAGAGAAACTTTACTTAAAAAAGCACTAGACAGTATTAAAAATGATTTTGAGGTAGTATTAGTAGATTGCCCTCCATCTTTAGGGCTATTAACAATAAATGCATTAAGTGCTGCAGACAACCTTCTAATACCTATACAGTGTGAATACTTTGCACTAGAGGGTCTAGGACAACTAATTAACACTATTAAACTGATTAAAGGAGTTAATCCCTCACTCAAATTAGGAGGAGTTATACTAACTATGTTTGATAGTAGAACAAAACTCTCCTCCAATGTAGTAGCTGATGTAAGAGAATTCTTTAATGAATTGGCTTTTGAATCTATAGTACCAAGAAATGTCCGACTCTCAGAAGCCCCATCTTTTGGTAAAACAATCTTTCAATACGATCCGAAATCAACTGGAGCAATGGCTTACAGTAATCTTGCAAAAGAATTTATAAAAAGATTTCTTTAAATTAAATATTTCTAAAAATGGAAGAACAAAGATTAGGTAAAGGGTTAGCAGCGTTAATAAATTCTAACGAAATAGATAACTCTAGTAGCTCATATAAAGAGAAATTTGATATTACAAAGATTTTACCAAACCCATTCCAACCAAGAATGCATATTGAACCAGATGAGCTAATTGGTTTGGCCGACTCTATTCGCGAAAGTGGTGTAATACAACCACTAATTGTTACAAAAGATAAAAATTCAGATAAGTACTTAATAATTGCAGGAGAAAGAAGATATAGAGCAGCACAACTAGCTGGACTTAAATATGTCCCTATTGTAATAAAAGAATCCTCTCCTCAACAGATGCTTGAATTGGCATTGATAGAAAATATTCAAAGACAAGACCTAAACCCACTAGAAGAAGCATACGCATTTGTTCAGCTTCAAGATGAATTTGGATTACCTCAAGAAGAGATAGCAATCAAAGTAGGACTAAACAGGGTTACAATATCAAACAAAATGAGATTACTTAAATTACCGGAGCCAGTTAAGGAAGTAGTAATGAATGAAACAATATCCGAAGGCCATGCTAGAGCACTCCTAGGTATTAAAGATGAAGAATCGTTGATTGCTGCTACAGATATTGTAGTTAAAAGAGGTCTTAGTGTAAGACAAACTGAATCACTTGTTCGTAAAATTAATTATGGAAAAAGTGCAAAATACAAAACAATTCAAACAGATTACCCAGACCTATTAAGATATGGAGAAATGTTATCTAAAAAAATCGGATATAGCACAAGTGTAAGAAGATTAAGCAAAGGTGGAAGAGTAATTATTAGATTCTTAAGTAAAAATGATCTAGAAGATTTACTAAAAAAATTGGGCTTAGAGAATTTTGACTAACTAGATACCTCCTGTCTTAATTTCTCATACATTAAAATTGCTGCACTTGCACTAACATTCAATGACCCTATCCCTTCTCTCATTGGTATAGATATCTTCTCATCTACCCTTTCCAACATACCTGTAGATATCCCTACATCCTCTGCACCAAGTACAAATGCACATGGCCCTGTCAAATCCCTTTCGTAGTATGTATTGCCATCCATATGTACACCAAATATCTTAATACCATTCTTTTTAATTTCTTTAACAGCAGCAAACAAATTCATTTCAACAAGAGGAATTCGCTCAGCAGCACCCATAGAAATACGAATAGTTTCATCAGTAACCAAATTAACATCGGATGGATGTGTAATTATCCCGTTAACACCTACAGCAAATGCGGTTCTCATAATAGCTGCAATATTCTGAGTATACTTAATATCATCAAGTATTAAGAAAAATGGAATTTTATTATCTTTGTATATACTTTCTAAAAGCTCCTCTAAACTCCATTGATTCTCAGAATACATCATTCCAACAACACTCTCAGAAGTAGAAGCTCTTAATCTTCTCATTAAGGTTTTCTTAGGTACTCTGATAATTGGTACCTTGTTTTTTTCAGCTAACTCTACAATCTCTTTAGTCTTTACATCTCTATACGCGCTACTAGCAATATATATACGCTCAAAATTCCTACCCTCCCTTAGTAGTTCTAACAGTGCATTCTTACTTTCAATTTGGATAAATCTTTGTTTACTCATCTCTATTAAAGAGATTCTACCACATCTACGAAGTACTGACCTCTTTTAAAGCCACTCATTTTTCTAAATTTTACAATACCAGTTGTTTTAGCATGAATAGAGTAATCCTTAGAAGAGTAAGTATTTTTACCAGGATGAAATACACTACCCCTTTGCTTAAGGATAATGTTACCTGATTGCACCTTTTCTCCCTCATATTTTTTTAGACCTAATCTCTTACCAGCTACATGGCCTCCCATTGTTACACTTCCTGCTCCTACTACATGTGACATATCTGTATATTTTTAATTTAATTACCTCTTTTCGAGTATGAAAATATTCCTTGAGATAATACTATTTATCCTTCTCCATTTCAAGTCCCCTCTAGTATATTTCCTATTCAATATCTCCCACCTTTTACCGATTAATTCGGTTAAATTAAAGGAAATCCAACCTTTTTTAGTTTTGTACTCAGGTAATATTAAAACAACTTTAAACCCCTTTCTAGATACTTGCTCTAATACATTGAAAAGTGCTTCATACAAAGTTCTAACACTTTTAAGTAGTTCTTGTGCACTAAATTCACTTAAAACCCTTCTTTGAGGTGGTCCCATAAATGGTTCACATACAACACAGTTAATATTACTTCGTTTTAGATCTTTAATAACTCTCCTTTCAACATTTCTAATATCTAATTGAAAAATATTATACATATTGCCCTTAATAATGCCCTCCTTAGTCATCCATTTAATATTTTTATCTACACCCTCCAGTGCTCCAACATCAATATCTGAGCCCAAAATATCAAAACCAAGTACAGCTGCCTCCATAAGAATAGTACCACTACCACAGAAAGGGTCCCACATAACACCACTTCTTAAGCTAGTAAGATTACACATAATACGAGCTAATTTTTGAGGAAGTACACCCATATCAAAATCTGCATTAGGTCTATCTATATCTCTTTTAACAAATGAATATATATCTTGAATACCTAAAGTGTTTCCATACATCTTTCCATTGTCTCCCTCAAATATACATAGTTCAAAACCCTCTTTAAGTATTTCATTATACATTACCTGGGCTGCATTTAACTCCCTTGTTTTAGGAAGAATAAATCGAGTAGATACATTAGAACTTCTAAAACTTCTTTTTATCTCATTAGCTAATCTCTGAATATCTTTAATCTTGATATCACTATACCCAAGTATAGATATACCGTATACAACCTTTTTAGATTCAAAGTATGGATTAAGAAATGTTTCTAATTCATCTATTACCTCACCGTATCTAATAAAACCACCTAATCTATAAAATATTGTATCTAGTACATCTTTTTGTACAGTATTACTTTCAACAAGAAATATTGAATTATTTAATTTACGAATACTATCTTTTGAAATATTGAAAGTTTCAAATACAACTGAAAGCTCTGTGAGAGAAATCTCTGGGAAATTACCACACTCAAAAAAATATCGCATTAGCTTATTTCTTTAACCAATACTTTACTAATCAATGCTCTAAAACCCATACTCCTTCTATATCTAGATTTTGACTTGTACTTAAACACCTCAACCTTTTTATCTTTCTTTTGGGAAGTTATCTCTAATACTACTTTACTATCTTTAACAGTAGGATTACCTAATTTGGTTTCTTTACCATCATGTAGTAGTAAAACATCTGTAATTTCTAAAATATCACCCTTCTTACCCTCTAATTTATTAACTTCGTACTCACTACCCTCATACACCTTTAATTGGGTACCAGATATTTTAATTACAGCAAATTTTTCTTTGTTTTCAGTTTTATTCATGACTTAGGGATTTTATGTTATTAATTAATAATTGTCAATTATATTCCTATTACTTTTATTAAAACTACCACTGTTTATTATACTTTGAACTACCCCTAAAGAAAAGAGAGTCATAACCGTTATCGTTCCACCAGCACTAACAAGGGGAAGTGGTATTCCAGTTGCTGGTATTACTCCTACATTTGTACCAATATTAACAAATATCTCTAAAACAAGTTTTAAAGTAATTCCTATTAGTATGATACTAAAAAACGAATTCTTTTCATTATCAACAGATATATTTAATATTCTTACAATTACAACCCCATACAGAAAAAGTAAAAACAAAGATCCAACAAGCCCAAACTCTTCAGCATAGGATGCAAATATGAAATCGGTTTGATGTTCTGGTAAGAAATCCCTTTTACTTTGTGTACCATTGCCAAAACCTTTCCCCCATATCTGTCCGGAACCGATGGCAATTCTTGCCTGATTAACATTAAATCCAATGTCTTCTGTACTTTCAGTAGGATTTAAAAATGCTTCAATACGATTTTTCTGGTACTCTTTTAAAACACTTTTGTATAAAACAATAGAGGAAGAACCGATAAGGGAACCTAAAACAAAGCTCACAACAACAAGTATTCTCCAGTTATCTCTATAGTAATATGAAAGAATACTGATAATTAAGCCAGCTATACCCAAAAGTATATATATCCAGTTATTTGTAAAACTAATTAGAAAAAAAGATAAGGAAACAAGTCCTACAATGATTAAGCTTACTGTATTTCTAAACTGATTACTCAGACCTGTAAACGCTACTAGAAACCATATAAGTAAGGTAAGTAAAGACATACTTCCCGCTGGTTCAAAGTAAATTAGTAAAAATATTGGAATAACAGCTATAAATGATATTAAGAAAAGTAACCATTGATTGTATCTATCTTTAAATGAAAATATACTTGCAGTTACTAATATTACTGTAATTTTGGCAATTTCAGATGGTTGAATCTGTATTCCCCCTATTACTAGCCATCTTTGTACATTATTTATTACTGGACCAAAAATAAAAACAGATATTAGTAGTAGTATTGTTAGAATATATATTGGAATGATTATTTGAAGATATCTAAACAGAGATATATCTATCACGGATGTAATTAGAAAGAGAATTATTCCTATTACAACAAATGATATCTGTTTATACACTATTGAGAGATCTTGGAAAGAGCCATCTGTTCCGATTGTAGTTGATAGAAGAACAAAAATCCCAATAACTGATATCAATACTGTAGGTATAATGATAAAGGGATCTATTTTAAATTTCTTCTTATTACCGTTACTTAGTTTCATTATATATCTATTTCAACTAACTTCTTTTTATTTTTTAATCCTAAGGATATATTAACAGAACTTTTGGGGATATTAAAATAGTTAGAAAGAACATCTATCAACTCTTTATTAGCACTGTTGTTATGAGGTTTACTTTTTAGAGAAACAAAATAATAGGAATCTCTTTTTTCGATTTTTTGACTTTTTGATGAAGTTTTAACAATAACTTCTATTACCACTTTACTTCTTTTTACCACCAAACATTTTTCTCATAAAGGCGGGCTTATCCAAAGGATCATCAAAATCTTCTTCAATATCTATTTTTTTAGCAGCACCTTTATAGAAATCATCTTCATCTTTATCATCATCACTTTCTTCTTGAATACTGATAATTGGTTCTTCTTTCTCCTCTTTCTCATCAAACTCATCATCATTAACATCATCAAAACGAGAGGATGACACTGGTATCTCTCCTAATCCAAAAGCATCATCATCATCTCCTTTCTGATGTTTTGTATATACCTGTTTTTTCTCATCAAAACCAGTAGCTACAATTGTAATTACAATCTCTTCACCTAAGGAAGGATCAATTTGAGCACCAAATTTAATATTAGCTGAAGGATCTACTGCTTCTTGGATAAGTTCAGATACCATACTAATCTCAGGAAGTGTTAAATCAGAACCAACAATGTTATACAAGACACCCGTTGCCCCTTCGATTGACATATCTAAAAGAGGACTTGTTGTAGCTGCCCTAGCAGCTAACTCTGCTCTCTTTTCTCCACTTGCTCTACCAATACCCATTAGTGCAGTACCTGCGTTTTGCATAACACTTTTAGCATCATTAAAATCAGCATTTATATATCCTGTCTGACTTATCAAAGTTGAAATACTATTTACTCCCTCTGCTAGTACAGAATCAACCATTTTCATTGCTTCAATAAAGGAGATATTAGCATCTGCGATTTCCAGTAATCTCTGGTTTGGAACAACTATCAATGTATCAACTTTGTCTCTTAAGCTATTTATTCCTTCCTCTGCAATCTCTCTTCTTCTGTTACCCTCAAAATCAAATGGTTTAGTAACTACTGCTACAGTTAAGGCACCCATATTTTTTGCAACGCCTGCAATAATTGGAGCAGCACCTGTACCAGTTCCACCACCCATACCAGCTGTGATAAAGACCATATCTGCACCCTCTAGATGCTCTTGGATCTCATCTAAACTCTCTTCAGCTGATTGTGCACCTAACTCCTGATTACCCCCTACTCCTAGCCCTTTAGTGAGGGTTTCACCTAACTGAAGAGTAATTGGTGCTTTTGAAAGCTTAAGGGTTTGGGCATCAGTATTAAAGGCCATAAACTCAACTCCCGGAATATCATAATCCGTCATCATGGTATTAATGGCATTGCATCCACCACCACCCACTCCTATTACTTTTATCTTAGCAACAGGATCTACATTTGTTGTTATTAAAGGCATAGCTCTATTTAACTTAAATTTTATATCTGGGCAGTTTAAGGAATCAAAGATTTAAACCATTCTACTACTCTATTCTTAAAAGTTCCAACACTCTTACTCTTTCCCGTATCAATTTCAGTCTCATCATCAATCGCGTATTTAATCAATCCCTGTACACATGCAAAAGAAGGATCAGAAATCTCTTCAACCATACCACTTAAACCAGATGGATATCCTACCCTAGCAGCAACACCAAATACCTCTTGCGTAAACTTAGAGAGGTCTCTAAGAAGTGAAGAACCACCTGAGAGAACAATACCAGCAGGCATATTTATTTTAAAACCAGCTTTCTGTACATTCTCTTTTGCCATATCAAATATCTCTTCACATCTTGCTTCGATAATGTTTTTAAGCATCTCTCTAGACACCCTCTTGTCTGGGATATCTATTACGGATAAATCAATCTCATCACCCTTTTTCAGTTTTGGTTCCTCCTGATCTAATCTTCTTAATAGGGCAGGAGTCGAATCTGAAGATAGTTTTTTAGCTTTAGATTTATTTTCAAAAAGATCATTCATGTGTATCTTAATCTTTTCAGCATCCTCTAAAGATACCTGAAGACCAATAGCTATATCACTTGTAATATTTATACCACCCAAAGGAACAGTACCGCTGTATATAATTGACCCCTCTTCAAATATTGAAATACTGGTAGTTCCAGCTCCAATATCTAAAAGTGTTACACCTAACTCCTTTTCAGTATCAGTTAAAACAGATAAAGAGGAAGCCCAAGAGGTAAATACAACATCAAAAACATTTAAACCAAGCTGTTCAACACATTTCTTAAGATTTTGCCAATATGAATTAGGAGCAGTAATAATGTGAGTCTCTACTTCCAATCTTGTACCAGACATACCTATTGGATACTTAATACCACCTTGATTATCAACAACAAACTCTCTAGGAATTATATGTATTGGATTTAGGTTATCAGGTAAAGAAAGTGTTCTAGCATTCTCAATAGCCCTATATGTATCATCTACAGTAATTTCAGCACTAGCTACTGCTACGACCCCTTTATTGTTTAAACTAGTAACTAACTCTCCATTGATAGAAACATATACATCTGAGACAGTAACCCCTGCCATTCTTTCAGCAGCCATTACACTTTCAGATATAGAGTTGGTAGCATCATCGATATTAACTACCACTCCCTTTTTAATACCCTTACTTGGGTAGGAGCATACACCAATTACTGAAGGAGATTGATTATCCTCTACTGAGGATATCACTGTTGTAATCTTGGAAGATCCAACATCTATTGCTGTTATTATTTTCCGTGCCATATTATTTAGGAGCAGTCAAATATTACTTAAATTAAAAACTATATTTTGTAATATAATATAGTCAAAAAAGAGCAATTTAGCAAGAACTATTTAATTGTTACAAAGTATTACTGTATTGTCAACATAATTACTACTCAAAACGCATTACCGGTCTATCAAACCTAAGGTCTAAACGCTTGAATTCTATCATATCTTCATCAATTTTTTGACACACTATATACACCCTTGATAATTGAATATCCAAATCATAGGTAATATCAAAAACAAAAATATGTCCATTTGTATCACTAATCGTCGCTATTCCATTGTTAATTTCAACTATATCTACAACATACTCAAATATCGAGAGAACTTTCTGAATACTACTAATCTCTTCATAATAAAGTAACCTTTCTCTATTTTCAATATAACTATCAGAAGTTAAATATAACATCTCTAACGTTTTACCATCTTTACACTCCTTCTCACACTTCTCACAAACCTCAGATATCAATTCCCCATTATCAGCAAAAAGTAAACATTTATCAGAAGAGTATCCTAAATATTTAGGAACTAATTCTTCAATATATATATCCAATTTACTAGGTAATATTTTTTTAATAAAGACATCCTTCACATACCCATTACTTTCATAAAGTTTTTCTTCAACCTTGGAAAGTGAAAGTACAAATATATTCTCATCAAGATACTCATGAAGATACGTATTTAAATCTTGTTCAGAAATATTGGTTAAGTTACTTTTTGAATAATTAAATGTCCTTACATTCCATAGACCAAATAGAAATGTAAGTAAGAGAATAAAAAAGAAAACTAATATAGGGAGTATCTTTTTTAAAAACACAACCAAAGGTAATCTTTTTATTTTATTAACAACTGCTTCTCTACTCCTAACTGATTCATTCATAATTTAAGTTTATCTTAGCTAAATATCTAAATCAATTTTTAACGAATTAAATAATCTGCTAATATACCTGTATGTTAGATTTCTTACTTACAAAAAGTTTAAACCTTATTATTGATCTAAAATATATTGGCCTATTCCTTGTCACATTAGGATTTCCTGTACCCATAGAGATGGTACTAGGCATTCTGGGTTCTAAGGGATATAACATATTACATATAGCACTTGTATCGGGTCTGGGTAGTGCATTGGGATTTCAATTTCCCTTTTTACTTGGATATATCTTTACTATTAAGAATCCTGATAGCTGGTTAGGAAGCAAAACTAAGTTTTTTAATTTTGATAAAGCGAAAATTGAAAAAAATAGAAATAAAATCATTAAACATGGCTTTATATATATTGTAATAACAAGATTTCTACCTTGGCTAAGAGTTGTAACAAGTATGGCCGCTGGATTCTTTAGAGTAAATATCCTTATTCATTCACTAGGGGTATTTATCGGAATGTTTACATATTCAATAATCGTTGCATATATAGGTGCAAATGTTGCCCAAGATACAAATAAATTGATTGCCTTTTTCAGAACTTCTGACAAATTTATACTAGTCCTAACCCTCCTATCAATAGCCATTTACCTTGGCTTTAGATTCAGACAACATATTGCGAAGTTGATAATAAAAAGATTCAAGAAGTAGTGGAGCGAGAGACGGGGTTCGAACCCGCGACCTACACATTGGCAATGTGTCGTTCTAGCCAACTGAACTACTCTCGCGGGTGCCAAGACCCAGATTTGAACTGGGGACCCCCTGTTCTTCAGACAGATGCTCTACCAACTGAGCTATCTCGGCGTAAAATATAAAAAATGATATCAAATATCTATATTGTAATCAACAGTAAGCTAATCAAAAAGTACAACTGTACCTCTTTTACGTCTAAATGGATCTACTCTAGAACTTCGAATAAAACCACCTGCTAAAATTAGTAGTATCCCTATTACAACCCCTATTATATTCATATCTATCGCTGTATCAGGAATATCTACACCATCTCCTAAAGTAAATGTAGCAGATAACGGTCTTGAGTTTAGAACATTACCATCATTCGCAGATAAAATTACTGACATTAACTCTTCATCTTCACCAGAGTAATTGAAATCTAATATGACCGGTTTGGTATAGTCAGTTGTAACAATATCAAATTCTAATCTGGCAAACACATCAGGATTTCCCTCTGTCACATAGTAAGGAATCGTCTCAATACTAGTCGTTGCAGAAGTTAACATTACAATACCTTTAACATTATCTGTACTTATCTCATTTTCAACCCATTGTTCAAACAGATTACTATTTCTATATGCTTTACTTAAGTTTACAATTTTAGGATCAAATTTAATTACAGCTCTTGCTTTACTTACTTCATTTTCACCCGAATTAATTAGGATATCTACTGTAAAACCATCATTAACATCTCTTACTACTCCACTAGAAGGATAGAAAGAAAAGGTTGCATCTGAAGCATATATTTTACCTGTAGAAATGGTAAGTATTAAAAAAAACAGTAATACCCCCCCTATCTTTTTCACTTTCATATAAGTAGAATATACCACAAGTATATAATTTAGCATACATAAAAAATGGAAACTCTTAAAGTACTAATACTAGGACTAGAGCAAGGAATTACAGAGCTATTACCAATCTCTAGTAGTGCACATCTACTAGTTACCTCACAAATTATTGATATTGAAATGGATACCTACTTCCTATCGGTGTTACATTTAGGAACAACAGTTGCATTGATACTTCATTTCTTCAATTTTCTTTTTAAAGAGATCTTTTCTAAAGTAAAATTATCAATTTATTTAAAAATAATCATTTCAACAATACCTGCAGGTATTATTGGATTTTTTTTCGAATCCGTAATTGAGCAGAATTTAAGAGGAAATTTAATTATCTCTCTCTCTTTAATCTTTTGGGGAATAGTTATGATAATTATTGAAAGAAAACATAGTATTAAAGAGCAGGATTTACAAGAAATTACTTGGAAACAATCATTAGCCATGGGATTG
>CAZIYI010000004.1:44964-53635 GCA_964543485.1 uncultured Candidatus Saccharibacteria bacterium
TAAAGAGCAGGATTTACAAGAAATTACTTGGAAACAATCATTAGCCATGGGATTGGGCCAAATATTTGCATTCATACCAGGTGGTTCAAGATCTGGAATCTCAACAATATTTGGTGTTTTCACTGGAGTAAATAAATACACAGCACTTCAATACTCCTTCCTTCTTGGTATGCCACTCCTATTTGTTGCTCCAATATATGTAATTCTAAAAGAATACCCCGAGAGAACTCTAAATACTCAAGATTTAGTAGGGATATTAGTAGCAGGAATAGTAACCTATCTCTCTATATCTTTGATTAAAAAGTTTAGTAAAAGAAATTGGTTGACTTTCTTTGGGATATATAGAATTATTTTTGGCTTATCTATATTGTTCTTCCTACTTTAAAAAACATTTCTTAAATCAACACCTGTCATACTTTCGGGAGTATTTAATCCAATGAGACCTAAACAGGTAGGAGCAACATCAGCAAGTAGTCCAGTTGTTTTAGCATTTACCCCTGTACCCACCTTTATTAAATTAGTACCTGCTTTTGGAGTAATATTACTCATATCTGAAAGAATTGTTAAAGGTACAGGATTGTTTGTATGAGAAATATCTGGTTCTTTTGTTACTCTGTTTACCATAGTCTCACAATTTCCATGATCAGCTGTAATTATCATAGCCCCTCCCATTGAAAGAGTAATCTTTGCAATATCGGCAGACAAACTATCTATAATTTCATTACCCTGAACAGTTGGCAAAAACTCTCCTGTGTGTCCCAACATATCTGGGTTAGCAAAATTGATAACAATAAATTTATAATTGAAAGCACTTACTGCCCTTATCCTTTTTACTACTTCATCTCTAATTATTGGAGCACTCATTGCAGGTAAAGTTGCATAGTTTTCTACCTTTGGAGAAGGAATAATAAAAAAGTCCTCTCCTTTATGTGCTAATTCAATACCACCATTAAAAAAGTATGTGACATGCATCTGTTTTTCAGTTTCACTAATATGTAATTGATTAAAACCATTTTCAGAAAGTAATTCCGCAATTGGCTTTTCAATTTTTTTAGGAGGAAAGATTACATGCGCGTTAATTCCCTCTTCATAACCAGTCATAGTAATTAAATACAAATTCTCTGGATAGTTGATTCTAGTAAAAGAATTAAACTCTGGAGATATAAATGCCTTACTTAATTCTCTAGCACGATCCTCTCGAAAATTCCAAAAAAGTAAAACATCATTACTTTTAATTGCACCCACTGGAATTCCTGTCTCATTTACTCTCATTCTTGGTTTAAAAAATTGGTCTGTTTCGTTGTTAGCATACGCTTTTTGGAGAGAAAGAACAGCATCTCTAAAACTTTCCTGAGACACTCCCACCATAGCATCGTAAGCCATTTTAATCCTTTCCCATCTACTATCCCTATCCATACCAAAAAATCTACCCTGCATAGAAGCAATCCTCCCTACACCTAACTCCCTAATCTTCTCATTCAATTTGTTAAGATACAAGAAACCATCCTTAGGTGGTGTATCCCTACCATCTAAAATGATATGAATAAAAGGATCAATTCTATTAACCTTGCAGATATCTAATAAAGAAAAAAGATGTTTAATATGACCATGTACCCCTGCTGCACTAAGTACACCCACTAGATGCATATTTGATTTTCTTTTCTTTAATTCTAAAAAAGCATCTCTTAAAACAGAGTTTGTATCTAATTCGTGAGCAGAGATTGCATCATTAATTCTTGGTAAAGATTGATATACCACCTGACCAGCACCTAAATTAAGATGACCGACCTCAGAGTTACCCGGCTCCTCTGCAGGTAAACCAACATAGGTTCCAGATGCATTTATCAATGTAGATCTTCCATACGTCCAAGCGGTATCCAAAAAGGGTGTCTTAGCAGCTAACACAGCGTTACCCTCCAAGTCAGGATGTACACCAAACCCATCTAAGACAAGTAGAACAACAAAATTCTTTCTTTCTGCTTGTAACATATTTTTAACATCTTCAGGGTTCTTTTTTGCATTTAATCCAAACATAGGTGTGAGTACTTTTTTAATTAGAATTAGTATAATATACAAGAATGGAAAAAATTAGTAAAAGAAATATTGATCTACTGATTCAAAAAGTACTTGATATAAAAGAATCATTAAATATAGATTCTAAAATTGAAATTCTTAAACAGTTAGAACTTGATAGTAATGAAAAAGATTTCTGGAAAAACCAAGAGAATGCTCAAAACGTTCTCTCACAAATATCTGATATAAAAGATGAAATAAATAAAGTTGATTCTTTAAACAATTCTCTTAACTCATTGAAATCTATTGTAGAGAACACTTCAGAGGAAGAAGAGGAATTACTTTTAGAAGAGTACGAACTTTTAAAACAGGAGATATTACATTTTGAATCCCTTAAATTCCTCTCTGGGAAATACGATTATTGTAACGCAATCATATCAATACACTCTGGACAGGGAGGAACAGAAGCAAATGACTGGGCAGAAATGCTCTTTAGAATGTATACAATGTATATAGATAGAAAAGGTTGGAGTTATACAGTAACAAATATTTTAAAAGGAAATGAGGTGGGTATTTCAACAGTTACTTTTGAAATTAAAGGTAAATATTCCTATGGACTACTTAAGAAAGAACACGGCACCCATAGGTTAGTACGCCTATCACCTTTTAATTCTCAGAATTTAAGACAAACCTCATTTGCAGGAGTAGAAGTCTTACCTTTACTAGATCTATTGGATAAGGAGATTGAAATCCCAGATAGCGATATTGATTTTAAAGCGACCAAATCCGGTGGCCCTGGGGGGCAAAATGTTAATAAGACGTCATCTGCAGTACAGATAACTCATATTCCTACAGGTATAACCGTGCACTGTTCAGAGGAGAGGAGTCAATTACAAAACAGAGAGAAAGCAATGCAAATATTAAAAGCAAAGTTATGGAAAATATTAGAAGAAAACAGATTAAAAGAAATTTCAGATATTAAGGGAGATTACAAAGTAGCTGGCTGGGGTAATCAGATACGAAATTATGTATTACATCCATATAAATTGGTAAAAGATTTAAGAACGGGAGTTGAAAGTACCAAGCCGGAACATATCTTAGATGGAAATATTGAAGAGTTCCTTGAAGCCCAGCTTAGAATACAGTAATATATACGGTAACTAAACTGTACATACTGCTCATGATTATTTTTGATACTGTCACAAAGAAATATAAAGAAAGTATTACTGCATTAGAAGATGTTTCTTTTAGAATAGATTCTGGAGAGTTCTGTTTTGTTGTTGGCCCATCTGGCGCTGGTAAGTCCACTATCATGAAATTGTTAATCAGAGAAGAGGTCCCTACATCAGGTAGTATATTTTTCAATGATATTGAGGTACCGAAACTTAATAGACGTTTACTACCATCTTACAGACAGAAATTAGGAGTTGTTTTTCAAGATATTAAGTTACTCCCAACTAAAACTCTTGAGGAAAATATTGCTTTCGCATTAGAGATACTTGATAAAAGTAACAAGGAAATTAAAGACACAACAGATTACCTATTAGATTTAGTTGGATTAAGAGAGAGAAGAGAACTCTTCCCAATAGAACTTTCTGGTGGAGAACAACAAAGAGGTGCAATAGCGAGAGCTCTTGCAAATAAACCAGATCTTTTCATTGCAGATGAACCAACAGGCAATTTAGATTCTGTTAATGCCCAACAGATATTACAAATACTTAAAACGATTAATAACAGTGGAACTACTGTGATGGTAATATCCCACGATATGAATTTAATCAATAACTCGAAAGATAGAACTATAAATATTAAAGATGGAAAACTTAACTCTGATACTAATGCAAAAGAGATAACTAAGCCGATTGCAGAAAAAGAAACTACTACAAAAGAAAAAAGATCCATTGAATTATCTAAAGAGTTTGAATCCTTGAGTAAATCCCTAAAAGAAAAACTAAAGAAATTCGCTATCAAATCTCCAGACATATTACTTAATATTACTAATTCAGAATTAAAAGACATGAAACTTTCGTCCAAAGAGAATAAAGAATTAGGAGAGTTTGTTAAAAAATATTTAAATACAAATAAAAATGAATAATATAAGAGTATTTTCTGTTACAAAGAAAAATATTAAGAGAAATAAATGGTTAACTATATCAACTATTATTGTTGCATCTATTGTATTTACCTTATCCTCTATCTTTATCTCTGCTTCAATTTTAACCCAGAAGGTAGTTGAATATTACGAACAGAGAGCTCAAGTAATTGTTTTTTTTAAAAAGGATACTACAGAAGAAGATATTATTAAATTTAGAGATTTAATAAATGATAAAGATTTGGTAGAAGAGATAGATTATGTATCACAGGAAGAGGCATTGGAGATATATAAAGAAGATTTTAAAGATAATCCTGATTTAATATCTACTGTTACGGCAGATTCACTACCTGCCAGTTTAGAAATTAGAGCTAAAAATATTGACTCCCTACTTCTTACTATTGAGAATATAAATAAGGTAAAAGAAACAGACCCTAATGTAGATGAGGTAATGTACTTTAAAGATGTAGTTGATAATATGAAAACACTTTCCAGAATTATTAACATTGGCTCAATAGTACTAATTAGTGCAATGGCTCTTGTCACAATCTCCCTTATTAGAGTAACAATAGGGTTTAATATTAAGATTCACCAAGAGGAAATAGAAATTATGCATCTAGTAGGAAGCTCTGATAAGTTTATACGTACTCCATTCCTTTTAGAAGGAACCTTTTACGGTTTTATAGGAGGGTTACTCTCAGCACTATGTGTATTGATTCCTTGGTATGTTGTAATCTCATACACGAAGGGTACTGATTTTTCATACTGGATAGATCAGTTATTAGTTGATATAAACCTTCCATTCTTAGCAGAGATTAGTATTACCTTTATTTTAATATTTCTACTTATCCATGTCCTCATCGGTTCGCTGTTTGGATTCGCTAGTAGTTACTCTGCGGTTAAAAAATATTTAAAAGAGTATTAAATGAGAAAAACCTTAAATATATTTATAACTATTGTATTTCTTTCAACTCTACTTCTCTCTTTGGTTGGATATATATATGCAGTTGAGAAATGTCCTGAAAGTATGTCTACACAGGAAAGATACCTTTGTCTTCAAAAGGAACTAAGTAAACTTGAAAGTAGTGAGGGGTCTTTACAAAAGAAATTAAAAAACGAAGATTACCAACAGTTATCACTTAAAGAAAAACTCCAATATCTTACTACACAAATTTCTCAAAATGAAAAAGTCATTGAAACACTCCAAATTGAAGTATTAGCACAAGACATTGAAATTAATATGCTTTCAAAAGAGATAACTGATAAAGAGGATAATGTAAATATCTTAAACCAAGAGATTAAAACACTTGAAAGAACTGTAAATGAAAGGGTAAGAGAATCATATAAATATTCATACGTTGGGGCCTTAGAATTTCTTTTTGATGTAAAAGATCTAGACTCAATACTCAGGAAAACAAAATATCTAATAGAAACAAGATTGAGAGATAAAAACTCTTTGGTTGAGTACTCTGACAAAATGGCTACTCTTGAAGAAGAAGAATTGGCTCTTAGTTCTAAGAAAGCAGAACTCCAGATTAAAAGAAATATTATGGAAGAAGAAAAGATTAGATTAGAGGAAGAGAAAAAGAATTTAGATTCTCAGAAATCAGAAAAGGCCTCTCTACTTGCAGAATCTCAGAGAAGAGAAGCTGCTTACAAAAAAGAATTGGCTGAAACTACTGCAGCAATATCAAGTATTGATGATCAGATCTCTGAATTAGTAATTAAACTTTTTGCAGAGAATAAGCTTGGAAATGGAGCCCCTGTATATGCTGGACAACCCATTGCTCGTCAAGGTCATACGGGTTGCTCCTTTGGCTCTCACTTACATTTTGACATTAGAACTCCAAGCGGAACAAGAGTTAATCCATTCCCTTCATATTTAACTCTAAGTGGTGGATATATATATGGTAATAAATATCAACCCCCTATCTCTAGAGCATATCTAACACAAGGTTTCCGTTCAGGACATTTAGCCATTGATATGGTTAGTGTTACAGAAGGTAATCAAAACCTTGAAAGATATGAAGTTCCTTACGGTCTTTGTAGTGTAGTAGATAATATGTTAAATTGCAGAAGATATGGATATAGCTACTGTTCAAATAAAACACAACCTCCAAGAGAAGATTGGAATTTAGCATATTTAACAGGAGAGGGTGCCCCCATTAGAGCAATATCTTCTGGAAGAGTATATTACGGTATTGAATCTACATGGCATGGAAAATACGCTTTAGTTGTACATGATGATGGATATAAATCATTCTACTTACATATTCAATAATCTCTTTGCTAAAAAATAAAATTTCTGATAAACTTTCTAAAGTTAACTATAAGTTTATTTTTAATTTTTTATATATCTCCTGATGGCAAAAGAAAAAAATCAGAGTAAGTCCTCCAAAGCCCCAAAGAAAGTTTTTAAAATAAAGAAACCTAAAATTAAATTCTCTAAACCAGATTTTAAAAATTTGTTTTCAAATAGAATGTTTAAGATATTTCTTTATGTACTAGGAGGTGTTGTTGTATTTATAATGGTGGATCTCTTCGTTCAGTATCTTAACAACGGGTACAGTATTGCAGTTATTGATGGATCTAGAATATCTAAAGCAAGATATCATCAAGAATTAGAAGCAATGTATGGCCCTACCATTGCATCTCAACTAATTGATGAGAAACTAATTAACCTAGAAGCTAAAAAAGCAGATATTACAGCAACTGATGAAGAAATAAATACTCAATTACAAGAAATAATAGATAGTATTGGAGGTCAAGAGGCATATGAAGCAGCTTTGCAATCTAATAATATTACAGAAGATCAATTAAAAGATGATATAAGATTAGATATTATCTCAAGAGGAATTCTTGAACCAACATTAGAGTATACAGATGATGATGTTAAAGCATTTTTTGAGCAGTATAGCTCTGCAATGTTTCCTAATGAAACAGCACAGTTAGAAGAGGGTGAGAAATTAGATTTCGAATTGTATAAAGAGGAAGTTGAAACCTACTATATAAGACAACAGGTTGAGAATACAAAATATACTTGGTTAGAATCTCTAAAAGAAGAGTATAAGATTCAAGATAACTCCGTATCTAAGCCAAAGTATGGTATATTATCTGCAACAATAAATATAGTTAAGAATATATTTAACGAAGCAAATACAAATGATGTCCAACCAACTACAGAATAAATAAAAAAGAAATTTTTAAAGGGGGGCAGATGCTCCCCTTTTTTTTATTACATCTCTTTGTCTGCTGGTTCTACCAACCCATAACCACCCTCTTTCCTTTTGTATATCATTGATATTTTACCACTACCCTTATGTCTAAATAGGAGCTGATCATAACCTAATAACTCCATACGCTCAATTGCTTCTCCCTCTTCCAGTGGACTCATATCATCTAATTTTTTCCTTACTTTAATCGTTGGAACATAATCTACATAGGTATCTATTTTTTCTTCTACCTGCTTAAGCATTGCGTCTGCTTCTAATACTTTCCATGGAGTAATTCCTTCCCAGTATGCTTTCTTATCTGAATACCTATTCAATCTTCTAGCAAGAGTGTCTGTTGCTTGATCAATATTTGCATACATATTCTCACCACTAATCTCAACTCTAACAGTACTTTTAGGTAATTTAACAGTAATATCTATTCTAAAATCGTGTTTTACACCCTTTCTCTGTGTATACTCTTTTAATACCACATCAACAGTAATTGCTTCCGTTAACAGATGCTCATATTTAGTAATTTTTTCAACAACATACTTCTTAAGTGGTTCTGTAGGCCTCATTCCAACAAAAGTTATCTGTACATCTTTAATATTCATATTAAGAAATATTAATTTATATATTTTATTCTACCTTATTTATATTTTAAAAAGAAACTTTACATCTTAAAGAGATAATTATACAATCACCCCATAATATTATTTAAAAACATATGGTAGAGAAGGAGAATAAATATTTAATAGCATCGAGTTTTGATATGTTAGATATGTATCCTGAATATTTTCCAGAACGACATTATCTAGACGATATCCCCTTTTATCTAGCCAATTTTCCATATTATCTAGAAGATAATAATACAGAAAATACCCCCCCCCTATTTAGAATGATAGTATTTCCCAAAGCCGTTATTGCAGTATCAGCAGCAGAGAGGGATATTTGGGATTTAGAATATTACCCTCATAGAGATGAACTTCTTTATGAATTTAGGGATATTATTAAAGAGAAAGTGAAACTTAAAATAGCGAAACCAAAACAATTAGTTGAGCAGTTGGTTTTTGAAACAAATAATGGACAGGTAAAAGAGTATTACTTAAGAATTCTTCTTTACTCTGATCCTTTATCATCTGAATTGATTCACAATTATTTCAAAAGAAGGGAAGGATAATATATATTGTATTCTTGCAGGATAGCAATTAGGGATATATAATAAACCTATTCCGCGATAGCTCAATGGTAGAGCGAACGGCTGTTAACCGTTTGGTTCCAGGTTCGAGTCCTGGTCGCGGAGTTCATCCCGCCAACTTATAGTACAGAGATGATTAGTTCCTAAAGAATCAAG
>CAZIYI010000005.1:0-47796 GCA_964543485.1 uncultured Candidatus Saccharibacteria bacterium
TAAAGTGGAGACGGTGGGATTTGAACCCACGTCCAAAAGCTAAGCACAATGTCATTTACAAATATATTTAGATTTGTATAGCTAGATTACACTAAAAAATCTAACAAAAAGTATAATCTACTCAGTAATTGTATTCACTACGGATTCTCTACTGACAAAGAATACTTAGTATACCCTAGTAACGACTGTCTATATCCCCTAACTAGGGATAAGAGAAATAGACATTGACCAAAATTAATTGATCAAACTTATGCAAAATTGTAAGCATATAAAGGTACGCTTAAAGCGTTCCTTAGCTTACTTGCAAAAGCGTTAAGTTTGTTTTCTACACTTATCTGTGTTTTAGTTTTACGAACTAAAAAACGATTTGTGACAACAGCACTTATATACTTCTGTCGAAAGCCTTACGTCCCCATATTCTTAAAGAACGTATATATTATACCATTTTCTTTAATTATTTTGGAGTAATATCTTCCACTTTTCTTGATTCTTCTTTCCTTTGTCTTGGGGTCTATAGATACTAATCCGAATTTCGGCCAGTACCCTTTATCCCATTCGAAGTTATCTAGAAGAGACCAGTGTAAATATCCAAAAACGTTACAACCATCGTTAATAGCATTGTTCATTGCTTTAACACTCTCCCCTATCCACCACTTTCTATAAATATCTCTACTATCTGCTAACCCATTTTCTGTAATTAATATCGGTAGATGATATCTATCATTAACTAATTTGATAACATTGTATAGTTTATCTGGTTTTAACCACCATCCAAGATCAGACACTTTATCATTGTCATTCTTCAGACCACTTATATCTACCTTGTTATAAAAATAGAAATTAATTCCTAAGTAATCCACATATTCAATCACTTTATCAAGAGTCGATGTATTGATAAACTTACTTGTAAACCATACCAATGCCCTGTTCCATGTTAATCCTTTATACGGTTCATAGAATGAGATACTCTTTGATAGAGATACTTTATTGTCTTTGTTCTTTTTCTTAATTATCTTATAAGCATCAATATGCATCTTTGGTAAAATTCTTTGATAAACCTTATAAAAGAGAATAATGTTTTTTCTTTGTGGAGGCCACTTCCCGGTTAGATAAGAATTAGCAAAAGATTCCGGTTCGTTAATGGTTATCCAATAGTCTACAAAATCTGATAACTCATCAACAAGGTATTGTACATACTCTTTAAAGTATATATGAATCTCTTTGGATAGAAGCCCTCCCTCTTCTTCTATCCATAATGGTATCGTCCAATGCCAACAGGTTAATATTATCTTAATATTGTTCTGCTTTATTTCAGAAAGATATTCCTTGTAATATTTTATAGCATCTTTATCAAAAAAACCTTTTCTTGGCTGTATACGAGACCATTCAATAGACAGTCGGTAAGCTTTAAGATTCAATTCTTTTATTACTTTCAAGTCTTCTTTCCAGTACTTAAAACTCTCTGGAGAATATTTTGAATTTGACCTGTAATTTTCTGGATTAGAGAAAGATTCTACTAGACTAGATAGGGTGGGTCTTTGTCCGTCCTTTGAGAGCCTCTGGGCGTTCTCTTCCTCCCATTTACTCCAGTTGTTAGTTAATCCCCCCTCTATTTGATGAGAAGCCGTTGCAGCCCCCCAGAGAAAGTCTTTAGGGAATTTAGATTCCATTCTTACTTGCCTCCCATAAACTAATTGAAGTTGCTACTGATAGGTTGAGTGAATCTATTTCAGAAGAATGGGGAATGTATACACTCTGGCCAATCTTTAAATACGAATCGTCCAACCCCTTAGATTCATTCCCCTGTAATATTGTATACGGTTTAACAAACTCAACCTCTTTAATATTCTTACTACCTTTTAACATAAACGGATAGAGATTTTGATTAGGAAACTTCTTGAAATACTCTTCGATACTGTTAAAGAATTCAAAGTTAACCGAAAAAAGTGCACCCATAGTAGATCTAATTACCAAAGGATCAAAGATATCTACAGAGGGTTTGATAATACCTAAATTCTTAAATCCGAAACCTAGCATAGTACGAATAATGGTACCAATATTACCCATATTCGATGGATTAACTAATACAAGATGATTCTCATTTTTAATTAACTGGCTCTCATATTTTCTAAATACTCCTACAACATATGTATTCTCTTTAACCGAAATCTTATCAATCAATCTATCATTGATTTCTACACTAATATTTCTCTCTTCACAGATTTTTTTTAGCTCCTCTATCCCATCACTCTCTAGTCCTTCCTTTTTAAGAAGTATTTTGAACACTTCGTCCGAATGTTTGTTGAGTAAATCTAAAACAGGATATGCTCCAAATGCATACGAATATTCGAATTTCTTTTGATATTTCTTTATCTTTGGTGAATACATTCTATTCTTTTAATAAATCTTTAAATATATTGCCTATTGTGTATCTTCTTTGGTTTTCTGTATATAAATATGACTCTCCCATATATACATAATACATAAAAGTTAGAATATTTGGTATAGAGGTATAACAGTAGGCCTATAAAGCGATATGTGTAATTATATAGTAATTTTGCATATAAAAACGTGTCTATATCAATATTTCTATTTTTATCCACAGCGGGTTGAAAAATGTGGGGATCTTGAAAATATGGCGGAGAGGGTGGGATTCGAACCCACGGTACAGAAACCTGTACAACACATTTCGAGTGTGTCCTATTCGACCACTCTAGCACCTCTCCAATAGGATTATACTTTAAATCTCTTCAAAGGGGATATAGTTACCAAATGTAAGGATATCTACTCTACCCTGTTTTCTAATATCTTTATATAGTACCTTCTCTTGAAGCAATACAAACAAAGCATCTTTGTCTACCTTATCTAACAAAAGTATTAAAGCTTTAGGATATCGAAGTCTTGTTTCTACTATTAAAAAGTACTGGCCATTCTTAATAGAGAACCAGAAGTTATCTAACATAAACCATTCGTAAAGTTTCCCTCCAGTATCTACTCCTCTAGCTGTAATTCTATGCTTTACCCTAATTGGCCTATTCGTTCCCGATACATAGATAAAGAAAAGTAAAGCTATTATTGAAGCCATTAAGTAATATTGTTCAAGAATAGCTAAGAAGAGAACGAACAACAACGAGACTGCTAATATCGACCAGAATGTTTTAGTATTGAAATTAAACCTATATCTATCCGGAGCATCCCATTCAAAAAGTTTAATATTTTGTATTACATTCTTAACTGGAATATCACTCTCTTCTAAAACAATCTCTTTCTGGGCAACTCTTCTTCTGTGCTCCGCCTTCTGTCTTGTCTTTGCTTCTTCTTTTATCTGTGTAATCTTTTCTTCCTTCTCCCTTAACTGCATCTCCCCAGAAAGAATATCTAAGATATCACTAAATTCATTTTTTATCTTTTCGTTAATTGGTTTTTCCATATATACATATCATATAACAAAGGAGCCAATTATAACAACAAGAAGAACACCTAAGCCCCAATAGATATCTAAAACATGGAAGAAGTGAAGAAGTATCACTAAGGATATACCAATTGTTACCCCTATCCCTTGCCTTAAGGATAGTATTTCTAATTGCCTTGAAAGTTCCTTTTTAAAAAATACAGAGAGTATGAAATAGAAAATGATAGAAAAGAGTGTAGAAAGTGATAAAAACGATAGAGAAACCAGTGTTAAAATATTTACCCATTCATATTCTCCCCTATCATTAAGTGGTAAGAACGTCTTTATATGGAGTAAATATAACAGAATTGCAACAGAAAATACTAACAAAATTAGAAGTATAAAAACGAATTTAAGATTATTTAGATTATAAGTTTTTGAATTCTCTTCTATTAGTACTATCCTTTTGAAATTAAATTTATATATCTTAATCCATGAATATATTAATTATAGAGAAATCTAAGACAATTTCCCATATATTAAAAAGTACATTACTCGCTTATGGATATAATATTACGGAAGATAATGCTAACTTTGCTTCCGAAAGTCTTGTTAGAAGAGAACTTTTTGATATTCTAATTCTTGATACAAATCTTTCTGGGAAATACGATACTAATGGTATTTTAAAACTAGTTAAGAAGAATAGTAATACTAAAAGTAAAATCTTAGGTATTTGTAGTATTGGTACATGGAAAGATAAGGTTAATTTTTTAAATAGCGGTGGAGATGATGTCCTTTCATACCCATTTCCAGTACAAGAGTTGATTGCTAGAATACAATCGCTACTAAGAAGACCAAATAGCTACATAGATAGTAGAGTATATATAGGTGATGTTCTCTTAGATGCTAACAACAAAAGTGTTTCAGTTAAAAATAATGATCTTCTTTTAAGAAAAAAGGAGTATCAATTACTGGAGTATTTAATAAGAAACAAAAACAGAACAGTAAGTAGATGTGAGCTCCTTGATCATGTATGGGATTATAGAAGCTATACAGGTTCTAATACTATTGATGTTCATGTCAAAAGATTAAGGGATAAATTGCCTAACAAAGCATTTATTCAAACTGTACATGGCCAGGGATATAGAATAAAGGATGTTAAAGCATCATCGGCATTACAAGATGAACAAAGTCAGGATCCTCGACAATCTTAAATACACCCGGTTTAACAGTTTCTGAACATTCAAATGTAATGTTATCTGAATCAAGGTGATTTAATATATCTGAGAGTAATCTAGAGCTAAAAGCTATTTTTAAATTATCACCTTCTATCTTTCCCTCGAATGTACTTTTATTACTACCTAAATCAGTTTGAGTAGCAGAGAGAATAATTTTATTTGATTCGGAATCAATATCTAATATTATTTTATTCCCTAATACACTCTTTGCGATAATGTTAGTTACCTTAAGAGAATTTAGAAACTCATTTTTAGATAAACTACATCTTGTTTTATACCCTGTTGGAATAATCTGTCTATATTCAGGAAACTGTCCATCAATAAGTCTAGAAACAAGATCAACATCACTATATCTAAAAAGTATTTGATTCTTCTCTTCAATTAAATAAACCTCAACAGTCTCTTCGTCTCCTATTTCTGATACTATATGTGCTAATTCAAGTAATGCTTTAACAGGTATCAATACATTCACATCTTTTTCAGCACTACTGTTTAATTTTAAGATCTGTCTTGATAGTCTTAAACCGTCCGTTCCAACAAAAGATATGCTCTCACCATTAACTTCAAGAAGCACTCCCGTTAAAACTGGCTTTATATCATCAGTAGCAGATGCAAATGCAACTCTGTTTACAGCTTTAACAAGATCATCTTTAGAGATTTTAAGAAGAGGACTTTTATCAGTAACCGTAGCAACTGCTGGAAAATCCTCTGCAGACATAGTATTGAAACTCGCAGAGTTATTTACAGTAGTAATATTAAAATTCTGATTCTCTAATTCAACATTTATTGTTTCAGAAGGAATAGACGTAACAAACTCAGTTAACTGTCTTGCAGGTACTGTAGTCTTACCCTCGGATTTAACATCTGCACCTATCCAAGTATTTATCCCTATTTCTAAATCAGTAGCAGTCATTATTAATTTTCCTTTATCTGCTTCAAACTGAACGTTATTTAAAATAGGCAAACCTGGTTTACCACTAACTACCCTACTTATTATATTAAGATACTTTGCTAAGGTATCTTGGTTACAAGAGAATTGCATTTTAGTTTAATATTATATTATGTATTAGGCAGTTACATATATATTCTACTTAATATTGAGTTTCTTTTCTACTGTTTTAATTTTTAAATATAAATAGTTGTCTTAGTAGTAGGGAGTATGGATAAGTTCATAACGTAGATTTTACAACTCTTTAATTATTTCAATATAAGGGTTTCCAGTTTTTAATTAAATGTCGAGAACTTTTTAACTATTTTCTAATTAAATCCTTATTAAATTAAGTTCCAGTATATTAAAATTTAATGTGAACATCTTTTGTGTAAGAAGTAGTTAAAAGTTCACTTAATTGTGGTTTGTTCATAGCGTCACATATGTTGTTAAAAAGCCACTCTTGTATTAAATCAACGTTTCTAGTTGTGGAGTAACACCCTACTTATCAACAGTACTCCACAAGTAGTCCACATTTAGTAAAATAAATCTCCCTTACATTTTTCATATTTCTCTGCTAAAGAGGTATCCTTCTTTAACTTCTCCGGAATACGTTCACAAGCATACATAACGGTTGTATGGTCTTTTCTACCAACTGATTTCGCAACTGTTTGAAGTGGAAGCTCTAGTTCTACTCTAAGTATATACATAGCAATCTGCCTTGCAGTAGCAAGTCCATCTGTCTTTCTCGAACTTTTAAGAAATTTGATAGAGATATCAAATACTTCAGATACAACTTCAAGTACTCTTTCAGGTGTTACTCTTTTTCTTTTACTCTCAATATCAACTTGAAGAATTTTAGCAACTTCTTCATATGTAGGAACCTCTCCTAATTTTGTTAATGTAATAACCTTGTTAAGAGAACCCTCTAGTTCTCTAACACTACTCTGAATATTTTTAGCAATTAAATCTAAGAATGCATCTGGAACGGAAACCCCTTTTTCAGAAAGAATCTGTTTCAAAATTGCCAACCTAGTTTCATATTCAGGTGGCTGAAGATCGCAGACCATACCCCCTTCGAATCTAGTTCTTAATCTATCAGTAATGTTTTTAATCTCTCTAGGAGGCCTATCCGAAGCCAGTATTATCTGCTTGTTTGCTTGATACAAAGTATTAAAGGTATGGAATAGTTCCTCTTGGGTTTTAGGATATGCCTCAACGAACTGTATATCATCAATTATTAGTAAATCAACCTCTCTGTATTTAGTTCTGAAATCTTCGTTTCTCTTTGTTCTAATTGCCTCTATCATCTCGTTTAAGAATTGCTCAATAGATATGTAAGAGATCTTTCTTTCTGGATTGATTCTTAAAACCTCATTTCCAATTGCTTGCATTAAATGTGTTTTCCCTACACCAGTACTTCCGTAGTAAAAAACAGGATTATATGACTTAGAGAGACCTTCATTTTCTATATCTGTAACTACTGATTGAGCCACCGCTTCAGCCAAACGATTATTTGAGCCAACCACAAAATTTTTAAAAGTATACCTAGGATTTAATCTAGCATTCTTTACTGCTTCTTCATATTTCTTCTTATCTCCCTCTAATTTCGTGAATAGATCCATTACAGGGCTATTACTATTACTCGCGTATCTATATCTTTCCTTCGGAGTTTGATTGTCATCTTGTTTTACTACAATCTCTATTTGAAGATTTTGCCCCGTTGCTTTAGTTAAACAACTTTGTAAAAACTTGTTGTAATCTTTAAGTATGGTTTCTCTTTTGAAGTCATTAGAACAAGAAAGTGTAGCTACCCCACTTTGAATCCTCTCTAGATGGGTTCCAGCAAACCAAGAATCGAACTCTACCCTATCCAATACCATACGTAAGTTTTCAGTAACAATCTTCCATATATCGTTAACATCGGTATTAACAGAAACATTCTCAACATTTGTAAATTCCCCTTTAGGAATACTTTCGGAATATTTTTCGAAGTCGATTTTATCCATACTATTAATAAAGTATTTAAACATATTAAAATTACAAAGGGGCAGTCATGGTCGATTGGGACTAATACTCCTATTATATTCATTTCTTTCAGAATGTGGATATCTTTATTGGAATGAGTTGAAAAGAGTTATAGATAAAGAAAAATTATTACCCAACACCTACTCTATATAGGATATACGCATTGGAAATAGAACTCTCATACTGAATAAATAATAATATTTGCTTTAAATACACTAGGTAATATATAATAAGACCGTTTTTAATAAATAGAAATATGAAAAGAACATATCAGCCAAAAAATTTAAAAAGAATCAGAAAATTCGGATTTAGAGCAAGGAATAAAAATGCTAAAGGAAAACTTGTTTTAAAGAGAAGAATTGCTAAAGGTAGAAAATCACTTAGTGCAAGTGAAGAGTACAAACTAAAAAGAAAGAGACCTTTATCAAGAGTTAGATAGTGTATACTTAAATATGCTTCCTCAAAGAAATAAACTTAACCCCATCAAGTTCAAATCTGTTCTTAATCAAGGTATAAAAATACGAGGAGAGTATGGTATGTTAGTGATATTTAGAGATAAAGGGGGAAGTTTTAAGATAGGATTTATCGTTAGTAAAAAGATTGGAAATGCTGTTGCTAGAAACAGAATGACTAGATTGTTAAGAGAAATTGTTAAAAAGAATCTCTCAGAGTTAAATAATATAGAAGCCGTATATGTAGCGTATAAATATTGTAATAACTATGAACAATTACAAAAAGATTTGGACAACCAGATTGCGACAATTATATCTTCTACCAAGGAAAATTGAATTATTAGGTATTAAGCTCTATCAAAAGACACTCTCCTTAGATCATGGGTATTTAGGAAAGATTTATCCGAATACTAGGGCATGCAAATTCATACCAACTTGTTCCGAGTATGGATATGATGCAGTAGAAAAGTATGGGATCTTCAGGGGGAACTTTCTTGCTTTGAAAAGGGTTTTAAGATGTAATCCATGGGCTAAAGCAGGACAGTATGATCCAGTTCCTGAAAAATAGATAAGTTTAGTGTATAATTCTCTAGATTTTTAATATTTTCTTTTTTAATATATGCTCTCAACAATTTGGAATACAGTTTTCTTTAACCCCTTGTTAAATGTAATGATAATCTTTTATCACTTTTTAGGTGATAATTTGGGTTTAGCAATTTTGGCAATTGCCATTATCGCTCGTATCTTTATGATCCCTTTAGTAAAGAAACAGACGGGAATGACAAAAAAAATGGCATCACTTAAACCACAGTTAGACGAATTACAAAAGAAATATGCCAACAACAAAGAGAAATTGGCTTCAGAGCAGATGAAGCTATACAAGAAGACAGGATATAACCCATTGGGGTGTATAGGGACATTTATACCCCAGCTAGTCATACTTTCTGTTTTAATTGGAGTAATTAGGAATGTTACAGCGAGTGATTTAGAAGGACTCTACTCATGGGTTAGAGATCTTACAGGTATTTCAAATGGTATTAGTATAAATACAAAATTCCTTTTCTTAGAATTAACAAAATCATACAATCAAGTATCATCTGAGTTTGGTCGAATCTCGATGGAGAGTTTCCCATATATACTCCTGTCTGTTCTTGTTGGAGTAGTACAGTATTTTGCTACGCTGTTTACCCAGAAAATGCAAAATGTATCTACGAGTAGTAAGGATAAAAAGAAAGAGAAAGGGGATGACCCAATGGGCAGTATGCAAGCCAATATGCAGAAATCTACAATGTATCTCCTACCGATAATGACAGTATTCTTTGCAATTAGTATGCCTGCAGCATTAGGTTGGTACTGGATGGTACAGTCTCTGCTTCTTGTTTTGCAATATGCCTCTTTAGATTTTGATAAAACTAAAAAAGGTGTTCAAAACCTCTTAACATTGATATCAAAAAAGAAAGATAAATTTTAATAATATATTCATGGAGAAGATTGTTAAAAAAGAATTAGATGCCCTACTCTCACTTTTAAATATTGATACCCAGTATGAGTTAAATATTGAACAGGTAGAGGATGTCTCATATATCAAAGTTTCTTTTTCAGGAGAGAATCTTGGCTACTTAATTGGCAACCATGGTAAACACTTAGAATCACTACAATATATATTTAGCATGATTTTAAGGAACAAATTAGAAGAGGGAGCTAATTACAGAGTGATTTTAGATGTATGCGGATATAGGGAGGAGAGAAGTAAAAAAATAGAGCATCTCGCTATGCAGAAAGCTGATGATGCAAGAATACTTGGGGAACCAATAGAATTAGAGCCAATGACAGCTTCGGATAGAAGAGTTGTTCATGTAGCTCTTCAGATGTTTGATGATATTAAAACAGAGAGTGTAGGAGAGGGTATGGACAGAAGAGTCCAGATAATTCCTCTGTCTGAGAAGGATATCATAAAATCCAAAGACAGCGAGGAAAAGGATGAGGAGCAGGAGTAATTCCTGTAATTGTTCAAACATATTAAACAGGGTTTTAATATTCTTCTTGATTGCATAACAAATTTAAACATCTCAACAGAAATATATTGTGCTTTGTGTCGAAGAATCTCCCAAACAAGCCGTGTGGGGTGTTACATAAAGATATGAAAGGATATCTATTTAGAGCTCTTTTCTAACAATACAATCTTCCCAAGAACAATAGAAATTAAGATTGCTATCCATAAAAGATACTCTGGATAAGCAACAGTTTTAAACTGTGTAAATATCAAAATTAACACAGCACCCACGAGAAGAGAGAGTGTGACTAGTGCAAGTAGAGGAAAATACTTCTTACTTAATTTGCGAACGATAAGAAGTCTTGTTGTTGGGTATACAAATAAAAAGGTAAGGGCGAATAACCAATGGAGTGCTCTTTGTGTATCCCAGGTAGATAGGCCTGTTAATGGGAATATCCCTATTCCTAAGAGGGCAAAAGAAGACAGAGCATGGTAATTGTAAAGTAGCTTGTCAACTTTCTTGTAAATACTGTTTGTAATTGAGTCTAAGCCACATAATAATCCAGTTATAATTGCAGAGATACTAAAGAAGGTACTTGTTTCAAACAGTGTTCCATAATCACTTATGGCAAAGCCCTCTCTTAAGTCGAGGAACTCATATAGCCCTAATGGAAATATTCCAAGTAGAGATAGTGTAGAAAACGTAAAATAAAGGATTCCCAATATGTCTAGCATATCTAAAGATATCAAAAATAAGAGGGAAAGCAAAGGAACGGAGAGAGTGGGATTTGAACCCACGGTACGATTTCTCATACGCACGCTCTCCAAGCGTGTCCTTTCGACCACTCAGGCATCTCTCCATGGTGTACCCGGCCGGAATCGAACCGGCAACCTACTGCTTAGAAGGCAATTGCTCTATCCGATTAAGCTACGGGTACATGAGCAAACAATTCTATCAATAAATTGAATCAAAATAAAGGTTTAATCGCTTACTTCTAACTCTATAATAGAGATTAGTACCCCTCCTCTTCTTTCAGGGAATCTCTTTAAGAAGCTTGGGTAATTCATAGGGTTAAATGTAATTTCTGGCTTTCTTTCTGCATATTTCAAAGAATTTATATACTCTCTCCCCTCTTCCCACTCCATACCTTTCAATTCTTCTGCTAACTTCTCCTTATCTATCTTTGGTTTAATAGTTGCTTTAGCTACTATCTTAATTCTAATTGAATCCTTCTTACTCTCCTCTACCGTTATCTTTTTCTCTATCTCATCTCCTAGGACTAGTTCTAAATCTCTATCACTTTCAAAAAGATTATCTTCTTCTGCCTGAGTTCTTATCAATGTTGCAAGTTTTTCACTTAAACCTTTTGTTTGATAGTAGGTTGCACTACCCTTGATAGTCAAGTCTAGATTCGCCTCAGTTGCTTCTGTACCGACTTTCTTATCTGTTTTAATACTACTCTTATCAACTTCACTTAATATTGTATCTTCGATTATCTCCCATCCATTGGAAGTATCTCTTAATTCTGATTTAACTTCTTCTATGGCAGTAGCACTTAAGGATTCTACTCCTTCATCTATATCTACTTGAGAGAGAACAGAATACTCTTCTTTAGTTCCTCCTGTTATTGCTACATTGTTTTTAGCAAAAAGCGTCTCTGAATGACCAACGATTGTGAAGGATTGACCAGCAGAGAGATTGTACTCATCACCGATATTCTCTGCAATGATGGATACATCGGAAACAGACACATCATCACATGGGAATTCAACCGCGTTAACAAGCTGGTAAGTCTTACTGCTTGTAGTTAAAGTTTGTCCAGCAAGTAGTGATATCTTAGGAGTCTCTTCGACGCAACTCCCTGTGTAAAAGATAACAATCTTTCCAGTTGCTTTCTCTCCTTTATACGCTTTCCCTGTTGCTGTAATAGTGTTTGAAAGACTTTTACTTGCTACTTCCGTTTTAATAGGGATTTTTAGATTCTCAAAATCTAACTCCTCTATATCTGTATCCCCTGTTAATATACTCTCTACCTCTATTGGTCTAGATTCAACAAAAATCTTTACTTTAACAAATGTCCCAAATTGATTGTAAAGAAACATTCCAAGTAAAGAAAGAAATACGATAGGGACTAATGTTAGAAGAAGTATCTTTCCTATTTTCTTCTTATTTAAGCTCTTAAATCTCTGAAGCAAGTTTAAAGTTGGTACCTTCTTGAAAGAGAACGAATTCACGGATTTTCTAAAAGACGGATTGTTTTGCTGTGACGGATCTGTAATCACAGCTGTTGTTTTTGTAGGGATATCACCATCTATTGAGATGAAGCCGGGTTGGATTTTTGTCCCCCTCCGATCTTCATATCCTTTTCTTTTCTCTTGCTCAATATTCTGTTCTACGTTATCCTCGAATATCTCCTTCTCATCTTCTATCTTAGTAGCTTCTAGAATTCTTTTCTTTTCAGATATATCTCTTTTTTTAAGTTGGATTAACTCCTCTGCTTCTTCCCAATCAATTTCTGTTGGGTTGGATGGTGTATCAATTGTTTTTATACCCGCTAACTTGGCATTACGAATACCAGTAGGATTCTGAATAATTTGGGCAATTAAGAGTTTATCTTCCCTCTGTGCCGCCTCTAAAAGAACTCTTAGGTTTATTGAACTTATTAGAATATCTGTATGTTCTGTGAAAGTCAGAACTATTCTATCTGTTTTAGCCCTATGGATCTCTCTTACTAAATCTGTTAGCTCCTCAGATTCTTCTACTACTATTTTTGATGTTGAAATTCTCTTTTCCATTCTTATATTTTCCAATTTATATCTTTTGTTGTTCTATCTATCTCCATATCATACAAAAATTTTGCCAATGATGCTGGTGTGATGTCGTAGAGATTCTCTAACTCCCCACTATTATCTACTATGGAGCCAAGTAAGTTTGGGGTAAACATTTCTATCTTTGGTATGACGGCAACTGGTAGATATTTCTTCCAAGGGAATTCTAACAGAGATTGCTTAATGTCAGGTAAGAGTGCTCCACCACCGCATAGATATATCTGTGTTGGTAATGGTCCGATATCTTCGCAATTTTCTAAGGCGACTTTCAATGTTCTTACCCAGAGTCCTGCAGTAGTGTACATAGTTTTTTGAACCTGCCTCATTATATCTTTAGGTAATTCCTTTTCGGAGTACTTAATCTTTCTTTGTTCAGCATGTCTAAAATCAGTATCAGTTAAATTTGCTAACTCTTTTGTAAATACTCTCCCTCCGAATGCAAACATTTGGGTCTCAGCTACATTCCCTTGTTTTACAATTGCTACATCTGTAGTACCTCCTCCAATATCTATGAATATTGCAGAGAAGTTCGTATTGCTTCCTCCGGAGTGTGCTCTAGCTACTGCAAATGGTTGGGATACGATGCCTAAGACCTCAAAATTTAAAGAGTTTGCAACTTTGCGAAGGGCTTCCGTATATGTCTTGGGAGCGAAAGATGCGTAAAAATTTAATTTCACATCTCTCCCCTTATATCCAACTAATGAACTTACTGGCATTCCTCCGATTTCTAATCCCATTGGTGTTATATGTAAAATCTCTATATCATCATTCTTAAGTCCAGTTCTTACTCCTAAATCATCTTTCCCACTCATTGCTATCTGAGATTTAACTTCGTTTAATATTTTGTCCTGTTCCTTTTTTGTAACCTCTTTTTCAAAGTGTTGTTCTCTTTCATAGTTAACAATGATAGAGACTCCCTGTATATATTCTCCAGCAATACCCATTATTACTTTTTTGGGGTACTCTTCTGGTTTAAGGTTACTTAAGAGTTGGTTGATTGAGAGTCTACAATTTTCTAATACAGTATCGAGGTTAGTGATAATGCCACTTCTCATTGCATGCTGTTGTTGTGCTATTCGGGAGACCCGACTAACAGTTACTCCGTATTCTCCCATGGTAAACAGTAAACTTTTAATGGTTTCTGTACCTATATCAAGGGCGACAACAGATGTTGTTCCATCAAGAAGGGTTTTCTTCTTAGTTTGTATCTTTGGCAGTTTTATCATATCTCCAAATTATACCATTTAATCTACTACACTATACAACAACTATTTGAATAATTGGTTCTCTTTCTGTTTTTTTGTATATGTATTTTCCTACTGTTTTCTCTATAGATGTTTTTAGTTCGTCATATTCAAACTTCTTACTTCTCTCTGAAGTGTTTAGCCACTCTCTATGTACATCGTAAAGAATAGTTTGAATCTCTTTAAGAAGCTCTTGAGATTTTTTCATGTATATGAAACCCCTGGAAACAAACTGTGGTCTCCCCATTAGCCGATGTGTTTTAGTACTTAGGTTGAGGATAATGATAAACATACCGTATTCTGCCAACTGTCTTCTATCTTTAAGTACAATCTCTCCAGTATCCCCTACCCCTAGTCCATCTATTAGTATTGGTCTAGACTCGATTGCTTTTCCTTTAGACCATGACCTACCATTAAAGTTCCAAGTCTGCCCATCATCTGTTAAATAGATATCCTCCTCTCGCATTCCCCATGATACATAATTCTTTTTATTAAAGTATCTAAATGTTAAAGGTCCGTGTATGGGCAAAACCGATTTCGGTTGAATCAGTTCGTACATGATCTTCATATCTTCCTGATTACCGTGTCCAGTTGAGTGAATCTTGGTTTCTATAGTGTCTTTTAGTAAATCAGCACCTATCCCTATTAATCTGTCCGTCATTCTTTCTATACTAGATACATTCTCAGGGATTTCAGAAGAGGACATTATCACAAGATCTCCTTTTTTTACTTTAATATATTTGTGTTCATTAAGAGATATCCTATTTAACGCAGCAAACCTCTCCCCTTGGCTTCCAGTGCACAGTATTAGCAATTCATTATCTTTGTATTTAGGTATATCCCTTTCCTTAATTACAAGCTTTTCTGGAATTTTAATATATCCCTGTTTATATGCAATAGATACGGATTGATCTAAGCTTCTACCAGATATTACAATCTTTCTTCCTGTTCTTTTAGCTATTTCAAAAAGGGCATAGAGCCGAGTAAGCAAAGATGCAAATGCCGCAACGATTACTCTCCCCTCTGTTTTGGCAATAACTGCCTCTAAATTTTTAAATACTTCTGTTTCAGAGGGGGCTTTTCCTGTCTTAGAAGCGTTAGTACTTTCCATTAAGGCAAGGTCTACCCTTCCCCTTAAGGACTTCAACTTCTCATAATCAGCTTCTAATTCGTTTGTTGGTTGAGTGTCTATTTTGTAATCCCCAGAGAAAAATACATTACCCCTAGGGGTTTGTACAAAGATGGAGAATGCATCTGGAATACTATGATTTATACCTATAAAGGTGGTTCTAAAATTCTTCCCAATATTTATAGTGGTATGTCTTGTTACACCAAATATTTTTGTTTTACTTTTTAAATTGTATTCTTCCAATCTTGCTTCAATTAAAGCTTTAGCAAAAGCACCTGCATATACCGGGGGATAATCCAAATCAGGCAACATCCATCTTAGAGCACCTGTATGATCTAAATGTCCATGAGTAATTAATATTGCCTTTACCTTCTTCTTGTTCCTTTTTAGGTAGCTTAAATTAGGAATTAGGTAATCTATTCCATACATCTCTTGGCCTGGGAATGAATATCCAGCATCCACTATTATTATCTCATCTCCCAGTTCAATGAAGTTACAATTTCTTCCTATCTCACTTGTTCCTGAGAGTGTACATACTCTTAGGTTATCATTTCTAAAAAATTTTTTTTTTGGCTTATTCATAATGCTATATTATATCAGATAATTGAGAAACCCCACCCGCCCACCTTAGAGGGAAACTCTATAGGGTTGTTCTCTGGTTTGTGCTTATGTATAATATTCGCTAATCAATTAAATTCTTAACGTTATACATGATGAAAGATCTTAACGAAGTAGATATATCAAGAAAACAAAAAGTTGTTAGTGAACTAATATTTGCAAATCTTCAAGAGAAAGAGTGTTTTGAAAAATGTAAACAGGGTTTTCTTTATAGATTTACCCAATCCTATCAGAAGAAATCCGAGAAAGTGTCACCCAGAGAATCTTTTGTTGATAGGGTTGGTATAACCCTTTCAAATGTTTTTAAAGATTATTCAAAAGTATCAGAGAGAAACCCTTCTGTTCCTAGTTTAAGAGCTCTAAGGTCTGTTAGGGATGGCTCTAAATTCTTTTCAAGGTTGTTTAGAGATGAAGAGTATTATTTAGCCATGGGTTACTCCTATGATCAATTTTCTACTTTGTTTCCAAATATACTAGGGGATAATTTAAATAATATTGTAAAAATTCAAGGGATAGATGCATGGGACCCTCGTGATGGCGATATCCAAATATTAGAGGAAACATATACAGATCCTGAAGAGGATGTAAAAGAGATTGTTGTTGCAATTAGAATTAATCCAGAGAGTGAATTAGCACAAGAATTATCTGCTTTTAATTTTAAAACTAAGACTCTGGATTAAGTTTAAGTAGTTTACAAACATATAGCCCAGAGTTATGTGTTATGAGTTGATACCGCTAAAGTTTTGTGTATATAATATGCGAATAATTTTTTGAAAATATTTATATGGCACCAACAATTGAGAATATTCGTGACAAAATTATAATTGCAAAGGATACTGCTATAGATGAATTATCGGTAGAGAAAGATACGTTATTATTTAATGATTGGAAAGACACCTATTTAAACAATCTTGACAAGGAATACTGTCAAATTTCTGAATCCCTATTTGGAGAAGATAAACAAGATGGATATTATGAAAATCTCCTTGTCATAGAACAACTTCTTAAGTATGGTACTTTTCCGGATACTCCTCAAGAACCGTATTTAAAATATATAGAACGTGTACGTGCTGATAAGAAAGAACGTTATTACGATGGGAGCTATAAAATAGATGAGTTTTACTTAGGTGTCGCTTGGGATTTTGATGCTCTAAGATTACAATTTCCTGTTTTTCATTCATACCAATCAGGACACAATGGTATAAGGAGAATGCCTACTAGTTTCCTAAGCGGTGGGAAGAAAAAAGAATCCTGGGACCCTAAAAAGGGATACCTTCAGGTAAGTTATAAGGAGCTCTCAGATTTAGCTGAAATTATTGTTACTTTAAAAGTTCCACAGAAAAGCCATATATATAAAGCTCTCAAAACTGTAAATGATGCTACAGGAATGTTTGATTAAAGAAAGACAGTTTTCCTATCTATATTTTTTGTAAGAGTAGAAGCATTACTGATATAATGCTTTTATGAAAGATACAATATCCAAAACATTTGAAGAGAAAGAAAAAGAGATATTTCCTCTTTGGGAGAAATCTGGCCTATTTAATCCAGATAGTATGGAGATGTATTTAAAGGATAAGGGATTAGAAGTAAAAAAACCTTTTACAATTACACTACCTCCTCCTAACGCGAATGGGAATTTACACTTAGGACATATGTGTGGGTACTCTTTTCATGATGCAATTGGTAGGTATATGAGAATGACAGGGCATCCTACTCTACTCTTGCCTGGTAAAGATCATGCAGGAATACAAACGGAAACTTCTTTTACAAAAGAGTTACAAAAACAAGGGAAGAACAAATGGGATATGGGAAGGGATGAATTCTATAAACAATGCTACGACTTCTGTATGAAGAATGCATCTAATGCAAGAGATCAAGAGAAAAACATCGGTTTGAGTGCTGATTTTAGTAGAGAGTTCTTTACTCTAGACCCTCGGCTAACAAAGATAGTGTATGAGACATTTGAGATGATGTTTAATGAAGGTATGGTGTATAGAGATAAAAGAATCGTTAATGTGTGTCCTTACTGCAAGACAGCCCTTGCAGACATAGATACCGAGCATGAGCAGAGAAGAGGAATATTCGCATATATTAAATATCCAGTAGTGGGAAGTAAAGATGAATCCATCATGGTAGCAACTACTAGGCCAGAAACTATGTTAGGAGACAGTGCTGTTGCTGTTAATCCCAAAGATGAGAGATACAAGAAATATATTGGTAAAAAGGTGTTACTCCCTATTCAAAACAAAGAGATTCCAGTTATTGCTGACGAAGAAGTAGATATGGAGTTAGGAACAGGTGCTGTTAAAGTCACCCCTGCTCACTCAGCAATAGATTTTGAGATGAGTATGAGACATAACTTGGAGATTGTTGATGTTATAGATGAAAACGGCATTATGACAGGAGACATACCAGAAAAATACAAGGGACTAGATACAATCTCTTGTTCTAAACAGTTATGCCAAGATTTAGATGATTTAGGACTACTCGAGGATATTCAAAATATTAAACATGAAGTAGCCATTTGTGAAAGATGTAAAACACCGGTTGAACCAGTAATATCCAATCAGTGGTATGTTAATGTCTCTGATTTAGCTAAAAAAGCATTAGAAGAACTACATAGTGGAAAGGTAAAAGTAATTCCAGAAGGACAACAGAAGGCATTAGAATTCTTTTTTGAAAATATTAAACCTTGGTGTATCTCTCGGCAGTTATGGTGGGGACAGAGAATCCCCGTATGGTATAGCGGAGGGAAGAAACTCTACGATTGGATGTTAGAAAATAAAGGAAAAGAGATTAAGGACTTTGAAAAAGAATTTAATACTAAAGTAAATGGTGATGGGAGTATCTCTGTTGGAGAAAATCCACCTTCTAACTCTGACGAATGGGAATCAGAAACTGATATGTTTGATACATGGTTTAGCTCTGGGCAGTGGCCATACTCTACTCTCGGTGGTCCAGATGGAGAGGATTTTAAAAAGTACTACCCTACTCAGATGATGATTCATGCAAGAGATATTCTGTTTTGGTGGTCAGCAAGAATGTTAATGATGGGTATATACAAAACAAAAGAGGTCCCTTTCAATGCAATATTTCTTACAGGTATGATACTGGCTTCTGATGGATCTAAGATGTCAAAAAGTAAGGGTAACGGTATTGAACCACAAGAGGTATTTGAAAAGTATGGAGCAGATGCACTGCGTCTTTGGTATTACTCAGATGCCCTACCTGGTTCTAATGCGCCAATCCGAGAAGAGAAAATTAAGGGTAACAGGAACTTTGTTAACAAGATATGGAATGCAAGTAGATTTATTTTGATGAATATAGAGGATAGTGAGATAGAATTGGTAGGTAAGTATAAAGTTGAAGAGAAAACTGAAAGGATTAAACAAACAATGGAGCATATACAGCAGGTTTCTAAATATATTGAAAAATACCAGTTCAATCTTGGAGCAGAGAATATTAGAGAGTTCTTCTGGCATGAACTATGTGATGTCTGGATTGAAGAGGTAAAAAATGAAATTAAGAATGAAGAGCTTGGTTCTGAGGTAAGAATTAGTAAACTTGCAGAACTTCTGTATATTCTTAAAGAGAACCTTAAAATGATGCATCCTTTTATACCCTTTGTTACTGAATCTGTATGGCAGGAGTTAGTAAAGCTCAAACTTGCAGAGGGGGTATTGATGGGTCAACAGATATAGATACGGATAGCAATTTCTAAAAAATTTCCAATAGGTAAAAAGATGGAGAGAATCTAAGACATAAGTCAGAGGAACGGATTCTCTCCATCAAGCGACATAAACTAATGCCCGTGTCGCTTGGAGCCCGGATCACCTCCTTTCTTTCTTGCAACTCCACTAGTTGGCTTTTGAACCTTCCTCTCCTCACTTTTTGAAACTCTTGAAGAGAGTTTCCCAACTAAATTATTGGGCTTGCAGACAACAAGAATAGTAGGCATATCCACCTCCTATGATGTTTATATCAGAATCTATAATTTTTTGGAATATATATTAACTCTCTAGTATTTTTTCAAAAAGAATTTCTGGAGGATTTAATTTGGTATTAGGTTGTACTGTTTCAAATGACCATTTGTTTTCAAAGTTCTTTACTTCTCCAATCTCTTTTAGTTCAATATTTGGATCATATTCATTTTGAATATTTAGGAGCTTTGTAATTTTTATAGAACTAATTGGTAAGAATGGCTTAATTAATATTCTTAACGCATTAACTAGCTGGATTGAGTTGTAAAGAGTATTTTCACACTCTTTAATATCTTCTTTGTATGATATCCATGGGGCCTTATCATTAAAATATTTATTACAAAAATCTCCGAATTTAAGTAACTCGTCTGTAGATTTTACAAACTCACAGTTTTCAATATTCTCACCTATATTCTTAAGAGTGTTATCAATAGCGTTTTTAACATTGTTATCTAATACACCGTTAGGAACGGTATTCTCAAACTTACTATTAAGAAAAGAGAGAGTTCTATTTATGAAATTACCTATGTTTGCAACTAGTTCATTGTTATTACAATCTATTAAGTCTTTCCACTCAAATTCTCTGTCATGGTTTTCTGGAGCATACCTTACAAAGAAAAATCTTATTAAATCACTATTATATTTCTCTAAGAGAGAATCTACATCCATACTGTTTCCATCTCCTTTTGACATTTTTTTTCCTTTGTTAAGAAGCATTTTGTTTGAAGGAATATTGTATGGGAGATTTAAATTCTCTTTTAGAGTTTCTCCAGGTAGTTTGTATTTCTCCCAGAGCGTATTGTCTGAATATTTTTCACTGTATGCAAGAAGTTCGGCTGGCCAAATTATTGTATGGAAGGGAGTATTACCACCTGCTATGAAGTAGTAATGTTTGCATTTAGGATCTTTCCAAAACTCTTCCCATTCACTTGGTTTTCCAATTATATTTGCCCATTCTATAGAGGCAGAGAGGTAGCCAACAACCGCTTCGATCCATACATAGATTACTTTGTCTTCCCATCCCTCTACTGGTACAGGTATTCCAAATTTCATATCTCTTGTTACTTCTCTAGGTCGTAATCCTTCCTTTATCCAGCCCTTGGAGAACTCTCTTACCCATTTTCTCCATACTCCACTACTATCTTCAACCCACTCCTTTATCTTGGGCTCTAATTTTTTTAAATCAAGGTAAAAATGTTCTGTTTCTTTCAATACGGGCTTCGTATCAGAGAGCGTACTAAAAGGGCTTAGTAGATCTTCTGGGGAAAGGAATTCTCCACACTCAGGGCATTCATCCCCTCTTGCATTGACTGCCCCACATTTTGGGCAAATCCCTCTAACATACCTATCAGGTAAGTATTTGTTTACTTTCTCATCGTAATACTGTTTTGATTTCTGAGTGTAGAGATACCCTCTCTCTTTTAGTACTAAGAAGATATTTTGTACAACCTCTTTATGATTCTCTGTAGTTGTAGAGGTGTAATTCTCGTATAGAAGGGAGAGTTTGTCGAAGGTATTTAGAATATTGTTATGTGATTCTTCTACTAGTTGCTCTGGTGGAATTCCTAATTCTTCAGCTTTAAACAGTATTGGTGTCCCATGGCTATCACTTCCAGAGACCATTAGTACTCTGTTTCCTCTTAACCTATGATATCTAGCGAATACATCACAGGCGATATTTTGTCCAGCAAGATGTCCTAAGTGAATTTTACCACTGGCGTAAGGCCATGATACTCCAATGAAGATTTTGTTTGTTGTTGTTTTGTCCATATTTGTAGTGATAATTATATCAGAATATATATTGCATAACTAATATATGGAATCTTTCTTAAAACCTTTGTATACTGTAAGTATAAAAGTAAATACTGCCTAATGTTTAAAAGTAAAGATCAAACAAAATCGATAAATTTCTTAACCCCAGTTGGTGGTTCTGACAGTGTTGGTCGTACTTCTTTTTATTGGTTAACAACCGTTGGAAAATATATGTTAATTGTAGTTCAGGCAATAGTTCTAGCGGCTTTTGGATTTAGGTTGGTTAGAGATGGTAGGAACAATGATTTGGCAGATGAGATTAATAGGCAGGTGGGAGTACTAGAAAATGATACGTGGAAAAAGAATGTAATTAAGTATGAAAATATTCAATCTTTATTAGGTGATATTAAAGAGATTAAAGATAATCAGGATATCAATTCAAACCTTATTTCAGAAATCATAAGTGGAATACCTGTAACAATTAACGCAGAGAGCGTATCGATAAGTGGGAATCGAATATCTCTTTCATTAAAAACTGTTGATTTCCAAGCCCTAAAGGGATACGAGGATTCACTTAAAAACAATACATACTACTCTGATGTAAAGTTTAATATTACTTTACAAGGTGGAGAGTATGAAGTTGGAGTTAGTTTCTTAGTAAATAAGGAGGTAGAGTAATATGGGAACAATGGAGAATACAGAAAGACAACTTGAGTATGTAGGTATAGCAAAAAAAGGTCCTAGTAAGAAAGCAGAAATGATTTTTACTGGTTTAACCTTTATTGTAGCTGTATTGTTAATTGTCTTTGCAATCTCACCAACCATTACTACTGTTACAGATATAAATAAAGAGATAAAAGAGAAGGAGGGAATTACGCAAGCACTTGAGTTAAAGATTAAAGCTTTAAATGAGTTAGATAATCAATATAATGAGAACAAAGAGACTTTTAAGGATATTAGTTTAATATTTCCAACTTCCCAAAATTTTAGTTTGTTTCTAGCAAATATTGATGCCATTGTTACAAGAAACAACTTTGTTCTCACCTCAATTGGTTTCTCAGAGTACAAACAAACAACAACGGATGAGGACTCGTTGAGTATTTCATCTTTAACTCCCTTTTCTGTTAGGTTATCAGTAAAAGGTAGTAGAATGAATTTGATATCTTTTCTTAAGGATTTAGAGAGTTTACCAATGTATCCAGTTGTAGAAAGTATTAACTACAGTAGTGATATTGACGAAGAGGGATTTACGGATTTTTCTGTTAGTTTAAGGGTATATCATATAGAGAATGTAAACTTTTATGAATAAATAGTATGGAGTATTTTAGAAAATATTTTGTTATTATAATTTTAACCGTAGCGATAGCTATTGTTTGGGCAGGAATATTAGTTTTTTCTAAAGATTCTTTTGTATCAATAAACTCTAGTGCACAGATGTATGCTACTCCTCTAAGTCCTAGCTTTGATTCGGATACACTAGATGAAATTTCAGAGAGAATAGAAAAAGGTTTCGCAATACAGCCAAGTTCTTTCTTTGAGATGGAAGATACTCAGAGTGATTAAATATCTATATAATCATCAAGCTTCTTTTCGGCAGATTTCTCTTTAAGTTTCTTTAATGCCTTTGCTTCAATCTGTCTAATTCTTTCTCTTGTTACTCCAAATTCTCTTCCTACCTCTTCTAATGTTCTTGTAACACCATCTGTTAATCCAAATCTTAGTGCTAATACTCTTCTTTCTCTGTCTTGTAAGGAGTCTAATATATCTTTTAATTGATTTTTTAGATACTCTGAAGTTGCAAAATCTTCAGGACTTTGTGACCATTCATCTGGGAGAATATCTTGAAGCTTACTATCTTTCTCATCTCCAATTGGAGTTGCTAGAGAGGAAGGGTTCTGTTTAATCTTCCTTATCTCTGCTATCTTTTCTAACTCTATGTCCATTTCTTTAGCTATCTCTTCATCTGTTGGTTGTCTGCCTAATCTTGTTGTAAGGGTACCATTTACTTTATTGAATTTATTTATAGTCTCGATCATGTGTACTGGTACACGTATGGTTCTTGCCTGGTCTGCAATGGCTCTAGTAATTGCCTGTCTTATCCACCAAGTGGCGTAGGTTGAGAATTTGAAACCCTTATGGTAGTCAAACTTCTCTACAGCTCTCATTAAGCCGATATTCCCTTCCTGGATTAAATCCAAGAGTTCAAGGCCACTCTTACTGTACTTTTTCGCTATACTTACAACTAATCTAAGGTTTGCAGTTATGAGTAATTGACCTGCTTCTTTATCTCCGTTTTCGATTCTTTTTGCCAAAATAACTTCTTCTTCTCCAGTAAGTAAAGGAATTTTCCCTATTTCATAAAGATATGATCTAATAGCATCAGTAGAAAGACTTGATTGAATAGTTTTTAATATTCGAATCTTTTTCTCAAGAGTTAACTCTTCATTTTCTGAAGAGATATCTTCTTCTGGGTCTAGTACCTCAATTTCGTTTTCTTGTAACTCTTTAAAAATATCATCAAGTAGTACAATATCTTCTTCGATAGTGGGAAAAACTTCTAGAATATCCTCTTGGGATAGAAATCCTTGCTCTTTTCCTTTCTTAACTAATTCTAAAATGTGTTTTGATTTGGCTGAATCACTCATATTTTTGATGTGGTATAATTAAATATATGATAAAAACCTTAAATAGAAATAGTTTAGATGATAGGAAGCAGTTCTTTATTGATACTATTGCTAAATTTTGTGATAAATGTGGTAACGCTTATTCCAGAAATGATTTAGAAATAATTCAAGATACAAACATCTCGAGTATTATACACTTCTCTTGTGCAAATTGTAAATCGAATCACATTGCTACATTTTTTAAACCAATTGGTATTAGTAACAGAATGCCCATCAATACAGATTTAGATGTAGAAGAGATTGGAAAGTTTGCATCTATGAAAGAAACTTCGGTTGAAGAGATTTTGGATTTATACCTGTATCTTAAAGAGAAAACAACGGTTATGGTTTAATTATCTTTGCCAAGATATGTAGAAAGCTTGATCAGACGAGAGTTCAAATCTTCTATTTACATTGTTTTCAATTCTTGTAAGAGCTTCGCTACTTTCTATAACCCAGCCCTCTGGATAGCTTAGAGAGAAATTATATGCATCTTTTCTGCTTCCTGGCTGTTTATATATATCAATATTCATTTCGTAATGATTATCTTCTTTCTTAAGAAAGAACTCTGTATTATTTTCGCCTCTTTCAACTCGATATTTAAGTTCTAAAATAGAAGTTTCTTTGATTGGGATATTAAACCATCCTCCGACTACTTTATATCCGTCTTCTTCATAGATATTGTATTTATTGTTTGCTATACCTCTTATGCTTGTGACTGTAGCATTATAGGGGATATAGATTCTAACATAATTTTTATATTCTCCTTGTGGGTATTCATCTTTAGTTGAATCATTCTGTATAGCTATTTGATATGAGTAATCTATTGTGTTCTCATCTTGTATATCTATATCTAGAGTGTGATTCTTTTTTATATATAGATTTGTTTTTAAGTTACTCCAATTCCAATCTATATTTATTGGTGCACTTTGAAATTTAGAATCTAAATTACCATCCCAACCATTCTCATCTGCATATGCTCTCGCCATTGAATTCTTAAAAGTAAAAAGAATATGCTTATCTTCAAGTGATTCTTGTATTGATTCATAGACATCCTTGCTGTTACTTAGTTTAGATGAGAAGATTCTTGTAATAACTGCATCAAAAAAGTCAGTAAGGAATGTTGAGTTTCGAACATCCTCCGGTTTCTCTCCAGAGTATGTTTCAAATATGTTGGTATAAAGGTTTTCAGAAGTAATAAGTTCACTTTCTCCGGGGACTTGGATACCTCCCCATTTATCAAGTAATCTTTGAATGAATACTAAATCAACCATTATTACGCCATCTAAAGAGTTCCCTTTATCTAAATCGAATACAAACTGCTCAGAAGAAAGTAGTACTCTGTCCATGTTTGGGTTCCAATTAACTAGAGGAAAAGAGAATGATGCCCCTGGTATGGCTTGTGCTAGCGAAGGAGGTATTCTGTATGTATCTCCTTGTAATTTAAGCATTGTTTGTGCGTTATAAATATCATCGATAAAGAGTTCTCTAATCTGTCCATCTTCAATAGCTACTATTGCATAATTTGAAATCCACCCTCCAGTACTTCTAATTTCAGCGTTATCTTGAAGTAAAATTAGATATCTTTTTCTTTCTTCTAAACCAAGTATATTAGGTAAAAATTGAGATATTTTTTCTAATGGTTTAACTGTATTATCAATTTCCTTTATTAGATCCTTGTATTGTAATACATACTCTGTTAAAAATTCTGGTAGATTTTTAATATCTACTTGAGAGATAGTGTTTTGTGCTAGAGACATTTTATATATACCCTCTTGAAGAATATATCTGTTATCATCTATTGCTTCGAGGTATTCGCTATACTCCTCAATGTTTTCAGAGGTATTACTATCCATTCCCGTTGTTGGATTAAATTCTTTTATATATTCCCCAAATGGGCGAAGTCCAACAATTAGGTCTTTTGAACTTTCAGAGATATATTTTGTTCCTTGTATAATTTGGTAGAAATCAGAATACGCCTTCTGGGTTCTGGTAATTTTAAAAATCCAATATAATCTTTTAAAACTATTCTCTACTCTTAAAATATTATTAGAAAGTGAAATACTGTCCTTTTCAATACTGTTAAAATCTAACTCTGATACCGAAGATTTAAGTTTATTCCCATCATTTAATACTAAAGAACCACCTATGAGGGTACCAATTATAGGTGCGATTAAGAAGTATACTGAAAGAAGAAATACAATTGCGAGAGCAATATTTCTAGAGATTTTCGCATAATCAATTTTGGTAAAAAGGTCTTTTGGTTTAGTTAGTTTGTTTAGTGGTTGCATTATGGAAGAAATGAATTCCCCTAGTTTTGTTTTAGAGATATTCGATATATTCTTTTCTGTTGTAAATTTTTTATTTACCGTTTTATCAAATTCCCATTTCTTATCAGATCTTTCATAGTATGCTTTTACTTGGTCAATAGTGCTTTCTTCTAAAGAGATATTCTGTTTCCAACCGTATTGAGAGGCATTTGGAGCAGGAACATAGAGATCTTGTAATATAGGGGGCTCATTTTGTCTCTCAGTAAACTTAATTGCTTTTGATTCAACATCTAGCTCTAGAAGTTTGTATGCAATTGATAGTGTTGAGTAATCGTTTTTGTTGCATAGAGATATGACCTCTCCCTTTGTTTCATCAGAAAAGGTTAATTTCAATATTCCATATACTGCATCACTTTCGTTTATGATATTATGAATTTCTAATCCCTCTCCCTCAATATCAATTTGGGGCTTCTGTATCGCATCAGAGAAAAGTTTATGTAAAATGTTATCAGATATCTCATTTACTCCTTTTCCTAATACCGTTCCTAATCTAATGATTCTAAGATTGGCTTTAGTTTTATCTACATACTCTGCAGCGAAATTCTCTCCATATCTTTGTAGCTCTAGTTGTGTATACGGTTTGGCTTTGTTTACTTTCTCATTGTTTATCCAATTTGAAAGCTCTCTATTTAATCTAAGGGAGGTAATTATTGAGATTTTAGCTTTGTACTTATTAGCGGATGTTAAACTCTGATTTAAGTAATCTGTTTCAGAAAGGAAATCTTTACTATCAATGTTTTTACTATCCTCTACTTTTTGGCCTAACATGTAGTAAAGGTAGTCTATTCTTGCGATTTTCTCATAGAAAGATTTAATACCTTTAAAATCAATAAAGCTTACTTTACCAGTCTTTTTTAATTCAGAGAAATACTGTTTAGAAGTATTTGTATATCTATCTATTATTACTACATGACTTCCTTGTTCTAATAATGTTTTAGCAAGCTGAAAAGAAATATAATTTCCTCCATGAACTATTACAGAGATAGGTATTTGCCCTTTAATTTTACTTAAATCTTCTCTACTCATTACTGACCTCTTCAAAATTTACAGGGATTGGTAATTGATATCCCTTAATATTTAAAATACTCCCTTCTCTAATCAAAATAGGGAATTCAAGATCTTCATAATTTGGTGTGATTAGTTTTATAGTATACTCTCCTTTGTTTAATAAGATATTTGTAGTAGGTGTTGAGTAAAGTAACTCTCTATCTATATACACTTTAGCACCTTCGTTGTTAGAGGTTACTGTCATCTTACCTAGTCCTTTTTCAATCGTATTGTCCTCGGTATAGTATAAAATGTATCCATGTAAAGCATCGTTTGGACCCATCTCGATACTAATTCTTGATATAGAATTTTTCGTTAACTCAATATCGAATACATGTGGTTCGTAGAAATCAGTATTGTTAGCTGTTCTAGTTAACTCTACTTCGTACTCCCCTGCAACTAAATTATTTATATTCGATGGTGTTTCTCCATACTCTTTACCATTAATTTTCACATTGGCTTTTCCATTTGGAGTAGTAATTTCCAATGTAGTATTTTGATAGAAACCCTTTAGTATAGGGATATTCTTAACAATATCTTTAAGAGGAACAAAAAAGAAAAATATGGATAACAGTACAACAAGAGATATTGTTATTAAGGCAGATTTTTGTTTTTTCATACACTTTAATTATATTCAAGCTATTATCGTTTGTCTAGGAATTAGTAGGAGTATTTACGCTCAGGGGATTCTTCTTTAACTTTCTCCTTCTTATGTGCTTTGTAATTTATATATACTACAAAAGCAATTACTGCAGAGATCCCAAATATTAAAGCAAAATATCTTAAAGCTCCAGTTGATAAAATGGCGAAAGAACCAATTAAAAGGGATATTGATGTTTCAATAAGTAAGATCTGTTTACCATTAAAGTTTAGTTTTAATAGTTTATGATGTAAGTGTGAGGTATCATTTATTCTCATTAACTCTATTGGATTCTTAGGTTTGTATGTTACATATCTATATACAATGACATAAAGTGCATCGATTATTGGCAAGGCGAGTAACATGAGTGTTGTCGAGAACTTCACTCCACTAATTAGGGCTAAGATACTAATCAAAAACCCATAAACAGATTTCCCACTAGATCCAGACATTACTTTAGGTGGTGGGAATGCAAAGTAAAGTAATGAAATTAAGCTACCAGATATCAATATTCCTAATCCACTTGAGAAGAGAGAAAATGTCCTTATTCCGATAACAAAAAGAAGGGTGAATATTACCAAGGAGTAAGATTCTACTAACCCAGGTGATCCACCAACCCATTTTACAGAGTTGATGCAAAGTAATATCCAAATCATTAAGATTAAATCTCCTGGGAATACAAAAGATATTGGAAGGGTTAAGAAATTAGCATTCCATGAATATGAAGTAAGATCAATGAAATCGTTAGTAAAAAAACTAATATTAGACAAATCGATTATGGAGAAAGCAATAATTGCTGCCGCTAATATCTGATAACTAAGTTGGATTTTTGAAGAAAGATTGAATATATCATCTAAGGCAGAACCGATTACAAGTACAGAAGTAGCTAAAAGTATAGGAATGGTAAAATTATCTAATCTAAAGAAAAGTAATAGCCCTAGTAGCAATGGGATAGTAATTGCAAGCCCCCCTAGAGCTGGGGTTTCCTTGTCATGAAGGGCTTTGTCGGGGTTGTCGTACTCTCTGTTTTTTCTCTTAGTTTTCGGTTTGTATGTAATTCCGTATTTTATTGCAATTTTCCCAAGTAAGGGAAGAAGAAGGAATGAAAAAATTAACCCAAAAACGAGTATTGGCCAGTAATTCAAATATTTATCATATTGAGATGATACTGCAACATTACCCATTTTAAGAATCTTATCTAGAATCGTGGATGATACAGATATATCCATTATTAAAAGGTTAAAAATAATTTTATAAATATTAAACAAATTGACAAATTTGCTAATAAAGAAACAATTATAATCATTTTTGATAAATCTCTCTCCTTATGATAGTACTTGTTTGATAAGAAAATTGTAAGTAAAAGTAAAAGAATACAAAGTAATGGTGGGAAGTATAGGTATTCATCTGGAGCTAATTTCTTCATTGGACCAATGAAATAGTTAAACAAGGGAATCTTTGTTGGAATTTTATCCTGACTCTCGATCATGTAAACCTGTGTTGCTATAAGGGATATTGAGAATATTATAGATAACCAAGTTAAAGGGTCTTTAATAAACTTCTTAGTTTCTAGACCAGCCAACCATAATTCGTACTGCTCTTTGTACTTGTAATAAACATTTTTGGGAGTACCTTTAAGACCAAAATCTAACTGTTTCTCCTTTTTATCTTTTTTCATCACACTAATTATATCAAAAGATCAAAGAGAATATTTATAAATTTGTATATAATCATCTAAAGATAATACTTGAGGTCGGAGTGTTTTAAATTCCGAAATACCCTTAATGTATTTGGAATGTTTAAGATTATTAGATAAATTCTTTCTAGGTTGTTTAAAGGCGGTAGCTATTAGTTCCTCTATATCTCTGCTATTATCAACATTTCTGAAGTTAGGTGTAAAAGTAATTAAACTGCTATTTACTTTTGGTTTAGGTCTAAAAGATTCGGGAGATATATCTAAAATCTTTTTACATGATGCATAAATCGCAGTTGTTAGAGATAGTACAGAGTATGGTTCTTTGTATAGATATTTATCAGCAACTTCCTTTTGAACAATAAAAAAAGCCGGTTTTGTAAAGTAATTACTCTCTATAATTTTTCGGATAATTGGTTTTGAAACATTAAATGGTAGTGAACCAAAGAAGAAGGTATCTTTATCTTTATATATTTCATCAATATTTAATTCAAGAAAATCTTTATTAATTACTGTTAAGTGGTCACACTGTTGAGACAAAGAAGTAGCTAATTGGTTATCTTTTTCAACAACAGTCACAGAATTAAAAGAAGAGAGAAGCTGGTTAGTAAAAAAACCTGTTCCCGGACCTATTTCTATAACATGTTTAGATTTACTTTCTTTCAGAATATTTAATATATATTCTCCTAAATGTTTGTTAACAAAGAAATTTTGACCTAAAGATTTTTTAGCTTCCATTTATATTCTAAAATCCCAAATATTTTCTTTTTTGTTGTAAGTACTTTTACAGTTGGAGCAAGTTGCTAAGGTATTTCTAAAGAGAAGATTACCTTGGCATTTGGGGCATACAAGTAGATCGGTTAGCTTTGAACCGGCTTTATTATTTATTGTATCTTCTGTTTTGATAGCTTTAATGAAGATACTTGGAGAGATATTTGTCCACGAGAGAGTTTTTTGGAATATTTTCTCCCAAAAAAGTAAAAAGTTTATACTAAATATCCTTTTTAAAGCATTTAACCTTAAAAAAGAGCATCCAGATACAGTCGCAATACGAAAACCGATATCTCTAAGCAACTCTTTTATATATTTCAATGGGTAGTTTAGAAAGATTACCTTTGAATCTTTTACTGCCCCTTCGTAATTCTTTTTATTAGGTTGTTGATACGGTTTATTATCGAAAACAGAGAAATTAAGAGTAAAAATAGCTCGTACTACTGCCTTAATATGTAGTTTATTTGCAAATTCTTGTATATATATTCCCTCATTATTTAATACTCTATATATCTCTTTTATACACTGTTTTGGTTTCTCAATATGATGAAGTACCCTAACCATTATTGCCCCATCAAATGAATGATTTTTAAAAGGTAAATGATATGCATTAGCTGCTACTAATTCAATGTTTGGGTATCTTTTTTTAAGATCTTTGTAATTTCTTTGAAGTGTTTTAAGTGAGTAATCAATGATTATCGGTTTAGAGAATCTAGTGCTATACACAGAGGATATTCTTCCAAAAGAACCACCGATGTCTAAAAACCATTCACCACTAGAATCAGCAAACATCTTATCTAGGAGTAATAGCTCTGCTTTATTCTCATACTCTCGTTTAGACCAGTAGGTACTGTAATCGTAATCGTATGTATCATAGTCGGCTATCTTGTTCATATTTTTGTTTTTCTATTGATAAATTTTGAAATTCTTTGAATAGTATATCACTCTCTTTAATATTCCCGGACTTTTCAGCAGAAGCAATTCTAAGATTGTATTCCTGTTCCTTTTTTTGGAAGTAATCTCTAACTATACTATCATAAATATTTGCTAAATCTTTAGGGTTACTGTCTTCCTTTGAAAAAGAGAATATACTAGTTTCAATTATATCTTTCAGTTGAGGGTTATTTTCGAATTTTTTTAATAAGATATCTCTTCTTTTAATATTGTTTCGTGAAACAAAGGAAAGAATTTCCACTATATTTTTGTCTGAAAAAAATTTCAGATCAAATTTTTTAGAAATATTTAAATCGTTTTGAAAAAGTAAATGTTGCAAAAAAATGGCGTCTTTATTAGCTCTTTTGATGGTTGTATGTCCACAAAAAACCTCGGGGTCCGATTCGGTCGTTTTAGAGCCGTTTTTGAATGGCTCGATTTTGGTTATATCAAAAGTGTTTTTCACATAGAATGAAAAATTTGAACGATTTTTTACAAACCCAAGCATCGACTCAATCCATGAAACAGTCCGACGATACTCTTCAAATTGGGAGATATCTTTGTCTTTAATAAATTGTGTTAAAAGGTATGTATATGCGTCTATTCTCTTGTTAATCCTTCTTTTAAATCGATTAGAATCTTTAAGTATCATCTCATCAATATCTTTGTAAGGAAGAGTATTTGTAGCGTAGGTATTAAGAGATAGGTCTTGAGATATTATGAATGCTTTCTCTAGGGCTTTTTGACCTGCTGTATCGCTATCAAAAAGAAACAATACGTTTTTAGTTAGTTTGGATACTTTTTCAAGTTGTTCTTTCGTTATTGCTGTACCAAGAGGAGCTACAATATTTTTAATACCTATTTGGTGAGCAGAGATAACATCTGTAGTACCTTCACACAGTATTGCTATATCTTTTTTTCTAATCTCTTGCCTAGATTCATACTGTCCATAAAGATTATCTTTTTTGTGATATATCGGAGTTTCAGGAGAGTTCATATACTTTGGTCCGTAGTCATTTCCTGGGAGAACCCTTCCTGTAAAAGCAATTACTCGCCCGGAGCTTGATCTAATTGGAAACATTACTCTTTTGTAAAATTTCGATCTCAGTTTACCTTCTTTTTCTACAAACAATCCTGAGCTTAGTAGTTCATCTTTTGAGTATTTGGAATCACTCTGAATGTACTGGAGTAACTCTATTCCTCCAGGAGAGTATCCTATTCCAAAGCTTTTAATACTTTCAGTGGTAATACCTCTTCCCTTAACATATTCTAAAACCTTAATATTCTTCTTATCTCTTAGTTGTCTAAAGAAGTATATTGCAGCTTTCTTATTTATTTCTTCAATCCTTTCATAAAGAGTATTTACTTTGGCTTTCCTAAGAGTTATACCTGCCTCTTTTGCTAATTTCTCGAGAGTTTCAGGAAAATCGATATTCTCAATCTTTTGAATGAAATTAAAAATATCTCCGGATTCTCCACATCCAAAACATTTATATCTCTGTAATTCAGGGCTAACAATAAAGGAGGGGGTCTTTTCGGAATGAAACGGACACTTGCCTGAATAGTTTTTACCTGCTTGTTTTAATTGTACGTATTTCCCAACTACATCAACAATATCGAGTGCATTCCTTATCTCTTCAATTTGATCTCTAGATGAATCCATATCTAATTATACCAATTTCCTATAGTTATTCGCACTTAATCTCATTGTTCTCAATTTGACATGATACTTGACCTATACCTGTGGTACTTGAAGAAGATATGGGGATGTTCTCGTTATTGATTGTTAAAGAAGTATTTTGTACTCTACCTGTAACCAGAACAAGACTCTTTAATACTTTATATTCGTGTTGTGTATTGGGTTGAATAACTTGTGAGATTTTATTTTCTTCATCAACATCTAGTTTGATCCAAGATGAAGATTGGCTTACTGTCAAAAGAAGAGTAAATTCTTTTTCTTCAATTTGTTCTGGGGCCTTATCTTTTGGTGTGTATACAACTTTCAAGGTTATAGCTGTTTGGGATTTTGTGTTTGTTTCTTTCCATGCTTTTACATTTATAGTATTAACACCTTCTTTAAGTGTTAGCTCTGATTCAAATTCTCCATTTTCAGTTACGTCTATACTTTCATTGTTAATTTCAACAATAGAATTGGCCTCTGTTGTTCCTTTGACTGTTAGCTGTTCATCCTCAGATACATACTCATTGAGGGGCTGTGATACGGCTAAAAATGGGGGCTTCTGAAACTTATATATCTGTAATCCAATATATCCTACAATTAAGATTAGGAATATTGATAGCGTTAAGATAGTAATGAATTTTGGAGAAATTTTAAATTTCTCTTTCTTTGTATTTAATTTTATCTTTTGAGGTGTATTCTTAGGAATTTTTGTATCTCTTCTGTATAGGGCTAATACTTTGTCGGTATCTAAGTCTAGATATTTACAATATATTTTTATAAATCCAGAAGCAAAAATCTCAGAATCAAATCTGTCAAACTGATTGTTTTCAATGTATTCTAGATATCTTTGTTGAATTTTAGTATCAGTACTTACAGTGATTAAGCTCTTACCTAAAGATTCTCTCTTTTTTTTTATTACCTCTCCTGCAGTTGTCATATTAAGAAGAGTATATCAAACCTAGTACTCTTGCGATACATCCTCTGAAGGAGACCCTAGGATTTCATCTGGGGAAGTGACAAGTACCTCTCTTGGTTTTACTCCATCTTGTTTGCCAATAGCGCCAGCTTTTTCGAGTTGTTCCATTAGTCGAGCTGCTTTGTTGTATCCAATGCTTAATCGTCTTTGAAGTAGTGAAGCAGAGGCCTTTTTCTCGCCTATTACAATTTGAAGTGCATTCGGGAATTCAGGATCCCTTTCATCTGATACCCCATTTGAACTGGTTGTAATATTAATATTTTCGGTAATATTAAATCTACTACCTTCTTCTTCTTCAACGGTTTGTGTTTTGATTTGTCCTATTATATCCATTGTATCTTCTGTAGATATGTAGCATCCCTGAATCCTTATTGGTTTAGAGAAGGTTTGGTCTTTGTAGAGCATATCTCCGTTACCTAAAAGATTCTCTGCACCAGTCTGATCAAGAATGACCCTTGAGTCCATAGCGGAGGGTACTGCGTAAGCGATTCTTCCGGAAATATTTGATTTGATTAGTCCGGTTATTACTGTTACAACGGGCTTTTGAGTAGCTAATATTAAATGGATTCCAACTGCTCTACCCATTTGTGCAATTCTTTGGACTTTCGTTTCAATTTCAGGTCCTGCTACAAGCATTAAATCAGCCATCTCGTCAATTACGATTATTAAATATGGCATTGCTGAATATCCCATTTTCTGATTGTATTGAACAATATTTTTAGAGAGGACTTGTTTAAGCATTCGATATCTCTTCATCATTTCTGTAATTGCCCACTGAAGTGCATTAACAACTAATTCCATATCATTTATTACTGGTGTCAAAAGGTGAGGGATTCCATTGTAAGCTTCCATTTCAACCATTTTGGGGTCCACGAGAATCAATCTTAATTCGTCCGGAGTCTTTGTAAGAAGTAGTCCACCTAAGATAGAGTTTATACCGATAGATTTACCCGCCCTTGTCATACCAGCAACTAAAAGGTGTGGCATATTAACTAGATCTCTTATTTCTGGTTTACCAGCGATATCTCTACCAAGTATAAGGGGTAATTCATATTTATCTGCTTCTGAGAGTAATTTTTTAGCCATCTCTTTCATATATACATAGTTTGGACTCTTGTTAGGAATCTCTATACCTATATATGAAGTTCCTGGGATAGGGGCTTCGATTCTCATCATTCCTTTTGATACTCTTAGGGCTACCTCAATATCATTGCTCTGCCTTTTTACTCTATTTACTGCAACTCCTGCAGGGATAGCTAGTGCATATCTTACTACAGTAGGTCCAATCGTTATTTCAACAACTTTGGCTGGTATTTTAAAACTCTTAAGTACGCTCTCTATGGCTTTCGCTTCATTCTTGTATGCTTCTTTTGGCTGATCTGTTTTTACTGGCTCTTGTAAATTCTCAATACTAGGATATTTCCAAGTTAAATATTTTGGCTTTGAAGGGGCTATATCCGTATCAGATACCTTGTTGTTATCAACTATATTCGGTTGTTGGTTGATAGGGGAAAGAGGGGAAGAAGTTTGAGGTATAGAATGGGATGGATCTTCAATTTGTAGTTGTTGACTATCATCTATCCTTAAATCATCACTGTTATCCTGACTTTCTGAGTCACTTATAATTAACTTTCCTTCGCTTACAGTATCTCCAATTCTAGTTTTAAGATCATCGACACTAATTTTAGAGAACAACTGACTTAGGGTTTCTGTAATCTGTTTTATCTGTATTCCAGTTATAAAGGAGAAAGCAACAATTAAAAGAACAAGAATAACTATGAGTTCTAATATGTCACCCATTGTACTGTTAACAGCTATATGAATTACTTTTCCTAAAAGACCTCCTGCTTTTTGAAGTGTAGCAGTATCATCAAGTACATTTGCAGGTACCCAGAATGTTAAGAGTGTATTTAGACATAGAGAAAGAAGGAGGAATCCAAAAATTTGTGATTTTTTATTAAAATTTCTCCCTTGTGTAAGAAGATTTATGGATAGTGCTGTTATTGCGATTCCCCAAACCATAGAAGGCCATCCTAGTTGCGTAGATATAAAGACAAAAATTTCTGCCTCCTCTTTTACGAAAGGAGTTAGAATCAATGCAATTCCAAGTATTAGAAGTACTAATCCAAAGAATATTTTGGTTTCAGAACTTTTAATATTTATTTTATCTTTCTTTTTTCGTGACATGATAGTTTTAGGTATATATATAATAGAGGAATATACATCTTTTGACAAAGATTCCCCACTCATATATTATCGTGTATATTTATGGATTGCAAAATCTTAAAAAACCTTTGACTATATACAACAAATATGATAAACTCGCCAGAGTCACTTAATTTTTGCTTTAATTAAAGCGGTTATTACAATCTTCCTAGGTCATTTTGAATAATGGTCTAGGGGTTATCGCTTTGTTGGATGTAATTTATAACCTATAAATCACTGTTCTATGATTGAACCCAAGCGAAATAGGGCTTCGAGACTAAATTTGGGGAAGGGATTCTCCTCTTCTTTTGAAATACCAAGTCTAATTGAAGCTCAAAAATCCTCATTTAAAGATTTCTACGAAGGAGGTTTTCAACGACTCTTTGAAGAAATCAATCCAGTAAAAGACACTATGGAGAGAATGTGGACACTGGAATTTAAATCATTTAGATATGGAGAACCGTATCGAAGTATTGAAGATTCCCTTGCTAAAGGACTCTCTTACGAAATCCCCGTATATGCAACTGTACAACTTCTTAACAATAAAACTGGAGAGATAAAAGAACAAGAGATTTTTGTTGCTGACTTACCAATGATGACCGAAGATGGTGCTTTTGTTGTAAACGGTGTTCGAAGAGTTGTAACACATCAGATTGTAAGGGCTGAGGGTGTTCTTTTTGAGGAATCAGAATCACTTCCTTACAGATCTTTGTACAAAGCAAGATTGATGCCAGGAAGAGGTCCATGGTATGAGATTGAAACTAACAAATACAATGTAATATCAATGAGGATATTACCTAAAAGACCAAGGGTGCTAATCACGGAATTTTTAAGATTACTTGGTTATGAATCGGATCAAGAAATTCTTAAACTTTTCAAAGATGTAGATACTCACGAGGAGTACAAATATATAGAGCAAACCTTAGCTCGTGATTTTACTAAGAGTAAGGAAGATGCCATTATCAGTATTTACAATAAATTGAGACCTGATGAATCTGTCACTATTGAAAGTGCAGAAAAATATATTAAGAGTAACTTCTTTAGTAAAAGAAAATTTGATTTAGGAAAGATAGGGAGATATCAATTGAATAGGAAATTGGGTACTTCGTACGATGTTAATAATCCAGAGGAAGCAGTTTTGTATCCTGAAGACTTAATCCTTATTGTTAAAAAGCTTATCAAAATCAATAACGGGGTTGAGCCAGCTGATGATATAGATCATCTCTTCAATAGAAGAATTAGAAGTGTTGGAGAGGTATTAGAAAGACAGTTATTTGCAGGTATTAGAAGATTAGAAAAGAATATTAAAGATAAGATGAGTTTGTATGGACAAGATGCAAAAGTCACCCCTTCAATGTTAGTTGGTACTAAACCAATTGCTGCCTCTATACAATCATTTTTTGGTGCTAACCAGTTGTCTACGTATATGGATCAGACAAATATTTTGGCTGAATTAGAAAATAAAAGGAAAGTTACGGCAGCAGGTCCAGGGGGTATTGTTAAAGAGAGAGCAACTTTCTCAATTAGAGAAGTACATAACTCTCAGTACGCTAAGTTTGACCCTGTAACTAGTCCAGAGAGTGCAAATATTGGTGTTGTTACCCAGTTATCAATATTAGCAAGAGTAAATGAGTATGGATTTTTAGAGTCTCCATATAGGAAGGTTAAGAAAGAGGTAAAAAATTCTAATACAGAATTAATCAATAGGATCTTGGATGAGGATATTAAAGGTGTTGCGAAAAAAGGTACATCCATAGATTCAGATATAGCAAAGAAGATTTCTACTAAAAAAGAGATAAAAACAGTAAAGGTAAAACCATTCATATCTGAAGAGGTTGATTACCTCGATGCTTTGGATGAAGAAGATAAATATATAAGTATCCCATCTGTAGATACAGATGAGTACAATAATATATTAGAGCTTTTAGTTCCTGTTAGACACGCTGGGGATTTCATACTTGAAGATGTAAATATTGTTGACCATGTTGATGTCTTAACATATCAGCAAGCGGGTCTAGGGATGGCACTAATTCCATTTGTGTCTCATGATGATGCTATGAGGGCTTTAGCTGGTGCAAATATGCAGAGACAGGCAGTACCTTTAGTCAAGCAAGAGGCACCGTTGATTGGGACAGGTGTTGAGGAAATTGTCGCTAGACAATCAAACTGGACAGTATTCGCTCAAGATGATGGAGAGGTAGTATACGTCGATGCAGATAGGGTAACTGTAAAGTACAAAAAGGATGGAATAAGAGATTACAATTTAATAAGTTTCTACAGAACTAATGATAATACATCGTTTTCTCAGAAACCAGCCGTTGAAAAGCTTCAGAAATTTAAAAAAGGAGATGTATTAGTAGATGGGCCTACATGTGTAGATGGTGAGTTAGCAATAGGTATAAATCTTAGAGCTGCTTTGATGTTTTATGAAGGATATAACTATGAGGATGCTGTTGTAGTATCTGAAAAAGTCGTTAGAGACGACCTTCTTACATCTGTTCATATTAGAGAACATAAGGTAGAAGTTAGAGATACTGAGTTAGGTCCCGAAGTTATTACCGCAGATATTCCACATGTTAGTGATAGGATATTACAGAAATTAGATATGGCTGGAATAGTAAGAGAAGGAATGAAAGTTAAGGCAGGAGATATTCTTGTTGGTGTAATTGCACCAAGAGGAGAGAAAGAGCTTACTGCAGAGGAGAGATTGCTAAGAGCAATATTTGGAGAATCAGCAAGTGATGTAAGAGATAACTCGTTAAGATTGCCTCACGGAGAGGAAGGTATTGTCATACATACTCAACGTCTATCTGTTGAGAAGGGAGATAAACTACCTCCTGGGGTATTAGAAGAAGTAAAGATTTGGGTTGCTAATACAAAGAAATTAGGATATGGAGATAAGATATCTGGAAGACATGGAGATAAAAACACAGTTTCAGCAATTAGACCTGTTGAAGATATGCCATTTACAGAAGATGGTCAACCAGTTGATATTGTATTGACTCCTACATTCCTAAAAAGAATGAATATGGGTCAGGCAGAAGAGGTTCACTTTGGATTGTATGCGAAACTTCTAAAAGAGAAGTTCTCATTCCCACTCTTTGAAGAAGTGAATATGGAGTGGTTAGAAAGAGAGATGAAGAAACAGGGGTATAAAATTGAACAGAAGGTAGATCTATATGATGGAAGAACAGGTAAAAAATTCCCACGAAAAGTTACTGTCGGAATAAAGTATATACTTAAGCTTCACCATATAGCTGATGAAAAAGTACATGCTAGGTCAACTGGACCATACACTGCTGTTACTCAGCAACCTCTAAGTGGTAAGGCACAAAGAGGTGGTCAGAGATTTGGAGAAATGGAAGTCTGGGCATTAGAAGCACACGGTGCACCTTTTGCACTTCAAGAAATGCTAACAATTAAATCTGATGATATAAAGGGGAGATCAAGTGCTTACAAGGCCATTATTCATGGTGAAAAAATAGAGAGTGTAAATATACCTGAATCATTTAAGGTGTTGATGAAAGAGCTAAATGCACTTTGCTTGAACATGGAATTAATTTCTAAAAAAGCCAAGGAGGTTGTAGAGAATGAATAATAATCATAATCATAGTAAAAATTCTTTTGAGGATTTTGAAGCTTTAAGACTCACATTGGCATCTAGTGAACAAATCCTAGATTGGTCATATGGACAAGTTACAAAAGCAGAAACTATCAACTACAGAACTTTTAGGGCAGAACCAGATGGTCTATTCTGTGAAAAGATATTTGGTCCAACTAAGAACTACGAATGCTACTGTGGTAAGTATAAAAAGATTAGATATAAGGGGATTGTATGTGATAAGTGTGGTGTAGAAGTCACAACTAAAGATGTTAGGAGAGAAAGAATGGGACATATCAAACTTGCAGTACCTGTTGCTCATGTTTGGTTTGCGTATGGTATTCCTAATAAGATGTCCATTGTTTTGGATATGTCACACAAAAAACTTCTATCAGTAATCTACTACACAAGATATATGGTTGTAGAGATAGAGGGAGACAAGAGAAAAGAGATGTTAGAGAAGTTAGAGGCACTTAAAAAAGATGATATTCAAGCTCTGAAGAATGAATTAGAAGAAGAGCTTAAGGTTACAGAGGCAATGTATGATGGGGATATAAAGGTTGCAAAGAAAGAAAAAGAGGGATCAGATTTTAAAATCAGTCAATTAGATCATAAGAAGAAACAGGGTATTGCAAAGGTAAGAAAGGAATATGCTGAAAGAGAAGAAGAGATAGATAATTTCTATTCTAAACTACAACAAATTCTTGAAAAAGTAGAGATAGGTTCTGTATTAACTGAAGATGAGTATATAGATTTAGAAGATAGAGGATTGCTTTTCTTTGAGGCATTAATGGGCGCAGAGGCAATTAAAAAGCTTTTAGAAGATTTAGATATTGATAGCGAATTAGAGAAATTAAGAAGAGCTATTAAGAAGGAAAAGGGAGATAGAAAGGTTGCCTCTATAAGAAGGACTCAATATTTAGAGGGATTTAGGCAGAATAAAATAGATCCAAGTTGGATGGTAATAGAGATACTACCTGTACTTCCACCAGAATTAAGACCAATTATTCCTCTATCAGGTGGTAAATTTGCTACCTCAGATCTTAACGATTTGTATAGAAGGATCATTAACAGAAATAATAGATTAGCAAGATTGATAGAGATTGGTGCACCAGATGTAATCCTTAGAAATGAGAAAAGAATGCTTCAGGAGTCTGTAGATGCAGTTATTGATAACTCTCATAGACCATCTAAACCAATGATGAATAGTAAGAGATTACCATACCAGTCATTGACAGATGATTTAAGAGGTAAAAAAGGTATATTTAGAAAAAACCTTTTAGGAAAGAGAGTCGATTATTCTGGTCGTGCTGTAATTGTTGGAGACCCAAGTTTAAGATTAGATCAGTGTGGTATTCCTAAGTCTGTTGCGTTGGAAATGTTTAAACCATTTGTCATACACGAGTTGTTAGACAAAGAGTTCGCACCAAATGTAAGAGTTGCTAAAGATATGATAGAAGAAGAGGATGATGTTATATGGGATATTCTAGAAAAAATAATTGATGGAAAACCAGTATTGCTTAATCGTGCACCTACTCTTCATAAGTATAGTATACAGGCCTTCTATCCTAAACTAGTAGAGGGTGAAGCAATCAGATTACACCCATTGGTATGTAAAGCATTTAATGCTGACTTTGATGGTGACCAGATGTCTGTTCATGTTCTTTTGACACAAGAAGCACTTGAGGAAGCAAAAAGAGATATTCTAGCATCTAGAAACATTGTAAATATCTCTAATGGTGAAGTGTTAGCAAACCCTGCAAAAGATATGTTGATAGGGTTCTACCTTATGACTGATATGAATGGGACTGAGAGACCTAAAATGTTTGCATCCTCTGATTTAGCAATTAAAGCTTACGAAAGAGACACAATTAATATTAATGAAGAAATTCTTGTAAAGATTGATGATAAGGTAATAAAAACATCTGTCGGAAGATGTATATTTAATAGGATATTCCCATCTGATTACCCATTTATCAATGAGAGGGTTAGTGGTGGAACCGTATCTGATATCGTTGAAGATATTAAAGACAAGTATCCATTAGAGGTAGTTGTAGAACTTTTAGACAATCTTAAAGATTTAGGATTTAATTTTGCCACAGACCTTGGGTTCTCCTTTGGAACAGAAGATTGTAAACTCGATTTTGATGTTAAAACTCGTATTAAAGCCATGGAAGAGAAAGATATTCAACTTCAAGATAACTACCTACAAGGGTTAATTACCGAAAAAGAGAAGATAAATCTATCTACTGAAATGTGGAATGATTTCTCTACTGATTTAGCAGATGAAGCATGGGAAAAGTTAGATAAAAACAATCCTGTATATGAAATGGTTGAATCCAAAGCAAATGGAGGAAAAATACAGGCAAGACAAGTATTAACAATTAAAGGTGTTGTTAGAGATTCTAGAGGTAATTGGGTACCTCTTCCAATTAAGGGTAACTATAGAGATGGTCTTAATGCATTTGAGTACTTTGTTGCAGCTAATGGTGGAAGAAAAGGTATTGCAGATAGATCTTTAAGAACTTCATCTTCAGGGTATCTTACTAGAAAACTTGTAGATGTTGCACACGATGTAATAGTTAGAGCAGATGATTGTGGCTATGAAGGTGAGGGGCTTTTAATTAAAAGAAACGATGATAGAAGGATGTCTTTTGATAAAAGAATTTTTGGTAGAGTAGCTGCTAAAGATATTGTTGATTCAAAGGGTAATATCATTCTTGAAAAGAATAATCATATTACTAGAGAAATTGCTGAGATAATAGATAATGATGGAATAAATGAGATTCCTGTTAGAAGTCCAATACTATGTAAGTCTCCATTAGGAATATGTAAAAAGTGTTACGGTTTAAATCTAGAAAACGGAGATGAAATAGAAATGGGGAAAGCAGTTGGAGTAATTGCAGCTCAATCTATTGGAGAACCAGGAACACAAATGACTATGCAGACATTCCATAAGGGTGGTGTTCAAACAACAGACATTACACAGGGCTTACCAAGAGTAGAAGAACTATTCGAAGCAAGATCACCAAAGGCAGAGGCAGATATATCTACAATTGATGGTAAGGTACATATAGATAAGGCAGAAGATGATTCCGCAACTATAACAATTGTTGGTAAAAGGAAGATGGTAAAAGAGGTAGTTGTATCTGATGCAAAAAATGTATTGGTATCAGATGGTGCAACTGTTAAAACAGGTCAGGTAATATATATAGATTCCGAGGGTAGCGAGAAACAATCTCCATATGAAGGTATAGTTAAAATTGAAGGAGGAATATTAACTTTAACAGGAGAGGTTAAAGCAGAGGAGAGTATCTCTGTATTACCAAACATTGATATATTAGTGAACGAGGGAGATGTAGTAGAGCAGGGAACTCAGTTAGTTTCCGGAGCTGTAGACCCAAAGAAATTAGCTGATGTTGCAGATATACAGGTTGCACAGAAGTATATTTTAGATCAGGTTCAAAAAGTATTTAATGAGCAGGCAGTTTCAATTGATGATTTACATATAGAGGTAGTAATAAGACAGATGGCTAGGTTAGGTAAAGTAATGGATTCCGGTGACTCTGAGTACCTTGTTGGTTCTATGGTAAATAGATTTGTTTCAAATGTAAAAAATAATATGTTACTTGAAGAAGGTAAGAGAAAGGCATTGATTATACCTAAATTACTTGGTATAAAGGCATCAGCCCTATTCACAGAAAGCTTCCTTTCAGCTATGTCATTCCAAGAGCAGGTAAGGGTATTGACTAATAGCGCTATTCTTGGGAAATCAGACTTTTTGAGGGGTATGAAAGAGAATGTCATAATTGGTAGGAGAATACCATCTGGAGAGAGTGCATCTCTAAAGGATTTAAATAATCTAGAAGAGATTAAATTTTAATTGATTTTGATGTATAATACGAACCATGCCGACTATTAACCAGTTAATAAGAAAACCTAGAGAAGCTAAAAGAGATAAAGTAAAACATATAGCTTTAGCTACAAATTTTAATCCTCTTAAAAATAGGTATAAAAAAGTTAACAACCCATTTAAGAGAGCTGTATGTATTCAAGTTAAAACGATGACTCCAAAAAAACCTAACTCAGCACTTAGAAAAGTAGCTAGAGTAAGATTATCCAATGGTATGGAGGTTACAGCATATATACCTGGAGAAGGACATAACCTACAAGAGCACTCAGTAGTAATGGTAAAAGCAGGTAGAAAGAGAGACTTACCAGGTGTTAAATATATCGTAGTAAGGGGTAAGTATGATACTGCTGGTGTAAAGGGTAGAAAGAAAGCGAGATCAAAATATGGTGCTAAAAGACCAGAAAAAGAATAATATTTTAATATACAGTAATGAGAGGTAAGAGATCTAAAAGAAGAGTAATAGCAAAAGATAGTAGATATAACGATGAAATAATCGGTAGAATTATCAATAAAGTTATGCAAGGCGGTAGGAAGAGTATTGCAGAAGAGTTAGTCTATCAAGCTATTGAATCAGGAGCTAAGAAAAGTAATACTCCTGTAATTGAGTTTGTACATGGCGCAATAGATAACATTAGACCTGCCTTAGAGATTAAATCTAGAAGAGTTGGTGGTGCTAACTACTCAGTACCTGTTCCTGTTAATCCGAGAAGACAAGAGACTTTAGCAGTAAGATGGTTAATAGATGTATCTAGATCTAAAACAGGTAAATCTTTTCAACAGCTGTTAGAAACAGAATTTGTAAATGCATTTAATGGTGAGGGAGATGCTCTAAAGAAAAAGGCAGATGTTGAAAGAATGGCAGAAGCTAATAAAGCATTTGCTCATTTTAAGTGGTAATATGAGTTTCTTCTAATAATAATGTCGGATCTTGATTAGTATACCCTCCGTCTACAGTGATTACTTGACCATTTATATAGCTAGAATCTTCCTTAAGCAAAAACTTTACAAGATTTGAAATATCACTTGGTTGAGCAATTCTCTTCATAGGATTTATTTCTTCTATCTTTTTAATAAAATCTATCCCTGTATCTTCAATCATAGGTGTGTTAACCCATCCTGGTGCAATTGTGTTTACAGAGATCTTTTTTGATTTAAATAATAAACTTAGAGATTTAGTTAGAGAATTTATACCCGCTTTACTTGCTGAATAACTAGCAGTTACAGAACCACCATACACTGCATCTGTAGAACTAATCATTATGAACTTCCCATTTTCTTGTATAGAGTTCTGGAGATATTTGGCGAGTACAAAATTTGAAGTAAGATTAATTTTCAGAGTTTTATTCCACACCTCTATATCGTGCTCTATATCTCCTTCTTCATAGTCAATCATGCCTGCACAGTTAACAAACCCGTACAAAGGGGTCTCTTTAATATTCTCAACAAAACTCTTAATAGATTCATCCGAAAGTAAATCTAAATTAAAAGTTTGTATATTGGGTATATCAATTGGTGTTTTATCATAAGTTCCAATTACAAAATATCCTTCTTCTTGAAGATCAAATACTACTTGTTTTCCGATACCACCCGTAGCACCAACTACTAAAACGGTTTTGTTCATAGAAAAAAATAATAAATTTAGTAAACAATTTTTATTTAGTACTCTCTATTCTCTCCCATCCAGATTTAGGCATATCTTTTTTAAGTATTACTCTTTGCCAATATATCTTCAACCAAGTTATTACTCTAACGGGGAATAGAAATAAAGACCATATAAACTCTTTAAAATTTTCTGGATATTTTAATACAAATAGGGCATATTTCATTTCAATTAATAAACTCCTACTCTGTTTATCTCTTTTAAATATCCCTAATCTCTTTAACTGTATATATCCACCCAAAGATCTTACTTTCTGTTTGTAGTAATCATTTAGTGTACTAGGATATTTAACATAACATATGGCTTTAGGAGAGTAAGCAATTTCTTTACCTAGATTACGGATAAAGTAGGAGATATATGCATCATCTGAAAGTACATTAGAAGGTATTTTAAAATCATAATTTCTTGTAGCCATAATATACCCACTCATTGGAAAGAATCTTTTATCACTAAGATAGTAGTTATCTTTTTTTACATTCATAACAGTAACTCTTCTATCATGGGCAGCATCAGCGAGTAGGTGTCCCCAGTATCCCATCATATTTGTTTTACTATCCATAGAGAGTGTTCTACCAGTAACTCCTCCTACACTTTCATTTCCAAATGGTTCTAAGAGATATTTAACAGTATTTTTTTCAAAGTAAGAATCTCCGTCTGTGAATAGTAATATTTCACCCTTAGCTTTTCTAAGAGCTAAGCCCAATGCATATGGTTTACCCCTCATAGGATCTTTTATCTGGATATACTCATTTGAGGAAAGTTTTAACTCTTTTGCCATATCTAAACCAGCATCTAATGTTTCTTTATCTGGTGAAACCTGTATTACTTCAAAGGACTCTTTTAAGCCTGAATACTTACTATCAACAATACATTTGATACATTTACCAATAGTGAGGGGCTCTTGTCTAGATGCAATTATTATCGATACCATGTTCGATTATATACAGTAAAAAGAAAAATGAATAGAGATATTACTCTTCTGGTTGTGTAGATGGCTCTTCTGTTCCTTCTGCTGGCTCTGCACCTTCCTCCCCCTCTACAACTTCTTCAACAGGAGCTATTACTTCTTCTATCTTTTGAATATCTGTAATAGTGACAATAGTTGCCTTAGCTTGTTCATCATTGATTAATGACATCCCCTCAGGAAATTTAATATCATCAACATTTATAGTTTGACCTACTGTATCAAGTTTAGAAATATCTATCTCAATATATGGTTTAAGGTCTGAAAGTTTACATCTAACCTCAATACTATCTAATACATTAACAAGTACACCCAAATTGTTCTTTACTGCTGGTGATACACCAATTATGTTGAATGGAACGGTAAATACCATAGGGGCACTCTCATCTATTTGGAAAAGGGATACATGATATATATCTTCTGTAACAGGATTTATACTAAACTCTTTAACCAGTGTTTTAAAAGAATCTTTATCTATTTGGGTATCTATGATTGAAGTAGAAGTAGTGTTTCTGTATAACCAATCAGCATCTGAGCTATTCATTGATGTATTTGTACTATCTCCTTTAGAATTGTATACAACAGCTGGGGTTAAACCATCTTTTCTAAGGTTTTTTACTTTCTTTCCGAGAACCTCTCTTTTTTGTAATTTAAGCTTTTCCATAGCAGGTGAGAGTATAACAGAGTTACTGTTAATAATCAATAATCCAGGATAAATTAGATTTGCTTATGACTTAGTCATCATCATTATCATCATCATCATCCTGATCATCATCATCATCGTCGTCATCGTGATCATGATTTTCGTGATTATCATCGCCATCATCCTCTATCTCATTCTGTTTTGTATATGGGTCTTCCTCTATAGGGGTTTCAATCTGCTGTATATCTGGTTCGGATGGTTTTGATTTCTTAAAGAATTCTAACAACTTACTAATTCCACTCTTATGCACCTTTTCCTCTGGGATTGCAGTTATATCAAGGGATTCCGTGTTATCCAATGAATTATTCATACATTGTTTAATTAAAACTTATATACATATTGTATATATTAAAAAATATTTTTACAAATTATTGACACATTTGAAATTTCGCAATATACTCTTAGCAGGTAAACTATCAGAGTGCTAATATGCA
>CAZIYI010000006.1:0-41280 GCA_964543485.1 uncultured Candidatus Saccharibacteria bacterium
AGTGGACTATAGATAAAATAGCTCCCACAATCCAGTTCATCAATAATACTCCATCTATCTCATCTGTAATAGGAAATACAATTAAAATAGAGTGGCAAGCTACTGATGAAAAAAGCTTGTACTCAATTGTCGGAAACATTTACACTACTGCATCGTTAGCAGATGTTGGAGATATATCCATAATACAAGCTTCCTCTGGAGTAACTTTAAAATATGGTTTGGGAGGAACATTCTCCCCTACTCTAAGTACTTCGCTGGGTGGAGTAATTGGTAATTTAGATACTGGTTGGGCATTTAGAGTGGATCCGAATATGGGTACTGCATCTCATACTGGAAGTATTACTATAAATATTGGAGAGAATAGAGAGGGAATACTCATATTTTACTTAACAGCATTTGATGATGCAGGTAATGTCTCTATGCCGCAATATGATCAAAGTATATTTGATATAAATGATTGGTTAGTAACAGATGGTGGTTTGGTCTACTCTTTAGATGGGTCTACATTCTCAACAAAAACATTTACAGAAGATCCTGGATGGGCAGGTATTCTTCCACCTATTGGGGATTCAGGGTCACTACTCTACAATCTTGCTGATCTTTCAAGTGAACTTTTTGCACAAGGACAATCCTCTACTGCACCTAGTTCTCTTGTAAATAGCTCATTTACTAAAAGTTACAATATTAAAAACTATCCACAAACAAAAGTAACAAGTTTCTATGACAATTTCTTAAGGGCTTACGAGAGGGACAAAACTAAAATGTCTAGTTTAATAGAAATAAGTCCTGCTACATCAACAATTGAGAGTAATTTAAATGGTACAGGAGCTTGTGGAGGACAAAATCAAGAATTCTGTGTATTGAAAGTACCGGGAAATCTTTCAGTCAACGCTTCTAAAGAGACTTTCATTTGTAATAGGAAAGCAGCAATATTTGTTGAAGGAAATTTAACAATCAGTCCAGATGTTCGTAATCATCAAGTAAAGCAAGATGATTCTCTTGGATGTATATTTATAGTAAAAGGTGATGTAATTATCTCTGAAGGTAGCAACGCATCTAGTAAGAATTCCTTCCTCTATGACGTGTTGAATGCATATATATTAGCAGATGGAGAAATTACCATAGAGCATGAAGATAATAAATTACCACAAGGAGATCCTGATGTTATTGATGATGCAGATGATGTTACTGTATGGCAAAGTACGGATTCTGTTAATACAATTTTATCACAAGAATTAAATCCATCCCTATATACTGAAGAAACAGGTTCAATAAAAGTTACAGCTGCAGATAACTATACCAGCTCATCTGAGACTATAGATTTAATGGAGTATTCAACAGATGCATTGGCTCAAGCTGCCTATTATACTGGAGTTGGGGAGGGAGTTATTGCTACTGGTGGAATTATGACTACAGTAGGAAGTGATGTGGTTCACACATTTAATTCTGGAGGAAGATTCACTATTACTAGGGGAGGGAATGTGCAGGTATTGGTTGTTGGTGGAGGAGGAGCTGGTGGTGGTAATGACTGTGGTGGTGGTGGTGGTGGTGCCGGAGGAGTTATCTACAACCCTTCTTTTCCTGTATCTTCAGGAACATATGTAAATATTACAGTAGGAGCTGGTGGTCTTAGCTATTCGTACGATGGTGCTTCAAATGGTCGAAACTCTACCTTTTCTACTCTTGTTGCAAGAGGAGGAGGAGCTGGTGGAGATCATGCTGTTACCATCGAGTCAGAAAATGGAAATTTAGGTGGCTCTGGTGGTGGTGGCGCGGGTGGCTATGGTACCCCTTACGGTTTTCGTGGAGCAGGAATAGCTGGACAAGGAAACAGGGGTGGAAATGGTGTGACAACCTGGTCAACCTGGGCGTATAGGGGGTGGGGTGGAGGAGGTGGTGGTGGTGCTGGTGCTGGAGGTCAAAATGCAAATTATTTATCTACAACTTTGAGAAATGGTGGTGATGGAGGTATTGGTGTTGCAAACTCCATATCTGGAACCCTAAAGTATTATGGAGGTGGGGGTGGTGGTGGTGCTTTGTATATTGCTAAAGGAGGCCTGGGTGGTTTAGGTGGAGGTGGAAATGCAAGATATAGTGGAGCAGCAAATACAGGAGGAGGTGGTGGTGGTAATGCTGGGTCATATGATATCAGAGGTGGTTACGGTGGTTCTGGTGTCGTTATTGTTAGATATTCTACAAGTAGTGGTGTAATGGTCTATCATGAACCAACTATTGTACAACAGGGCTCATACGCTCTTAAGGTTGTTGCAGACCAAACAGTATCATTAAATAAAACTGCAGTTAAAACCTTCCCTACTCCATTGAATCTCTCTGGTAATACATACCTATCCTTTTATATGAGGTCTAATAGAACAGGAAGTAATATATCAGTTGGTATAAGGGATACTGGTGGTACAGTTACCCAAATTACTCCTGAAATTACTGTTGCTAATGGATATCAGAAATTTACCTTAGATCTCTCGGGTGTATCTGATGTGAACAAAGATGCAATAAATCAATTGATAATTACAATATTAAATGCTGATGCAAGTAATACTTTGTATATTGATAATGTTGTGAGTGGGTATGATATACCTGCCTCATTAGATGATGTTGTATGGACTCAAAAATCTGTCTCTCGAAATATGTCTAATTATGATTTAATAACATTTTGGATAAGATCAACACAGGCAGGTGCATCCGTTCAATTCCAATTCGGAGAAAGTACTTATTCAGAAAGAACATTCAATGTTACAATTCCCAATGCAAACGAATGGGTTCCTGTATCAATAGATATTACAGGTATAAGTGATAATTTATTAGATAGAGTACTGTATTACGCATTCAGGATAATTAATATAAACCCAGGAGAATCCTTCTACTTTGATGATATTAGAAATGAAAATCTGTTCTCTCCTGATGAATTAGACTATGGAGAAATAATTGACGGTTTGTATATGGATGGAGGGCTTCTGTCTCTAGACAGTAGTACAAATCCTAGTATACAAATCTTGAGATATCTTCGATTAGAAGAAAGATTAAGATTCCCTGTCTTAGTTATAGATTATCATCCTAAATACGGCATATTAGCAGAACAGTTTTTTGGTAATACATACACATTACAAAAAACAGAAGTAGGTTTTAAACCTTAATATATTTCTGCTATTATATATGTGAGTCATAATTTAACTGTCCAAGAATATGGCAAAGCTGCCCGACCATGTAGGCATAGATTTTGGAACACATAGTGTAAAAGCCGTAGAATTAAAGAACATACTTTCCAAGCCACAGCTTGTCAACTTAGGTACTCAGTTAACCCCAAAAGGAGTAATTAACAGTGAAGAGAGACAAGATCAAAAGAAATTAGGAGAAGCCCTTAAGTTACTCTATTCAAATTCTAAGATAAGGAATTCTAAAGTTGTAATGGCTTTACCTGAGTTTTCTGTATTTACAAGATTTCTAGAGTTTCCGGGTGTTAAGAAAGAAGAACTTAAACAAGCTGTATATTATGAAGCCAAACAGTATATACCTGTACCAATAGATGAGGTACAGATGAGTTATGTTGTAATTGGTTTTAACGAGGAGAGAAACGCTCCTAGAGTTTTACTTGTTGCTGCACCAAGAAAGATTGTTGATATATATATGAATGTTGCTAACTTTGCTAACTTAGAACTAATTGCAATAGAAACGGAATCGGTTGCAATGGGTAGAGCAATGTTTAGATCTATGGGTAAAAAAGATTGTGTAATGTTAGATTTTGGTGCGAATAGTACAGATATGAGTATTATGACTAATGGTGCATTAGTTTTTTCTCAAAGTATATCCATTGGTTCTGATTCTTTAACACAAGCCATTGTAAATAAATTCAATTTTGATTATAACCGGGCAGAGGAATTTAAACGTGGTTATGGATTACTACAGAATGCTGCTGATGGTAAGATATACAGTGCTCTGATGCCTATTGTTGAATCAATTATGATAGAGGTAAGAAGAGGTGTCGAGTTTTACAAAAACAAGACAATGAGTGCCCCTCCTATGTCGTATCTTTTAAATGGAGATGGTGCCCTACTCCCTGGTTTAACAGAGTATGTTTCTAAATCACTAGGGGTTGATGCACAAATTGCAAATCCGTGGTTAAATGTATTAGTAGAAAATAAATTTAAAAATCTAATTGCAAAATATGGACCTTCATATTCTGTAGCAATTGGATTGGCTTTAAAAGATGAATAACCAAGAAGTAAAAAATACAAACGCAAATATAGTGAAACAGAATCAACCGGTTGTTCCTGATACTAATAGCCCATCAGTATTATCTACTAATAAACCAACATTGGCAGAGCCAATCGGTAATCAGGTTGAGGAAGGTTTTAATTTAATACCTTCTTTAACAAAAGAGGAAAAGATTCATGTTAAGAAAAAAAATACTTTAAATATTGGATCTTTACTAAGTATTATTACTTTATCTGCAATTGCACTGGGTATTGTTGGTTTTAATATACTATCTAAAACGCAATTGAATTTTAAGAAGAGTACTCTAGCTAAAATTGAAAAGGAGGCAAATTCTAAAATTGATAAGATAGAATCGAATAATATTATTTTAACAAGAATAGATCTTTATGAAAATGTTAAGAAAAACGCTTTTTCGCAGAAAGAGATTATAGAGTTTCTAAATGAAATTGCAGGTAAAGTAAGTGGTATTACATATCGAAATATTGTCATATCTGAGGATCTGACTTTTGAGTTATCTGGTAATGGACCAGATTTTGAACAGATATCTAGATTGTGGTATCTCTTTGGAATAAATGAAAATATTGAGATCATAAATCTATCTTCAGTAAATAAGAGTGAAAATGGTGCAACATTTTCTTTTGAGGGAAAGTTAATATTTGAAAATTTTAAGAATCAGTAATATGGGATTAATAAGTACAAAAGCGAGTAAAAAGAAAGAAGAAGAGTTAACTCAAATTAGTGAGAAATCTAAAAAAGGTAAGCTTGGTTTTGCTGATTTAATAATACCTATTGCTTCTGGGATTGTATTTATCATCCTTTCTTTTGGAGTGTTTATCCCTATGATTAATGCCGCCCTTGAGTATCAAGATGAGATTAAGGTTAGTAATGAAAAAATTGAACAGTTGGAAAAATTGAATAACAGATTAGACAAGTTGGATGATGATCAACTTAATGAAGATGTTGTAACTGCAAGAAAGGTAATACCTAAGAAATTGCTTGTTTCTGATCTACTACTCTATTTAAATGAATTGGCAATATCTTTAGATTTAAGTATCTCAGAACTTTCTTCTGCAGATGCTCTTAATGCTGTTTCAGGACCTGTTGAGTATAGTGGTAATTACGAAAATGTACTGAAATTCTTAGAGAATGTCCAAAATGTTTCTCCATATATGTTACGGCTGCAAAATGTTGAAATCTCTGCAAGACAGGACGTAGAAGCAGGGGAAACATGGAATATCTCATTAGATGTTAGCGGATACTATCTAGCGGAAGAAGATATCAATCTTGATGTCTACGCTCCATTCCAATTATATACAGAGTATGAAGAGGTAATGGAGATATTAAAAAGAAAAGCAGAGAGTTTGGATTAAATATTATCTTCTAACATGTCCTCTTCTTGATTACTCTCTTGAGGTGCTTTATCATCCTTAAGTATTACTCTTACCCTTTTATTATTTCTTATTGCACTTATTGTAATGATATCTCTTATAGAGTTAATTGTTCTTCCTTTTCTACCGATGATAACCCCTTTATCATTTTCATTAACATCTATTGTAAGAATTGTTAAACCAGGAAAATCAACACTCTCTCTCTCATCAATTGAAATATCATCTGGATAGTTTACAATTGATTTAACTATATGCTCTAGTAATTCTTTCATATATTTAGAATAAACTAAATTAAGATCTATTAGAAAAATTATACTATTACCAGAGAGATTTTACTAGGAGTCAAATTTGAAGGAAGAGTTATTCTTTTTTCTTCTCTTTCTTTACAGTACTAGGTTTCTTAGAGCCCCTCTTTAACTCTTTGAGTAAGCCAAGCTTTACAAAGTACTGAGCTATAGTATCAGAAGGTTGTGCACCTTTAGACAGCCATTTCGCTGCCTGCTCTTTATCAACTTCAAAAGTGGTAGGATTCGTTCTAGGGTTATAGTACCCTATTTCCTCAACACTCTTCCCGTCTCTTGGTAGGGCACTTTCCATAACCACTATTCTATAATGTGGTTGTCTACTTCTTCCTGTTCTTTTTAGTCTTATTTTTAACATAGCAGAGTTATTTTAACAGATGATATCACAATATTCAAGTTAATTTGATTTACTTTCTAAATACTCTATTCCTTTTGTTGCTGCTTCTTCTTCGGCCCTCTGTTTACTACTCCCTACTCCCTTCCCTATTACTTTGTCATTTACCTTAATTACTACAGTAAATTCTTTGTCATGATCAGGACCATTCTCATTAGTTACCTCATATGCTGGTGTTACTTTAAAATCTTGTTGAATAATCTCTTGTATTTTTGTTTTACTATCAATATCTAACCTATGTTTAACAATACTATCCAATTTCTTGATTAAAAACCTATGTATAAATTCTTTACAGGAGTCATATCCTTGATCAATATAAATTGCTCCAATAATCGCCTCGAAGGTATTTGCTAGTAGAAAGTTTTTAGTTCTACCTCCTGTATCCTCTTCTCCCTTTGATAGTAGGATGTTATCACCAATACCAATTTCTTTTGCAGTATCTGCTAAACTTTCTGTTTTAACTAAAGCAGATCTAAAACTTGTTAACTCACCTTCAGGTCTGTGGGGATATTTATGAAAAAGATAATCAGAAACAACTAATTCTAAAACAGCATCTCCAAGAAATTCCAATCTTTCATTATGAGAGTTAACTTCTTTATGTTCATTTAAATATGATCTGTGAGTAAGTGCCTCAATTAAATTACTCTTATTAACAAAAGACACTCCTATTTTAATTTGAAATTCTTTTATACTATCCATTTCTTTCTTTTTCATATATGGCTCCTAGTACTCCATTTACAAATTTACTACTACTATCTCCTCCAAACTCTTTTGCTAATTCTATTGCTTCATCTATCGCAACTTTAGGTGGTGTAAGATCTGCAATAAAGCCCTCAAAGATGGCTATCCTTAATATCTGTAAGTCTACAAGTTTCATTTGTGTGATCGGCCATTGAGGTGCATACTTTGTTATTATCTCATCTATCTCTGAATGTTTGTCTTTAACCCCAATCACTAATTTCTCATACAATTCCTCATTATATCTCTCTATTTCATCTATGGCAGATAGCTCTGAAACAGTAAAATCCACTACTGCTTCACTATTGAATTTGAAATCACTTGAGAAAAGAGACTGTAATGCAAGTCCTCTAGATAAATGTCTCGGATCATTTGATTTCTTCATTTATTAAAGATTTACTATTTATTACTTTTTAAATCTTTACCATCTCCGTAGTAACCACAGAACTCGCAAACAAAATGAGGTCTTTTGACTTTACCACACTTAGGACATCTAGACATCTGTGGCTTACTTAGAAAGTCTTGAGCTCTTCTTCTGTTCTTTCTACCTTTCGATATTTTTCTTTTTGGTAATGCTCCCATATCTATTTATACAAGATTAAACTTTGTATTATATTTTAATATATCAATTCTTGCAACAATTATTATATTATCCATCCCTCTTTAATATCTATCTCTTGGCCAGACGCTATTTTCCCTTCTATCATCTCTTTTGCAATATTTCCTTCTATGTTGTCCTGTATATATCTTTTTATTGGTCTGGCACCAAGACCTGGTTCGTTTGCTTTACTTGCAATTAATTGTGGTATTATATTTCCCCAAGTTAATTTTATACTCTTTTCGGTTAATCTTTGAGCTAACTCTTGCAAAAGAAGTTGTGATATTTTTGATAGATTATCAATATTATGTGGCTGAAATACTAGCACTTTATCAAATCTGTTAAGAAGTTCTGGCTTAATGGCCTGTTTTAATTCAATCAATGCCCTATCCTTTGCCTCTTGCCAAGTTACATTCCGGTCATTTAGGAGATTGAGTAAAATACCACTCCCTATATTGCTTGTACAAATGATAATGCTGTGGGTGAAATCAACAGTTTCTCCTAAGGTACTAGTCAATCTTCCCTCGTCAAATATTTGAAGAAAGAGATCCAGTATTTGTGGGTGAGCTTTCTCCATCTCATCAAACAGAACTACAGTATATGGATTACTTTTAATTTTATCGATAAGGGAGATAGATGCTTTGCCGAGTAAACTAGAATCACTACTTCCTCCCAAGAATTTCTCTACACTATTTATCTCCTTGTATTCAGACATATCAATTCTAATCATATCTGTAGAATTACCAAAATACTCTTCTGCAAGGACTTTGGATATATGTGTTTTACCAACACCTGTAGGACCCATGAAAAGAAATGCCCCTATTGGTTTATTAGGATTACGAATATCTGCTTGGGCTCTTCTTAGTGCCTCAACCAAAGCTTGTATTGCATCTTCTTGTCCAACAATTTTCTTCTTCATGTTCTCCTCTAATTTCATTAGATGTGTACTCTGTTGAGGATTAATATTTCCTATGGGGATTCCTTTCTGATTTGAAAGTACCTTAGATACATGTTCTTCAGTTAGTATTGTTACTCCACTGGCCTGAGCCCAAGAACATGCCTCTTCAATTAGCATAACTCCACTACTAGGCAATTTCTTTTCTTTGTTGTACCTTTGTGCTAACTCTACAGCACTAATTAGGGCAGGAAAGGTAATATATATTCCGAAATTTCTTTCTAATTCAGATATTTTAGTTTCAAGTATTTGGAGTGCATCTGAAGCAGAGATCTCTTTTATCTCTATATTTGTAAATGATTGTCTTAATGATTCCATACTGTAGAAATATTTTTTGTAATCAGAGTGGTTTACGGTACCAAGAATTGGGAACTTACTATTTAATATGTATGGGAGAAGTATTCCTGCCAGAGAATGCCCACTCTCACTTGCTTTTGAGGGAATTAACTCTTGAATTTCATCTATGTAAAGAACTACATCCCCTGCGTTTTCTAATTCTCTCATTGCTTTTGATATGAGATATTCCAAGTTTGAATTATTAGAGGCATGTGCAATTAAGCCGTTTATATCTAATTGTAAAATACGTTTATCTTTAATTTGTAATGGTACATCCCCACTGTTAATTCTTTGGGCAATACCTAGAACTATACTTGATTTACCCACGCCTGGTTCACCAATGAAAAGGGCATTCCTATTTGAAACTTTTCCTAATACAGATACTAGAGATTCAATCTCCTCCTCATGTCCAATACCATATATATCCCTATCTCTAGATACTATCTCGTTAATATTTTTAGCAAAATGATTTAGTATGAATGTATATCCATATACCCACTGCTTAGCAATACCACCTTTTCTGTAATATTCGACATTGGGATTAAAATATTTTGAGCGTTTCCTTTTATTCTGCTCATATGATTGATATCTAACTATCTCTCTTAAAATATCAATTGAAGAGCTTTGAGAAGTTAAAACTAATTCTAATACAGGAAACACATTAAAAAGTGCAAGTAAAAGATGTTTTGGTTGAATCTCTCTAGAAGAAGTTAGGAGAGCTTCGTTAAGAGAGTATATTATTAAGCTCCTTATTGCAGTATATGAATATTTAGGTAATGTTATTTTTGTTACTCCGTTTTCTTTAAACACATCTTCGTTTATTGAGATATTTGCTCTTTGAAATATATCTTGTATTTCCGGGTAAGCGAGTAATTCGATAAAGATATCTGATATCTCAATCTCCTTGTTTTTCGTATTATTACAGATGATGTCTAAGGTCTGTTCATTTACAAAATTGATAGCTTCTAAATGAGCATATCTTCCGAATTTAAATCCTGTATTTTTAATCTCTTCAAGATCATTTAAAGAAATTTTTTCTGCCTTAGGTAATCTAACTGGATGACTCTTGTCTTTGTAGTAGTCATGCCAAAGTACAAACACATTTAATATTGATAACCCAAATAGAATGTCAGCTATTGGACTAGAGATGAAATCTTTAACAATTTGAATCTTATCTAATACCCCGATTTGTCTTAAAAGATATCCAAGTGCAATAACTAGGCCGGGTATAAGGAAGATATTTGCAATCAATCTAATATTGTCATATACCTTTTTGTATTTTAGATAATTCGTAATTATATTAGATATTTGTGGTGTTGATATACTAAAAAACTGGTCTCTAGTTATAAGGAACAGAGCATCAGATTCCTTTGTTAATATTGGCAAATCTCCAAGGATTAGTTTAAAAGTATTACTATCCTTTTCATGGTGCCCAATTACTGTCCTGTTTTGCCATCCGTAATCAATTGACATTAAAGTGTTAAGAGTGATCTTAATATAAAGAATACTGTAGCTGGGGGTAGTAGTAACCAAGTAATAAGAACAAATATATATACTGTACAGATGATTAAATAGGTGAAGATAGCAAGTGGTAAGTAGAATATTTTAATCAAAATCCCAAATACATATCCAATAAAAGAGTAATCTCTGTGCCAAGGAAGAAAGAAATTTTTAAGTAGTAAGGAGATAGATAAGTTGTCATCAGCCAGTACAGATACTCTTTCAACCATTTTGAGATGCCAAATTAGCATTTTAACATACCACCAATCTAAAAATCCTTTGATAGAGTAAACTAGAATACTTAGAGTACTATCGATACTATTTTCGTTTAATAGTTGTTGTCCTCCATTATTTGTTAATGTATTTTTTTGTATCATATTTTAGGAACTAATACATAACAAGTTTATTGTAATTTACATATTTTTTCAAGTTTTTGGGTATATGATACAATTGTGTATATGAATATATACAACACATTAAAAAAGCCAATTCTTTCTCTTGCTCCCATGGAGGATGTAACCGATACTGTATTTAGACAGATGGTTGGAGCAATTCAGAAGCCAGATATTTTCTATACAGAGTTTGTTAATGTGGAGGGATTAAATAGTATGGGTAGAGATAAGGTAATGCACAGATTAAAATATGACTTGTCAGAAAAGCCAATTATTGCTCAGCTGTGGGGTATTAACCCAGATAATTACTACTATGCAGCAAGATTTGTTAAAAATTTGGGCTTTGATGGTATAGATATAAATATGGGGTGTTCTGTAAGAAAGATAATTTCTAATTTTAATGGTAGTGGAATGATAAAAGCAGATAGGGAGTATGTAAAAGAGATTATTGAAAGCACAAAAGAAGGTGGTGGGGATCTACCTATCTCTGTTAAAACAAGATTGGGATGGGATGATTACGATATGGAATGGATTAAGTTTTTACTTGAACAGGATCTTGATGCTCTCACAATTCATTGTAGAACAGCAATTGGTTTTAGATCTAAACAGATTAAATGGAGTAGAATTGTACCTTGCGTCGATTTGAGAAATGAAATGGGTAAGAAGACCTTAATATTTGGAAATGGGGGTATTCAATCTCTTAAACAAGCCAAGCAATATGCTTTAAAGTATAAAACAGATGGGGTAATGATTGGTAGAGCAGCGATAGCTAACCCATGGATATTTAGTGGTAATGAAAGTATCCCAATTTTAGATGCTTATCAGATGTTTAAGAAACATATTCTTCTGTTTAAAGAAACTTGGGGAGGTACAAAGGATTTTAATATTTTGAAAAAATTTGTTAAATCTTATATATACGGTTTTACTGGATCTAATGAAATAAGGAGGGATTTTATGAATGCAGAAAGTATTGATGAGTTATTATCAAAAGTAGAGCAATTGCTTAAATAGTTATTGATTTCACAGATGTCTTTATTTTATACATATTTTTAGTATAATATGCCTATTATTTATTTTTAGTACTAAATATATATGTCACCATTTGAAAAAGAATATAAACAAGGGTCCCTAGATAGATTAAGAACAGAAATATCATCAATGTTAGAGTATGGAGATGATGGTTATGTGGATTTTCAACTTATGGGTGTAAGCACCCAAGAGGTTCACAATTATTTAGATTTTTTATCTTTAAATAACAATTTGCCTGATAAACTATTAAAAGTTCAAAATGTATCAATATCTGATATGGAGACTTATGATTGCCTCTGTGATTACTGTGGGGTAGATAAAGTCCCTTATGATCCTCTTCTTAAACAGGAGATATATTTTATTGAAAGATCAGATAGTGCTATTACTGTTATTCCAATACAGTTAGATAGAGATGAAGTAAATATAAATATCGAACTTTTAGAGAATTCTCCAAAGTTTATTAAAGAGCTATATAAAAATATAGATTCTAGGAAATTAAAGTTTGAGGATATTAAATTTGTAAAATTTAATAAAAAGTAATTTCTACTTAAGTGTAATGGTAATAGGTCAATGGGCGATACGGGACTCGAACCTGTGACCTCCACAATGTCAATGTGATGCTCTAACCAGCTGAGCTAATCGCCCCTAAACAGTGATTATTTTATACTGAAACCTCTTCTTTATCAATTACTTCTTCTCTTTTTACAATTTTTCTTACTAATATAAATATTAGTAGTATAAATACAAAAATACCAATAGGTATTAAATATGTATTTATACTCCCCTCCTCTTGAGTTACAACATCTAATATCTCTACCATATTATTTTCTTTGATGTAATCTTCATCGGCTTTGATATTTTGAGAATACTGCGTATCTTTGTATGAATATATTAAGGTATGAGTACCAAATGGGATATTTGTAAATATCGCTATACCATTTATATCTGTTTTAGTAGTTTGAGGTTTAGAATTGATTGTAATAGGAAGGTTTGGTATGGGATTGTATTTATTATCTAATATTCTTACTTTGAAAATGGGAATCACTTTATCTTCTTCGGTACTATCACCTCCAGTTTCTAAAATGTTCTGAATGACTTCACTCTCTTCTAATTGAATCTCCTCCTCGTCTTCTGTGGTTGTATCTAAAGTAAAAGTATCTGGGAATATTGATATGGAGAGAGTAAGTAAAGAAGATTGGTTATATGCTAAATCACAAGCTACGGATTTAACAATTTTAGATGTAGAAACTGCAAATGGAAGTAGATATACATTACCCTGTGTACAGGAAGGAATTGAACCATCTAAAGTAAAATGAATAACTGAATGACCGGTAGATGCTAGGGAGACACTCTGCGCTGTTGCATATATACCAGAAATTGGTGAAGATATGGGGGTACTTGGTGCTAATGTGTCAATAGTTACTCTGGAAAGATCTGTTGTTTCTGTAAAGGTTGTATATAGATTTGGTGAAGATATTGAGAATGATATTAAACCATTTGTATCGTTATCTAATACCGTATACTGAGTAATCCAATTAACATTATCTGTGCTTGTTAAAGATATACCCCCTGTCAATTCTGCCTCTCCAACACTGAAAGTAACTGTTGGTGTTGGAATGCTGTGAGAAGTTGTAAAAGAAAGAGTCCAATTATTAATGTAATTTTCCTAAACATACTTTTAAAAAGCCGATTTATACATTAAAGTATGCCCGAAAAGAATCTTAATTTCAAATGAAAAACTATCTTTTACTGATAACTTTATCTATTAATCCATACTCTTTTGCCTCTTGAGCTGTAAAGTACTTATCTCTATCTGCATCCTTTTCTATCTGTTTAATACTTTGACCTGTTTGTTTGGATAGCATCTTGTAAAGAAGCTCTCTTGTTTTTAATATCTCCTCTGCTTCTATAGCGATATCACTTGCCTGACCCTCTACTCCACCTAATGGTTGATGAATATGAATTTTAGAGTTGGGTAGTGCAAATCTTTTTCCCTTTGTACCGTGTGTAAGTAAAAATGAACCCATAGAGGCAGCTGCTCCAACAGCGATTGTGGATACATCACATTTTATGTAGTTCATGGTATCTAATATTGCCATACCAGCATTTACTACTCCTCCAGGAGAGTTAATAAACATTTGGATATCTTCATTAGGGTTTTCCTTCTCTAAAAAGAGCAACTGAGCAATAACTGTATTAGCCATATCTGTTTCAATGGGACCTCCTACAAATATTATCCTATCCTTAAGCAGTCTAGAGTATATATCATACGCCCTATCCCCTTCTCTCTCTTTTTCAATTACTGTTGGTATTAAAAACGACATATATCTTAATTATGTTCATCTAAAAAATCTTTACCTAATACTTCTTCTATAAATATTCTAAAAGCTTTCTCTTTCACTTCTACTTTTTTAATATATTCTCTCCACTGTGGGTTACTAAATATATTTTTATCTGCATCAGGTCTTTGCTTTTTAATATCTTCAATCTTTTTATCCAATTCTTCATCTGTTACTGTAACATTTTTAGTATCTGCGTATAGCGAGAGGAACACATCTGTTTGGATTGCCTCTTTTGCATCTGCTTGCCATAACTCTCTCATTTTTTCAATTGTAATATCATTTGCCTTAAGAAAATCATCGATATTTACTGCCTTGCTCTTCATATCTTCATTAAAGGATCTTTCTCTCTCTTGAGCTTCAAAATCTATAGCGGCTTGAGGAATCTCAATCTTAGATTCAAGGATTGCTTGCTTTAGTGCTTCATCTTGTAGCTTGTGCATTTGATAGTGGTCTTTTTGAATTTGTAGAGCATTTTTAATCTTCTCTCTTAGTTGGTCTAATGTCTTAACATCTTTTGCATCTATTACTTTCCCTATCTCTTGTGCCCATTGGTCATTTATCTCTTTAGTTTTTGTTTTCTGAGATGTTTTTAAATCTTGTATAGCGTTTTCAATCTCACTTTCTAAAACAGCTTCTTTCTTTTTTTCTACCTTAACCTTTTTCATATTACCTAATGTAAATTTAGGCATTGTTGTAACAGTAATTGTAAAGGATGTATCTAATCCATCTAATATTTTAGGTATCTCTTTATACATAGGGGGAGCAATTGGTTCTAATTTCTCTTTTGATATTGCTGTATTGATATACATAGGGGCTAGTTTCTCAAAAGTTTCAAACTTAACAATCTCTTTAACTTGGTCACTAACTAAATCTGTAGGTACTTTGCCTTTCCTAAAACCTTTAATATCCAAATCCTTAGAGTAATCTTTTAACATTAAATCGTATGAGTGTTTAAAACTATCGTGAGGGATAGTCATAGTTAACTCAGTTGTAAACTCATTTATATCTTTTCTAGTATGCATAGTATTCATAATGACAAATTAAAAGAAGCATTGTATTTTATGTATTTTTATATAATTTGTCCAGTTTACCTATCACTACCAATCTTTGATCTGATGACCACAGGGGAGAGCAAGTCACTAAAGTTATTCTGTAATCAGAGTAATCCTGTAAGACAGATATATCATTTTTTTCTACGATTTTAGTTTCAGTTACAATATACGTATATTTTGAATCTAATTGTAAAATCTCAATCCTATCTCCTACCTTAACTTTATCTAAATTAAAAAACGTATCTTTATTCGGAGGTAGTTTGGCATATCTGTGCCCAATGATAACGGTATTTCCTTTTTGACCGGGGAAATTAGATGAGGGGAAATGCCAGAATCCTTTATTCATTGTATTGGGATCTAAACCCTCAAATATATTTCCTTCTACCTCTATTGAGTTGATTAGAACTTGTGTAGCCAAATCTTCTAAAACTTTTGTATCTAATATCGTATCCTTACCAATACTCTCTTCTATACTTTTTCCTAAGGGATTCTCAATCTGTTGACCAAGTATTTGATCTTGAGTTGGAACTAACATAGTAAAAATTTGAAACGTTATTTCCCCTGCACTCCTTTGTATATCAAATCTTTTTATAGGTCCGATTACTTTGTTGTAATTAGGATATATTACAAAGTATCCCAATGGTATTAGTAGTAGTGCAATTAGTACTGTTGTTAAAAGTATTTTTAATATTTTTCTCATATCATTATTTTATCAGTTTAATGTATATCTTGCACTATTTTGTTTTTTGTTTTATGCTATGATATATGAGTATATAAATTATAATATAGGTCAGAGTGGCAAAGAAAAAAGAAAATAAAAAGAATGCCCAAAAATCTCAAAATAAAGAAAGTATGATTAGTAAGGTTGAGATTAAACAACCCGTACCTGCAAATCAAGAGAGAATTTCTAGATTGGTGGGTTCTGTATTCATTGGTTTAGGAGTACTTTTGGTTGCTTTCGGTATTTTTTCATATATTAAATTTAGAGAAGAACCCCTACTCGATCCAACTTTAGAATCACCAAAATTAGAGGAAATTACATCTATAACTAATGGAGATAAGATTTTAATTAAAGGGAGTGCCTCTGGATATGATAATGTATTCATATTTCTAGATGATGAGAAGGTTGGAGATGTTAAAGTAGATGATGACTCAAAATTCTCCTATGAATATATCGCGGAGGATGAAGGTAGTTATAATTTCTCTGTAGCGGGTGTTAAGGGTTTCCCAAATAGAAATATATCTTCAAAATCAGATATAATGACTGGAGTAATCGATAGAACTTCACCAAATCAGGATACTGTAACGCTTAAATATGGAGAAGAAACGAACAAAGATACATATATTCTTTTAGGTACAACAGAACCCAATGCAACAATTGAGGTAAAAAGAGGTACTGAGAGTTTTGATGGACTTTCAGATAAAGATGGAGCTTTTAGAATAGAGGGGATACAGTTAGATGAGGGTAAGAATGTTTTCTCAATATATATAACTGATTTAGCTGGAAATGAAACTTTACTTGATGAGAAAGTAAGAGTAACTTACTCTCCTACGGGAAGTGTTAACGGGGATGCTGTAATAGATGAAAATATTCCACAGGCAGCGGGGACATTTGATGAATTGATAGGTAACAACTTAATGATGTTGTTTGGATTACTTGCTTTGATAGCATTTATGAGTAGCTCTACAGTTGTATACTTAAAAAACAAAAGATAGATTGTTTTGATATTGAATTAAGAATTAAGAGAGGTGAAAACCTCTCTTTTTCTTGTATAATAAAAAGTATGGATAAAAAGTTGCTATCAATACTAATTTTTTCTTTTCTTTTTCTCTTACCATTAAAGGTATTTGCTCAGCAAAACGAAGAATCTTTTAAAGGTGTAGTTGTAGGTATTAAGGAAATACCTTGTTCAGAACAATTTGAACAAACTTATACATGTTTTCAATATACTGTAAAACTTTCTGATTCTGGCAAGGAGGAAATTATGTCCCCTATTCTTTCAGAAACAGGTAAATCAGAATTTCTTAAAGGAGATAAAGTGTTTGTATCTTTTTTAAGTGATGAATTTGGGAATCAGGAATGGAGCGTAACAGGGTATGATCGTAACTCATCGATTTTACTTCTTGTAGGTATTTTTTCTTTTTTTGCTCTAATTATTGGTAGAAAACAAGGGTTGGGATCTTTAATTAGTTTGGCTTTTACAATTTTTGTTCTTTATGTATGGGCTGTTCCTAAAATACTTAATGGTTCGGATGTAATATTTATTGGGATATCTACGGTACTAGTTACACTTGTTGTAATTATGTATGCATCTCATGGGTTAAATAGAAAAAGTACAGTAGCTGTTATATCAACGATTATTGGAATACTGTTTGTTGGCCTTTTTGCAAAAGTATTTAGCAATATAGTTAATGTAGATGGATTTGGAAGTGAAGAAGCATTTTTACTGTTTAGTCAAACTGATGGGAGTATTAATTTAGGAGATTTGTTTTTTGTCAGTATTTTAATTGGTGCAATGGGTGTGTTAGATGATGTTGTAATGAGTCAAGTATCTGCTATACAAGAGTTATATAGAGCAAATAATCAATTAACTACAAGGGAGTTATATACTCAAGCAATGAATATTGGAAGAGACCATATATCCTCTATGATAAATACCCTCTTTATTGCTTATGCTGGTTCTAGTTTGGCAGTCGTAATGCTGCTTACATACAGCAGTGGTGGTGTAGGAAATATTTTAAAAATTGATTTTATTGCTGAAGAGATCGTTCGAACTATTACTTCAAGTATAGGTATTTTATTAGTTGTTCCGATATCCTCCATAGTAGCTGCTAAATTAATCCCAATGAGTAATTTTAAAAAGAATACTGTATAGTTTAATAATAGTTGATATAATAATAAGATATATATTGAAATTTAGATATTATGATAAAAGTATTGAATATAAATGGGAATAGTAAAAAAGAAGACAGTAATATGAATGAGATAAAAGAATTTAAAAAAATTTCTGATTCAAAAAAAGAGGAGAAACCAGTATTTGTAGTTGAGTTTTCTTGGAAGCTAATAATTACAGTATTAGGAATATTGGGTTTAATATATTTTGGTAAACAACTTATCTCTATAGCAGTCTTTCTCTTTTTAAGTGTTGTAATCATGTCTTCTGTTTTGCCTATTATAAATTGGTTGCAAAAACGAAAAATATCTAGAAACTTATCTATTGCGATAACATATATTGTTGGAGTATTACTAATGTTAGGAATTATTGCTGTAATAGTTATTCCTTTTATCAACCAAGTTGATAATCTTTCAGAAAGTATTCCAGTGTGGGTAAAAAGTTTTACATCAAATATCTCTGCTATAGAATTTGGTGAAATAAAAATTGATTCTAATACAGTGTATAGAGCAATGTTAAATTGGTTTGAAAAGTTTACTTCTGTTGACAGCTTTGAGAGTATGGCTTCAACATTGGGCGGGGTATTTGGTTGGGTCTCTCTTGTCTCTGCGTCTTTAATTTTTTCCGTTTATTTAGTTATTGATCATAACAAAATATTAGATTTTGGTTTAATTAGAATTACTGCAGATGAGAAAAGAAACAGAGTAAAAAAGTTGGTACTTGATTTAGAGGGTAAATTAGGTAGCTGGCTTTTAGGCCAGGCAGTAGTAAGTACTATTGCAGGGACAGTATTAGGTTTAATTTTGATGATATTTGGAGTTCCTTTCGCATTACCAATGGCTGTATTGATAGCGTTGTTCTCAGCGATTCCTTCATTAGGGGCAACTGTCGCCTCTATTCCACCACTTTTAATTGTTTTAATTACAAAAGGCCCTATTCCAGCAGTTATTATCTTACTAATCTTTATGGTGTATCAACAGTTAGAAAACAATTTCATTATTCCCAAAGTAATGGGGGGAGCAGCTGGTGTTAAGCCCATGTTAGTACTTTTTTCTGCCATTATCTTCTTAATACTCTTTGGAGTATGGGGGGCAATTCTTTCTGTCCCTGCCATTGTAATAGGAAAGATATGCTATGAGTTTTATGTTGACTTGCAAAAAATCGAGGCGAAAGGTAGCATTAATTAGATATTTGGAATTTAATCTTAATACACTCTGCCCGAGATGTCTGATATTACATCACAAAAGAAAAGATCTGTTTACTTCTGGGAGGACCATGTTTACTCTAAATTAAAAGAGTCTACAATAGGAAGAAAGGGTCTCTCACTTTTTGAGTTAAAGGATATGGATATTCCAATACCAGATTTCTTTGTGATTTCGTCTTCTGTTTTTGAAAACTTCATTTCAAGAACTCTTTTTAGAGATGCCAAATCTCTTTTTGAAAAAGAGGATAATCCTGATCAATCCGAGGTATTAAAATCATTACTTAAAACTGAATTTGAAATAGAGGAGATTGAAGATATTGTGTCTGCATATGCAAGAATTTCTGGATTTACGGATGCCTGGGTATCCGTACGATCATCTGTAATATTTCCTTCTAATCCCGAAGTTTCTTTCTCAGGAATTTTCTCTACGGAATTAAATGTAAGAGGAGGAAAAAATTTACTAGAATCTGTTAAGAGAATATATTCTTCTTTGCTTACAGACGATGTTGTTGCTTACGCATCTTCTAAAGGTATAAATCTGGCAGATGTAAAACTTGGAGTTGTTGTACAAAAGATGATTCAAGCAGAGGTATCGGGTGTTGCTTTTACTGTCGACCCTATAACTCAAGATCAATCGAAATTGAGTATAGAGGCGGTATTTGGTTTAGGAGACACCATATCTTTAGGAGAGTTAACTCCTGATACATATCTTTTAAACAAGAGGGATTTATCCGTGTTAGAAAAAAAGATTTCTCCTCAAGATTGGATGAAAATTAGGGTTGTTAACAAAAATCAGAACAACAAGGATGGTACAGAGAAAGTAAAAATATCTACTGCATGGAGTCATCGTCAGAAAGTAGATGATGGATATCTAAGAGAGATAGCTAAAATATCTTTAATTGTTGAAAACAAATTAAGACGAGCTCAAAACATTGAATGGGTGATGTCTGGAGGAAAGATATGGGTATTACAGAGTAAAGATTTGTATGAAAGATATGTACCTAGCCAAAGTATAGTGGAAAATGCCAAGAGCTTTGATACTCTTGGAGAGGTTTTAAAGTGGTGTTTAGAAAAATACCAAGGCATAGGGATATTGGATGATAAGACACTACAAAATGCACAGAAAATTGTTCAGGGAAATAAACATGAATATAGTCCTTTGACTGAAAAGTTGATTAGTGTTGCTAGAGGTACAATTAGAAAAGAAAAAGAGGAAGAAAACAAACAGGTAAGTAATATTGACGACTTTTTAATCAAAGGTCTTGGGGCAAGCTTTGGGGTTGTAGTTGGAAGTGTTAAGGTTGTGAATAAAAGCAGTTTAGAAGGTATAAATAAAAAGGACATACTGTTAATAAAAGAGTACTTCTCAGATATGGAATCTCTAATAATTAATTCTGGGGGTGTAATTTTAGAAAGTGGTGGTATAACTAGTGATATTGCAATATTGTGTAGAGAATTTGATATTCCTGCCGTTGTTGGTGCAGTGAATGCCTCGTCTATGTTAAAGAATGGCCAATTAGTAAGGTTAGATGGGAATACAGGAAGTATATATGTTGAGAAAGAAACAGAGCAATCACCTACTCATCCAGTTATACAAGCATACAAAGATGAAACTCTTTCCGGAATTGATTTGCTTAAGAATGAACAAGAGAATACGCAAGAAACCGAACTAACTGCCGGTGAACAATACAAGATTCCTCATGATATGAATTTGCCACCCTGTGCAACTAAGGTCTTTATCAATCCACAAGATGAAAAAGAAACAATTGTTGATTTAGTAGGTAATTCCCATGGTCTTGTATATATAGATTTAGATAAAATTCTTCTTGAAGATGGAAGGCATTTACTTGCGTATGTAGAAGAAAAAAAGTTTGTAGAATACTCTAAACAGATTGGAGACAAGATATGTGAATATGTTGATTTAGCAGAAGGTAATCAGGTAGTACTTGCTCTTGGGTCTTTAAGAGTATCTAGTTTTAGATCACTTACTAAAGGAAAACAATTTGAAAATTCGGAAATAGATGATTCTGTACATGGTCTTGCCCATTATCTTTCCAATAGAGAGTTACTAAGTAGAGTTATTAAAATATTACGTAGAGTAAGAAACATTAACAAAAGAAGAAATGTAGATATCGGTATCTATGCTCCAATGAATGTATCTTCTATGAATCTTTTCAAGAAGGCACTTTTAGCAGGTGGTTTTAGAAGAACTGCATCATTTAGAATCTATGCAATACTTGATAACCCAACAGATATTATACTCGCAGATGAAATACTCGGTTCGAAGATTGATGGGGTGATAATTGATATGCCTAGAATCATTAGAGTAATGCAAGGAAACAAGTTTGATGATACCAAAGGAAAGTATGATTTAGGAATTGGTAACTCTCTTAAAGTAGTAGATACGGTATGTGATATTTCTAAGTCTCCTTCCAAAGAGATTGTTGTTCTTTGTGATGATAGTCCGGAACTTGTAAGATACAGTGTAAGAAAGGGTGTTTACGGAGTCTCTGTAATGCCAAAAACCATTAAGGATATGAGACGGTTAGTATCTGAAGAAGAATCGAAAATAATTCTTGGAAAAAAGTAAATCTTTTCAAAGGCATATAGTTTTCACTATGCATTCTTCTGTATAATAGGGAATGGAACTTGATATTAAACAAACGCCAATGATGGATCAGTATATCCGTTTTAAGAAACAGTATCCTGATAAAATAGTGCTTTTTAGAATGGGTGATTTTTATGAAACCTTTGGCGAGGATGCTAAGATATCCTCTAAGGCATTAAATATCACCTTAACTGCCAGAGATAAAAATAGCAATGCCACTCCGTTGGCTGGTTTCCCTCACAAGGCAATTGATCAATATCTTCCGAAATTAGTTAAAGCAGGATACTGTGTTGTAATTGTAGACCAATTAGAAGACCCTAAGTTGGCTAAAGGGATTGTCAAAAGAGGTGTTACTAGAATCATTACTCCTGCGACAATGGATATCTCCGATTCTGTAAAGAGCAACTATATGTGTGCTTTCTGCAAAGCTAAAGATTCTTTGGGTGTATCAATATGTGATATTACCACAGGAGAATTTATATGGATTGAAATGAAGTACTCTCCAAAGAATATAGAAACAGTTGTTTCCTCTTATGACCCTGTTGAGATACTGCTTTTAGAAAACGAAAAAGAGCTACACTTCCCTACTCTCCCGATCCAATTTCTACCAAAAACATTACAGAATGAAAAATATTCAGAGGAACTAATTAAAGAATTCTTTGATATTTCAAATGTTCAAGCTCTTGGTTTAGAGGGTAAAGATGCAAGCATTTGTGCAATAGCTATGGTTATTAAACACATTCAAGAAACCCAGTTAATGGAGCCATCTCATATCAAAAAACCAAAAAGAAGGAACTTAACTTCTAATATGATTTTAGATAGGGCTACCATTAGAAATCTTGAGCTTATCTCTAATGGTTATACAGGTGATATCTCGGGTTCGCTTTTTTCTGTTATAGATGAAACCAGTACTCAGATGGGTAAAAGAACCTTGTATTCATGGATGCTTAATCCTTTAATTGATAAAAAAGAGATTAATGATAGACTAAATATCATTGATTTGTTTGTTTCAAATAGTAATAGTGTGTATAAGGTGAAAGATCTATTATCTAATGTAAATGATATTAGTAGAATTACAGGAAAGATTGGTTTAGGGAGAGCAAATGGAAGAGATATTAAAGCACTTCAAAATTCTTTAGAAAATATTAATCTTTTACGAAATGAGGTATCAAATTTCTCAGAAATAAGTAACAAGTTGGCGAAATATGACTTGGTACTTGAAAAATTAATAAAGCAAATAGATGATTGTATTGTAGATACTCCTCCTCCAACTATACTCGAAGGTGGCATTATTAAATCTTCATACAACAAAGAAGTAGAAGAATTGAGAAGTTTGACTGGTGATAGTAAGGGGTGGATTAAAACATTTGAAGAAGATGAGAAGAAAGAAACTGGAATCAACAGTTTAAAGATTGGTTTTAATAGAGTGTTTGGTTACTATATTGAAGTCACTAAGGCACATCAAGAGAAAGTCCCAGATAGATATATTAGAAAACAAACATTGGTTAACTGTGAGAGATATATCACAGAAGAGTTAAAACAGAAAGAAGATATCATCCTTAACGCTCAAGAGAAACTAAATGGGTTAGAATACAAGTTATTTACTGAGTTTAGAGAATCTTTGATTGAATATATTAAAGAACTTCAAAATTTGTCAGAATATATATCATTTATAGATATACTATCTGGCTTTGCTAAAATTGCAATAGAAAGAGATTACTGTAAACCAAACATATTCGATATGGGTGAGAAGGAGGGTTTGATTAAAATTGAACAAGGAAGACACCCAATTGTAGAGAGAATAAACGATGAAGAATTTATCTCAAATGATACCTACCTTGATTTTAATAAAAACTCAATGTCTATTTTAACTGGTCCTAATATGTCTGGTAAATCTACATATATACGACAAGTAGCAAGTTTAGTCCTATTAGCACAGATAGGTTGTTATGTACCTGCAAAGAGTATGGAACTTTCTTTGGTTGATAGGATATTTACAAGAGTTGGAGCATCAGATGACCTATCTCGAGGTAGAAGTACCTTTATGGTAGAGATGGATGAGGCCGCAAATATTGTTAATAATGCAACAAAATACAGCTTAATAGTACTAGATGAAGTCGGTAGAGGTACAAGTACCTACGATGGGGTTAGTATTGCTTGGGCTTTAGCGGAATACTTAGTTACTGATATTAAGGCAAGAACATTATTCGCAACACATTACCACGAGCTTTTAAAGTTATCAGAAAAGATTCCTGATAGAGTGAAAAATTACAATGTGTTGGTAGAAGAGGATTTAACTGAAGGAACAGTTATCTTTTTAAGAAAGATTGTACAGGGTGGTACTGATAGAAGCTACGGTATATATGTTGCTAAGATGGCTGGATTACCTGATAAAGTTATTAAAAGAGCCAATGAAATATTAGAAAGTTTTGAACAAGAAAAAATGTTTTCCAAAGATAATGAAATTAGAGGAGAAGTACTTAGCAACAAGGAAACTGATAAAGAGGTATCTTTAAATGGATATCAGTTTCCGTTATTCTTGGCTAAAAACTCTGAGATAGAACAAGAGATACAAGCACTAGATTTAGACAATTTAACACCAATAGATGCTTTAAATAAAATATCGGAATGGAAGAGAAAGGTCTAACTATTTATAACATATCCAAATCCGTACTTACTCTTTATTATTGGAAACCCTGTTTGATTGATTACTCTTCTTTTTAATCTGTTTATCTCTACCACAAGTGATTTTCTAGGTATGTTCTTTTTTAATAATGAATATATATACTTTTCAAAATCTAACATATTACAATAACCATTGTTGGATATTAAATAATTGATAAAAATGGATTCAAATTGAGTTAAGCAAACTTTGAAATTTTTAATATACATCTCTCTATGAAGAGGTATATATGAAATATACTCATAAGTTATAACTTCAACTATCACCTAAAGTAGAGGTAATATCTTAGTATCGTTATCTTACTTAACTTCGGATATTTTTTGTATGATATCTTCTTTCTTAATTAAGAAAGATTCTCTGTTAGTCATATCTTTTAATTGGATAACACCATTTTTTAATTCATCCTCTCCAATGATAACTACCCAAGGAATTAGGTTGGAACTTGCATACTTAAGCTGATTGGAAAGTTTAGAAGGAGTAAGTTGAGTCATTGTATTAAACCCGTTACTTCTTAGGAAAGTTGCTAAAGAGTTAATATCTTTTTTAAAATTACTATCTATTAAACATAAAAAGATATCTATATCACTTGTATACTCGGGCACCAAGTTGTATTTTTTAATATACTCTAATGTAGTTGCTTCGCCCCAACCGATACCAAATGCAGGAATCTTACTTTCACCAAAGATTTCTAGTAAATCATCATACCTACCACCTCCAAACATAGCTCTTTGATTGTTGTCATCTCCAATATCATATAGCTCAATTACTGTTCCAGTATAGTATTGTAAACCCCTCACAATGTAAGGACAGAATTTAACATTTGATATATTCAAATCATTTAACTGTTTAAACAGTTCTAGTAGCTCTTTAGCACCTTTAGAGCTGTCTTGTATTTTTGATAAATCATCTAAATCCCAAGAGAGATACTCTATAATTAGCTCAATTTGTTCATCTCTAAGAGAGATCTCTTTCAGGTACGCTTTAAAATCTGAAATTGGCATTTTAAGGTAATTATCTAGTGCCCTGGCTAGTTTAGGTTTTACACTTAGATCTACATCTAAGATACTTTCAAATAGGTAATCTAAAAGATATCTATTACTTATTTTTAACTCATACGAATTTCGAGGAGCTTTAATCTCTTTCATTACATCCATTACATATTGAATAATTTCAACTTCTGCATCTATTGTAGATACTCCTAACATATCGATGTTTAATTGGAAGAACTCTCTTCTTCTTCCTTTCTGGGGCTTCTCATATCTGTAATATCTTCCAATATTAAACCATCTTAGGGGGAATGTTAGTTCGTTTTTCTTTTGTGCAACCATTCTTGCTAAAGAGGGAGTCATTTCGGGTCTAAGGGCTATTTCTCTTCCTCCTTTATCTTCAAAGCTATATAGCTGATTATTTGCTAAATCCTCACCAGACTTAACTCTGTACAGATTTGCATCCTCAATTAAGGGAGTATCATACTCCTCATAGCCATATTTTCTTGCTACTTTTTCCCATATATTAAAAAGATAGTTTCTTAAAAACATATCTTTTGGATACCAATCAGTAGTTCCTTTATACGGTTGTTTAGATAATGTTTTGTTTTCCATTATTGATTATACCACCTACATGCTTGTGTTGAATATTGAGAGTAAATAATATATATTAGAAATACAATATAGAATATGAAATATAGTATGTCAGTAACAAAATCAAAGAAGTATGGGAACAAGAGAAGTTATACTCATAGACCTTCCTCTCTTTCCAGTTATAACAGAATGAAGAGGTATAGTAGTAGAAACATTAAAAAGAGAGGTAACCAAAAAAGTAGTATATCTAATATATTTTCTAATAAATTTAAGAACAAGAAGTTTAGAAAATTTCTCTATATTTTTATTGGTGTACTCTTTTTCTTAGGATGTATTTCATTGATAATTGCGGGTATATATTTAAAAAATCTCCAAGCATCCCTTCCGTCCCCTGATGAGTTAGTAGAAAGATCTTCAGATCAAAGTACAAAGATATTCGATAGGAATGGTATCCTTCTTTATACTGTTTATGGCAAGCAAAACAGAGAATTTGTTTCGATTGAGGATGTTCCGGAATATACCAGATGGGCAGTATTGGCTGCTGAAGATATAGAGTTTTATCAACATAAGGGGCTTGATTATGCTGGTATTGCAAAAGCAGCATATCAAAACTTTACAAGTGGAGAGGTAGTGCGAGGTGCAAGTACCATTACTCAACAACTAATTAAAACAACAATCCTTTACGATATATTAGGTGATGAAGCGTATGAACAGAAGTATTCTAGAAAGGTTAAGGAGATTCTGATTACAATGCAGGTTGAACAAACTCTTACTAAGGATGAAATTCTTCAGATGTATATGAATGAAGTTCCATTGGGAGGAGTAAATTACGGTTTTCAAGCAGCAGCTAAGGCGTATTTTGGTAAAGATGTAAGAGATTTAACATTAGCAGAGAGTGCATTGATAGCTGGATTAATTCAAAGTCCCGGTATCTATTCTCCACTGTTTGGTACTAATCCAGAGTTAGCGAAGGTAAGACAAACATATGTATTAGATCAAATGCTTAAAAACAAGAATCTAACTGGAGTAACTGAGGAAGAAATCGACCAGGCAAAAGAAGAGGAGCTAGTATTTTCTACAACTAGAATAGATATTAAAGCACCTCACTTTGTATTTTATGTTAAACAGTTACTTGAAGAAGAGTTTGGGGTTGATAGGGTTGAGAGAGGTGGACTTAAAGTAACTACAACTCTTGATTACTCTATTCAAGAGATTGCTCAAGACGAGGTTGTTAAAGGAGTAACCAAAAATGGTAAACCATACAAGGTTCAAAATGGGGCAGCTGTTGTGATGAATCCTAACACAGGAGAAGTTTTAGCAATGGTTGGCTCTATTGATTACTGGAATATAGAAGATCCAAGAGTGGATGGTAATGTGAATATTACAACTAGTGAAAGACAGGTTGGTTCCTCTGCAAAACCGTATGTATATTTGGCTGGTTTTGGGAAAGGATATAGCCCTGGGACACTTGCACCCGATATTAAAATGACTTTTGGAAGGTATGCTCCAAATAACTGGGATATGGGTTTTGAGGGTATTGGTACAGCGAGAAAGAATCTCGGTAGATCAAGAAATCTTTCTTCTGTTTACACTTTACAAATGGTTGGTGTCGATGCATTTTTGCAGGTTACAGAAAAATTGGGTATTACTACTCTTAAAAACAAAGCAGATTACGGTCTTTCATTGGCTCTAGGAGCAGGAGAAATGAAATTAATAGAACATACTGCTGCCTTCGGAGTATTTGCTAATGAGGGAGTAAGAAATGAAACAGTTTCGATTTTGAAGGTTGAAGATACAAAAGGTGAGGTTTTGAAGGAAGCGGTATTTGATCAAGGCACTCAAGTCATTGATGAGAAGGAAATATATCTACTTAATTACATATTATGTGATTTAGGAGGACACGGAGATAGAATTGGAACTAGTTATTCAAAAATTAAAGGAAAGAACTTATGTTTTAAAACAGGAACGACAGATGGTCCTAAAGATTTAACAGCTGTAATGTATCATAAAAATCTTGTAGTAGGAGTTTGGGCTGGGAACAATGACAACACTGTAGTTCCAGGTGCTTGGGGTGTATCCCTACCATTACCTATGGCGTATGCAATTACAAATAGGTTGGCAGATAGATATCCGGTTGAACTCTTTACACGTCCTGCAGGTATTGTATCTACTGCAGTTTGTAGAGATTCAGGTGGTATTCCTGGAGAGGGGGTTAGTTGTGATAAGGAAGCAAGTGTATATATCTCAGGTAGGGCTCCTCAGGTAGATAACAGAAAGGTTGTTTCTGTATGTAGTGCCAATGGCATGATTCCTAGTAACTTGGCACTTGCACAAAGTTACGGTCTTTTAGAACAAAAAACGGTTATGTCATTCAAAGTAGAAAACAAGTTACAACAAACTGCATATCAAGAGAATCTAAGTAAAAACTCTGGATATATATTTGCAGAACCGGAAACTGCAGAGTGTCCTTTACCTTTAGGCCCTGATAATGCCCCTATTGTAGAGATTAGCTCACCAGTAGATGGGGCGACTTTTAAAAAGAGTCAAACTATGAATATATCTGGTAATACTAGACAGTTAGAGAGTTTAAGTGAATTTACAATTTCAATAGATGGAACATTAGTATCGGCTATTACATGGAGTGGTTCTAGCTTTAGTACAACCAAAGAGTTATCTAGCTTAGCAATTGGTAACCATACACTTACTATTACAGCGAAAGATAATTATGGGAAAATTGGAACCAAATCAATAACCTTTAAAGTAGAAGAAGACGTGATCACGGAAGCTTCTTCCCCTGAGAGTGTTAGAGGTGTGAGAAGTAAGAACTAATTATTTACTTATACTTTTTAACTTTCTCCTCTATTCTATCAACAATCTTTTTATATTCTTTATCATTTAAGGTTTTGTCTTTATGCTCTATTGATATTCTAAGCGTAATAGTTTTATAGTTACTATCCTTTTTGTATATATCTAAACATTTAATATCCCCCACCCTATCTCTAGTATTTATTTCTTTAAGTATAGTTTTTTCTAAGTCCGAAAATTTTGTACTAGTAGTAACTTGAATAGAGAGATCTTGTGTTATTGGTGGGTATTTTGTTTCAAAAACATTTAATTTCTTTTGATTGGATATTTTTATTAACTCTTCTAAATTAATTTCAAATCCACTAGTAAATTTGGCAAGCTTAAAATTATTCTTAACATCATTATCTATATCCCCTATTACACCTATTATATTTGAATTACCATCTTTGGAGTATTTAATTAGGGATGCAGCATTTTTGTTAAATGAAGGAATTACATTTTTTACCCAAATAGGCAAATCTAACTCTGAGCTATCTGATATTAACTCATAAAAGACAGGAAGGGTATTTAAAGTATCCAATATTTTCTCAAAATACTTTTTAGCTTGATAGTAGGGATTACCATCAATAATATTATCTTTTGAAGAAAAGAGTAAGGAAAGGTGCCAATCTTCTTTTGGAAGTTCAAAATTGTCTGTATACCCTTTCTGGTGAGAAATGTTTAATTCATATATACAGAAGGGAGTTATATTTTTTTGAATATTGTATTTACCTTTTTCAAGTAAAGAAGAGAGCAAAGATGTTCTCATAAATTCTAACTCAGGAGAGAGTGCATTTTTAATATGAAATGCAATATTAGGATCCTGTTTACAGTTAAGTATGTTCTGCTTACTGGTGAAATTGTAAGTATCTATCTCATTACATCCGGAATTTGAAAGAATAGAACGTATTTTAGCTTTAAAGCTAAGCGATGTATTTTTGGGGGTGGTTTTAATGTCTCTTTCTGGTAATTTAAGTAAAATATTTTCATACCCATATATTCTCCCAATATCTTCATAGATGTCCTCGGGTATATAGATATCGGTTCTAAATACTGGAGGAGTTACAGTTAGGAATTCTTCGTTTTCATTTGATAGAGTATATTCAAGATTCCTAAGTATTGTCTTTATTTGTTCTTTTCCTAAAGTAGTTCCAAGATGCGTATTAAGCTTTGTAATTGAAAGAGAGATGTTTTTAACAGGAGCAGGTTGAGGATATATGTCTTGTATATTAGAAGATACCGTACCTTGGGCTAACTCTTTAATCAACTCAACACATTTGAGAAGTATGGGTAGGCATAGGGCAGGATTTTGACCTTTTGTATATCTAGTAACTGCCTCTGTAAATATCCCTAACTCCATTGAAGTTTTTCTAATACTGAATTTGTCAAAATTGGCACTTTCAATGATTATATTCTTTGTATTACTATCGACTTGGGTATCATATCCACCTATTACACCGGCAATAGCTATTGGGTTTGTTGAATCGGCGATAACTACGTTATTATTACTTAAATTCACTACTGTTCCCTCTAGAGTATGAATGCTTTCTCCGTCTCTTGCCAATCTAACTGTTATATATGCGCTATCATTGCTATTGGAATCTTTAGATACAACCTTATCATAGTCAAATGCATGTAGAGGTTGTCCTGTTATTATTGAAAGATAATTAGTTACATCTACTACATTATTTATCGGTCTCATGCCGGATTTAATTAGTATGGATTTCAGCCATACAGGAGATTCTTTTATGTCTAAATTATTCATTGATATACATGAATATCTAGGGCAAAGATCTACTGACTCATTTATTACCTTAACTGGGAGGGTTGTATCTTTAGCATCTATGAGATTTCCTTCGTTTAAATACCACTGTGGGCTTTTAAAAGGCATTGCTTGAGCAGCTGTCAGCTCTCTTGATAATCCTAATATTCCGAATAAATCTCCCCTGTTTGTTAAAGCTTTGTTTTCAATTTCGATTACGATATCATTTAGCTCGAAGTAATCAGCAAAAAGAGTTCCTACTTGTGCATTGGAATCTAATACTAAAACATGATTATGGTTAGGACCGATGTTTAGTTCTTTTTCGGAGCAAAGCATTCCATTAGAAGTAAAACCTCTCATGTTAACAGCTTTAATCTTTAATGGCTCAGAGGTTTGAAAAGTCGATGGAACAACATATCCTGGTTTAATGTAGGATATTTTATCTCCAACATTTAGTGTCTTATCCCCAGCCACTACTTGAATTTCTTCTTTCTCTCCTATTGTTATTTGGTAAACAGCTAGTTTATCTGCATTAGGATGCTCTTGTTTAGATACTATTTGAGCAATATATATTCCTTCATACATTTTACTTAAATCTGTATATCCCTCTACTGCACCAATTTTAGTAGACAGAATATTTAATATATTTTCTAATTCTAAATTGCACTGCGTAAATTGTTTAACACTATTTATTGATAATTTCATATCTTTAGAATTGTTTCAAAAAGTTAATATCCCCATCTCTTAATTTCCTGATATCACTAATACCTTTTTTAATTAACGTTAATCTATCTAATCCTACACCCCAAGCAAATCCAGTATATTTTTGTGGATCTAGCCCACCAGCCAAAAGTACATTTGGATGAATCATTCCACATCCCATTAACTCTATCCATCCAGTATTGCCACATATCCCACAACCTTTTTTGTCACAGAAAGGACAACTAATTACAAACTCTACATCTGGTTCTGTGAAAGGAAAGTATGCAGGTTGTATTTTAATCTCTAACTCTTTTTCAAGATATTGTTCCAGATACTCTTTAATAGTGGCTAGCATATTTCCCATCGATATTCCTTCATCAACATATATCCCCTCTATTTGATAAAAAGTATGTTCGTGACTTGCGTCTGTTGCCTCATTTCTAAAACATCGACCAGGTAATACTACTCTGATTGGAGGGGGACCAAACTTTCTTAGTGCCCTATTTTGCATAGTTGAGGTATGTGCTGGTAAAACAAAATTTTCATCTGTCCAAAATGTATCATACATATCTCTAGCAGGATGACCTTTGGGAAAATTTAAACTTTCAAACATATGAAAATCATCATCAATTTGTCTACTTTCTAAAATATCAAACCCCATTCTTTGAAAGATATCTAACATTTTTTCTAATTCTTGCATTAAGGGATGGGCTGAACCTTTTAAATCTAGAATATGAGGTTGTTTATCTTTAGAGGTGTTTATATCAAATGGTGCTGTGGGGTCAATCTTTTCTGTAACAACGAGTTCTTTTTCAGAGTCTTTTTTTTCATCAATTTTCTTTTCAAGATCTTTTTTAATTATGTTTAATTCTTTTCCGTACTCAGATCTTTTTTCAATTTCAATGGTATTTATTCCTTTAAAAAGGGTTCCTAGAACTCCCTTGGAAGAAAGATATTTGTTTTTCAATTGAGCGCTTGAGAGTAAGTCGATATCTTTTGAAATTTCTTTTTTTATTATATCTAAATCGTTTATCATATACCTTTATTTATGATGTTATCCTGAAAGTATACAATATTATATTTTAAACAGTAAATTATTACAAAGAGAGAGTGGGGTCAGACCCACCTCTGACCCTCTGTTGTTCAGTATCAACCCTGTCATTGTAGTATTTTCCAACCTTTTTAGCGTTGTACAGTGTAAAATTCGAATGTAAAAACCTTTCGGTTTTTGTACTTTAGATTTGGGGATATGTTTGTTGTAACGAGGTTTCGGTGTTAAAAATGGGGTCAGTCCTGGGTCTGTCACCTAAATAATCTAAAGAGATTTGGTAATAAAGGAGAAGACTTCTGGATTGTTTACCGCAATGTCGGCAAGAACTTTTCTGTTTAGTTCGTTGTTATTGTTTTTCAAACCACTTATTAAATCTTTATACTGTATATCATTTGCCTTACAGGCAGCATTTATTCTTGAAATCCATAAAGTTCTAAACTGACCTGCCCTCTTTCTTCTATCGTTGTAGGAGTACTGACCAGCATGCATATATGCTTCATGAGCAACCTTATACAGTTTGCTCTTGGTCATTCGATATCCCTTTGTTTTGGCTAATATCTTGTTATGTCTTCTTTTTCTTACAATACCACCTTTAACTCTCATATGTAGTTATTCTAAATTTACAATTTTTCTTTTTAATTTTTTTTCTACAGCACTAAATACAATCCTATCATCACTCTGCCTTCTTTTAGACTTCCTTGACCTTTTGGTCTTGAGATGTCCCTGATGGCTCTGTTTGTACATCATCTTTGCTTTCCTGTTCCCCTTTGGGTTGGATAGCTTGATTCTCTTTATTGCTGTTTTGTTTGTTTTTTGGCGTGACATTCTTTTTAAAAGTGATTGAAATACTATTAAATTCACTCTTTGGTTCGGGTTCGATACTACAATATTCAGTAAAATTAGTCAATACATCATTAAATACCTGTTTCATTTGTTCGTAAGGTTGTCGGCCCTTTTTCATAGTAGTAATCTTTACAGGATGTCCTTTTTCAAGGAACTCTTTGGCCCTTCTTACCCTAGTGTCTAAATCTCCTTTTTCTATTACAGGACTAAATCTAAATTCTTTAAGATCTTTTACTTTACCGGCTTTATTTTTCCTTAATTTCTTTTTTTGCTCATATATATATTTTGAATGGTCCATTATCTTACATACAGGAGGAGTTGTATTGGGCCCTACTTCTACTAAATCTAGCCCAACTTCTTTTGCCATACTTCTTGCTTTCTCTGTAGCAACTTCCCCTAAATTCTCTCCTTTACTGTCTATGAGTAGTACCGAGGGCACTCTAATCCATTCGTTAATTCTTGTTCCGAAATCTTTCTTAGCTCTATGGTTATTTAAATCCATATTTTAAAAATATATTAATTAATTTATCTATGCTTCTTGACCCTTATCTCTTCTAAGAGATAGTCAAGAAACTCTTGTTTTTTCATCAGACCAATTTCTTTGTTTAACCTTGATCTTACAGATACGGTTTCTGTTTCTATCTCTTTGTCACCAATTATAACGAGATATGGTATTTTAAGTTTTTCGGCATCTCTTATCTTAGATTGCATACTCTTTGCTCTCTCATCTAGTGTTACCCTTATTCCACTTGCGTCTAATGATTCGTAAATATCTTTAGCATATTTAATATGTTTATCTGAGATTGGAATGATATTTACTTGATCAGGAGCCAACCAAAGTGGGAAATCTCCTGCATGGTGTTCTATCAAGAATGCAAAGAATCTTTCAAAAGAGCCAATCAATGCTCTATGTATTACAAATGGTTGTTTCTCTTGCCCATGCTCATCAATATATTTAATATCAAATTTCTCAGGCATATTAAAATCTAACTGTATTGTGGATATTGAGTCTTCCTTCCCGAACACATTAACTGCTTGGACATCAATCTTTGGACCGTAGAAGGCAGCATCTCCTGGCATCTCCTCAAATTCCACTTTTCTATCAATTAAAACTTTTTTAAGCTTCTCCTCTGCAAATTGCCATTTTTCTACATCACCGGAATATTTATTTGGATTACTTACCCTATCAGAAAGAGATAGTCGTAATTTGTAATTATCAAAACCTATATCTTTGTAAAAGATATCCATAAGGTCTAGTGTTTCGTTTATAACTTTTTCTAACTGTTCAGGTGTACAGTAAATATGGGCATCATTTTGAGTAAAGCCCCTTACTCTTTGAAGTCCGTGTAGCTCACCGGTTTTCTCATATCGGTATACAGTTCCAAGCTCTCCCATTCTAAGTGGTAAATCCCTGTAGCTTCTCAATTCTAATTTGTAGACCATAAAGCCCGCAGGACAGTTCATTGGCTTAAGGTAGTAATCTTCATCGTCTACTTTAATTGGAGCGTACATAGATTCTTTATAGAAGTTTAGATGTCCAGATATTTGAAAAAGTTCTCCTCTATTTATATGTGGGGTCAATATATGTTGATATCCATGTTTTCTTTCTAAATCTAACATGTAATTTTCAAGGATTCTTCTTATTGTATATCCTCTTGGTAACCATACGGGTAATCCCTGTCCAATCTCTGGAATAATTGCATACAGTTTTAACTGTTTCCCAAGTATTCTATGATTATATTTTTCAGCATCTTCTAACTTTTTAAGATATTCTTTAAGTTCTTCTTTTGTCTCAAAAGATGTACCGTATATTCTTGTTAACATTTTCTTTTTTTCGTCACCCTTCCAATACGCTCCAGCTGTTTTAATCAATTTTATTACTCCAACATCTCCTGTGTCTTGGACATGAGGCCCTCTACAGAGGTCTACAAATTCATGGTCTCCAGTAACAAAAAAACTTAAGTCTTTATCCAAAATCTCTTCTAAGAGTTCTAGTTTGTAATCTTGTCCTATTTCTTTAAGATATTTAATACCATCCTTTCTTTTCATAAAGGTCTGATGAATTTGCAATTTTCTTTTTATTATCTTTTTCATCTCATCCTCTATTGCCTTAAGATCTTTCTCTTCAATTGGTTGAGAGAATTCAAAATCGTAGTAAAAACCGTTTTCTATTGCAGGTCCTATACCTAATTTGGCATCGGGGTAAAGTTTTAAAACGGCATGAGCTAATACATGGGAGGCAGAATGTCTCATTTTTTCTAATTTACCTTCTTCATTTTGTTCCATTGTTTTTTAATACATAATTAAAATAAATATTTAAAAGGGGAAAATATTTGCGTGAAAATATTGACATTAAAAACATGTCTGATAAACAATCCTAAGAATTATTGACTTATTAATTCCAAACTTTTTATACATTGATAGTATTTTATATCTTTTATTAAAAATATACAATCTAACCTATTTGACAATGAAAAAGGATATTGAATTTAAACCAAATTCAAAGGTTTCTACCTTTTTAATATATTTATACTCTAAATTATCAATAGGATATCTTCTAGGATGTTTAATTATTAATACACCTTTAAATGTCCTACATTTAGAATTTCTTACTCCTGGTAAGAAGTGTGAAGTTTGATTTATAACGGATTGCATTTTAGATACTCTTTTCGTGTTATACAGTTTATACGGAGGGTCCATAAAGATAATTTCGTAGGTCTTTTCTGTATCAGAATATTTCGTTAAGAAGTCCTCTACTTTCATTTTAAATACCTCTGCTTGGGGTAAAAAGCCAGTATGGGCAATATTTTTTCTTAATATCAAATCTGCCTGTTTTGAGGCATCCACAAAGGTTACCTCTTTTGCACTTCTTGAAAGGGATTCTAAACCGAAAGATCCAGCTCCTGCGTAAAGATCTAATACCCTTTTATTCGCTATATCTTCTCTTAATATATCGAATATTCTAACTTTCATCCTATCAGTTAATGGTCTTGTATTTTTAGGTATCTCTATTTTAAAGTTCTTTGCCTTACCTCCAGTAATTCTAACATCTGCTTGTATAGTGGGTTCTTTACTTAAGAGACGCTCTTTTAGAAACTCTTGCTCTCTTTGTTCGTAATCTTCCCAGCTTTCAACTTTATGCTTGGTTTTTTCTTTTCTTAATTTTTTAGATGAATCGAATTTTAAACTCATAGCAGACATTCTACTAGTTTATCTTAATTCTTTCTAGTCCTACACCTTCCATTTGTATATACTGTTCTTCTTGAACGAAATCTATAAAGGATGCCGTGGATGACCATTCACTTACAGTTGATATGCTATCCCAGAATCGTATTCTCCAGTAGTATGTGGTACTTGAATCTCCTGTTAGAGTAGTTCCTGCATATGTAATATCGGGTGAGTACTGTCCACTTGGTGTGGATGTCATTGCAACTTGTCCCGTGTCCCACATAGATGTCCCCAAAAAGTCAGATTGAGTATTAACCTCTATTTCATAGTATGTTGCACTGTCACCATTAGGATCTAGATGATATGCTTTGAAATCAGGTGTTGTTGAGAGAATTTGTGTTGGATTTGTCATATTATCTGTTTTAAGATTACTTGGTGCTGCTGGTGGTCCAGACATAGTAAAGGAGGCGGTAGATGACCATTCGCTAGCAGCTCCATTGTTGTCCCAGAATTTAATTCTCCAATAATATGTTGTTCCGTTTTCGGTAAGGGCAGTACCATTGTAAGAGATATCAGATGATCTTGAACCGTTTGTAATTGCTGTAATAGATTGTTGATTACTATCCCACATAACTGTGCCAGTAAAATCAGAAGAGGTATTAACTTCTATTTCATAGTGTATACCGGTATCGCTACCATTGGTATCAGAGAACACAGCGCTAAATTCTGGTGTTGTATCAGTTACTTTGACTGGATTAGTTGCAGTTTCTGTATATAGAGATGAAGGTGCATTAGGTGGTGTATTCGTTCCCATTGTAAACGAGGCAACTGAGGACCAATCTCCTACAGTAGATACTGTATCCCAGAATCTAATTCTCCAGTAATATGTAACTCCATTTAAAGTAAGGTCCGTATCTCCATATGAGATGTCGGTTGATCTAGCATTGTTAGCAACAGTAAGAGCTGTTTGAGTGCTATCCCACATTACAGTACCAGTAAAATCAGAAGCGGTATTTACCTCTATTTGGTAGTGTGTTGTAGAATCGGCGTTAGAATCAGTATGAATAGCAGTAAATTCTGGTGTTAGGTCCGTAACACCTGTTGGATTAGTAGCACCTTCTGTTTGTAAGGAAGAAGGAGCATTAGGGGGACCGGACATAGTAAAGGATGCAGTAGAGGACCAAGAGCTTTCTCCCTCATAGTTGTCCCAGAACTTCATTCTCCAGTAGTATGTAGCACCATTTAATGTAAGAGTTTCTGGTGTTCCAACTATCCCATATGAGATATCTGAGGAACGAGCTCCATTAGTAATTGATGTTATCGATTGTTTACCACTATCCCACATAACTGTGCCAGTAAAAGAGTTGTTACTGTTAACCTCTATTTCGTAATGTGTACCTGTATCAGTTCCGTTTGTATCAGTAAACACAGCACTAAATTCAGGAGTTGTGTCTTCTACCTTGGTTGGATTGGTAGCTGCCTCTGTGTAAGGAGAAGATGGTGCATTTGGTACTGTATTAGGATGCATAGTAAACTGTCCTGTGGAGGACCAGTCACTTACAGTTGATATGCTATCCCAGAATCGAATTCTCCAGTAGTATGTAGTTCCATCAAAATTCAGTGTGCTACCGTTGTAGGAGATATCACTTGATCTAGCATTGTGAGCAACAGTGATTGTTTGTTGGTTGCTATCCCACATTACAGTTCCAGTAAAGTTCGATGCTGTATTAACCTCTATTTCATAGTGTGTTGTAGAGTCCTCGTTAGGATCTGTATGTATTGCACTAAACTCTGGTGTAGAGTCAGTAACATCGGTCGGATTGGTTGTTCCCTCTGTTTGTAATGATGTAGGAGCATATGGTACACCGGACATAGTAAACTGAGCAACAGAAGACCAAGCACTTTCCCCCGCATTGTTATCCCAGAACTTCATTCTCCAGTAATATGTAGCACCGTTTAATGTAAGAGTTTCTGGTGTTCCAACTGCCCCATATGAAATGTCTGATGAGCGAGCACCATTAGTAATTGATGTAATAGATTGTTTACCACTATCCCACATAACAGTTCCAGTGAAATCTGATGCTGTATTAACCTCTATTTCGTAATATACACCGGTATCGGAAGCATCTGTATCAGTAAATACAGCACTAAACTCAGGGGTTGTATCTTCTACTTTGATTGGATTAGTAGCAGCTTCTGCATACAAAGATGATGGAGCATCTGGGGCTGTATTTCCTGCGGCAGCCATAGTAAATTGCCCTGTTGATGACCAATCACTTGCTTTAGAGTCTGTATCCCAGAACTTAATTCTCCAGTAGTATGTTGTACCATTTTGTGTGAGTGTTGTTCCATTGTAAGAGATATCAGAAGACCTTGTATTGTTTGCAACGGTAATAGATAGTTGAGTACTATCCCACATAGATGTACCCAAGAAATCTGACTGGGTATTAACTTGTATTTGATATGAAGCAGTAGAATCTCCATTTGGATCTGCATGTATTGCACTAAACTCGGGTGTTGTATCTGTTACCCCTGTTGGGTTAGTAGCACCCTCTGTATACAAAGAGGAAGGTGTATTAGGGGGGCCAGACATAGTAAATTGAGCAACAGAAGACCAAGAACTTTCCCCTCCATTACTATCCCAGAACTTTATTCTCCAGTAGTATGTTATTCCATTTTCGGTGAGTGTTGTTCCTGCATATGGTATGTCAGATGATCTAGAGCCATTAGTAATCGGGGTAATAGATTGCTGATTACTATCCCACATTACAGTGCCAGTAAAATCAGAGGTAGTGTTAACTTCTATTTCATAGTGTATTCCAGTATCGTTACTATTCGTATCAGAGAATATAGCACTAAACTCTGGGGTCGTATCTGTCACCTTTGTTGGGTTAGTTGCTGTTTCTGTTAGTAAAGATGTCGGAGCGTTTGGTACAATATTTGTAGCCATTGTAAAAGATCCTACTGAGGACCAATCTCCTACAGTAGATATTGTGTCCCAAAATCTAATTCTCCAGTAATATGTTGTACTGTTTAAATACAATGCAGTTCCATTGTATGATATATCACTAGATCGGTCGTTATTTAATACTGTAATAGCTTGTTGATTAGAATCCCACATGGATGTACCAAGGAAATCTGATTGAGTATTAACCTCTATTTCATAGTGTGTTGCAGAATCACCGTTAGGGTCTGTATGTATTGCACTAAATTCAGGAGTTAGATCTGTAACATTACTCGGAGTTTCTAGACCTTCAGCGTAAAGAGAAGAAGGTGCGTTAGGAGGTCCAGACATAGTAAACTGAGCAGTAGATGACCAGGCACTTGCGGTTTCATAGTTGTCCCAAAACTTCATTCTCCAGTAGTAGGTTACTCCATTTAAAGTAAGATCTGTATCACCATAGGAAATATTTGAAGATCTAGAGCCATTAGTAATTGGTGTAATAGCTGTTTGTCCAGAGTCCCACATTACAGTCCCTGTGAAATCAGATGCAGTATTTACCTCTATCTGATAGTAATTACCAGTATCAGATGCGTCGGTATCACTAAAGATAGCAGAAAATACAGGAGTAGTAGTTGTTACTTTAACTGGATTTGTAGAACCCTCTGTATATGGTGTACCTGGAGCATTAGGGGCAGTATTAGAGTACATTGTAAATTGAGCAGTAGAAGACCAGTCACTAACGCCTTGAGTATCCCAGAACCTAATTCTCCAGTAGTATGTTGCACCATTAAAGGTAAGGGTTTCGGGTGTCCCAACCGATCCATATGATATTTCAGAGGATCTAGCGTTATGAGCAACAGTAATTGTTTGTTGTCCAGTATCCCACATTACAGTACCGGTGAAATTTGAAAGAGTATTCACCTCAATTTCGTAATGGGTTGTTGAGTCTCCATCAGTATCAGTATGAACAGCGCTAAACTCAGGGGTTAGATCAGTAACACCTGTTGGATTCGTAGCTGTTTCTGTTTGTAAAGAGGTAGGAGCGTTTGGTACACTTGCCATAGTGAACTGTGCAGTGGAAGACCAGTCACTAACGCCTTGAGTATCCCAGAACCTAATTCTCCAGTAGTATGTTGCACCATTAAAGGTAAGGGTTTCAGGTGTCCCAACTGATCCATATGATATTTCAGAAGATCTGGCGTTATGTGCAACAGTAATTGTTTGTTGTCCACTATCCCACATTACTGTACCGGTAAAGGTATTGTTACTGTTAACCTCTATTTCATAGTGTGTTGTAGAGTCTCCATCTGCATCAGTATGTATGGCACTAAACTCAGGAGTTAAATCAGTAACACCTGTTGGATTGGTAGCTGTTTCTGTTTGTAAAGACGTAGGAGCGTTTGGTATACTTGCCATAGTGAACTGTGCAGTGGAAGACCAGGAACTTTCCCCATCATTGTTATCCCAGAATTTCATTCTCCAATAGTATGTAGCACCATTAAATGTAAGGGTTTCGGGTGTTCCAACTATCCCATATGAGATATCTGAGGAACGAGCTCCATTAGTTATTGATGTTATGGATTGTTTACCGCTATCCCACATAACAGTACCGGTGAAGGTGTTGTTACTGTTAACCTCTATTTCGTAATATATTCCTGTATCTGAGGCATCAGTATCAGTAAATACTGCACTAAATTCAGGAGTAGTATCAGTTACCTTAGTAGGGTTAGTAGAAGATTCT
>CAZIYI010000007.1:0-23857 GCA_964543485.1 uncultured Candidatus Saccharibacteria bacterium
CTTTATTATCATCTGTTGTTGCTAAAAATGCATAATTGTCTTTTACAAAGATATCATTGATATTGTATCCAGAGAAATAACCTTCTACAGTTAAAATTGGAGGGGTTACTCCTTCAATCAAAAGTTTTGTAAAAGGTTGTCCTGTTGGAGAGCCTCTTGTCCCAAGATATGAAGAACCAAGTACTGAGAATACCGATCTTGGTGTTGCCTCTCCCGGGATATCATAATTGTTAATTGAAGACTCAGGTTTACACCAATTACTGTAATATCTTGATTGTAATCTAGTTTCTCCCCCTAGGGTATCAACTGCAACCGTGTAGTTGTGTTCTCCAGCTTGAAAATCCTCCTTCGTAGTATACACAATTGAGTTCGTGTTCCAGTCATTTATATACAATGTGGGGTTTAAGGTATTTGTATGTTTTAATCTATCTGTCCAAGAGATGTGAATAGATATTAATCTGGAGTGTGGGTCAAGAGTACCGCCTTCTTGTACAATCTCTTTTGAAGAATTTCTCATGACACCTCCTACTGTAAAATAGTACTCCATACTATCTACGACCCTTCTTCCATCTACTACCTGAAAAGCACCAGAGACTAGTTCAAGATGTTTCTCACCATCTTCTGTATGTCTTGCTATGTTATACCAAGCATCTTGTTTTAAGATTAGTATAGAGTTGTAGACCTCTTCTACAAGCTGAGTAGCCCTTATTCTTGTATTTGCGTTCTCTATTGTTCTTCTAGTGTCAATTACTAAAAGAACTAAAAATGACGACATAGCAGAAAATATCCCTATTGCTAGTATTAACTCCGCAAGACTAAAACCTTTTAATCCTTTCTTTTGTTTATTCATATCCTACTAACCCCTCTCTATTTATATATACCTCAACAGTATTTGTTCCATCTGTTAAAACTAATGTACCATACACTGTGGGTTTAAATTCTCCAGCAGAAAAAAGTATCTCATTTGACGCAGTCAAGGCAATTGAGGTTATACGAGTATTGGAAGGGAATTGTTTTACTTCTGTATATGTTGCAGTAGAAAGAGAATCTCCATCAAAAAGAATATATGAATTAACACCCAAAGAGACACCAGATGATATGTTTTTATACGAACTTCTCTGCTGTTGATAGTATATGTCTGTTACAAGTTGTGAAGCGTAGCTTTCTAATTTTGTTTTTTGACTTTTATTTACACCAACAGGAAAAACTATTCCAGCAAAAAGCATCATAATACCCAAAGTTACAATTATTTCGAGTAATGAAAAACCTTTTAACTTTTTCTCTTTGATATTATTAACCATTTATTGTTCCCATTAGTTGATAAATTGGAAGAAGGATTGTTACTCCTAAAAGACCAATTACTGCTCCAACTAAAATCAGAAGTAGGGGTTCTATGAAAGTAACTATGTTGTTACTCATCTCAGTTACTTCATCTGAGTAATACTCATGTAAGTACATTAAATTGTCTTCTAGGGTACCACTAATCTCTCCCACATCAATCATTTTTACATAGGAGGAATTAAAAAATTCAGGGTATTCTGATAGAGAAATAGAGAGGTCTTTCCCGTTCTCAATAGTTTTACAAACCTTTTGTAATACTTCAGAGTATCTACTATTACTTGTTGTTGATGTAGAGATTTCTAGAGACTTAGTTAATGGTATTCCACTTGTTAAAAGGACACTTAAGGTTCTTGAGAATGATGCTAGGATATTACTTTTAAAAAGCTTCTTTAAGATCGGGAAATTTAAGGCTAACCATCCAGAAAATCTTTTACCAGATTTTGTTCTTAAGTAAAGCATTATGCCCCCTATCAGTAAGATAATACCTCCAAGTAATACATACCAATATGTTCTAATACTGGTTGCAGTATTGATAATGAATTTGGTAGTAGCGGGGACATTCTCAAAGGCTTCAAAGAGAACTTCTAATTTTGGGAAAACAATAAAGATCATACCTAAAAACATAAAGGCAGTCATACTAATGATAATAATTGGGTATATTATTGCTCCCTTTAATTTCTTTTTTAATTCCCACTCTTTCTTTATTGTCTCCGCTATAAACATAAGGTTTGTTTCTAACGAGCCACCTAACTCTCCAGCTTCAACTACAGCTGAAACGGTTTCTGGAAATACTTTCGGAAAAAGTCTCATAGCTTGTGCCATCGTAAGCCCTTTATCTACCTCTTCTCCTACATATTTGTATATTCTATTTAAATTGGGATCACTAGATTGCTCTGCAATAGTTTTTACTGCTTCAGATAAAGGGATACTTGCCTTAAGTAGGGCAGAAAAGGATTTAATAGATATTAGTAGATTTGAGGTAGACACTTTTATCCTCTTTAATTTCTTGAATTCTTCTTCCCTTGATTGTTTTTTGTCTCCAGTTTTTTTCTCCATTACTCTTTTATTGCAATAACTCTAGCTAATTCTTTAATATCAATATCTCCATTTTTTAATTTCTTAACACCATCTTCGATCATTAATCTAAAGCCTCCTTTTTTAGCAACAGCAAGGATATCGTCTGAGTTTGGGTTGCTGATAATGACATCTCTTACAGCTTTTGTCATTGAAAGGATTTCGTATATTCCAATTCTTCCCGAGTATCCTGTATTGTTACATTCTTTACATCCAACAGCTTTGTACATTTTTGAAATATTTGCTAAATGTTTTTGAATATCAGGTCTTAGTTTAATCATTTCTTTATGAGCTACATCTCTACTTGGAGAGTACTCCTTTTTACAATTGGGACATAACCTTCTAGCTAGTCTTTGGGTAATAACAATATTAAGAGTAGATGCAACTAAAAATGGTTCAATTCCCATATCTATCAATCTTGGTATTGTACTTACTGCATCGTTAGCGTGTACAGTAGAGAGAACTAAGTGACCTGTTAAAGCTGAGTTTACAGTAATTCTTGCAGTTTCTTTATCTCTAATCTCTCCTACCATTATTACATTAGGATCTTGTCTTAAGATTGATCTTAATCCATTTGCAAAAGTTAAATCTCCTTTAGGATTGATTTGAATATGGTTTACTCCATCTATACTATACTCAACAGGGTCTTCAATGGTCGTTATATTTACATCCCTGGTATTTAATATCTTAAGTATGGAGTAGAGTGTAGTTGTTTTTCCACTACCTGTTGGGCCAGTAACAAGAAAAAGGCCAAATGGTTGTTTATATGCTTTTTCGAGCTTAATTAAGTCTTCTTCTTCAAATCCAAGATCTGGTAAACCGTATGCACGATTTGCTTGAGAGAGTAACCTAATTACTATTTTTTCCCCATGGGTGACAGGGAGAATAGATATTCTTGCATCAACGTGATAGAAATCTTTTTCTTTCTCACCAGATAGAGAGAGTTTTTCTATCATGTTTTTTATTGGATTTTCTTCTTCGTTGTTTTTGTTCTTCTTCTCCTTCTTCTCCTCTTTCACTTCCTCTGCCTTTTTAACTTCCTCTTTCTTGGATTTCTCTTCATCTCCCTTGCCTTTTTTCTCTTCTTCCTTTTCCTCTTCAACAGGAGTAGGGGTTGGGTCGATAGCTTCTTTCTTAACGGTAAAGAGTATTTTCCCATCCTGTGGGGCAAAGTGGACATCGGTTCTAAGTTTAGACCTAACTTTTATGATGAAAAGAAGACTGTCTTTTATTTCAGGTCTAATGGGGATGATATCTCGTAACACTCCGTCTATTCTGTATCTTACTAGGAGTGTATTACCATCTTTTGCCTCAACGTGAATATCAGAAGCCTTTTTTCTTAAAGCATCCAAAATTAATGCATCTAGAAAGTTAGATACATTTATTCTCCTTTTAATTACATCGTCTGTAAGTTTTAAAAGCTCTACCATGGCAGTACGGATAGCTTCGAGCTATCTGATATTCACTTATATATATTTAAATCAGCAGTTATCTCTTTACACTAATTTCTTTGTCAGCTTCTGCTCCTGGAGCATCTATTTGAACTCTTCCTCCAGCAGTTTGGCAAATTGTATAACCAGTATCTGCATCTGTTCCATCAGAAGGGTCTTGTGGAATTGCTACAAGATACTCATCAACCAATGTCGCTGCCAAGTTTATATTGCCTCCACCATTCCCGATAATCCCTGTTCCAGGACCTGTTTCTGGACATGTTGGAATTGTTCCTAGATCTGCAATAGCATGTCCCTCTTCTGAGGTATACTGTGTTACAGCGTTAAGGATTTGCATAACGTCTGCACTTCTTTGAGCATTTCTTGTGTCTCTAAAGTTCTTTGCAGGGTTAATTGCAACAATTGTGATAGTAGCCAAGATTACGATAAGTGCTACTACTACTAGGATCTCGATAAGAGAGAATCCTTGATACTTTTTTCCTTTCATAAAGAAAAAATATTAAATTTATATACAATATTAAATATACATTTGTACCATGTAGCTGTCAATCAGAATTCCAATTGTGTCTTAAACAACTTTCATATCTGAAAGTATCTGATCTATGACTAGGAGATCAGCTTCGGTAGCCCCTTCTATCACACCATAATCAAAGGTAGTAGTATGTGTATCTCCATCCATGTAGTACTCTAAAACGTTCGGAAATGATACCAAAGTTGGGACACAGGGTGGTTCAAAATATGAATTTCCTAACTCTGTATCGTATACATAACTTGTATTTATCCTTCTAAAGGGAGTATTAAACCAGTTAAATTCTTCATATTTGGTATTTGTGTAATCCGAGAGTGTTAATGTCTGTCCGCTTACTTCATTGTCTTCTAATATTTGTGCGTAGTAATCAGGATTTTCATCTGAGAATTTAGCATACTGAGGGCACCCAGCGAAGCCCAACCCAGATACTGCTTGCATGAAAAAGAGCTCCGTTTCTTCTTTAAATATCTTTAACCCAGTAAGACCAACATAGCCAACGCCTGGCGTTAACATGTCGGAACCATCCCCGTCAGAGTACTCTACAACGGTCCAGCCCTCTGGAAGATTTGTAGAAACAAACTTTCCTTGGAAAAGAGTCAGTTGAGGGGTATCTTGTTGTTGGTTCTCGTCTTCTTGCACATCTTCCTCCTGATTATCTTCTTCCTGTTGAGTATTTACAGTATCGTTGTCAGAGTTGTTGTTTGTAAATCTATCAAGAATATTTAATTCAAAGACAAGGTAGTAGATACCGACTAGAAAAATTAAGAGTAGTAATACAAAGATTAGAGGGAGTAATGTTGGTTTCTTTTTGGTTGTATCTGTAGTTGTTTGTACTGTTTCTGACTTCTCTGATACTGCTGGAGTACTGACTACTTCACTAGGAGCTTGCTCCTTAACTTGCTCAATATTTGGTTTGTCTTCCATTTGTTTATATTAAAAAATTAAAAATTATATAAATTACTCATTAGTTATATCATCTTGTTCTGAAGTATTTTCAATACAATCGTTCTTCGAGCAAATGGTTTCTCCCGAATGGCAAAAACATATATTACATCCATCAGAAGAGTCGAATATCTCTTTGTCTGCATATGCCCATCCACTATATTCACACCTAGAAGGTTCTTTTATTATTACATTATTTGATGTAAAGAAAATATAGCTTATTAAGCCCAATGTAATTGTACCCAAGGTTATGGCTAAACCGTAAGCAAAATTTTTGGCTTTATCATCTTCCATATTTATACTATTTTACTTCCAATTATATACCCCCAAAAAGTCACAAAGGTGGATACTGATGTACCCCATATCAAATCGATTACTGTCATTTTAATACTCCATCCCTGCAGAGTAGCTAGGTTGGTTAGATCGTAGGTTGCATAGGTTATAAATCCGAATACAGCTCCGAGTAAAAGAGTTTTTGTTAATGAGTTACTTTGAATTCCTGGAATTAATACTAGTACTAGTAAGGCAACAATAAAGAGAGCGTAGAAGAGGAAAGCTGGGAGCAGATTAGGGTTTTTAAGTAAGAGTGTTCCAATTTCTTTTTGGTAAAGATTTTTGGCTATGAAGTTTAACCATATTAAATCAACTATTAGAAAAATACCGAAAGTAATTCCATATAGATATATATATTTAAGCATTGACATAAATCTTCCAATTTATATATTTATAGTATATATGATATACCCTAGTATTTACCAGAAAGAAGATTTTTAAGATTATCTAAACTGTTAAATACGTGAACTCTAGATAGGGAGTATCTCTTTGATAAGTAATGGTCTATAGATCTTCCACAGCTTCCTCCAATTAGATATCCTGCTTGAGAGACATAGCTGTAAGCTTGTGAATCAGCCACACATCCAGGATACGCGATTGATATTACGGGCTGATTTGTTACACTCTTTAATGTATATCTACTACCTACAATTTCAGAGTATAGACGACTGGAGCTACTTTCTTTTGCTAAATCAGGGTGTGTTGCGGAGTGAGAATCTATAATCATTCCATTATTTGCCATTTCCCGTAACTGGTTATACGTTATTGATGTCCTTTGAGTTATTACATAAAAGATACCAACTAATCCATATTTTTTCAGAAGGGGATATGCGTTGGTATACTGTCCTTTTGTACTATCATCAAAAGTAATCATTACACTCTTTTGAGAAGGGTTTTTGCCACTAGCTAACAGGTTGTAAAGCTCTTGGGAGGTTAAACTTTTGTAATTCTTTTTAACAAGATATGCGAGTTGCTCCTCAAAAATTTCTGGAGTAACATACAGACCAGTTACAAAGGTGGAATTACTACTTGGCATCTTGTCTATATGGTGATACATAAGGATTGGAACTCTAACAGAGTTTCTGCTTTGTACTAAGGGAGGGATATCATACATCTCCTCGAAGTTATTATCATTTATAGAAAACTCTTCAGAAATATACATTGGGTGTATATATGTTTTCCCTGAAATAACAGACATCGACCAATATGTAGCTCCTTGTTTGTTAAGCTTGGGATTTTGTATTACATCTTTTAAAAATATCTCAAGTCGATTTAAAGTGTTAATATCATTTTTGTTCTCAGAATATATGACTAAGGAGTTTAGATTGTTAACAAGTTTATCTGTTTTTACTGATAGGGTATCTAGTATTCTCGCTTTGTAATACCCCCTGTTTATACTTTCTGAATCAGTATCAATTAAAAAATTGGAAACTTTAAAAGAGTTATCTAGTGTCTCTGTTGAGGAAGTAGAGATAAGATTATTTGTGAACTGTTTGAATATATATTCGTCATACGGGTTGTCAAATGTATCTTTCTCCACGTTGATTTCTTCGGTTAACTGTACAAACTTCTGGGTGAGAGTAGTTTCATACTTAGAAATCTCATTGTTTAAATATTCATTTATATACTGTTGTGGTATCAATATGGGGATATTTTTTTCAAGTAACTCCGTATATGCTTGAGTAATATCTGAATGTTTACTTTCTGTTACTGTCTGTCCATACAGCAAGAGAGCTGTTTTTTGATGTTGCGTTAAAGAAATTTCAAGCTGATCTATTAAGGTATCATAATCAGAGGGGAATTTTTTTAAATCTGTATCTACCTCTATATCATTAAGAAAGTATGAGGGTGGAGTAATTTCAGATATGAGTGTACCCATATCTTTAGTAGTTTCAATTTCGGTATCTGGGGGAGTAGAGATGAGTGGAATTGATATGTATATCATCAACAGGGTTAGGGGTAGGGATGTTAGTAGTAACAGAAGGAATTGTAAATGGATATTTTTATGTTTGTTTTTTGATTTCATATTTTTCTTAAAACAATTCTTCAAAGATTATACTTTAATATTTAAAGAGAAAGAAGATGCAAAAAGTGGGAAAACAATCTGGCAAAATATGTTTTAGAATATATTGAAATTGGCGGAGAGGGCGGGATTCGAACCCGCGGTAGACTTTTGGGTCTACGACTCGTTAGCAGTGAGTTCCTTTCGGCCACTCAGGCACCTCTCCATCTAATGCCCGTAATTATACCATACCAAAAGCTAGATAAAGATATTAAATTGCTTTAAAATACACTATGTATTTAGGAGCACATGTATCCTCCAGTGGAGGAGTTGAAAATTCAATAAAGGAAGGAGACAGATATGAGATTAATAGCATACAGATTATGCCAACGGCCCCTATGAGGTGGGCTACTAAAAGTATCTCTGATGAAACAATAAATACATTTGTAGAACAGCTAAAAGGTTCTGTAGTAGAGAAGATACTAATACATGGTATATACCTTACTAATCTAGCAAGAGAAGACAAACAGCTGTTTCATTTAGGTAAAATGGGTTTAATTGTATATTTAGATTTTGCAAATAGGGTAGATGAGCTAATTAGAAAAAATGATCTCAATGTTGAAATCTTAGGGGTTTGTTTTCATCCTGGATCTCAGAAAGAATTAAACTATGAAGATAGCTTAGAAAGAGTATCTTACGGTATTGATTGGGTATTAAACGAAGTAGGGGGTAATCAGTGGTTACTAATTGAAACAACTGCAGGAACAGGTACGAATATGGGAAGGAGTTTTACTGAGTTAAAAAATATTAGAGATGGGAGTAAAGAAAAAGATAGGGTGGGGTTTGTAGTAGACAGCCAACACACCTATGCTGCTGGCTATGATTGGGTTAATGATATAGATAGTGTTGTTGAGGAGATTGGGGAAACGCTATCTTTTAAAAGGGTAAAATCTATCCATCTAAATGACTCAATGGCTGAGCTTGGCTCCAACAAAGATAGGCATGCGAACTTAGGAAGGGGGAAATTAGGTGAAAATACAGTGTATAATATATTGCATAGAAAAGAATTTAAAGATATACCCTTTATTTTAGAAACTCCTGCTTTAAAAAGCGAAGAAAGCAAGATTAAAGAGATACAACAATTAAAACAACTAGCCAAATGAACGTACATCTAAACGACAAACAAAAACAGGCAGTAGAACATAAGAAAGGTGCACTTCTCATTATTGCTGGAGCAGGTACTGGTAAAACAGCCGTTATTACTCAAAGAATATCCCATATAGTAAAAAGCAAGTGGGCAAAACCAGATGAGATACTCGCCTTAACGTTTACAGATAAGGCAGCTAACGAGATGTTAGAGAGAGTAGACGAGAGTTTGCCTCTTGGATTTGGAGAGGTCTGGATTTCAACTTTTCATTCTTTTTGTGACCGAATATTAAGGCAAGAGGGTCACCATATCGGTTTAGATACAAACTATACAATGATGTCTTCTGCAGAGCAGTATATTTTTTTAAGGAAACATCTATTCGATTTCTCATTAAAAAAATTTAGACCTTACGGGAACCCAACTAAATTTATAGATGATCTTCTTAAACACTTTTCTCGTTTACAAGATGAGGACGTATCGCCAGAAGAGTATTTAGGATATGCCAACTCATTATCCAAAAAAAATGATATTGCTAAAGAAGAATTCGAAGATACTCTTGAATTAGCAACTGTATATGATGAATATACTAAATTAAAAATACAGAACTCTAAAATAGATTTCGGGGATTTAATCCTTTTAGTAATACAACTGTTTAGGGAGAAGCCAAATGTTTTAGAAAGATATCAAAAAAAATTTAAATATATATTAGTAGATGAATTCCAGGACACGAATTACACACAAAGTGTTTTAATAAATATATTATCTGGATTAGATCCTAAAAAAGATTTAGGTAAAATTGGAAGTGTTAATCCTAATTTAACAGTTGTTGGTGATGATGACCAAGCGATTTACAAATTTAGAGGTGCTGCAATATCCAATATATTACAATTTAAGCAGTATTACCCCAAAGCCAAGGAAGTAGTTCTAACAGAAAATTACAGATCTAGACAAAAGATTTTGGATTCTGCATATACTTTAATAACACATAACAATCCATTTAGACTAGAAGTTACAGAAAAGATTGATAAAAAATTAATAGCAAGAAATTCCTTTCCTCCAGATGACGATATTGTTAATTTAATTACTGCACAAAATGAAGATGCCGAATCTGAATGGATTGCCAAAGAGATTCTTCGTCTAACTGGCTATGAACAAGGAGATATTCCACAAAAAGCTCAAAAGTTTAATGAGAAGGGGCAATCAGTTTTTGTAGAATTACAGCCAGAAAGAAAGTACAAGCTTTCGGATATTGCAATACTTGTTAGGGCAAACTCACACTCAGAAAGTATAGTTCAAAATCTTAGATATTTTGGTATTCCGTATAAAATGGGTGGTTCAAGGGGTTTGTATTTTAGAGATGAAATTAAAATCCTAATTTCCTTTTTAAGAGTCTTAACAGATTACAAAGACGAAGTATCTATGTACCATCTTCTTAGTATGGTTGAGTGGGCTCTCTCTTCAAGAGAGTTCCTTGAAATAAACAGGGTAGCAAGAGAGGATAGGGTATCTGTGTTGGAAGAGCTAGAGGGTATATTTGGAATCAAGTTAGGAGAAAGTACAGAGTTTAATATAAGTAATCTTGGGGAAAAGATTTTTTCACCTGAAGCAAGGGAAGGTATAAAGAATCTTCTTAATATCTTGGATAAGTGTATCAGAATGCTCAAAGAGAATTCATCAGTTGGAGAGGTTTTGTACTTCTTTGTCCAAGAGAGTGGGTATTTAAAAAATCTTGTTGAAGAGAAAGAAAACCTTTCAGAGTTTAAGATAAACAATCTTTCAAGATATTTTAATACAATAAAAGAGTATGAAAAAAACACTCCAGACTCAAATATATACGAATATGTAGATTACTTAAATTACTGTATAGAGGTAGGTGATTCTCCCTTGGTAGATCAAATGGATTTAAGTGAGTATGATGCAGTAAATATTTTGACTGTACACGGTGCGAAGGGTTTAGAGTTCCCAGTTGTATTTTTAATTAACCTTGTATCAGACAGATTCCCTTCACAGAACAGAAAGGATACAATTCCAATACCTGACGCTCTAATTAAAGAAGCTCTAACAGGGTTAGACGAAAGAGAGGAGCATCTGCAAGAAGAGAGGAGATTGTTCTATGTTGGTGCTACAAGGGCTAAAGAGAAACTGTATTTAACAGCTTCGAATTTCTATGGTAATGCAAAGAGAAAAAAGAAGGGGAGTATATTTCTAAATGAGATTTTGGATAGGGATACTTCTGAAGAATTTAACAGTCCTACTGTAGTACAATCAGAAGACGAATTAAATATATATACAACAAAGGAAAAAGAAATGATTCCAGAAAACATTCAAATTGAAGTAGGTAAGAAGGTAAGTTACTCTCAGGTAGATGTATATCAAGATTGTCCTAAGAAGTACGAATACTCATATGTTTTACAGATACCGTCTATTGGGAACGCATCTTTGTCTTTCGGCTCAACGGTTCATAATACGCTTAAAGATTTTTATACACTGTTTCAACGATACAGGGAGGGGTTGGGGATCACAGAGCTTCCTACAAAGGAAGACCTATTAACCCTTTTTGAGAAGAATTGGATAAGTAGGGGATACGAAAGTAAGAAACATGAGAATCAGAGAAAAGGGCGTGGTGAAAAATGTATGTCTGAATATTACGATAAATTCTTTAATTTAGATCAAAACCCATATAGATTAGAACAATCTTTTACAGTACACTTTGCTGATAGTAGTTTTGTTGGAAAGATAGATAGATTAGATTTAATTGAGAACGGAGATATCCCTATTGTTGAGATAATAGATTACAAAACAGGGAGTTTGAAGAGTGAGGCAGATATTAAACATGATTTACAACTTCCTTTGTATGTAGTATTTGCAGAGCAAAGCTTGGGTGTTAAAGTTGTAAGAGCAAAATATCTATTTATTGAAGAGGGAGTAGAGGTAGAAGTTGATATTTCTGAGAGTCGGAAAGAAATTGCGAAAGAGAATCTTAGTGATGTTATTGCCCTTATCAAAAAGAGGGAGTTTGAAGCCACTCCAAACGGTTTTAAATGTAAATATTGTAATTACAAATCTATATGTAGTGATGCTATCTTGTAAGGCATTTTTAAATTTAGCTAAACTCTTGTATAATTTCAAACAATTATGACAAAAATATATGCAGCTTCTACAATACAAGAATTTATACGAAACATCGAAAGTGATGCATCAAGTGCCACTGGGAAAGATTACATCTCTACCCTTATCTCTTACGTAATACCACTAAGTGGTTTTTGTGTTTTTGTATTACTAGTTTTTGCAACTTACAAACTTACAATGAGTAAAGGGGATCCAGATAAATTAAGAGAGGCAAAGGATCAAATTACAAATGCAATAATTGGTTTCATATTTATACTACTGTCTTCAACTATTCTTGTCCTACTGTCTAATATATTAAAAATTAATATTAGTGGAGGGTAATATTGTATGAGAGAAAAGAATGCGAATTTAAAAGTTTTTTTTCTTACATCCTTTATTTTATTAAATCTAAAGCTTAATGTGTTTGCAGACGGAGCTATAGGAGGAGGTAGTAGAATTCCAAGTGTAACTATTGGTGGTGTTTCAATTCCAATTCCTTCGTTTAGATATAATTTAAGTAATATAGAGGGTATTGTTGGACTTATTACTTTTATTCTAAACCTTATAATTGGATTCTCTGCAGTTTTAGCTGTTATTATGATAATTTATGGTGGGTATAATTTCATTATGTCTGGGGGAGATTCAGAAAAGATTTCTAAGGGTAGTAAGGCAATTACTGCTGCGGTTGTAGGTATGGCTATAGTGTTCTTGGCAAGATTTATAATTACGTTTATACTTAATGAGTTCTTGCTTTAGTTATATTGCTATAATATAATTGGTAATTAAAATATAATTTTAATATATTAAAAAATGAAGAATAGATTAGCAAAAGTATCTTCTTTGGCAACTGCTTCTGTTGCAACAATGTCTGGGTTCTTAGTAAAACCAATTTATGCCGGTCCATTAGACTGGATAGATGGCTTCGAGGGGGTAGGAAATACAACTACTCTTCAGGGTTTTATTACGAAGGTTATTAACTGGGGAATTGGTTTCGCTGCTGTAGTTGCAGTTGTTATGTTAATAGCTGCAGGTTTTATGTACATTACTGCAAATGGTGATGAAAATAAAATTAAGAAAGCAACAACAACATTAACATTCGCAATTGTTGGACTAGTAGTATGTTTTATCGCTGTCTTGTTAGTAAACTTCGTTATAAACGAATTCTTAGAGAAATAAAAGAACAAGATAGAAATTTAGATATTATTATCTATCGTATATGTTTATTAGTACTGCAGACATAACAAGTGCTGGTGTTGGCAATTTATCAGAATTTGTAATAAATATAATAAACTGGTTTATTGGTTTTGCTGCAGTATTATCTGTAATTATGATAATAGCTGCAGGATTCCAGTATGTAGTATCTTTTGGTGATGAGAAAAAAATTTCTAAAGCAACATCAACTTTACTTTTTGCAATAGTTGGAATGGTACTAGTATTTATAGCTCCACTTGTTATACAATTCATATTAGCTAACTTTTTGGGGAAATAGAATGATTGAGAAAGTATTAAGTTTTTTTTCTGAACCTGTATTTGCTCAAGAGCCACCTAGAATAGGGCAACTTGCCGTTGCAGTAGACAAAGTAATGGCGTGGATATTTCCTGCTGGTGTTTTGATTGCAGTTGTTATGATTATTGTCGGAGGGTATATGTGGATTATATCTGGTGGAGATCCTGCTAAAAAACAGCTAGCACAAGGCACACTTACCTGGGCAGTTATTGGTTTGGTATTACTTTTTCTTGTATATGGAATTCTTAGTGCAATAATAGGGGCGTTGATGGGTTAAAAGGTTTTTAAAGAAATGGTATAATTTCAGAATGTCTAATAAAAAAACTGTCCTACAATTTACTATTGTATTTATATTCATCCTCTCTATTCTTTCTCTTCAATTCTTGTCTCCTACATACTCTCAAAGTGCACAAGAGCTAGAGGATATTATCAATCAGAAAGAGGAGGAATTGAATAAACAAAAATCATATCTATCTGATATTGAAAAAAGGATTAAAGAAATTAGTGGAAGTAATTACTCTCTTACTGAGAAAGTTAACTTGCTTAATGCAGAAATTACTAAATTACAAACAGAGATAGATAAAAGAAACATTGAGATTGAAGAGAAGTTAAAGATTATTTCAGAAAAAGAAGAGTTACTTGTAAACAAAAAAGGAACTTTAGATTTAATATCAAGCCAGTTGTATATGAAGAGTAGGTATAACAAGGGGCAACTACTTTTCTCTTTTTCCAATTTAGATCAGATGTTACAAACTATTTTTGTTAAGAAGAGTGCAATAAATATCCTTACAGATGATATTGAGAAGATAACTGGGGAGTTTGTGAATTTAGTTGAATTAAAAGAATCTCTTGAAAATGAAAAAAGAGAGCTTGATGAACAGAAACAAGATTTGGATAAATCATATAAATTAGTATTAGCTGAAAAAAAGAAAGTTCAGGCAGAGTTAAGTGCTCAAATAGCGACTAAGAGTTCTGTCTCTAGAAGAATAAATGGATTAACTACGGAACTCTCTGATTTGCAATATCAATTGATACTTGCAAGGCAGGGTGGAACCTATGTAAGCCCAGATGTTGTTCCAACGTCTGGAGATCCAAAATCAACTCTGCAAGGATTTCTTCAGATGGCACCTTCTGGTAGTTTTCAAGTATTCTCAATTGGTGCATATACTCATAGAAACGGTATGAGTCAGTGGGGAGCAAGGGCTAGGGCAGATGCTGGTCAGAGTTATCAACAAATTCTTTCCGCTTACTACCCTAATTCTACTTTATCTACAGGTACTATTGAAACAATAACGGTGAAGTTTTGTAAATCTAGAACGAGTTGTAGTAATTGTACCGGCGAGTATTCTAAAACATATAATTTTGAATATGACTATCTATATCGTTTAGGAGAGATGCCCGAGAGTTTCCATTTAGAAGCACTTAAAGCCCAAGCAATATCTGCTAGAACATACGCTTTAAATGCTACAAACTATGGAGCAAACAGCATTTGGGGAGATGAATGTGGGCAGGTAGTTGCAGGACAGAAGACTGGTACTTGGAAAACAGCGGTAGATTTAACTAGAAATGTCGTTATGAATAGAAATGGGAGAGTTTTCTCTGCTCAATATGCTGCTGTACACGGAGGGTGGGGGAATGAAATTGGTTGGGATGTGAAGGAAGGTTCGGGAGATTGGATGCCAAGGGCTTGGGATAATATCTCAAAAGTATCATGGTTCTACAAAGGATGGTATCGTGCCAACTATAGCGAATCTAGTTCTACCTGTGGAAGAAATCCGTGGCTCTCTCAACCAGAGATGTCTGATATTTTAAATGCATATCAGGTTTGGAAAGCTAAGGGGGGGAAAGATAGTAGGATAGTTCCAATTCCGGATGCTTGCCATCCTACTCAAAGACAGATTGAACTTGGGTATAACCCATACTCCTTTGAAGAACTTCGAAGTTTAGCTTCTAAACCTGTCTCTTCTGTTTCTTCTGTAGCCGTAGTTAGTGCTAATGGGTATACAAATACTGTTGTTTTCTCTACAAACGCTGGAACTATCTCTATGACTGGAAATGAATTCAAGACAGTATACAATCTTAGGGCACCTGGGTACTTAAGAATTCCTCAAAGTGGGTTTGTTCATGTTAATATTCATAAGAAGTAAATATACTGTAATTAAAGATACTTTTGTGATATTCTTACAAATATGAATGATAGTAAAAGAAGAATTCCAAAGAAATTTAGTAAGGTAGATAAATCATTCGTTAATAGACTCTTACAGAATGAAGATAAGAGTGTATTTAATACCTTCTCTGTATTTCCTAAAAAACTAAATTTTTATGGTAAAGAACCAGGGGAAGAGATTGTTCTAGTTGTTAGATCCCACTTTATTGCCTATATACCAAGTGCCTTTTTTGGCTTGCTCTTCCTAATACTTCCAGTCCTAATTATTGCGCTCTCTATAAAGATTGAGTTCTTTAATTCCGCTGTCATATATATAGGATTGTTTATAGTTGGAATCATACTATGTATAAATATTCTAGTAACTACAATATTAAAATGGTATTACACAGTAAATATAATTACAGACCAAAGGATTGTCGTTGTGAGAATGGACAATGCCTTTTATCATTTATACTCTGAAGCCCAGCTTGAGAAGATTGAAGATGTATCACACAAACCGATAGGATTCTGGAGTAATATATTTGATGTAGGTGATGTTGATATAGATACCGCAGGTCATGAAGTTGACTTTCATTTAAAAACATTACCTAAACCAAGAGAGTTACAGGATGTAATAAATGATTTACTTGAAATGAAACAGAAAGGAAATATATAAATATGGATAACAATATGTTTGACAATATTTTTTCTTTAGATTGGGAACCTTCCCTCTCCATTGTCGGAATTTTTAAAATCCCGTTGATACTAGTCCTATTGGCATGTATCTTTTACGCCTTTATGCTATTTCTTAGAACTAAGATATTGGTTGATACCGTTGAATCAGAAGGGAATAGCAATATAAAAATATTGGTACTTGCGAATCTCTTTGTATCTCTAATCATAGGGATTATTGGAACAATAATAATTGTATTAGGATAGAAAATAATGCCCATTACTGCATCTAAGTATATTAACAACTCAGATTCAAAAACCTCATATATAGGTCTTTTTAACTATAAAAGATTTGCGAGAGGTCTTAACGATTCGACAGTTGATATGTACGGATTACTTTTTTTCTCTTCTGAAGTTGAAATACCCGGAGATAAATTAGCAAAGTTCTCATGGGATGGGATTGTAGATGGATTTGAATACTCTAAAACAGACTCCATTAACGAATCTCTTAAATTGGGATTAAACGAAGCAACTAGAAGAGTAAAACAGTTAATCGTAAACGATTCGGAGATTGGTAAACATGGTGTAAATGTGAATTTCACTATATTTGTTTCAAGTAAAAATGGGGTATATATAGGGGTATTGGGTGAGAGTGATATCTTTGTATATAAAGGAGGAAGATTAGTAGATATCTGTGAAATGTTAAATAGTAAAAAAGCTAAGACTGCAGCCGTTGCAATTGATGAAGGAGATTTAATATTCTGTTCATCATTGGGATATATCAAAGGAAATATGCAGAAAATAATTAGTACCAAAGGAAGGGACGAATTAGTATCAGTGTTAGAGGAGCTTGGTAAAGATATTGGACAAGATATGGGAATAGTTGTTTTAACAAAAGATAAGGAAGTACTTCTAGGTGATAAAGAGAAGTTACAAGAGGGTAGGCCGATTTTCAAGAAGAAAGAATTACTAAAAGAACCCTCTGATTCTGATTATATCCCAATAGTTGAGAATGTTAATAAAATTTTCAAAACCCCTAAAGAAGAAAGAGATTTAAGAGAGTATATTAACAGTAAATTTGTAAAATTATCATTTCTTAAAAATATATCGAAAAACGTTTTAACAAAAATCAAACCTATACCAAAAAAGATATTTACTGGTATAACGTCAATATTTATAAAAGGGTTTGGAAAGATAAAAGAGAGTGTATCGAATAAGTTTGTTAACAAAAGATGGTTTAAAAAAGTATCTGCTACTGTATCTCAAAGTAACTTAGGAAAGAAGGATAGGGAGAAGTTCAAAGAATTTAAGATAGATGGGTATAAACAAAGGAAAACTAGATTACAAAGATTTAAGATATTCTTTTTTGTTATTGTTGGAATAGGTTTAATAGTTGGTGGTATTAAGTTCACTTTAGACCAAAAAGAGGCAAGGGAAATCAGTAGAAACGCGAATGAGATATTCTCTTCCGTTGAGAAACTTTTGGTTGATGCACAATCTAAGTTGGGAACAGACAGGGAGGGCTCTGCTCTATTCATATTCCAGGCATCTAAGAAATTAGCTCTGTTACCTGAAAATTTAGGTACAAAAGATAGTAAAAAGTATGAAACTCTAAAAGGTCAGGTAATGGGAATTGAAGACACTTTATATAAGAAGAAACGACTCTCGTTAACAGATGGAAGTATAGAAAAATATTATGATACTTTTAATTTTAATCAGGATTCCAACACTGGGGATATCGCAATATTCAGAGATAGTAGTGGTAAGGAGTATTTAGTTATCCCTGATTCTGGTACAAAATCAGTATATACAATCTCATTGTATGATAAGAAGGTTGAAAATATCGCTGATAGCAATAAGATGTTAGAAAAACCATTTAAGGTATATACAAGATCTACGGGAGTATATGTTTTAGATTTAAGTAATGGGATTTTAAGAGCAGAATATACGGATAAAGGATTTGAACCCTTTGTTAAATTGAGCGGTTTGAGTATACAGAGCATTGGGGCTAAAGACATATCGGAGTTTGCAATAATAACGGATAATGAGAATGCATATATATTAGATAGATCACAAAAAACTCTTCTCAAATCAACAAACTTTGATGGGGGGTATAGCTTACCTGTTCCATATCTTTCAAAAGAGGAATATGCCAAATCAAATGATGTATTTGCTGATTTAAGTGTATATATTCTTGCAGAGGGAGAAAATGGCATACATAGATATGTAAGTAGTTTAAAGGGTATGGTAGATTCCCAACTTGGGATACTGGGTATGGATTATCCAATTAAAAACGCGAAATATGGGTTTACAATAGAGGATATGAACTATGGTTTGTATATCTTTGATGGGGGGGATAAAAGGGTTTTAAAATTTGAAAAACCATTAGAATCTGGAGAAAAAAGACATCCCAATGAAATTCTTTTACTTAACCAATATGTTTTTGAAGAGAGTGGTGGATGGAAAGATGTTAAAGATATTGTAGTAGATTTCAAAGAGGAGTATATGTACATTTTAGATGGTACAACGATATGGAAAGTACGGTTGTAGTGATATAATCAAAAATGCAAATACTAAACAGGAAGGGGCTCCACAATTATGAAATATCAGAGAGATTAGAAGTAGGTATACTTCTTAAAGGAGCAGAAGTAAAATCGTTACGAATGGGTAGGTGTAATTTAGGAGATTCGTATATAAAGATATTGAATGGTGAACTATACCTTGTTAATACTGATATACCAAAATACAAATACGATGGTTCTTCTAATTATGATTCATCTAGATCAAGGAAATTGTTGATAAATAAAAAGGAGCTGATATACTTACAAAGTAAAATGAAACAGGGGAATCTAACACTAATCCCTATAAGCGTGTATTCAAAGGGAGGTATCTTTAAGATAGAAATTGGCTTAGCAAGAGGGAAAAAGAGATATGAGAAGAAATTAGAGGAAAAAGAAAGAGATTTAAATAGGGAGTTACTTGTAGAAAAAAGAAAATACATGATATAATGTTATAGGATATGTCAATAGAAATTAATAAAGAAAATTTAACACCACGAGTTGAAACAGGAGTACCTGTTGTTGAAACAGCTCCAATTCCTGTTCAACAGGATACTGTCTTAGAAACAAATAATAATCCAATTCCTACAAACTCCCCTGTAACAGAAAGTAATAATACCCGAGTAGAAGAGAATAGGGGCGGAATAAAAGTAAGTAAAGAAGTTGGCAACGATCCTCATTCTGGTGATGCGTGGGCTGGAACAATAGAAAACAAAATACTTGGAGAAGAAATAAGAGTACTTTAAGTATCCCCTCGATTACAAACCTCATATATGATATCCTTTGTATATACAGTTTAATCTGTCCATTTTGCTATGAAAGAGTACATATTAACTCAAGTAGGTCCCATGCCATCTGAAGAGATTGTGGTGGGTAATACTGTTGAATACTCTAAAGATTCATACAATGAGAATATAGACAGTGAAATTAATATCCCTTGGGGTTGGATTGTTTTTACTATAGTAGTAATCTCTATCTGTATTTTTCTATTTTTGAAAATAAAAGATACATTAATAAGAAAAGATAGAAATGAGAAAGCAAAGGAGTGGAATCTTTTTGAAATAAGAGTACCAAGAGGAAATGAAACTGAAATAGGGGTAGCGGAGAAAATGTTCTCAAATTTGATTGGCATTGGTGGTAAAGGGAAGGGTCTTGCAGAGAAGTTTACTGTTAGTAACAGTGTTAGTTTTGAAATTGTTGCAACCCCGGGAGTAATAAGTTTTTATGTATATTGTCCAAAGAAATTTGGTGAACATTTAGAAAAACAGATACTGGGCTCTTACCAGGATGCAGAGGTAAGGAAGGTAAATGAGTATAATATCTTCACAAATAATTCTAAAGTTGCCTTTACGAGATTAGGGCTTGATGACGAAAGTTATTGTCCAATTAAAGTAGCTACTGATTTTACTGGAGATCCCCTAGCGAATATCCTTAGCACATTAAGCAAAATGTCTAACGGAGAAGGTGCTATTGTACAAATTGTAATTTCTCCTGCTTCTAGCATATGGCAAAAAAATGGAGCTGGGTTTGTGAAGAAGGTTCAGAACAACAATTCTGATCCAGAAAAAAAGAAGATGAATGTAAGTGAAGAGAAAATTCAGGCAATAAATAAAAAGGTTTCTAAAAATGGATTTGCAGTTGATATAAGGATAGTTACCACAGCATCAGACGAGCAACTTGCTAAGATGCATTTAGATAATATTGTGGCTGGGTTTGATCAGTATAGCAATCCTGGTATTAACAAATTTAAGAAGTTAGAGATTAAGGGAAAGAAAAAAGAGAGAGAGTTTATGTATGATGTTGTATATAGAAGACCGCTTTTAGAATCTAAAAGTATTCTAAATGTAGAAGAGATTGCTGGTATATATCATTTTCCCAATAAAGATATTACTACACCAAATATTAATTGGTTGTTAGCAAGAGAAATTCCTGCAAGTAATGAAATTAGCTCTGATATCAACAGTAAAGATACCATATGGGTTGGTAATAATATCTTTAGAGGTAGGGTTAAAGCAATATGTTTTCAAAGAGAGGATAGAAGAAGGCATTCGTATATTCTTGGTCAAACTGGTTCAGGTAAATCCTGGCTTATGGTTAGGATGTTAATACAGGATATATACAATGGTGATGGAGTATGTTTTATAGATCCTCACGGGGATACTGCAGAAATGATTTTAGAAAGAATCCCTCCAGAGAGGGCAGATGATGTTATATATTTCAATGCTGGGGATTTTGAGAGACCTTTTGGACTCAATATTATGGAGTACTACAACGAACAACATAAGCATCAGATTGTAAATAGCTTTATTGCCTTACTTTTGAGATTATTCGATCCTCATAATCAGGGTTATGCAGGACCTGCGTTTCAACAGGCAGTAAGGAACTCTATGTTAACAGCTATGAGTGCAGAGGGTTCTACACTAATCGAAGTTGTACGTATGCTACAAGACGAGAGATGGGTGCAAGAGAAGTGGTTACCCATCGTTAAAGATGAATTGGTTAAAAGATATTGGATAGATCAGGTTGCTAAAACAGATCAAAAAACCAAATCCGAAAGTTTGGGTTATTTTATATCTAAGTTTGATAAATTTACAACTAACTTAGCCATTAGAAACATTATTGGTCAATCTCAGTCATCTTTTGATTTTAGAGATGTAATGGATAAGGGAAAGATATTGATAATCAATCTTTCTAAAGGAGTATTAGGAGATGAGAATATGTCTTTCCTAGGACTAATTTTAGTTCAAAAAATGTTAGCTGCAGCTCTTAGTAGGGAAGATATCCCAGAGAGTCAAAGAAAAGATTTTTACTTCTATGCTGATGAGTTTCAGAATTTTACGACAGATGAATTCGCTTCAATACTGTCTGAAGCAAGGAAGTATAGATTAAATCTAACACTTGCACATCAATATATTGGACAATTGCCTGAAAATATTAAAAGTGCAGTTTTTGGGAATGTAGGTACACTGTTTATTACAAGATGTAGTAATGAGGATGCACAGTTTCTTGAACCACAGTTTGATACATTTGTTAAAGGAACAGATATTATAAATCAAAGCTTGGCTCATTACTATGTAAAGATGTTATGTGATAACTCCTATCCAGGACCCTTCTCTTTAGATGCAAGATATGGTCCCAACTATCCTGAATCAGGGTTTGATATGAAGGTTAACCCTGAAGTTGCATCGATAATTAAAAATACATCAAGATTAAGATATGGAAGAGATGTTAATATTGTAAATTTGGATATAAACAGAAGATCGGATTTAGATAGCAAGGAAGAAGTGAAGACAGAGTCCCCTAATTTCCCTCCAATAGATTTTTGAGATATATAGTGCATAATTTAATACTTTTTGATAAAATCATCTTGTTTGGGGAGTATAGCTCAGTCGGTTAGAGCGCGGTTCTTATAAAGCCGTGGTCGATGGTTCGATTCCATCTACTCCCATGCAGCTATCTTATAGTGCTTTTTGTGGAGATATTAGAGGTCCTTAAGGGTTTTTTCTGCTTCTGGTTTGTTATTATCAATTAAACCAAGATACTTTTCTGTTGTAGATAATCTTTTGTGTCCTACAAGTTTTGATACTGTAACTAAGCTTACGCCATTTGCTAAATGATGTGCAATAAAGGTGTTTCTTAAATCGTTTACCTTTGCATTCTTTATACCTGCTTTTTCAAATGCTTTGTCTATTGTTGTTCTTATATTCCTTACTAAAAGAGGTCTCCCATTTTTTGTTACATACAATGTTTCGTCTTCTGTCTCAGGTCTAATATTTATATATTCATCAATAGCTTTTTTGGCAGATTTGTTTATAGGGACCTTTCTTGCAAGATGGCTACCGGAGGGCTTTATATACAAGAAATCAACTCCCTCTTTTGATCTTCTCACATCATCAGTTGATAGGGTTGCTAATTCTCCAATTCGTATTCCGGTTTGAAGCAATACTTCTACAATAGAGTAGAGGCGAATATCCACTCTACTTACATCTCTAAGTGCTCTATACTCCATTTCAGAAAGCACTCTAGGGGGCTTGGTTTCAAATTTAGGATGTGCTAATTTCTCTGCAGGGTTGTCTGTAATAACAGAAATTTCTAATAGGTGTCTGTAAAACGTCCTAGTACTATTTATTTTTCTTGAAATACTCTTGGGGGTGTAGTTGTTATCCTGTAGGTGTTTTTTATATGCTTCTAGGTCTACTATTGAGGTTTCACTCATTTTTGTTACACCTCTTGTCGAAAAGAAATTTAGCAATTGTTCAATGTCTTTAGCATAAGCAATTACAGTCGCGTCAGACCTACCTTTACTGCGCAACTCCTGGGCAAAACTTTCCTGATATTTAGCAAATTGAGGGTTTGATATTCTTTCCAATTTATTAAAAGAATCTAATTTAAAATGACCTAGTATATAAACTATGAGATTATAACAGCCCCTGAATAGAATATCAATAATAAAAACTATAGATTCGCTTTGAACAATTTTCGTTATTCTGGTAATATTTTTGTATGGAGAAAAGAATTAACATTAAGAATAGAGAACGAAATGTTAAAACTAATGGTGGATTAGAATTATCTAAAATATCTAGTCACTGGATTTTTAAGTTTGTTGCTTTAGGAGTTTCTGTAATTATCCTTTACTCAGTATTCAATTCTGCCAAAATTACAATTCAAAAATTAGAGATCTTAAAAAAAGCAGAACAAGAAGTTCAAGATTTGAGATTAACCAATCTACATTTATCAATCAGTATTAAGGATATGTCTACAGACAGATATTTAGAGAAGGAAGCAAGGGACAGATTGAATTTTGGTGGAGAGGGAGAGGTAGTTTTCGTTATTCCCGAGAACTCATTAGTACTTGCTAAAAAAGAAGTAGACGAGATCATTCAAACTAAGGCAGAAGATGTTTACGGAGAGGGTAGTAATGTAGATAAATGGGTTACATTCTTTATTAACGGAGTTTGAAATCAATCTATATTTCAAGTATAATTCATCTGCAATATCGCGGGGTAGAGCAGTGGCAGCTCGTCAGGCTCATAACCTGAAGGTCGTT
>CAZIYI010000008.1:0-18460 GCA_964543485.1 uncultured Candidatus Saccharibacteria bacterium
GTAATTTGATCTCTTAAATTGTGTATTATTTATGATAACAAGTCAATAATTGATTGTACTATTGAAATAGTATTTGAAATTGTGTAACTTATTATTATATTAACTTCTTTTTATTTTAATAATGGATGATAGTATAGCAAGGGTATATAGATTTAAGAAAATATTGAAATATTCAATCATTTCTTTAATTGTTACTTTAATAGGTCTATTCATATTCGAATTTTTTAGAATAACACCTAATAATGTTAGATTTACTAATGTTACATCTAACTCTATTACTGTAAGTTGGAATACGAAGTTTAAAACAGATGCAACAGCAATAGTTGTAGATAGTAAAAGTAAACTTCCATTTTTGATATTACCTTTTTCAAAAGATAGATTCTTTGATACAAGAGATATAACTAAAGCAGAGTTAGAGAATGTAAATAAGAATATCCAAAATCAAGAGGGTCTAACCATAACAATGAATGATATCATTACAGAGGTAAATGTATCTCAAAGAGATAAATACTATACTCATCATGTAGAGATTAAGGGATTAGAACCAGAGACAGAGTACTCCTTTATGGTAGGAGACTGGATACTGTATAGGAAGGTTAAGGATATATATGATAGTAATATAGCTAAAACATATACAACACCAGAATCAATAATTACTCCATACCCTGCCTATGGTTCAGTAAGAGATGCACAGGGTATAGGTGATGTTCCTGCAGAGGAGTTACCTGTTGTAAGTGATGGTATAGTATATTTTCAATATTTAGATAATGTAACTGGTGAAGAGAGTAATATATTTTCTTCTCCTTTAAATGAAACTGGTAATTGGTATGTTGATGTGGGTAGTGCTGTAGATAAGGATGGGAATGATTTTAAAGAAACGTATAAGGGTGGTGAAGAGGGTATATATGTTACTCTTTCTTTAAATCTTGGATCTAAGGGTCAGTGGGAGAGAGAGAGGAATGCAAGTATAATATCTCCTACTGAGCCATTTGTTATCAATATTCCAATTGTAGAGAATGAAGATAGTACTGTTGACTCTTATGGTAATTTCTTAATAAATAAGATTCTTGCAAGAGAAACAGAACAACCAGCTGACTTTGATGGAGAGTCTTGTCCTGCTGATTATCATCTAGATAATGGTATATGTGTTAAAGATACATATACACCAACTCCCAATCCAAAACCAAGTAATCCAGTACTCAATGAAAAAACAGATGACCAACCGATTGAATGTAAGAGTGGTGAAAAACTAATAAAGGGAAGATGTGTAAAAGTGACTACAAATACAACAACTACTGAAGAACCAAATTATGATGATGTTGTATTTGTAGACTATTGTGGACCTTGTAGAATAATGGTAAAGGATGGTGGAGGTGGTCATTGGGAAGCTCATGATTGTCCTCCAGAAACCTTAATTAAAAGAAATTGTAATGCTGGCGACCAATATATCATTCAAGAAGGGCTTACATGCGAAACCGGAGTCGGATTTGGTGAAGTAGTTGAATTTAACGGATCTTGTAAAAAGTGTTCTTTTATTGAAGATTCTACTACAAGAGATTCCGATTATAAATATATTCGTCCAAAATTTTTTAATGCAAATACCGAAGTTTATAATCCTGACTGTTCTATTAAAGAAGATGCTTCTCCAAAATGTGACGATCCAAAAAATGGAGTTTATTCTGGTTGTGAGGAAGGTACAGTGGCAAATTACAAGAATGATGGAAAGGGAAATATCACTTGGGATTGTGTACTAAATGACAAAGTTTCTACATGTAATTATAATCCAACTATTAAACTTGTTGAAATTCCAAAAGATGTACCTGTAGAATGTAGTGAAACAGGAGATGGACATTTATCTACTATCATTCAAGGTAAATGTGTTGACCCAGATGGTTGTAAATGTAATACAGATAACATTGATTGTGGTAAGCCATGTAATATTAATGAAACTTTTTTTGATTCGAAAACCCAAAAAGATTGTGAGAATTTATCTAAAATAACAGGAATAGATTACACACTTCTTAACAATACAGAGTGCATAATTCCTGATTCAAAAACCTCTGAAACTAACTGCGCAGAACTAAGTTATACATTTTATGGAATATATAACGAATTAGTATATTATGATGGCCATTGTATTAAACCATCTTCCAAACAATATTTTGCTACCCCAGATGATTTAGTAGAGTGTTATGAAAACGGATGGTTTACAAATTTATATAAATCAGAGGGAGATAAAAACTTTGAGTGTTATAAAAAGAGATGGAAAGAATCTAATCACAATCTCGCTTGCGAATTAAATGCAGAGTGCCCAGGTTATTATTATTGCTATAATAAAGAAGAAAATTCAATGCTAATGTGTCCTTACAATGGAAGTAGAATTACTCAAGTAAGCACTGAGAATACCAAAGCATTAACTAATTTACCTACTATATATCAGAATGACATATGTAATTCTGGTACTGATTATTGTCTTTGTATTTATGGAGTTGGTTTCAACCGGATTATTGATAAAGGTGATCATTGTAATCAATGGTCGAAAGCAAATGATGATGATATTAGTTTAAATAAACAAAAGATATTTGTTTCGAAATCTTTTGCAAAGGACCTTTCCGAAAAATATATAATCGATCAAAATACCGGTTTAATTTTCAATATACCTGAAGGAACTTATATTATTGAAAGCAACGGTGAATTCTATTCTTTTGATATCAGTAAATATACTTCAACTATTGCTAATAATTCAATTCTGTTATATGTTGATACTAATAGTAATGGAATATATGACAAAGATATTGATAAAAAAATATCTGATTTTGGTTCTGAAATTAATATAATCAATATTACACATAATTATAAATATCCTTTAAAGAAAGGTTTTAATTTTATATCAATGCCATTTGTAGTATTCGATGAGAAATCTAGAACCGCAGCCGAGTTACTTAAAGTCTTAAATGAGGTATACGGTGATGTAATATACTCCATATCTAAATATGATGGATCATGGAAAGTAGTAGGTCAAAATGTAGATGTATATGATAATAATAACTTCCAATTAGTACCAGGACAGGGTTATGTAATTAAAGCAAAGAAAGATGTAGAAATTACAATACCTGGAAAACCAGTAAAATATGAAAGTGAAGAAGACTCTGCACCAATAAGTATATTCCCTGGATGGAATCTAATAGGGATATACGGTACTAATGTTAAATCATATACTGCTAAAAGTATGTTACAAGATATTAACTCATACGAACCAATAGATTTTACAGCTAACAATCTTAGTAAATGGGAATCAGATACACAAAGGTATGAAGGATTACAACTAGATACACAGGGAGGTGTAGAAATGGAATATGGGTTTGACTATACAATAGATCTACTTAAATCATACTTCCTAAGAGTAGAAAGTGGTGAAGGTAATTGGCAACCAAGTTTAAAGTAGATTGATATTTAAAATATGATTGTAATAAAAAAGGGGAGAATCTTACTCCCCTTTCTCATTATTTAAATAATTAACTAACCAATCATACCCATTACTTTAAGTGCTAAATCTGACAGATATGGAATATCAAACCTTTCTCCTTTAGAAGTCTTCAGAAGACCTAGTACAAAGAGAACCATTGATAGAAGACCTAAAATACCTGCAAATAACGGACCCAAAATAGGTATAACCCAAAGGAAGTATATTACATTAAAAAATGCAAATTGAGTACCATGATATCTAACAAAAAGATCTTTCTTTTCTACAAACATAAGAATTAATCCTACAAAAGGAATACATGCAACTACACCCATTGTAAGATTATCTGGATTATACTTTATCTCTTCTAAAGTATATATTTTACTTGCTTTTTTCTCCTCTGCCATTGATAAAATACTTAAATTTATATACATAAAGTATATACACAGAAGAAACAGAATAACAACAGGTATACTATAAGTAGTTGAAAGGTATACCCGCAATGGTATACTTGAATATTAAGTTTAGTATACTTAAATATGGATGAGAAATTAACAATTAGACAAGAAGAAGTGTTAAGTGCTATCAGAAATTTCTTTTTTGATAACGGGTATGCTCCATCATTAACTGAGTTACAGACATTACTAGATATTAGTACAAAAAGAGGGGTTGTAAGCCATCTAGAGGCCTTAGAAAACAAGGGATATATTATTAGGACCAGTGAGCCAAGGGGTATACAGGTTGTTAACGAAGATGAGAAAGATGAAATATATGAGTATCTAGTTGGTATACCTATTTTGGGCTATGCTAATGCAGGAACACCTTTGGTACTTGCTGAAGAACAAAATATGGGTATCTTACAAGTTGATAAAGCATTAGTTGGAAATAAAAGAGATCTGTTTGGATTAATAGTTAAAGGGGATTCTATGAATTTAAGGAGCATAGATGGTGGTAAGTTGGAAGAGGGTCATTATCTAGTTGTACAAAAGAATTGTGAATTTGAAGATGGGGATGTCGTTGTAGCAATAGTTGATGGATGTGCTACTGTTAAGAATATTAAAAGAGAAAATGATCTTGTAATACTGTACCCTCAATCTTCTAATGGTATACATAAACCAATATATTTAGATTCAAATAGTAATTCAATAATAAATGGAAAAGTAATTAGAGTGTTAAACAATCCAAATATTTAATATTACCTAATATCTACATTTTTAACATACTTTAACATAGTACTTTTAATTTTCGATAACTCTTTTTCTGTAAATGAATTCCTGTTGTTTAAAGAAGGGTTAATTGTTTTACCTGGTCTAAAATTTTGAATGTAATATCTTTTAGCACCTTTTATCAACTCTCCTATCCCCTTAGCAGATTCTAATGTATGTATTCCTTTAACATAGGTTGTTCTAAATTCATAATCTTTGGCTTTTTCCATTATTAATCTAATACTTCTTTCAATCTCATCATACTCAATCATATTTGTTAAATTCTGTTTATACAGCTCTTTTTCATATTTAACATCCATAGCCCAATAATCAACTATGTTTAAATTTAATATCTTTTTTACAATTTTAGAATCAGTACCATTAGTATCTAGTTTAACTAGGTATCCTAATTTCTTAACCTTTTGTATAAAAGGAATTAAATCAGATTGAATAGTTGGTTCACCACCAGTAATAACTACAGCATCTAGTAACCCCTTTCTAGATTTAAGGAATTTAAATATGTAATCCTCAGATATAACCGAAGAGGGGATATACGGTTGAGTAACTAATTCAGGATTATGACAGTATTCACATCTTAAATTACATCCATATGTAAATATTAAGCCAGCTACTTTACCAGGATAATCTAAAAGAGTAGATTTTTGAAATCCAGTGATTAACATTTAAGCACGAAATGTTACCCTATCATTAAACTCAGACTGTTTTCCCGGGTTCCACTGTGTAATAGGTCTAATATATCCAACAACTCTTGAATATATCTCACATCTTTGTCTTGTAACTGGTTTTTCTTTTCTTGTCATAATATAGACAGTAAAATATTAAATAATTTCTTTATATGGCATACCATCAATATACCCTGACTGAGCATCACATTTAGGGCAGAATTTATGCTCACCAGAGATATATCCATGGATAGGACAAATACTAAATGTTGGTGTTATAGAAAAGTAGGGTAGTTTGTAATTTTCAGCTATTTTCTTAACAAAAGAGCTAACACTTTCAGAAGAAGGCATTCTCTCACCTAAAAATACATGAAGAACTGTACCACCTGTATACAAACACTGAAATTCATCTTGACAGTCCAGTGCCTCGAATATATCATCTGTAAATCCAACAGGAAGCTGTGAAGAGTTAGTGTAGTAAGGAGAAGAGTTTTTCTGTTTACCTAAATCTGAAGCAGCAATTATTTTATCTCCATACTTCTTTTTATCTGCTTTGGCAAATCTGTAAGTTGTACTTTCTCCCGGAGTTGCCTCTAAATTAAAAAGCTGATTAGTATCAATCTGGTAGGTCATTAATCTCTCTCTCATATATTCCATTACCTCTAATCCAAACTTTCTTCCCTTTTTAGATGTTAGATCGTTACCTACACCAAAGAAATTAACCATTGCTTCATTTAAACCCAGAATACCAATTGTATTAAAGTGATTCTTAAAATATTCTCCAAATCTTTCTTTAACATCTTTAAGATAGAATTTAGAGTAGGGGTATAATCCTCTATCCATATATTTTTCAATTAAAGATCTTTTGATAATTAAACTTTCTTTTGCAATGTCCATCAATTTATCTAATCTCTTGTAAAAATCCCGTTTATCCTTAGCCAAATATCCAATTCTAGGCATATTAATAGTTACAACACCAATACTACCTGTTAAGGGATTAGCACCAAAAAGACCTCCACCTCTCTTTCTTAACTCTCTATTATCTAATCTAAGACGACAGTTATGAGTTAGAATACCAGTACTACCAACTGTAAATATTGGTTTATCATTGCTTACTTCAAAACAGTATGCTGAACTATTTGGTATTTTCTTAATATCCTTTATCTTTACCCACAACATATTGTCTTTTTTAAACCAAAAATCTCCATACTGTTTTCTACCAAGCTTGTATATCAATACTGCATAGTTAGTATCTTTCCCTAAACGATTTTCTCTGTTATCCTCATAAATGGATGTGGTCGTACCAAGAGTCGCGGCTAACATATTAAGAGATTTAACCATTTTTCTAGATGAAGTATATATTCTATTCCTATTTCCACCATCTGTAGCGTAGTGACCATCAAAAACTCCTAATCTAAACTCTTTAGATGTTTCATACAACCTTGCTGTATATGCTTTTTCTCTCTCTTTTCCAGTTACATAGTCTTTACATAGACCTACAGCGGCTTTAGAATGTATTTTTAAAGTAAGTAGTTTAGTGTCTTCGTATTCCTTAATTGAAAAATTAGCTCCAAAATATGTTTCAGATATGTGAATTAGTTTTTTAACAACATCTTTTTTCTGATCTAAAGAAAGAGAAAATACAACAGAAGTTTCTTCATCAAAGCTCCCATCACCCGCAAAAGCTCCTACAAAATATCCTAAATCCTTGTTACCACCCTTACCTTCATAAACATTTAAGGAGTAGGGAAGATACATATCTGCAGTAAGTTGTGAGCCAATCAGTTCTTTAATTTTTGAATTACTGTTCTCTAAAACAAAATTAAGATGTTTTCTAGACATTCTAATACTATGATTATTCGAAAGAGTAACTCTGATCATTTCTTGATTCTCAAACTTGTTAAACTTACCCTTTACAAATCTTCCATTACTAAATATTTCATACTCTATCTGCTTAGAATGACCTTCATAAACATTTCTAATATCAGAGAACTCTAAGCCCCTGCCTCGTGATGATTTAATCAAAACTTTTTCATCACCAGCCAAAGGACACATAGATCTTGCATCATCAGGACTCATATCAGAATTAATGAAGTTAGAAAAATATGGGATACCATATTTAGCGGTCATTTCCCACAAAGGAATATGTTTAGGATTATCCCAATCAAAATCTTTCGTAAGATTGTAGGTGGGAATAGGGTAGGAAAAAAGACGACCTTGAGCATCACCCTCCATCATAACTTCACAGAAAGCTTGATTAATCATATCCATCTCTTTTTGAAAATCAGAGTATTTTTCTTTCTGCGGTTTACCACCAATAATGACATTTTCTTTTGCTAACATACCGTTAGGTACCAAATCCATTGTAATGTTTGTGAATGGGGTTTGACATCCGACTCTTGTAGGAACATTCATATTAAAAAGAAATTCCTGCATCTTTTGTTTTACTTCAGAATATGTAAGCTTATCATAGGCAATAAATGGGGCAAGCAATGTATCAAAACTAGAAAACGCCTGAGCACCAGCTGCCTCATGTTGCAGAGTATATAGATAGTTTACACACTGACCTAATGCAGCACCAAAATGTTTAGCAGGAGCAGAAGATATTTTACCAGGAACTCCAGTAAAACCCTTTAAGAGTAAATCCTTTAAATCCCAACCACAACAGTATGTAGCTAACATGCCTAAATCGTGAATATGAAGATCCGCATTTATATGTGCATTAGATATTTTTTTAGGATATGTAGAATACAACCAGTAATTTGCTTGAACAGAAGAAGATATATGATTATTCAAGCCCTGCCATGAATACGCCATATTACTATTCTCTTTAACCCTCCAGTCCTCTTCACCAATATACCCCCGTACTAACTCCTCCGCATCAATTAAAGATTTAATATTTTTAACCTTATTCCTTAGATTAACAAACAACTCTAAAGCAATAGCGGTCTTACCATGACCCATCTCTTTTAAAGTCTCTTTTACCTCAGAGAATATCTCCTCAGTAGTAATCTCTTCATCAGTAGGATATTTATTTACTAATCTCTTCACAACTTCATCTGAAACTTTTTTAGCTCTTTCTCTATCATTACCACCTACACTCTCGGCCGCTTTAAAAATAGAAGTAGTAATTCTTTCTTGATCAAATTCAACCAATCTTCCATCTCTTTTTCTAACCTTAAAAGAAATTTTATTAATTTTCTTTACTTGGGGCATTACAGTAAATATTAAATTAGATTTTCAAGTTCTTTTTTTAAATCATTAACAGTTTCAAAATCTTTATATACAGAAGCAAATCTCATATATGCTAAAGGATCTAAAGTTTTTAACCACTCTAAAACCATATTACCAATCTCAGTAGTAGTAATAGGGTTGGTATTAGTCATTGCTTTTCTAGTTACAGTATCACAGAATTCATCTAATTCTTGTTCTGAAATTTTATTAGTGTTTAAAGCTTTCTTAATACCTTTTCTTAATTTGTCACAATCAAATTGTTCAAAAGAACCATCTTTTTTAATAACAACAACCTCAACTTTTTCAATTCTTTCATAAGTTGTAAACCTTCTACCACATCTCAAACACTGTCTTCTCCTTCTAGTAGAGAAGTCATCTGTATTATCCCTTTTATCTACTACTTTTGATGTAGCACTTCCACAGTATGGACATTTCATTACACAACAGGTTGTATTAAGTAGTCCAGATTACCTCAACCCCTTGTGTCCGTCAAAGTCCTGTAGTATCTTAATTCCCTGTTATTGGCTACAATATACTGTATCTTTGTTAAATATTTACTACTACAGGTTGTACTATTACTCTTACATACCTATAAATTATATATTGTAATATACTATGAATATTGATTAAATATTAAATAAGTTTTAACAGTATATTTATGATTATTTCACTTGAGCAGTTCCCTAGAATAAAAAGTAAAGAATTAAAAAACAAGAAAATTGTCTGTACATCAGGATTTTTTGATCCAATACATCCTGGTCATATATCAATTATTACTCAATCAAAGAAATTTGGAGATATATTAATTGTTATTCTAAATGGAGATATGCAATGTATAACAAAAAAAGGGAAACCTTTTATGTCCGCAAAAGATAGAGCATATATCATTGATAATATAGATGGTGTTGATTACACAGTAATTTATGATCACCCAACAAGATATGATAGTTGTGAACCTTTGGGAATCATTAAACCAAATGTTTTTACAAAAGGAGGGGATAGAGATGAAAAAAATAAGGTTCCCGAAGCAGATATTGTTGAAAAGAACGGAGGAAAAGTTGAATATAATGTAGGAGATCCTAAAATATGGTCAAGTTCTAACTATCTTCAAGAATGGGTTGATTTTGTAAATAGTAGGGCAAGCTAGTATGTATCAGGGGCTTTTTGACCACTTTTTAAATATGAATATAAGCTATTAGCAGCTATTGCTCCTTCGCTAGTAGCTGTTACAACTTGATCAAACATATTTGATGCATCTGTACAGTCTCCAGCAGCCCATACACCTTCAATACTTGTTGATTGGTCTTTTGACACTTTAATATATCCTTTCTCATTTAAATCTAAGCCCAGCTTATTTGCCAAATCAACATTGGGTTCAGAACCAATTTCTACAAATACCCCATCAACATCTAAATATTCTAAACCGTTATATGCTCTAGAAAGTTTTACTTTCTCTATCCTGTTCTCTCCCTCTAACCCTATTAAAATTGTTGTATATATAATTTCGATGTTTCCCTTGTTTTTTACCTCATCAATCCAAAGTTGATCACCTCTTAACTCTGTTCCTCTATATATTATATATACTTTCTTTGCAATATCTGAAAGCATTGAGGCAGCCATAGTAGCAGCATTACTTCCACCAATTACAGCAACTGTTTTTTCTTTATAAAACATTGCATCACATGTAGCACAGTAAGATAACCCCTTGCCTAAGTAGTAGTCCTCATTTTTAAGATTTAATTTGTTTCTGTTTGTACCTAATGCTAATATTACGCTTTTAGATTGGTACATATTACCAGTATCACTAGTTAAGGAAAATAAATTATTTTCTTTTTTGATATCAGTAATATATTCAGTTCTATACTCACCACCACAATGTTTTGCCTGTTCATAGAAATTCATTCCTAAATCAATTCCAGAAATATCTATAAAACCAGGATAATTACAAACTTTATGCGCCTCAGTTATGAGTCCTCCCAACAACTTTCCAAATACAATATTTTTAAGTTTATATCTACTTGCATAAATACTTGCAGAAAGCCCAGCAGGACCACTTCCAACTATTGCAATATCATATATATTATCTATGTTTGACATAATATTGATTTTAAAATTAACCTTGATATTTTATCATAAAAACATATATCACAACTCTCATTGGAAACAAAACGAGAAAATTAAAGGATTGTAGTACTCCAATCTAATGTATTCGTTAAAATAGTGGGCTTATCCTTCCCAACAATAACCATATATTCAAACATTACACTGTTGCCTCCATGTTTGGTTTTTGCCGACCATCCATCTGGATCTATAGAAATTTCGCCAGTATCATCAACAACCTGACATTCAATGCATATAACCATACCATCAACTAGAAGAGTTCCTGAACCCTTTTTTCCATAACCAGGAATATCAGGAGAATCATGTAATGTTTTTCCAATACCATGCCCTATAAACATTTTTAATACATTAAAACCATTTTTTTTAGCAACTCTCTCCATTTCATATCCTAAATCACCAGTATAATTACCTGAAACAGCAAGAGGAATACAATTCTCTACTGCCTCTCTCCCTGCTTTAATTAATTTCTCATTTTCTTTACTCGGCTTCCCAATACTCCATGTCCAACAGTGATCTGTATATAATCCTTTATAGATAATTCCAAAATCTATTGATATTAAATCTCCTTGTTTCAAAGGTACATCCTTAGGAATACCATGGACTGCAACATCATTAACAGAGATACACGTATTAAAATCATATCCTTTTACACGTTTAAAAGCAGGTTTTACATTATACTCACGACATAAAACAGCAGCTCTTCTATCTATCTCCAAAGGTGTGATTTGCTCTCTAATATCCTCACCTAGCTGTTTTAAGATAGAAACTGAGATAGAGGATGCCTCTCTCAAAGTTTTTTCATCTTTTGCTTTATTTATTATCATACCTCAATTATATACCCAGAATCATATTAGTGACAGACCCACCTCTGTCACCATCAACCCGATCTTTATCTTGTTTTCCTGATGTTTTTCAAACACATGGTGAGAAAAAACGATTGTACAATGTACGGACTTTTACAAGCTAAAAAGAGAAAATGCTCGAGTTAAAAGCAAAATAGATAAGAAGAGAGGGTCAGACCCGGGTCAGACCTTATATTATGCTACGATGAGAAGTTCTTTTTCTGCACGGGTTACTGCTGTATACAACCATCTTGCAAAAGTTCCATCATCCATTTTGGAAAACCTTTCTTCAAAAACAACAACTCTTTTTGCTTGACTACCCTGTGCTTTGTGTACAGTAAGAGCATATCCATAATCGAAATAGTTTACATCTCTCATCTTTAAATCAACTAGAGTTGACGAATTAAACTGATTTATAGAAATTTTTCCCCAAAATGTAAAATCTTCATAATCTAGTTCTATCTCAGTATCATAGTAAGAAAAACCATGTAATTTCTCTTTAGATATACTCAAAATATTTCCAGTCATCCCGTTATATATACTCTCATTCCTATTATTCTTAAGACATATGACTCTATCTCCCTTTTGAGGAATATCTTTATCAAAATGCAGCCCTCTTATCCCTTTATTTAATTTAATTCTAGTTGTATTGTACCCACACAAAACCATTGTATTTAAATCAAAACGTTCAAAAATATCAATTAAAATCTCCTGTGTATCTTCATCGTTTTTATGAATCTTTTTAATATTCTTACCAAAAGTATCAAAAGGTATATTACCCTCCTTTCTTGCTATTTCAGAAATCTTAATAATTGGATTGTCCCCCTCCTGTCTATAAATATCTTCAAGCCTAAAGTCTGGCTTAGCCATTAAATTAAATGAACTATTAATCGGTGGAAGCTGCCCATGATCACCAACGGCTAGAATAGGGATATTAAAACTAAGTAAATCATTCCAAATATCCTCTGTAACCATAGATGCCTCATCGATTACTATCAATGAGTATTTAAAATCTGTATTAGGGATTTTTTCCCATCCCAAAATGTTGTCTCTTTCATCAACAATTGCTCTATAAATTAACCTATGTATAGTACCAATGTAATCGGATGGAAAAAGCGAGTTATTTTCTTTAAGTTTTCTTTCCAATACCCTGCTTGCTTTTCCAGTATAGCTACAGAAAGCAATTTTAATAGCATTTTTTTCTTTATGTAACCTCTTTGATATATCTCCTAGAATAGTAGTTTTTCCCGTTCCAGCATAACCACCTAATGTGATATACTTTTGTTCAGACATCATATACCAATCTATGACGGAATCAATAATAGAAACCTGTTTTTTAGAAAATTCTAATTTGATCATTGGGATATAATATTACATTTGAGAACAAATGAAAAAGATATTAAGTAAAATACTAACAGTAATTTTTTTGATAATGTTCTTTATCCCACAAACCAACGTTAATGCTAATCAAGATACAAAATTTGCAATATCATTTACAGGGATAGGGTGTCCTCATTGCGCACAGGTAGCACCAGTACTACATGATAAAGTTCAAGAGGGAGGATTTATTGTAATAGAGTATGAAATGTATAAAAATATTTCAAATTCACAAGTATTTAACACATATGCAGATATATACGGTTTAAGCTTAGGAATACCACAAGTGATGTTTAATAAAGATAGTCACGAAGCAGGTGATACTCCAATAATAAATAATATTGATAGTATGATTTCCCAAGCACAATCAAATACAATATATCTTTCAGATGGAACAGTAAAATCTTTTAATGATTTGAGATTAACTGATTTAGAGAGATATCCCCATATATACTCAAAAGATCGAGTAGCAATTAGAAAGTCTTTAACTAAACTCACTGATGAACAGAACAGTATAATTAAGAATTTCATATATGCAGATAATGTATCTGAAGCAATTCAAGATTTAAAAGGTGAAAAAGTAAATGAAACTTTAGTTGAATATCCTGGAGGTAATTTAACATACGAACATGCCATCAAATTAAATGGATGGCTACTTCTATGGAATGGGGAAGATATAGCTGTTAATATTGTGGAAGATAGTCAAGATGAAAATATCGAAGATGAAGAAACAGTAACGTTAGGGCGAGTAATTAGCTTGGGTCTCGCAGATTCCGTTAATCCTTGTGCATTGTCAGTATTAGCTTTAGTTTTAATATCAATAATTACATACAATCCTGGTAGTAGAAAAAAAGTTTTACTTGCAGGTCTCTCTTTTATTCTTGCAGTACTAGTAATGTATATACTTTACGGTTTTCTAATTATTAAAGCTTTTGAAGTAGTAAATTCGATTACCTCAATAAGAGAGTTTATGTATGGTAAACTAGGAATGAATTTCATACTTGGTATTGCAGCAATAATATTAGGAGTGCTTGGATTAAAAGATTTCTTCTCATATAAACCTGGAAGAATTGGAACAGAGATGCCCCTATTTCTAAGACCCAAAGCAAATAAACTAATCTCAAAAGTTACATCACCTATTGCAGCTTTTGTAGTAGGTCTCTTTGTAACACTATTCTTACTTCCATGTACTATTGGCCCATATGTAATCTTAGGAGGTCTACTTGCAAATGATGGATTTATAAAAGCTCTTCCCTCTCTAATCCTTTACAATGTGATCTTTATCTTACCTATGCTTGCAACTGTAATACTTGTATATATTGGCACTAAAAAAGCAGAAGATGTTAAAGATTGGAAAGACAAAAATATCAGATATATGCACCTTGTTGCAGGTGTATTACTACTTCTAATCGGTATACTAATGGTATTGGGTAAGTTCTAGTTACTTAATCTCAAGTAACTCAACCTTAAATATTAAACCTGCTTTACCAGGAATAGGGCCAGAACCCGTATCACCGTATCCCATTGATGATGGAATCTTTAATTCTCTAATTTCACCTACCTTCATTCCCTTTACTCCCTCTTCCCAACCCGTTATAACCATACCATCACCCAGTGTAAACTCAAATGGTGTTCCCCTGTTATATGAGCTATCAAACTCTGTTCCATCACTTAGAGTGCCTGCATAATGAACCGAAACAGTATTTCCTATAATTGCTTCTTCTCCACTACCTTCTTGTAAAGTTGTGATAGTTAACTCTTCAAAATCTTCTACATTACTCATATTGGTATTACTATCTTCTAAATTTAAATCAATATTTGTTCCATTTACATCTGTTGGTAGGGAACCTCCCTCTTTGTTTAAGAATACAAAGATACCAATAGACAGAACGGACACGATTATCACAGTAACAACAACTGGTACTATTTTTGTAATATTTTCATCTTGCATATCAATTTTCTAAAAAGTTATTTCAAAATATATCAATATATATATTAAATTACAAATATTTGTTAGTAAAAATATACTGTGTTAAAATCTATGACTTATGAATAAAAATAAATTACTGTATATAGATACAGAAACAACAGATACACAATGTAAAGACCTTCTTCAATTAGCATTCATAACAGATGATCCTAACATATACATGAATATGTATTTTAAACCTGTACAAGAGATTTCTTTTGGAGCCATGGCAATACATAATATTACTCCTGAAGATGTTGTAGATTTAGATACTTTCCAAGATTCAAAATTACCAAAAGAGGGTATAGATCCCGAATATAAAGGAAATTCATTAAAAGAGTATCTGGAGTATTTAGCTAAAGAGTATATATGGGTTGCTCATAATATTGAATTTGATTCTGAAGTGTTAGAAAAAAAAGGTATTAATATTGAAAGAAAAATATGTACATTAAAGATAGCTAGAAATGCACTAACTACAGATGATGGATACGATTTAGAAAGTTACAAACTACAGTACCTTAGATACTATCTAGGGCTATACAAAAAGGAAGATAAAGATCATATTAAAGCACATGATGCATTAAGTGATGTATATTTTCTTAAAGACTTGTACAAATATCTTGAAGCTAATACAAAACTAAATATTGATAATATGATGCTAATTACTAAACAACCACAAGTAATGAGAGAGATGTCCTTTGGTAAATATATGGGTAAAACATTTGAAGAGATAGAAAGAACGGACAGGGAGTATCTTGAGTGGTTAGTAGATAGTATGGGTGATAAACCAGATCTACAGTGGAATGCTAAATTGGCTTTAGATAATGGAATTAGAAATAGAACTCAATCTCTTTTTTAATTCTTTCTTCAATTTCTCAATATCTTCCTTGCGAAATACTGACATAATTAAAAAGTCTTTAAAATCTTTCTTAAGTGTTTTTTCAACATCAACTAACTGTTCATTAGAATATATATCTGCTTTTGTAAATACAACGAGCTCTTTTAATGAATGTAAATCTTCTGAAATATTAACAAACTCTTTTCGCATATCGTTGTAAACCTTTTTTAAATCCTCATTCTCTAAACTAATACAGTGAACCAGAAGTTTTGCATATTTTGTATGTTTCAAAAAATCAATTCCAAGACCCTTACCCTTGTAAGCGCCCTCAATTAAACCTGGAAGATCCATAAGGATATACCTATCCATTACAGCTAATTGGGGTTGGAGTGTAGTAAACTCATACGGTGCTACCTTGTATTTAGCATTACTTAAAGAATTAACAATACTAGATTTACCTGCATTAGGAAAGCCCAAAAAGATAACGTCCCCCTTAAGATTAAGCTCTAAGTTTAAGCTTTTACTTTGTAATTCACCACCTTTAGTTCTTGATAACTTACCATCCCATCCCTCACCTCTTAGTGCAAAATTTCCTAAGCCACCTAAACCACCATCTAAAATTTTCAATCTATACCCATGTTTAGAGATAGTAAAAATCTCTGTATCATCACCATTGAAAATCTTTGTAACTAAAGGAACATGTATCTCTAAATCAGTACCATCTTTACCCGTTCTTTTGTTCTTTTCACCAACATGACCACTCTCTGCTTTATAGCTTTTAATCTGTGCTATCTTAGAAAAATCATGAATATTTTCATCACCAACAATATATACATCTCCACCTTTACCACCACTACCTCCATCCGCTTTCCTATCCCTATCAAAAGCGATAATTCCATCACCTCCCTTACCCGATTCAATTGTTATTCTACATTTATCTACCATTTCAGATATTCTACATTACTTTTAGCTAATTTGTAATCATTTTGACAATATATTTTAGTAATGGTAACCTAAATAGATATACAAACTGCTCACTAAATGAAGAATAGATATTCCATAAAATTTGGAGGACAATCTGGACAAGGTATCAATACTCTTGGGAAATTTGTTAGTAAAGCACTTAAAAATATTGGATATCATACATTTGCATATAGAGAGTATCCCTCCATTATCAAAGGTGGTTACTCATCATATCAAATTGATTTCTCCCCAGAAGATGTTCTCTCTCCAACAAAAAAATGTGATTTTCTTGTTTGTATCGCTAAAGAAGCTTTAGATGAATATATATACTCTATTAAGAAAAATGGTGTTCTTCTTCACTCTGTAAAAGAGTATACCTTTAATCAAAAGGCAAAAGAATATATTAAAAAACAAAAAATTGAGGTTATATATATAGATAGCGCTGATATAACTACAAAAGAGAAAGCCCCCCTCATTATGGGAAATGTTGTAATGTTAGGTGCTTTGTGGAAAGTTTTAGGATTAAATATTAAATTACTTGAAAGAGTAGTTGTTGAATACTTTTCTAAAAAAGAGGGCGTTGATATACAAGCAGAAAAAAGATGCATTAAGGCAGGTTACAATCTATCAACTTTAAAAGAGCAAAATATTTCAAAAATATCTGGTATTAAAGCAGTACAGTGGTCTAAATCTAAGGTATTAACTGGAAATGAAGCTATAGCTTTGGGAGCTATATCTGCTGGATGTAGAGCTTACTATGCGTATCCTATGACTCCAGCTACTTCAATATTAGAGGTATTAGGTAATACATATGAAAAAACAGGTATTGTTGTAAAGCAGGCAGAAAGTGAAATAACTGCAGTACAAATGGTAATGGGAAGTATGTATATGGGAACAAGAGCCTTTACAGCAACCTCTGGAGGTGGGTTTGATCTAATGACAGAAAGTATTTCATGCTCGGGAATGACAGAAATCCCCTTAGTAATTGTTCTTGGTCAAAGAGCTGGAAGTGGTACTGGAGTACCTACATGGAGTGGAGCATCTGATTTAAATGTTGCCCTACACGCAGGTCATGGAGAGTCTCCTAAATGTGTACTATGTGCTAGTGACGCTATAGACAGCTTTGAACTAATCCAAGATGCATTTAATATCTCTGAGAAGTTTCAGATACCTGTTATTTTACTTACTGAAAAACATATTGCAGAATCTATCTTCAATATATCTAAATTACCTAAACCGAAAGGGCTTGATAGAGGTCTTGTACAAAACGGTACACAGAGATATTTAATAACTAGAAGTGGTGTTTCCCCTAGATGGATACCAAAAAATGGTAAAAAAACATATTTAACCAATAGTGATGAGCATAATGAAGATGGTATTAGTACAGAAGACGAAATAGATATTGTGAATATGTCAGAAAAAAGAATGAGAAAGTTAACTTCATTGAAAAAAAATACTCCAGAGCCAAAATACTATGGTTCATCAGATCCATCCATTGTTTTTGTTGGTTTAGGTAGTAGTAAAAATGCCGTATTAGATGCAATGAAACAGAGTAAGAAAAGAATAGGGTATTTACATTACAAATATATATATCCATTTAAATATCAAAAACTTTTAGATTTGACAAAAAAAAGTGTGAAAATTGTTCTAATCGAGAATAACCAGAATAGTGGATTAGGGAAACTAATTAAAGAAGAGAGTAATTTTTATATATCAAATACACTGAATAAATATGATGGTAGACCATTTTTTGTAGATGATATAT
>CAZIYI010000009.1:0-18050 GCA_964543485.1 uncultured Candidatus Saccharibacteria bacterium
GCCGGATCGTCTAATGGTAGGACGGCGGTCTCTGGAACCGTTAATTCTAGTTCGAATCTAGGTCCGGCAATCCAGCTAACTTATAGTGGGACTAGATGGCTGGCTGGGGTCTTAGTGTAATCAATAGGTTTGATATTTTCTGTATGGCTGAGTTAACTAATGGGTTCTCATATATTGGTGGTCCTACTTCATCAAGAATTTTTTCTATTTCATCTTCTGAGAGTAATATTCTTATCTCTTGTTCATTATTTATTGATGCACTTTTTAATTTTTCATATAACTGTGTATCTTTGAAAATTTCAATATTAAATATGTTTAATAGTTGAGTAAGTTCTTCTTTCGTAATTGATAGTATACCTCTTTGCATTAGGAATATTGTTTAATTTAAGTATTCAAATCATTCTTAAGTTATTGTACAATATATGAGAAATAAATTAAAAATATATATTTAATGAAAGGTAAACTATATAGATCTGAAAAAGATAAAATGTTAGGTGGTGTATGTGGGGGATTAGCTGAATATTTTAATATTGATTCTACGATAGTGAGATTGGTATTTGCACTAATCGTAATATACGGTGGTAGTGGTTTAATACTGTATATAATACTTTGGATAGTTGTACCTACTAAATCAGATGTAAGTGATAATCCAGGTAAGGTATTAGAGAAAAATGCTCAAGAGCTTAAAGAGAAAGCAAAGAAGGTTGTAAATAGGATAACTACAGATACTAAGGGTAAATAGATACTATATTTAATTTTATTTATTCTTTAAGATGGCAAGTAATTCGGAGTATTCATCTCAAAAAAATTACTCATGGGCGGTATTTTTAATTTTGATAGGTGTACTGTTTCTACTAAATACTACTGGTGTAGTTGCTTGGGGTATATGGTTATACATTCTAAGGTTTTGGCCAATACTGATTGTTTTAATAGGGGTAAGAATAATATTGGGAAACTCCCTAGTTGCTAGAATAGTTGGTATGTTAATTACAGTTCTCTTAACTATTGCAACTTTTTTTGTTTCATATATTCAATTTACTGGTAAAGAGTTATCTTTCTTACCTAAAAAAGTTAATGATTGGGTATTAGATGGGGGAAGTGAAATGTTTAATATCTCAGGAGAACTTCTTGAGGAATCCAATACGTACTCTTTTAAAGAGTATGAAGATATTGAAGAGAGAAAACTTACAATGGATATTATGTCTGGGAAGTTAACTATTTCAGAAGGCAACATTGAAGAGCATTTAAAAATTGATACATCATATCCTAAAAGTTTTAAACCAACGGATTTTGAGAATACTTTTAAAGATGGATTTTTAGATTTACAATTTACTGGAGCGTCACCAAATTCTATTTACTACTTCAATGATGAATCAAATTATGAGATATTACTTGGGGAATTAGATATTCTTACAAGTTTTGATATTAAATTAGGAGCGGGTAGGGGAGATATTTCATTCGAGAAATTAAAGGTCAAAGATCTTTGGGCAGAGGTAGGTGCTGGGGAATTAGATATAGATTTAGAGAAAGATTCTGTACCAACTGGTGATATGAGATTTACTGTTGGTGCAGGTCAGATAAATTTAAATATTCCACAGAGAGTCGGGTATGAATTGGTATATGATTTAGGAGTTGGTAAAATTACTATTAATGGTAGAGATATTGCTGACGTATCTAGTGGTAGAGACAAATATACATCAAGTGGTTTTGATAGCTCTGAAACAAAATTAAATATTTATGTATCGGTTGGAGTAGGTACATTTAATATTGAAAGTAATTAATATTTAATCATGTTCTTAATATGAAAATTAGCTCTAGATTTCTTTTTGGAATACTGGTTGTAGTTGTTGGAATTGTATTACTTTTCGAGCAAGCTGGTTTGTTTCCTCGATTTAGTGAATATATCTGGGTGTTTATTGCAAAACTTTGGCCTTTAATATTGGTTGTATTAGGTGCTAAGCTCCTTATCGTTAGAAATACTTTTCCTGGATTTCTTCTACTTCTTTTGGGTGTAGCATTTCTTTCAACTAATCTTTTCGAATGGGATTTCTTTGCTGTACTTTGGCCAGTAGTTATAATATCCCTTGGAGTGTCTCTCCTGTTTAAGAGTGAACAGAAAAAAGAGAGTGGAAAAGTTGTATCCGAAAAAGATTTAATATCTGAGACCGTTCTCTTTTGGGGTGTAGATAAAAAGGTAAGGGCGAAGGAGTTTAAAGGTGGAGAGATTAACGTGGCGTTTGGAGGGATTGAGTTAGATTTAAGGGATGCGAAGGTGACAAAAGATAGTGCTAAACTTCATATTAACTGTGCGTTTGGTGGAGTAGAGATTTTTGTTCCTAAAGATTGCAGAATTAAGACTAATGGTACCGGATTTCTTGGTGGATGGAGTACGCACTTAAAAGAAAGAGATATTGATAACCCTGTATTAGAAATTACGGGTGGCGTTATCTTTGGTGGGGTGGAGATAAAGGAGTAGATAACTTTTTAACATATCTAATATATGGCAAGTGACAAAGATTGGATACCCGAATCTTTCTCTTTTGTTGAAGGGGAAAGAATTGAAACAGATTCTGTTATCGGTGTTTTTGCTAGAGCTGATTCTAGAGAGGTTACACTTGAGTATGTTGAATCTGATTTAGCGAGAATGAATACTGTATTAGAAAAATTTGCTAAGGATACTGGATTAGATTTCAAATCTTCATCCCTCTACTATCATGATCGGCTAAAAAGTGATCCCACTCTTTTGCGAATGGCTCATACAGTAATGAATGAGAAAGGTAATACCATTCTTAATGATGTGTATTTCGTAATGGATATGATTAGTATAAATGCGAGAGATAGTAAAACATATATTGTTAGATTAAATAACTGGTTAGATTCAAACTCTAAAACTCTTTCTGTTTGGGAATATACAAATGGGAAGTTTAATAGACAGAAAGATGTTCAAGGAGAGGTATCCAATAGCACTATTCATAGTAGTATAAACTCCCTTTACAGATGGCCGGGAACTGAACAGTGTAATCCTTTTAAAGAGATTGCTACTACTGTTAATCCTTCTCTAAAAGGGAGAGCTTCTCGTTAATATCTTTAACTGCGTTTAACCAGAACTCTTTTTTAGAGATATCTATACCCATATCTAAGAATATCTCTTTAGGTGATTTAGAATCTCCAGCTTTAAAAAAGTTTTTAACATATTCAATATCTTTAGGATTCTCTTTAACCATTTGTTGTAAGTATTTAGATATTAGTAAACCACTAGCGTAAGAGTAAGTATAGAAGAAATTTCTAATATGACTCCAGTATATCCAGCCGAGTTTCATATGTTCATCTTTTAATACACTTTCTCCTAAGTATTTAGACATTTGCGTAACAAATATTTCTGAGATATCTTTAGATGAAAGAAACCCCTTCTCTTTGAAACTCTTATGTAACTGTAATTCAAAATTGTAACACGCTATCTGTCTAAATATTGTAGATATATCCTCTTCTAAAGATTTAAGTAAAAGTAGTGTTTTCTCTTTTTTAGATAGATTTTTAGAAATTTGCTCTAATACAAAATCTTCAAAGAATGTACTAGCTACCTCTGCACAAGCAGTTGAGTATCCCTGATTAAGAGGGTTTTGTGTATTTGAATACTCTGTATGGATACCGTGACCACTTTCATGAGCAATGGTAAGGATATCTTGTAACCTACTGTTGTGATTTAAGAGAATATATACAGGATACTTACTCCCAACTCCTACACAGAATGCTCCCCCACTTTTACCCTTTTTAGGTAATACATCGTATCTTCCCTCTGATATATATCTATCTAATATATTTGAAAAATCTGTATCAATATTTTTAAATGTAGTATGTACAATATTAAAAGAGGTATCAAAAGGGTAATCTATTTGAATATCATCTAAATGTACATTTCTTTCATAGTAAGCTAAAGATTTCTGTTTAAGTAGTTTGGCTTTAAGTTTGTAAAAGCGTTTAGAGATATCAAAATTTTCAGTTACAGCTACTCTAAGTGATTCAACAACATCTTGTTCCATATCGTCCATAAGGAGTCGTGCTGTTTGAGGTGTAGGTACCTTCCTATATGTATCAGAAATATTTTTGTTTTCTAATACCGAATTAATTTCAAATTCCACAATCTCTTCATACTTTTTATTTATTTCTAAAAAGTTTTTAGCAGCATACTCTCTTACTTTTTTGTTTTTACTATCTAAGTATTTACTTACCTCATTGTAATTAATCTTTTTAATATTTCCTTTCTCATCTCTTACCTCTATCATCTGTTTAGAGAGTAGTTGAGATATCATATCTACCCAGTTACTATGTGATGTTTTAGATTTAATATTAAATATCTTCTCCTCACTGTCACTTAATATATATTTTGATGAATCAAAAAGTGTTTTAAGAAAGTGTTTGTATATTTCTAATGATTTGTTATTTAAAAATATTTTTTGTTTTTCTTTAGGTATTTTAGAAATGTTAAGTGTAAAGAACTGTATATTGTTTTCAAGTTCTAAACATATTTCATGTAGTTTGTTTTCTTTTGCTTTAAATTCATTGTTTTCTTGATCTAAAGCCCTATTTAAAAATATATAGTATGAGGGTTTAGTACATATACCTGGGTCTTCCATTAACTTCTCAAACTCTTTTAATGCAGTAAGTAGAGTACTTGGATTAGTAAGATACTCATCTGTATCTTTCCATTTGTTAACAAATTTTTTAACTTCATTCTTACTTTTCTCAATATCCTTCTCTATCTGAGGATCGGATATGTTTTTGTAAAGAAGTTTTAAATTCCAATTTTGTTCCATTTCCAATTATACTACATATGGTATAATTAGCTTTAACACAATGATCCAGATATCACTGGGGAGTGGTGGAAAGAAAGCCGAAAGGTAAGTAGAATCCAACGAGTTGCTTTCGATACAAGTTTTGACCATAGATATGGTCTACAAGGTAGTTACAGTAATGTAGCTATGAAAAAGGGTGGTAACACGTATATGCGTCCCTTTGTAAGAACTGGTACAATGTATTAGTTTTTACAAGGGGACTTTTTGTTTAATATATATATTTAAAAATATGGAAGAGATAAAGATAGAGAAAAGTGAGGGGATACCTAATTTCTCAGATACAGAATTAAAAATACTGAAGTATTGGAAAGAGAAAGATATTTTAGCAAAGAGTATAGAAGCAAGGAGTAAAGAAAACTCTTTTACCTTCTATGATGGTCCAATTACAGCAAACAATAGTCCACACTACGGTCATGTACTTACAATGGTAATTAAAGATGTAATACCTAAGTACAAAACTATGAAGGGTTTTAGAGTAGAAAGAAGTTTGGGCTGGGATTGTCAGGGTATTCCAGTTGAGTATGAGGTTGAGAAGAGTTTGGGTTTTGAACAAAAAGAAGATATTGAGAAGTTTGGTGTAGAGAAATTTAATGACTTGTGTAGAGAGTCTGTCAAAAAATACCAAGGTGCTATTATGGATTTAACAGAGAGAATGGGTAGATGGGTAAATGATGATGAACAGTATGCCACTATGGATCCTGCATATATTGAGAGTATATGGTGGTCTTTAAAAGAGCTTTACGGCAAGGGTTTACTCTATGAAGGATACAAGGTTGTTCCTTACTCAACTAGGGCAGGTACTACACTTTCTAACTCTGAGGTGGCACTTGGTGGTTACGATACTATTACTGATCCAGCTGTTGTTGTTAAATTAAAGCTTAAAGATGAGGATTCATATCTTTTAGTTTGGACTACTACTCCTTGGACACTTCCTGGGAACCTACTTGTTGCTGTAGGTAGGGATTTTGAATATGTGCAAGTTGAGTATGAGGGTAGTAAATATATTGTAGGTAAAGATTTAGTTGAGAGTGTGTTTGGTACTAAGTTAGATGTATTAAAAACATATAAAGGAAGTGAGTTAATTGGTAAAGAGTATGAATCTTTGTATCCATACTTTGAGGACAGAAGAAAGGAAGGTGCATTTAAGGTAGTTCATGCAGAACATGTAACTTTTGAGGATGGAACTGGCTTAGTTCATCAGGCACCATATGGTGAAGAGGACTTTCTGTTAATGACAGGTATGGGTATTACAATGTTTGATTACCTTGATGACCAAGGGAATATGAAAGATGAGATAGAGGAGTTTAAAGGTATGTTTTACAAAAAAGCGAATAGATACATTATGGAGGATTTGGAAAAAAGAAATCTTCTTTTTAGCCATACTGACTATCCTCATCAGATGCCTATGTGTTGGAGAACAAATACTCCTTTGATATACAAACCGATAAAGAGTTGGTATGTAAAGGTTAGTGCAATTAGAGATGAGTTAGTTAAAGAAAACAAGGAAATAAATTGGATACCTAAACATATTAAAGAAGGGAGATTTGGTAACTGGTTAGAGGATGCAAGAGATTGGGCATTGAGTAGAAATAGATATTGGGGTACACCATTACCTGTTTGGATATGCGATAAATGTGGGGAAAAAGATGTATTGGGATCATTTGAAGAAATTAAAGAGAAAAGTGGTGTTCAGTTAAAAGACCCACATAAACCATTCGTAGATGAGATTAAATACAAGTGTGATTGTGGTGGTATTAAAAGACGAGTAAATGATGTCATCGATGTATGGTATGACTCTGGCTCTATGCCTTTTGCTAGATTACACTATCCTTTCGAAAATAAAGAGAAGTTTGAGAGTAAGTATCCTGCTCAATTTATTGGAGAAGGTATTGATCAAACAAGGGGTTGGTTTTACACATTACATGTATTAGGTGTTTCTCTTTTTAATCAGAAAGCTTTCAGAAATGTAATTGTAAATGGTATGGCACTTGCTCCAGATGGAACTAAGATGTCTAAGAGTAAAAAGAACTATCCAGAGGTAAATACCGTTATTGATTCTATGGGTGCAGATGCATTGAGATTGTACTTTGTTAACTCTCCAATTGTGAGTGGTGAAGAGGTAATATTTAGTGAAAAGTTTGTTAAAGAGGTTACATCTACTGTGCTTCTTCCATATTACAACTGTGTAAAGTATCTTCTTAATTACAAAGATCAGTTTAATTGGAAATATGAAGATGGATATGAACCCAAAAATGTAATGGATAGATGGATTGTATCAAAGCTTAATCAAACTATTAAAGAGGTAACCAAGTATATGGATGAATACAAACTTCAAAATGCTTCTAAGTATATTTTTGAGTTAATAGATGTACTTTCAAAGTGGTATATACGAAGATCTAGAGACAGGTTTGTTAATGGAGAGAAAGAGCCACTAGATACTCTTAACTATGTATTGATAGAGATTTCAAAACTACTCGCACCTTTTGCTCCTTTCATATCAGAGGCAGTATATCAGACATTGATTGTAAATGGTAAAGAGTCTGTTCATTTAGAGGAGTATCCTGTGTTTAACAAAGGTATGTATGATGAGAAACTACTAAATGATATGGAGAGTGTAAGAGTGGTATGTTCATTGGGACTAAATATTAGAGATGAGAATAGGTTAAAAGTAAGACAACCGTTATCTAAAGCGTATGTGCATATATCTGATGAAGAGATGTTAGAAATTGTTAAAGGGGAGTTAAATGTTAAAGAGATAGAGGTAAGTAAAAAAGAAGTCACAGGAGAAACTGTTAAGACAGCTAACTTGGGAGATGTTTTTGTAAGTTTAGATATTAAAGTAACTGAAGAGTTAAAAGAGGAGGGTATGTTAAATGAAATACTTAGGGGCTTACAAGTTATTCGTAAACAGAGTGGATGTAGTGTGGGAGAGTATGTATCTCTGAATTACTTTAGTGAGAGTAAAGAGATTGATAGCTTAATACAAAAGTACGATGAGAGAATTAAAAAGAGTATATATATTAAAGATATTCAAAAAGTAGAAAATCTAAGTGACGGAGATGAAATTAAAGTAGGGGATGTTAAGTTAATGACCAAAATACTTAAACTGTAACATCTTTGCATCTATACCAGTACTCTTTTCAAAAGCTTTTGCTGCTGTATCAAGCTTTAATCCAGCAGATACGGCTAACTCTCCAACGATGTCTCCCATAGCCCTTGAGAGCTCATTTTCTATGGATACTGGAATTAGTCTCCCATCTCTTTCTCTTTCTCTTTTAATGAAGTTACAGTACTGTATTGTTTCAATGGCTGATTCTATTGAAGCTTGACTTTCTAATTTCTTAAATATTTCCATAAGCTTATTAAAATCCTTTGTCTTAGGATCTTTGTAAGGGCTCTTTTTTAATACAGAGATCTTTTCTTTTATATCTTTAGAAGGGAATACATTTCTAATACTTAGGTTGTTAATATTATCCAAAGGAGTAGATATTGTGATGGATGCATTTATAAACTCAAATTCAAAATACATCTTTTTACTACCGTTAAACTCTATCTCTTTTTCACTTCTTATCCATCCAGCACCGTGAGAGGGGTAAAATACTTTTGAACCGACCTTGAATTTCATAATGTATTACTAATGAGATTAAACATTTCATTATATCATTTTTTGATATACAATTGAACCATGAAAATAACGGTAATTGGAGGGGGAACAGGAACTTCAACAGTACTTGAGGGTTTAAAAAAATACAATGATTTAGAACTTAATGTCATAGTAGGAATGATGGATGATGGAGGAAGTAATGCTGTTGTTCGAGATGAGTTTGGGCTACTCCCTTTAAGTGATTTGCGAAAGTCCATAATCGCTTTATCAGAAGAAAATGAAAGTAATATATTGAGAGATCTGTTTACATACAGATTCTCTCAGGGGGATGGTTTGAAGGGTCATACATTGGGCAATCTCCTTATGATAGCGATGACGGACATTACTGGTTCAGAAGTAGATGCGATTGAAATGTTTAAATACCTCTTCAGTGTCAAGGGCAATATTGTACCTGTTACTTTAGATAAGGTGAGACTTATTGCTGAATATTCCAATGGTATGAGAATAAAGGGTGAGCATTTAATTGATGAACCAGACATTAAATCTGATATTGTAAAATTCTATTTAGACAAAAAAGCAAAAGCGTATAAAGGGGCGATTGATTGTATTCATGATTGTGAATATATAATAATTGGACCAGGAGATTTATATACTACAACCTTAGCAAATATTGTAGTAGATGGAATATCTAAAGCACTTCAAAAAACAAAAGCAAAACTTATATTTATTCCCAACCTTATGTCAAAGATAGGCCAAACAAGGGGTTTAACAATGAATAGTATGATTAAATTAGTTGAAGGATATATTGGTAGGGAGTTTGATTACATACTAATCAATAATGGGAAAATACCCAATGATGCATATAAAAGATATATTGCTGATGGGGAGCATCTTTTTGAAGATGATTTAAAAGATGTAAGAAGAAGATCGATAATTAAAGCAGATTTAATCGCTAACTCAGTTGTTAAAAAGGATTTAGGGGATGTCTTAGTTAGGAGTTTAGTAAGGCATGATAGTGATAAATTGGCAAAGGAATTGCACAAAATTTTTAGAAAGGGCTGGAGATCTTCTTTATACTCTCTTCTTTCCCTTTATCGTTAACAGTTTGTTATCAATTTCTTTTTTAATCTTTTCTCCTTCTAGGTATATCTCAATATTAAAAATCGGTTTAAGAAGTGAGAGTATTTTCTCAATCTTGTTTCCTTTAAATGGATGATACTCTACAGAGATATTTTCTGTTTTGTTTAGAATACTTTTATGACTGTTTAATATATCAAATTCATTTCCCTCTGTATCAATTTTGAGCATATCTATTACATCTAAACTCTTTGTATATTTATCTAATCTGGTACATTGAGCTCTAATCTTTTTAGTATTCTCTAACCCATTCCAACTATTTTTTAACAAACTTGAGTTAGATTCCCAGTTGTTATTACTATTATCTATATATAAATCTTTTGAAGAGTTATTTGAAGATACTGCCTTGTTTATAATAGATACATCATCTAACCCATTGTTAAATATATTCTCTTTCAATATTTCAAAAGATATGGGATTGGGTTCAAACCCTAATATTTTGGAATTTGGGTAGATATCTTTGAAGTAAAGAATTGAAATCCCTATATGTGAACCGATATCAATGATGTTTGGGCAGTTTCTGTTGGTATCAAATGAGTATATCTCTTGATTCCAGATCTCTCTTTTTAATATGTGATACTCCTTTCTGTTAGGATACAGGAGTGTATATTTACCTAGCTTTGTTGATTCCATATATTAAGTATACTTTACTCTCCAATTTGATTCATCAATTTTGTTACTTTTGCTGACCAGCTTGAACTAGAAGGAGGACAGTATACCCTACCTATTTCGTAAGGTGTATCTAAACCTCTACTGTAATATCCAGTAGCTAAACCTTTAGATACACTCCATATACCATCTTTCCAGTCATCAAATCCATAACTACCCCAACCCCATGCATTGTAAGGTCTGAAGTTGTGTATACCACCACTTGACTCAACAATAGATATTGCAGCAACTAATCTATAGTCGATACCATACTCATTTGCAGCGTATACAAACTCTGAAGCGTAATCAGCTAAAGGAGAGCTTCTTTTAACTAAGAAGTTTTTAATATTATCAATCTTTCTCTGGTTTTCTATATCCTGTGCAGATATAGATACAGCAGTTTCTAAGATAGTTTCCTCTACAGGAGTACTTTCAATATATTCAATATCCTTAGCGTAGGCCTTTTCAAAAGCTTGTTCGTCTATTCCTACAGCAACATTAGGAGTAATCTGATATATTGTATTTAATATCAATCCAGTAGTAAGAATACCTACTACAGACATTAACATATTTTTTTTGTTGTATGTTTTCATATTTATATCCTTTCTTCTTGCCCCATAGTTAAGTTTACTGTTAAAATGACAAACAATTTTATATATTAAATATATGATGAATTTAACAGTAACTCAGGGAAAGAATCGTAGAAGAGTTAAGAAAAAACATCCTATTCTTCTATACACTATTATACCATTTTTGACCTTTTTTTTCTACCTATTAGTCCTTAACCACATACCCCTTAATGTACTCCCTGACTTAATCATATATACTCCTCCAGTACCAAAGTATGAAACTTTTAAGGTATCTTTTAATAAAGATATACCTGAAGATATTGTTAATATATTTAAATCATCTGTAGAGGATATTCAATTAAATGAGAAAAAGAGGTTTAGTTTTGATGGTAGGGGTACATACAATATTACATATACTAGTAACAAAGATGAGGCGATGTATTACAAGGAGTATGTTCCTGTAGGGCATATATACTGGGTTAAGGGAGAGACAACATTAAATGAGATAGAAGATATAAAAAGGGTATATATTGCCTCAGAGGAGTCAGATTCTGATGATGTATTTTTAAAACAGATTTTAGGTAATGATATTGAAATAGTTAAGGTAGATGATTTGTTAAGTACACTGAAAGAGAGTGAAGAAAATATTGGGCTTATACCAATAGAGGACTTACAAGAGGGTTTTAAAGTATTAACTCTTGATAACAAGTACTGTCTTACTGATCCAGAGGGTTGTTTTTTAATTGGGTATAAATTAGAGGGTGGAAAAAAGAATGAGTTTGTTTCTCATATATTAAATCATAATATGGGGTTAAAGTACGGTCAGAGTAAAAGTATGGATAGCGAGAGTATGGCAAAGATCAATATGAGTGGGGTTGTTGCAATCGCTAGGGGATTAGCAAGTAAGATAGATTCTAGAAAGGATTATGCATATCCTGCAAGGGATTTAAAAGATTTTGTTTCTGATGCAGATTTAACCCATGTTTCTAATGAGGTATCTTTTGTTAAGGGTTGTACTGGATATACTGGTATGAGGTTTTGTTCAAAACCGGAGTATATTGAAACTTTGAAGGTTAGTGGCGTTGATATAGTCGAATTAACTGGTAATCACAACAATGATTACGGTTCAACAAACAACAGTAATACAATAGAGACATACAAAGAGTTGGGTTGGGATTACTTTGGTGGTGGTTTAAATAGTGAAGACGCAAGCAAAGTGTTGTATAAAGAGGTTAAGGGTAATTTAATAGCGTTTATGGGTTACAATTACTACAATACTATGTATGATCAGGCGCCACTTGCCAAATCTACAACTGCTGGTGCAAATTCGTACTCTGTAGAGAAATTAACTAATGATATCAATCAAGCAAAGCAGAAGGGTGCCTTAGTAGTAGTAACTTTTCAATTCCAAGAGTGTTACTGCTATCCAAGTAGTGATGTGATATATCCAATATGTTACAAACCACTTAGTACTCCGGATCAAAAGGGTGTATTTAGGCAGGCCATTGATTTGGGAGCGGATATAGTTATTGGTACACAGGCACATCAGCCCCAAACCTATGAAGTCTACAAAGAGGGTATTATCTTCTATGGTTTAGGTAATTTGTATTTTGATCAAGATAATTGGATTGGTACTAGGCAGGGGTTAATTCTTTCTTTGTTTGTGGCGAATAATGATTTGGTTCAGGTACAAATTACTCCTACGATTATGGATGCAGATATGATTCCTAGGGTAGCTGGAGTGGCTGATAGTAATTTGCTTTTAAATTTGTTGAAGAGTGCTAGAACTTTCTGATATATTGAATAAGGAAATAATTTTTTTTCTTTTATAAACGTGGACAATATTAACAATAATAACGTATTGGGTGATAATCAAAATAGTAATCCAATACAAAATAATAATGATATGAACAGTGGTAATATGCCTGTTCAAAGTAATGATTACAATTCAATCCAACCACCAATACCTCCTCAGGTAGATGATATGGTATCAAATTTAACGAGTATGCCATCTGCTCCTGTAAGTTCGGCTCCTGTTGAGGAGTTTCCTTCTTTGGGTGATATGAATACAATGGGAAGTACCCCTAGTATAGATTCAACACCACAAAGTGTCCCATCTGTAGATGCAATGGGTACTCCACTTGGACAAACTACATCTCCAGTTGTAGAGAGTACAGTACCTTCTCCTGATATGAGTATTCCAGATTTCTCAAATTCACAACCAATGAATACTTTAGAATCTACACCAGCAACACAACAGAGTGTTCCTTCCTTTGAACCAACACCACCTGTAGTGGAATCAACTCCACCCGTAATGGAATCAACTCCACCTGTGATGGAATCAACTCCACCTGTGATGGAATCAACTCCACCCACTATGGATTCTCTACCTCAAACATCTCCCTTAGAGAGTGCACCTGCCTTTCCTACACCTCCTTCATTTGAATCCGCATCTCAAATGGAGACTCCTGTTTCTGTAGATACTCCTATTCCTGATCAAAATCTGAGTGAACCAATATCATCTTTTGTTCCTGATACTCCAGTTGTTCCTGTAGTAGAGCAGAAGGGTGAAGAAGTTATTAGTACCTTAGGAGAGAATCAAGAAGCCCCAAAGAGTGGTAAAGGTGGTACTGCTGTAGTTATAGTTTTGGTAGTAATTATACTTGCCTTGCTTGGTGCAATTGGATATTTTGCTTTAAAAATATTTGGATAATCTAACTATTTAGATACCCATACTCCATGTAGATTACAGTACTCTCTTGCTGATATCGTATTATATTCTTCTGGTAAACTAAATTCTGCTTGAGGAGCATCATTTGGTTTTAGATATTTTGTTTGTACAGTATCATCGACCATTAACTGAATAAATTCAATATGATGTGAATCTTCCATAGGATGAGGAATATCTCCTGCACTTACTTTCGCTATATTTTCATCTATTGATATTACGGGGACATGTTTTTCTTGTCCTTCATCAGAATCTCTTTCAACTAATTCATCCATATCTTTACCACAGCAAACTAATGTTCCAATACCTTCGTGTAATACTTCAACTATATTTCCACATATTGAACATTTATATATTTTTTCCTTTTTAGCCATATTTATATTTTTTAAAGTTATATATTTTTAATATATCATATATGTTAAGTACTATGTTAAATATATTATTTTTAATATAATAGGAGAAGTTAAGATATAAATGAGATTATATTGGAGCAGTATATAAATGGTGGTTATGAACTAAATCCAGATCTTTTTTTAGAAGGTAATTTAAAAAATGTTTCAACTGAATTAATAAATTTTGTTGAGAGAAAAATTGATACTGTAGATAAAGAGTGGTTTAAAAATTACTATATTGGCCATTTAATAGATATTGATGCTGTATTAAATTATCAAGAAGATATTCATTGTATATCTCAAGGTCTTGTTTCTGAGTTGTTTTTTTACAATGCATGTAAAGAAGTAGGAATAGATTGCGAACCCTCAACTGGTAATAATGATATCTTTGGTATAGATTTTAGAATTCAAGATGAAAAAGAAGCTAGAGTATTTGGTATTACTACAAATACTAGTGAAACGAATATGAGAAGACGTATTTCTGAGGGAAATTTTCCAGTTCTTTTTGTAGATTGGATTGATAGGAAATACAGGATGTCATATTTTGAAAAATTTCTTAAGTATGGGGTATTTAACGGTGATGTGTTTCTAGGAGAAGTAATTAATATGAATGAAGAGATTCTTTCTAAATTAGAAAATGATATAGAGGTGCAAGATAGGAACAGGGGAAGAAATAAAGATTTGAATTTTCCAAAGGGTGGTATTCAATACTACAATAATTATAAAAATACTCTTAATCTATTAAAAAGAAATCTAATAAAATCTAATCATCGATTCCCATCTGTTGTTTAGCAAAGGCAGTTAGATTCTTTCTTTTAGACCATACTCTTTCTGTATCTGTAAGAAGCTTTTTTCTTAGTCTAATATTTTTAGGTGTAATCTCTATCAGCTCATCTTCGTTGATAAATGAAAGGGCGTATTCGATAGTGAGTGGTATTGTTGATTTAAGGTTAACTAATGTTAATTCACTTCTTAACATTCTTACGTTAGTTTTATGTCTTGCTTTACAAGGATTAACAACTAAGTCCTGTTCATGATTATTTATTCCAATGATCATACCCTGGTACACCTGTTCAGATGGTCCTACAAAAAGTTGTCCTCTATCTTGTATAGTGGTTAGAGAAAATCCAAGTGTAGTACCTGTATCTTGTGAAATTATTACCCCTTTTCTAAAGAGTGGTGGGTGGAGTTCGTAGAGTACATATTCTGTAACAAAGCTGTTAGTTACTGCAGTACCTTTAGTTGCATTCATTAGTACCCTATGTAGTCCAATTAGGTTTCTAGTAAGTATTTTGTATGTAAATCTTGTTTGTAATCCCTCTGAATCAATATTTATCAACTCTCCTTTTCTGTTACTTACCTCTTCTGTAACAGTGCTTAGATATTCTGTAGGGCAATCTATTACTAGCTCTTCTATCGGTTCAAACATTTTACCTTCTTTTTCAATTAGAACTACCTCAGGTTTGCTTAATTGAAATTCGTATCCTTCTCTTCTTAACTGTTCAACTAGTATTGCAAGTTGTAATTCTCCTCTTCCTGCAACAGAGTAGGAAGATCCAGATATTTTAGATATTTGTAAACCTATATTTAAATCTTTCTCTTGTTCTAATCTTTGTTCTAATTGTTTAGCAGTAACATACTTACCTTCTTTTCCAGATAGTGGGGATGTATTTGCTTCAAATTTTACTCTTACTGCTGGTGGTGTAATATGTATGTTCTCAAGCTGCTCTGGAGTACCTAGGGCGCATAGTGTTGCTCCAATGGCAGTAGAATCTATCCCTGCTATTGCAACTATCTCTCCTGATTGTGCACTTTCAACACTAACCCATTGTAAACCTTCTTTAACAAACAGCTCTCTTACTCTTCCCTGTATTTTATTTTCTTTATCTAGAAGTATTACAGGGTCATTCTTTTTAACTGTTCCTCTATTTATCTTTCCTATTAAATATCTTCCAAGGTGGGAGTCGTATTCTAATGATGTTATTTGCATTTGAAATGGTTCATTTTCATTTCCCTTAGGTGCGGGAGCGTATTCAATGATTTCATCTAAAAGTGGAGAGAGATCTCCTGGGGTTTGACTCAAATCTTCTGTGGGTAGTTCTTTCCATATTTTTCCTTCACGGGCTACTGCGTAGTATGTAGGGAAGTCTAATTGATCTGTATTAGTAGCTAGTGTTAAGAAAAGGTCTTGTACTTTCTCTATGGTTCTATTTACATTCGCTAATTTCTTATCTATCTTATTTACCAATACTATTGGTTTTAGATTCATTTCAAGAGCTTTTTTAAGTACAAACTTAGTTTGAGGCATTACCCCTTCTTGAGCGTCAACTAGTAGTAAGCATGAGTCTGCCATGTTTAAGGTTCTTTCTACCTCTCCTCCAAAATCAGAGTGTCCTGGTGTATCTATGATGTTTATCTTGTATCCTTTGTATCTTACAGATATATTCTTTGCCTTAATTGTAATTCCTTTCTCTTTTTCTAGATCTCCACTGTCAAGTATCTGTGTTTGTGACATCTCTTCCTCATTTTCTCTAAAGAGGTGTGTTTGTTTCATAAAGCAATCAACTAGGGTTGTTTTACCATGGTCTACATGGGCAATGATTGCAATATTTCTTATATTTTCTTTATTTACAGGAGTATATTCCATAACAAATGGATATTCTATCACAAAAAGAGTGTTTTACCTATTTGTAGATATATTTAAAGTGTATTTATATATGCGTAAATGGAGTAAAAAAGAAGGAGAAAGAGGAATGCAAAGGATATAGATATTAGTATTTTTATCTTTATTCGTTTCTTAAAAACAAAAGAGTAGAGAAAGAAAAGTATAGAGTAGATGATATATATGAGTAGAAGTATTACACTTATTGTAGATATTTTATCTAACATACTTTCAATACTTCCGTAAGTTTTTTCAGAGAGTGTGTCTTTGAGTATGTTTAAATGTTTTTCAATTGGGGTATATACAAGATTAAAGATACTTGATATGAGTGGGGTTTTAGAGAGAAGCATAAATATTTTTTCTAACATATTTTATTGTATGTATATTTAGAACTTAATGCAAATGTGTTTAGTATATGGGATAATGGGGGTATGAAAAAACACTTAATACCTATATTAACAATATCCCTATCTATTCTTGTATCTATATTCTTTTTTAGATATCTTCCAGATAGTATGGCTTCTCATTGGAATGCACAGGGTGTAGTAGATGGTTATACTTCTAGATTGTTTAATGTTTTGTTTTTTCCATTGATAAATGTATTTCTTTTTCTTTTGTTTAAATATATTCCTAAGATTGATCCTAAGTGGAAGAGTATTTTAGTTTTTGAGGATAAGTTTAATTTGTTTGTGTCCTCTATGTTGATATTTATGGTACTTTTACAATTAGAGGTATATTTATGGAATATTGGTATTATTATTCCTATTGCTGTTGTTATGCCTATTCTAATGGGGGGGTTGTTTATAGTGGTTTCTATACTACTTAAAGATGCTAAGCAAAACTATACCATTGGTATTAGAACTCCTTGGACACTGCATAGCGAGAGCGTATGGGACAAGACACATGCACTGGGTGCTAAGTTGTTTTTAGCTAGTGGTATATTATCAATTGTATCTGTTTTAGTTCCTAAATACTCATTTCTTTTTGTAATTGGTTCTGTGATACTTTCAACAGTAATACTGTTTGTATATTCCTATGTAGAGTTTAAGAGAGAGGAATCTAAGTAGGTGTGTTTTCTAATTCTTTTCCCATTAGATATATGTGATACATGTATTCTGGTACTTCATATATTTCATCATATTCATCTGTTTTAGGCCATTGTAATTGTATATTTAAATTTTCTAATGTTTTTTGTATATTAACACCCTGTCCTTCAGGATTTTTAATTAGTTTGTATTCTGGATACTGTTCTTTAATATTACTCCAATGCTCATTTAGAGTTCCTTTAAGATGGTTTTGCCAATGTCTTTGATTAGATAGCTCTCTTAACGACCAATCAGGATGTTCTTGTTGTTTAAGAGAGATGTAGTAGGAGAAGGGGAATTTAAGTAAGAGCATATTTATATATTCTAGATCATACTGTTGGGATATGTGTAATATATGTGGTGGGCATCCTT
>CAZIYI010000010.1:0-17606 GCA_964543485.1 uncultured Candidatus Saccharibacteria bacterium
TCAGACCGTCGTGAGCCAGGTCGGTCTCTATCCGGTATGGGCGTTGTATATTTGAAGGATTTGACCCTTAGTACGAAAGGATCAGGGTGCGGTAACCTCTAGTGTACCAGTTGTTCTACCAAGAGCATCGCTGGGTAGCTAAGTTGCTTGAGGATAAATACTGAAAGCATATAAGTATGAAACCTTTCCTAAGATTAAATATACTTGTCCCGCTAACTTATAGTGTGAATTTTATTAGATTAACAATCTTTTGATTCATTCTATGGGTTAGCGGGATGGGAGGTCCGTGGGAGACTACCACGTTGATAGACTCTAGGTGTAAGCACAGTAATGTGTTGAGCCGAGGAGTACTAATAGACCAAAAGCTTCACTTTTTGCTATATTATTCAGTTTTGAGTGTGTAAAAACACTCTTTTGCTCTTTAGAATTAAGTCCTGATGATTATTGTTAGTAATAATAGTAGTCGTCAGGCGATAGATATTAATGATGTTTATCGCCTGGCGATTGTAGCGGAGCGGAACTACCTGATCTCCATCCCGAACTCAGAAGTAAAACGTTCCAGCGCCGAAAATACTTGAACCTTTGGTTCTGGGAAGATAGGTCATTGCCAGGATTTTTGAATTCGAAACCCCACTTTTAATAGAGTGGGGTTTTTATTTTATAGGGTACTTTGGGTAATTGTTGGCATTATCTTGGTGTTATAATTTGTTATTACAAATACAAGAAAATCAACCCAACGAGCATTAGAATAACATTATGTATTTTGAAATATCATTTAATATTGATACGGTTAAATACTAATGGTATTACTGAGTTCATTATTAGATACAAGATAGAACAAAGCCCATAAACAGACAACTTACACCCGGGTAAAACATTTGCACAAAAATACCTTTCCTAACTTGTAGTAAGCATTATTTTTCATACAATATGCTCTGTGATATACTAAAGGCAATCTATAAATTATAGGTTGCCATATTTTGCAATATAAATGTATTACATTTGAAGGTTTGGATCAAGTTGGAAAGGGTGATGCTGTTGAAAATCTCTCTTTACAAATCTCTAATTCTGGATATACAACATGTGTCATTTCTTTCCCATATTATGCAACCCCCCTTGGTTTTTCTATTCGAAAATTTCTGATTAAGGGTATTACAGATAAAATCAACATTTCAAAAGATAGAGAGGTAGAGTTAAAAATGGTGCTTTTTGCTTTAAATCGACTTGAAATATTAAGTTGCATTCTATCCAATACTGATAAATATGATGTATTTGTTTTTGATAGAGGGCCTTTTAGCTGCGCTTTGACAATTGCATATCATGTTTCTGAGAATAGTACGGAGCTAAAAAACAGAGAGTTTCTCGTTGAGAAGGGTTTTGAGTTTGACTCGTATTTTAGAGATACTTTAAATATCGATAACTGTGTAATATATATAAAACATAAGGATATTGAATGGAAAAGGAGTAGGGGAAACGAGGGGGAAGATCTTTATGAAAGTGATGGGGTTCAAAAAATAAGTGCTGATATATATAATATTTGTGCAAACAAAATACCAACTGGTTGGCACGAGGTTGTTACTAAAGATAGGGATGGTTGGAGAGAGAGGGATAAGATTAAGCAGGAATGCTTTGATATAGGGGTAAAATGTAATGTGTTAGATAGAAAGGATAGTAAAAGGAACGGTGTTTTAACATATTTAGGTATAGAAGAAATTCAAGAATTTTTATACAAGGGTTCCCTGGTTGATGATAAGTTAAAGAAGGAGTGGATGGCTGCTATCCAGAGTAATGATAAAAAAGAGGTGTATAGAGTATCAGAATTAATTTCAAGTATGTTGGCGGACTCTACAGAGCTTTTGAGTTGGAATGATAAGGGGATTGCTAGGTATGTAAAGCTTTTAATTGATAAATATCCTGAAGTTTTAGATATTTTAAGTAGTAGTTATGGTAAAACTTTTGTAGGTAAATTTAAAAAGAGTTTGGAATGAAGAAAAGGGAAAGGGCTTATATTCTTTTAGGAAAACTAGAGGAGATGTATCCAAATGCACAAACGGAATTAATTAATTGGAATACACCTTTTCAATTTTTAATTTGTATAATACTTTCAGCTCAAACAACGGATAAACAGGTTAACAAGGTTACTTCCGGGCTTTTTAATATATACCCCGACGGGTATACGATGTCACTAGCAACTCAACAAGAGATTGAGAAATATATTTCATCAATCAATTACTTCCATACTAAAGCGAAGCATATTAAAAAACTTTCAGAGATTGTAATTAGAGAGTATGGTGGGGAGGTTCCTACCTCCTTAGATACACTTCTAACACTTCCGGGAGTTGGATATAAAACTGCGAATGTATTTCTTAATGATCTGTATCAAGCAAATCAGGGTATTGCAGTAGATACGCATGTTAAAAAGACTGCTCTTAAATACGGTTTAACTAAGAGTAGTAATCCTGATAGAATATCCAAAGATCTTGAAAAGATATATGATAAAAAAGATTGGTACAAAATCAATAGATATTTTGTATTGTATGGTAGATATGATTTTGATAGAGATTTAAATTTAAAAGATTAAAAAAATGGGAGATACGGAGCATGATGGTGGTACTGTAGTTAAGTCCTTAAGAACTGAACAGCAAGAACTTAGAACTGCATCATATATTTTGAATGAAGAATTAATAGCGACACTACTTAATGACAATTTGAACTTCTATGAAGAGAAAGGTCCTTCATACAACAAAGATATGTATGATAGGCATTATGCAGTAAAAGACGATCCGGATTTCCCAGAAGGCGTAGAGATTCAGATTGGAGATACTGATACTATGCTGGTTAACGAAGCACATTCTTTGTATAAAAGAACTACTCTGCAGATACCTGTTTCAAAGAAATATTTAAGAATCGACTATGTTAAGGTCAATCCTGCATATATTTTCCCAGAGGGAGAGGACCTAAAATTCTTTACGGCGAAAGAGGTTGAATTGCATAGGTACAACAAGGCATTTGGGGAAGTCAATACAACATTTAGTGCTTTTGATTCTGCAAAGGAAGAATTAAATATGACAGAAATGCTTAAATTAGAATTTGATGGATATAACTATGAATTTAAGAAGATGATCAATAGGAATCAAGAGTATAAAGTGTTTTTAGAGATTGGGCAATGGAATAAGGAAAGTAAAAGCATGAAGATATTGAGAAAATCCAATGAAGTATCAAATTTAAAGGGAGAGCATTTTGATGGTATTCGGAATATGTCTTTTAAAGCAATAGAAAGAGCAAAAAAGATATCAAATATTGGCAAATAGTAATTTTTACTGATATAATCACCACTGCAGTAACAATATTTTAGTGTATGTATGTGATACTGCTAATTCATACATCGCCATAGGATAATATATATGGTAAATACAAAAAGTAATGATACAGAGATTAAAGACAAATCTATGTATTCAGAGTTAGATAGTTTCCTAGATAATAGTTCAAATAAGATAAAACAGCTCTCAAGAGGTGATATTGTTGAGGGAGAGGTTGTTGATATCAATAACGGTGTCATTATCGTTGATGTTGGGTTTAAATCTGAGGGAGTAATTGCTGGTAGAGAGTTAAAATCAGATACACTAGATTGGACTCAACTTAAGATAGGCGATAAGGTATTAGTGTATGTTGTTAAACCAGAGGATGATAAGGGGCAGTTAGTTCTCTCAATAAGAAGAACTCAACAGGCAAGTGCATGGTTAAACTTAGAGAACGCTAAGAAAAATAACGAAGTAGTAGAGGCAGTTGTTGTAGAATCTAACAATGGTGGTTTGATTGTTGAAATAGGTAAAGGTATTAGGGGTTTTATACCTACATCTCAATTAGATGCAACTAGGGTATACGCTAACGGTGTAAGACAGGTAGGTAAAGATATCTCTTCTAAGGTTCAAAAATCTCTAAACTCATTAATAGGGGCTGATATTAAGACTAGAATTATTGAGTTAGATAGGGAGAAAAACAGAATTATACTTTCCGAAAAGATGGTTACACAGGCAAGAGATTTAGAAAAGAGAGCACAAACCTTAAAGAAAGTAAAAGAGGGAGATGTATTAGAGGGTACAGTAAGTGGTATTACACCTTTTGGTATATTTGTTAATGCTCAGGGTTTAGAAGGGTTAGTACACCTTTCAGAGCTTTCTTGGGATAAGGTGGAGGATATTGGTGCAATTTACTCTGTTGGTGATTCAGTTAAGGTCATAGTAATAGGTCTTTCCGATGGTGGTAAAAGAGTTGCATACAGTGTTAAAAGGTTGCAGCAAGATCCATGGTCACAAGCTATTTCTAAATTTAAGATTGGTGATGTTGTTGACGGTGTTGTACAAAAAGTTGTCCCTTATGGTGCATTTGTTAGAATTGGAGAGGGCTTAAATGGGTTGATACATATCTCTGAGTTGTCAGACAAATTAGTCAAGAATCCTGAAGATATTGTTAAGGTAGGACAGGAAGTAAAGGTTAAGATTCTTTCTATCTCATCTACTGAAAGACACTTGGGCTTAAGTATTAAAGCATCTTCAGATGTACAAGCACCTAAGCTTAATGAGGAAGAATTAGCAGAGGCAATTGATGCTGCTATAGATTCAGAGATAAAGTAATTACTTTGAAAAAGAAATTAAAAAGAGGGTTTTTTAGCCCTCTTTTTTGATATAATTGGGTATGGGGAAAATAATTAAAAAAGAAGTTTTTAAAAGAATTTCTAAGAATGCACGTATATCTTTGCGTACCTCTTCGTTAATATCTGAGCATCTTAAAAGTTCTCTCATCCAACCAGAACATCTTCTTGTTGGGATATTGCTAAATGAAAATTCTTTAGCAACAAAGACTGTTTTCGCAATGGGTTTTGATATAAAAGAGATAGTTGGAAAAATTTTGGATAATATTGGGATAGATATTACTGCTAATACAGATATTCAAAAAGAGATTAAATTGTCGGATAGGAGTAAAGAGGTTTTAAGAAGGGCATACGATTGGTCTCAAAAGTTTTCTCATGTATATGTTGGTACTGAACATATCATGCTAGGGATATTGGAATCGAAGGATATTTTTATACTGGATTTAATAAACAAAGGGCTTACTTTGAAGAGATTCCAAAAGGTTCTTTTTGAGCATGCAACATATCCTTTAGGAGTTTTAGCAAAACCAGAGATGACCTCTATGGCTTCAGAGCAGGGAAAAATTCTTGATGTTATCGGTAAAGATTTAGTTGAATTAGCTAGGGTTGGGAAATTAGATCCTCTTGTTGGGAGAGAGGATGAACTTTCCAGTGTTATTAAAATCTTAAGTAGAAGAAAGAAAAATAACCCTATTATCGTGGGTGATGCTGGTGTTGGGAAAACAGTATTAGTAGAAGGGTTAGCACAAAAAATTGCAGATGGTAGAGTGCCTCCATCTTTGAGAGATATGCGATTGGTATCTTTGGATGTAGCAAGTATTATGGCAGGTAGTAGAATGAGAGGGGATATTGAAGAGAAGGTGCTTGAAATAGTTAACGAGGTAGTAGAATCAAATAATACAATCCTCTTTATCGATGAAATACATAATATTCTTACTTCTGGGGTTCCTGGTGGCTCTTCTGAGATTGCGTCCATACTCAAGCCAGCTCTGTTGAGAGATGATTTTAGGTGTATTGGTGCTACTACTACGGACGAATATTCTGCATATTTCGAAAATGATAATGCTCTTGCTAGAAGATTTCAACCGATATTTTTAAAAGAACCAAGTATAGATGAGAGTATACAGATATTAAGAAATTTAAAACCGATTTTTGAGGCACATCATAATATCAATATTAATGATGAGGCAGTTAAATTGGCTGTGTCCCTTTCAGATAGATATATAAGTGATAGATATCTTCCGGATAAGGCAATAGATCTTTTAGATGAGGCAAGTGCTACAAAAAGATTAAGTGTGGAAGGAGATTTCGAGAGTATATCATCTTTAATGTCTCAGCTAAGAGGGATACAAAGCGCTAAGAAGGAGTATATTTTACAGGGTAAAATGGAAAAGGCAGAGAGGTATAAAAAGAGTGAAGGGGTTTTAGACAAAAAGATTAAGAGATTAGAAAAGAAAAGAGAAGAGAACAAAAGGGGTAAAAGTAGTGAGGTTAATGTAGAAGATATCCGTAGGGTTGTATCTAATTGGACTGGGATTCCACTAAATACCTTGGGTAGTGAAGAGAAGAGTGCTTTGTTAAAGCTGGATTTTAAGATTAACAAATTAGTAATAGGGCAGAAAGAGGCAGTAGAGGGGGTTGTTTCCGCAATAAAGAGGGCTAGGACTGGAATTTCGGATATCAGTAGGCCATGGGCGTCTTTTCTTTTTTTAGGGCCTACTGGTGTTGGTAAGACACAATTGGCGAAAGTATTGGCTCAAGAGCTTTTTGGTAATGAGGATAGGTTGGTACAAATAGATATGAGTGAGATGATGGAAATGCATAGTGTTTCTAAATTGATTGGTTCTCCTCCGGGATATGTCGGCTATCAAGAGGGTGGATGGTTAACTGAAAAGGTAAGAAGAAATCCTCACTGTGTAATTCTTTTCGATGAGATAGAGAAGGCACATCCTGATGTTTTAAATATTCTTTTACAGATTTTAGAGTATGGGCATTTGACAGATGGTAGGGGTAGGAGAGTTAATTTCAAAAATACAATTGTGATTCTTACTTCTAATATTGGTGCAGAAGAGATAGGTAAGGACAAGGTGTTAGGATTTTCTTCGACAACTAAGAGTATCAAGAATGGTGAAAAGGCAGAACGGGCCTACAGTACTATGAAATCTGATCTAATGTTAGAGTTGAGAAGAACTTTAAGGCCTGAATTGTTAAATAGGTTGGATGATATTGTAATCTTTAGAGCATTAAATACAAGAGATGCAAGGAAGATAGTAGAGCTGCTTTTAGTAGAGTTAAATGAGAGGTTGAAAAATCAAGGTATAAGCATAGTACTAAGTAAATCTTTGCTTACACATATAGTTAAGGAGGGTTTTAGTGAAGAGTATGGGGCTAGACCTTTAAGAAGAGTATTGCAGGACTTAGTAGAGAGTACAGTTGCTGATCGTATATTAAAGAGTGAGAAGAGTGGTAATATCCAATTAGATTTGGAGCGTGGAAAGGTAGTAATACTAAACTAATATGTAAAATATACATTATGAAATATATATGTAATTCCTGTGGTGGTGAATTCCTTAAATGGTCTGGAAAGTGTAACAACTGTGGGGAGTGGGGAACACTAGAGGAGTTAAATGATGAACCAAGAGTAGGGAATGAAAAGGTAAGTAGTAAGAAATCTCCCTATAGGGCTATTACAGAATATAGGAAGAGTACCGATAGTAAGAAGGTTGTTAAAAATAGAATTAGTACAGGGTTTAATGAGTTTGATAGAGTACTTGGTGGCGGTTTGATAGAGGGTGAGGTTGTCCTTATGAGTGGAGAGCCGGGTGTTGGAAAATCAACATTATTGCTGCAGATTGCACTTAAACTTTCTTCAAAAAAGAAAATTCTTTATGTTTGTGGTGAGGAGTCTCCTACTCAACTAATATCAAGATTAGATCGTTTATCCAAACAGGGTGGTAAGCCAGAGAATATTTTTGTAACTGATGATTTCGTTGTTGAGAATGTATACAACCTATGCTCTGAAGAGGATTTCGGATTGGTAATAGTTGACTCTATACAAAGTGTTACATCTCTTACGTCCAGAGGATATCCTGGAAGTATTAGTCAGGTAAGAGCTTCTGGGTCTGTATTAACAAGGTTGTCCAAAGTAACAGGGGTGCCTTCCATATTGGTAGGGCAAATAAACAAGGGTGGAGATATTGCTGGCCCAAAAATCTTAGAGCATATTGTTGATTGTGTACTGTATATTGAGGGTGGTGAGTTCAACCAGTATAGGTTGTTAAGGGGTATGAAAAATAGATTTGGCTCTACAAATGAAATAGGGGTTTTTGAAATGACATCAATGGGCTTGCAAGAGGTAGGAAACCCGTCTTTAGTATTTTTAGATTCTAGCGGTAAGGTCTCTGGGAGTGCAATTGGGGCTATAGTTCAGGGTTCCAGGGTAGTATTTGTTGAGGTACAGGCCTTGGTTGTAGAGAGAGGTGCTGAGGTAGGACCTTTAAGAAGGGTTGCGAATGGAATAAAAAAACCGAGGTTAGATATGTTATGTGCAGTACTTTCTAGAAGGGGCGGGGTTTTTTTGGGTGATAAGGATGTGTTTGTAAATATTGTTGGTGGAGTTACAATATCAGATCCCGCTATAGATTTGGCGGTTTGTGCAGCTATAAAATCTGCCGTAAAAGACAGTGTATTGAATAAAGAGTATATATATTTCGGTGAAGTTGGACTAACGGGAGAGATTAGGGGTACATGGGGAATGGATTCAGTACTGTCAGAGGCATCTAGGGTCGGATATAAAGGGGCATATATTGGTAATACATCTGTTAAGGGGAAGAAAGATATTGACATATCATTAGTCAAGAGTATTAGTAAACTTTAATACTTATTTCTCTACATCTTACGTAACATTCTCGAAATTCCCGTGCTATCGTAACACGTCGTTTGATTTCTTCCCTTTTATCTATTATTGCCGGTCTATCTGTAGGAGCGAGACAATGTGGGTTTTTGTTATAGGGTTGACATATAGCAGCTACTAGGGTTATAATATGTAGTTCATTTAATAACTGTTGTGCATATCTTAGTTTTCTCCCTTTGTCTGGGGTGCCACAAACACATCTGGGCAAAAGGAAAAAGCTAAGATAGTAGCTTTCATTATTTTTACATTATGGTAAACTTAATGAGGAGTGAAGAGGGAAGCACACTGTGCTCTTCGATTTTATCTATATAATCTATATAGATTAATAGATTAAACCGGGGTCGGTTGGGGCAGTACCGATCCCTCTTGTTTTTTTCTGTTGACTTCTTAATTTCAATTAAATATACTTTAAGAGTCAATAGGTTAATTGCCTAAATATTATTTTTCCGTGTTTTATATATATGGTAAACAAAACAAAGAGTATTAAAGAGTATGAAGAAATGACTCTAGCAATGCTTCGTGCAGAAGCAAAAAAGATTGGCTTAGACGATTTCATGGAGTTACAAAAAAGAGAACTAATTATCGAGATATTAAAAAAGTCCACTGCAGATGAGGGCTATGTATTTGTTGATGGTATCTTAGAAGTACAAAAGGATGGTTCTCATGGTGTTTTAAGAACAGATGGCCTTCTTCCAGGAGATAATGATGTATATATATCGGGTTCTCAGATTAAAAAGTTTAGTTTAAGAAATGGAGATGTTGTTTCTGGTCCTGCTAGATTACCCAAAGAAAAAGAGAAGTATCTAAGTTTACTTAGAGTAGATACTGTTTATGGTAAACCAGCCCTGGAGGCGGCAAACAGGCCTCAATTTATGAAAATGACTCCAATATTTCCAAATAGACAGATTAAGTTAGAAACTACATCGGATGTCATTTCTACAAGGATGATAGATTTACTTTCACCAATTGGGTTTGGTCAGAGATCTATGGTTGTTTCTCCTCCTAAGGCAGGTAAAACATGGTTGCTCAAAGATATAGCTAATGGTATAGCTGCTAACAATCCTCAAGCAAAATTGATTGTAGTATTGGTTGGTGAAAGACCTGAAGAGGTAACTGATATGAAAAGATTTGTTAAAGGTGAGGTATACGCTTCTAACTTTGATGAATTACCGGAGCATAACTGTAGAGTAGCCGAAATGGCACTTCAAAAAGCTATGTGTATGGTAGAGTGGGGAGAGGATGTCATTATACTAATGGATAGTATTACTAGATTGGCTAGAGCATACAATATTACAATGCCAACTTCTGGTAAAACACTTTCAGGTGGTTTTGATCCAGTTGCCCTATATCCTCCAAAGAGATTCTTTGGTGCTGCTAGGAATTTTGAAGAGGGTGGTAGTCTTACAATTATTGCTACTGCATTGGTTGAAACTGGTAGTAGAATGGATGATTTAGTGTATGAAGAGTTTAAAGGTACAGGTAATATGGAACTTCATTTAGATAGGAATTTAGCAAACAGAAGGATATATCCATCTATTGATGTAACGGCATCTGGAACTAGAAATGAGGAATTTCTGTTAGGTAAAGAGGTCTTAAATCAATCTTGGAGAATTAGAAGGATGTTAGAAATCTTAGACCAGAATGAGAATCCTACTGAAGTTTTAGTAAGTCAACTTAGAAAAACGAAATCAAACGAAGAATTTCTTGCAACATTGCACGAAGCTTAATTCTGATATAATAGTAGAGTAATTTTCTTCTTTTTAATATGGAAGTAAAAGAGCATAAACAAAATATATCGGGGCTTAGCTTTAGAGATTTATCATTAGATGCACAATCTCTTGGTGAGGGTGGGGAATACATTCTTCTAGATAGTGATATATCTAACGATCAAGATCTGAGTAAGTTAAGAAAAATCATCAAATTTTTGGTTGAGAGATTTAATACTAAGAAGGGGTTTATTGCTTTCTTAATAGATTTCGGAGAGTATGCTTTCTCTAGATTAAGGGTTGTATGGGTTCTTCTTTCAATTGTTTTTGAAATGTTCTTTAGGAATTTTGATTCTGTAAAAAACTCTATTATTAAAAGAATGTTCTGGGGTAGGGGGGCTTTTCTGAAGTATGTTGTCCAAATTGGAGTTGTTGTTTTGGCAGTAATTTTAAGTATTTCGTATATCTATAGGACACCTACTATAATAAATGCAAATGAGGAAGATTTAGATTATGTTTCTGTTGCAGAGGGTGATTTACTTGCAATGAATGCTACTTTAAATACCTCTATCCCTAAGGATAGAGAGGAGAGAGGGACAGATATATATATAGTAATGAATGGTGATACATTGAGTAATATTGCATCAAAGTTTGAGGTTTCAGTACAAACTATAAAATGGGCAAATAACTTGACATCAGATTTAGTTAAACCAGGTCAAGAACTCGAGGTACCTCTGTCTGATGGTGTTTTGGTTACTGTTAAAAAGGGTGATACTCTTGCATCTTTAGCAAAGAAATATGCAGGTAATGAACAAGCGATAGCTGATTTTAACTGGTTAGATTACCCATTTACTCTTGTTGTAGGTCAGGAGCTATTTGTTCCTGATGGTAGAATGCCAGAGGCACCTAAGCCAGTATATGCTAGTACTCCAACAACATATATTCGTGGTTCTGGTTTGTCTGGTTCGGCTGTAAGTTCAAACATTGATCCTAATGTAGGTAAATTTATTGGTTGGCCGGTAGCAGGGGGTAGTGCTAAAATATCTCAATATTTTAGGGGATCGTTGCATAGGGGTATTGATATTGCTGATAGGAATCTTCCAAGCATTCTTGCTGCTTCGGGTGGTACAGTAATCTTTGCTGGTTGTTCTGGATCTTGTCGTCCTTTGGGCCAAACATATGGGGGTAGTGGTTATGCTTGGTCAATTCAAATAGATCATGGTAATGGATATTCAACTTGGTATGCCCACTTAAAAAACATTTACGTTAGAACAGGGCAGAGTGTCTCAAAGGGTCAAGTTATTGGTCAAATGGGTTCTACTGGAAGGTCAACTGGACCTCATGTTCATTTTGAACTGAGAAGGGGTACTTCTTACGGTACGCAAATTAATCCCAAGTTGTATACTACTTGGTAAGTCGGGTATAATTCAGAACTTGGGCTCATAGTTTAGTTGGTAGAATATCGCATTCGCATTGCGAAGATCGCCGGTTCGATCCCGGCTGAGTCCATCCCGCCAACTTATAGTGGGGGAGTAGGTAAGATAGAATTATACAGGTTGGTTTGAGGGCCTATAGCTCAGTTGGCTAGAGCACATCGCTGGCAGCGATGGGGTCAGGGGTTCAAATCCCCTTAGGTCCATGTCCTCTCTTTTGAAGTTTGTTCTTTGAGTAAATATGGTAATCATATTAGTGTATGATTTGTTAAATTTTCACGCTTATGTAAAACGCTTAAATGCCAAGGACTTTTCAAAAGTATTCTTTTGAAGTAGAATATGAAATATTTAATAAGAATTGAATATGGCAAAGCAATACAATCCAAAAGAATTTGAAACAAAGTGGCAAAAGAGATGGTATGAAGATTCCTTTTATACTGCGAAAGATTTTGATAAAGAGAGGGAGAAATACTATCTTTTAGTTGAATTTCCATATCCATCTGGTCCTGGTATGCATATTGGTCATACTAGAAACTACTCTATGATGGATAGTGTTGCTCGGCTTAAAAGGATGAAGGGTTTTAATGTAATGTATCCAATTGGTTGGGATTCGTTTGGTCTTCCTACTGAAAACTACGCTATTAAAATGAAAAGGAAACCACAAGAGATTACTAAAGAGAATATTGAGAATTTCAAGAAACAGATTAAAAAATTGGGTATATCATTTGATTGGAGTAGGGAGATTGATACATCAGAGCCCTCGTATTACAAATGGACACAGTGGGTTTTCCTTAAGTTATACGAAAAAGGACTCGCGTATAAGTCCGAAATGCCGATTAACTGGTGTCCGAAATGTAAGGTAGGATGTGCAAATGAGGAAGTTATTGACTCACTCCATGAGAGGTGTGGTACGCCTGTGGAAAAAAGGAATTTAAGTCAATGGGTTCTAAAGATAACTGAATATGCTGATCGATTAGATAAAGATTTGGATTTAGTTGATTATCCTGACTCAGCAAAACAGTTACAAAGAAACTGGATTGGTAAAAAACAGTGGTATGATATTAACTATAAAGTAGAGAATAGCGATATTGTCTTAACAATTTCTACAACTAGGCCAGATACGCAGTTTGGTTCAACGTTTGTAGTTATGTCTCCCGAAAGTGAGAAGTTGAATCAGCTCATGGAGTTGATGAGTGACGAGCATAGCGATGATGTTAAAAGGTACATAGAAGAGAGTAAGAAGAAGGTTAATACAGAAAGAGAGTTAGGGGACTCAGAGAAGAGTGGTGTGTTTACGGGGCTTTACTGTTTAAATAGCATAACGGGTAGTAGGTTGCCAATATGGGTTGCAAACTTTGTATTAACAACAGTTGGTACGGGGGTAGTTGTTGGTGTTCCTGCTCATGATAGTAGAGATTACCAATTTGCTTCCAAGTATGACTTACCAATTATTAGAGTTATCGAATCTCCAGATGGAGACAGATCAGAGATTACATCCTTAGAAAATATTTACGAAGACGAGGGTATAGTTTTCAACTCAGAGTTTTTAAATGGGCTTAGCACTCAAGAGGCGAAAGTGCGGGTTGGTGAATATTTGATTAAAAATCATATTGGAGATGTTGTAACTAGATATCATTTACATGATTGGATATTTTCTAGACAACACTACTGGGGTGATCCAATTCCAATGGTTCATTGCCCGAAGTGTGGTATCGTTCCTGTACCTGAGAGTGAACTACCTGTGAAACTCCCTGATGTTGAAAGTTATGAACCAACTGAAACGGGAGAATCACCTCTTGCCAAAATTTCTGACTGGGTAAACACCAGATGTCCGAAATGTGGGGGAGATGCAAAGAGAGAAACTGATACAATGCCCAATTGGGCTGGTTCAAGTTGGTATTACTTACGATACTGTGATCCTAACAATGATTCAGAATTCGTTTCTAAGGAACTTTCTGATTACTGGATGCCTGTAGATCATTACGAAGGTGGGCAAGAGCACATTACCTTGCATCTTTTGTATTCCAGATTCTGGCATAAGGTTTTGTATGATTTGGGCTTTGTTAAGACATTAGAACCGTATAAAGCGAGATCAATACATGGGAACGTGTTAGGAGAGGAGGGTGCGAAGATGTCTAAATCCCTTGGGAATGTAATAGGACCTGATGAATTGATTGATCAATACGGTACTGATGTTACTCGTGCATATTTACTTTTTATGGGCCCGTACGATAGTGATGTTCAGTGGAGTACAAGAACTATCCAGGGAGTTAATAGATTTGTGTCTAAATACTGGGCTTTTCTTAATTCTGCTTACGAAAGAAGGGTAGAAAAGAGTGATATAGAAGTTAAGATTGGAGTTGAGAAATTGTTAAGTAAGATTGAAAATAACATATTAGCGTTTAAATTCAATACCGCTATAGCTGGATTGATGGAGTTTCATAACACATTTGTGAAATCTTCCTTTGATATTAAAGACCTAGAGAAAATTATTTTAATATTAGCTCCAATACTCCCTCATTTTGCTGAAGAAATGTGGTGTAGCACTATGGGCAGAGAATATTCAGTTCATAATCAAAAATGGCCATTAGTTAATGAAAAGTTGTTAATAGAGAGGGAAATTGAAATTCCTGTTCAAATAAATGGAAAAGTAAGAGCTAAGATATCTGTTTCAGAAGGTGATACAGAGCAAAATGTTAAAGATAAAGTACTCTCTTTAAATACTCTAGGACAAACGCTATCTGAAAATCAGATTAAAAAATTTATTTATGTTCCTCAGAGGATAGTAAGTGTTACTGTGTAAGGGGTAAATATAGTCAAAAGCCCTTTGACAAGTGTATACATTTCTACTATTATTATATCACAGACTTAATAGCCAAGTTTTACTGTTATAACAAGATAAAATACTGTCTGTGAAGTATGATAAAAATTAACTGCCCCAAAGTAGCAAAAAACTTGTTCATTTTGCTGATAGTATCCTTAGTTTTTGCAATATCAATCTCAACTTCTGCATACGCTTTAACATCTGAAAATATTAACTTTCAAGGTAAAATAGTAAGAAATGATACAGGCCATGAAGGTCTCAATGTAATTCCAGGTACTCCTGCGTGTGTAGTAGATGGTGCAGGTAACGATACTTGTGATTTTCAAGTTGCCTACTATACCGCTGCAACAGCAGGAACTCTTCTTCTAACAGAAACGTTTTCAAATGTAGAGATTGGACAGTACGATGGTGTTTTTGAGCTTTCTTTGGGCAGTGGCTCAATGACAACAACAGTTCAATGTAGAGATGGTACATGTAATACCCCAATGGAGGTGATATCTGAATATACAGATCTGTATGTCGAATTAAAGTTTGCTCCAGATGGTACAAATTTGACAGAAACATTTACAAGAATGCCATTAGAAGCAAGTGCATACTCAATATTTTCAAAATATGCAGAGGGAGCACATGATGCATTCAAGCTAAGTACATCAATTAGTTCTCAGACACAATCTAGTCCTACAACAGGTATGGTGTATTACAATACAACTGATTCTAAAGTACAGCTTTACAACGGTACTAGTTGGGAGAATATTAGTGGTGAATCTCTATGGACAGATGCTGGAACATTTACTTACCTTACATCGGCAACAGATGATCTTGTTCTTGGCGCTACAACGGTATCGGATAGTACATTTTTCTTTGATATGGATGCTAGTAGTGGTAGCTATTTTGAGATAGATGATGCTAGTAATACAAATAGATTGTTTACAATTTTAAGTGGAGGAAATGTTGGGATAGGGACGGCAACACCTGGAGCAAAGTTAGAGGTAGCGGGGGCTAGTTCAACGATAACGAATGCTTCTGGGGATTTAACAATTTCTACAGGGGGATTAAATGGAAACATTCTACTTTCTCCTCATGGTACTGGTAGTGTAAGGGCTAATTCTCCATTAGGTATTAGAGAAACAGGTACAACACCAACATTTTACACATATTTACAGGGAGGGGATCAGGCAGCAGATATTACTTACACGCTACCTACATCATCTTCAACTGGTTTGTTAAAAAATACAGCAGGAGTTCTTTCATGGGATACAAATACTTACATAACAGGGGTTAATTGGAGTCAGGTAAGTAATGGTACGGGAATATATATGGACTATAAGCCGAATGATACAGCGTGTACAGGTAATCAGGTTCTTAAATATTCAGTAGGTACTGGATGGATATGTGCAGATGATGCAACAGGAAGTGCAACGGCATGGGATGATATTAGTGATCCTGATGCTAGTTCAACAATTGTACATGGTGCATTTTCAACAGATATGCAATTTGATTCTTTTACTTCTGGTAGTGCTTTTAAGATATCTTCAACAGCTACTGGCTTAACAGGATCTTTGTTAGATGTATCTCTAAGTGGTAGTAATGCAGCTAATACAGGTAGTTTACTAACTTTAAACAATACAGGTACTTTAAACACAGGAACAACATTGTTAATAAATCACTATGCAACAGGTACAGGGAATCTAGCATTCAGAGTAAACGATGTATCAGGAGATACCACACCATTTGTGATAGATGGGGGAGGGAATGTGGGGATAGGGACTTCAAGCCCAGGGTCAACGTTAACGTTAGAAGGTACTTTAGATTTCACTGGAGTAACAGGTAATGTTAGTTTGTTTGATGATGAACTAATTGGAGATACAACGAATGGAAATAACTTTACAATATATCGTCATGCAACGGAGGGTGATGCTTCCCTATATTTTTATGTTGATCAGTATATGCAACCTTCTATACATACAAGTGGGACAAGGGCTTTGTATATGTATGCTGGAGGATATTATTTCAGAGATTCTGGTTCCTATCATAACGATGTTGCATTAACTTCGGGAGGTGGATCAAATTATGCATCGTTTGGAACAACAGGTTCAGATTCTTTACGTTTGATGACTAATAATACTGCAAGCGTATTTATTGATACGGTCGGAAATGTAGGGATAGGGGAGAGTTCTCCCACAGCATACTTACATCTTAAAGCAGGAACAGCAGCAGCTAGTACAGCCCCTCTTAAGTTCACAACAGGAGTAAATCTAACAACAGCAGAATCAGGAGCAATGGAGTGGGATGGTAGTAGGTTGTACATGACAGACACTACTCCAACTAGAAATACAATAGCGTATCTTACAGATATAGTATCAGATACAGATGATCAAACCCTATCAGAGGTATTAGGTCAGGGTAATAGTGCAGGAACATATGGAATAGATATGAATAGTAATTTAATAACAAATATAGGAGATAGTAATACAGATTTTACAACAGGAGGAGGACTAACCCTAGCAACAACATTAGGATTAAGGGGATCAACCTCAGGGTTATTCACATCAATAGCAGCTAATATATCTACAGCAACTTGGACATTAACACTTCCAGCAAATGATGGAGACAATTTACAGGTATTAACAACAGATGGAAGTGGTAATACAAGTTGGACTACAGTAGCTACAGGTAGTACTGCATGGGATGATATATTAGATCCTGATGCTAGTTCTTCAATAGTTCATGGTGCGTATACAACATCGTTTACATTTGATTCGATAACGACAGCAACTGCGTATAGTATGTCATCATCCTCATTAACAACAGGTAATGTCTTAGGACTATCAACAACATCAACAGCACTAACAACAGGAGGGTTATTAAATATTTCAGCAACAGGAGCACCTTCTGCTTCATGGAGTGGTTCTTTAGCAAAAATTGAGTATGATAACGCAGATGCAGATGTAGATGGTAGTGCATTAAAATTAGGATTGATTGGAACAACTGCTTTAGGTAGTGGAACAGTATTAAATATTACAACATCACAAACAGGAACAGGAGCACTAGCACTAAGAGTAAACGATGATGGTACATA
>CAZIYI010000011.1:0-15928 GCA_964543485.1 uncultured Candidatus Saccharibacteria bacterium
AAGTAGTAAAGTACCTTAAATAAAGATTCTGTACCAGACGTGTATGTCCCGCCATTTTCAACATGTTCCAACAAGACCCGTCCACTATCTTTCAAAACCCTTATGGGGATTGAGTTATTTTGACCTTAAAAAGAGAAAGTTTCAAAAGTAAGGCCTGGTGGATGAAAATGCTCAAAAAAGAGATGTTTTTTAGACCTCTTGGTTCGAAGGTAGTAACTTTAAGCTTTGGATACTTTGACCAAAAACATTATTTGGGACCAATAGTAACTACTCCCTTACTGCAATATGATACTCTTTGACGGTAGAATCCATCTGAAGAGTCTTTTTCCAATCTATATGGATATCTGAGATTCTCTTAATATCAGCATTTACCAAACATCTTGGATCAACTACTCTAGATTTACAGGAGACTATCTCCTCACAGTTATTTCTATCCTGATAGAATAACTTTCTATTATTCATCCTTGCCCAATATTTCCTCAATAATTTGTCACTCTCAATATATTTTAAACATTTATCTAAAACATATTGGTCATATTGCTCTAAATCATCGGTACAAATATATTCCCTCTGTAAAGCATGCTTAATAAAATCCTTAATACTCTTAAACATAATTGCACTAGAAAAACCTGCATATAAATCATCATTTAACTTCTTAAAATATTCAGCATACTCATAACCAATATCAACATTGTCAAAATACCATGTATTACCATCTTTAACCTTTAAATGAGTAAGTATTCTCTTAGCTTCAGATTCCCCATTCTCGAGAAAAAGGCCAATATCCCTCAATGAATACTCTATTCTATCTGCACATAAATCAGGAAGAGAGTTCTCTAAAAGAGGGAAATTCTCTTCATTAGCAATATATTTGGTGTCATATCCATACTTCTCTAATATCTCTGGAACATCTGATTTCTCTAAAAACTTCTCTTTACTCCTATCCTGTAAATCCTGTTTACTAATATCTCCCTCTTTTAAAATATAGTCTATCGCATGGGAGAATGCATAGTGAGAGATATCATGTATTAATCCTGCCATTTGTTCCTCTAAGGATGCTCCATATTTTCTAAGTACAAGAAATACACCAATAGAATGGTTATATCTATTTCTAGAGTGTTTAAAGAAACCTTTCGAATATCCTGCTTGATCTATATTTTTTAGTCTTTGAATGGCGGATGTATTTATTAATTCAATTAATACTTCTTCCTTTATATCAAAATCTCCAAAGATGTTATTTTGTAGAATCATATACCATTCTAACAAAAAACCTCGTACTCCGCCTCATTTTATGTTCCTGAAGTGTATATCTCCTTTTTTCAATATGAAAACCTTTGCGCTATCGTATGAATACTGAATAAGGTTCTACCAACTCAGACACATACTTGATCTGTACCCCTCTCTTCTCTGCCATGCCATTAGGAACATAAACCCCACATGCTTTATCCACCCTATATCTAAAATATGTATCTAATCTCTGATTGTCATTAGGAAATATACCTTTCAATGTGCAATACTGAGAAAGATCAAAATTCATATCAACTTTTTTAAGTTTATTTGATGTTATTGCAAAATGAGATTTATTTTTATTACCTACTAATAGGATATCATCTGGGATATCTTTCCATACACCACCATCTTCAGAATATTTCTCAAACCTATCATATGTTGAAGGTTTAAAATCTGATTTAGTTTCTACAAACAAAACATATACTTTCTTCCCTTTTGCATAACTAACTAAATTCTTTACAACATTTGGTCTACAAAATACCCCACTATATCCCCAGAAATACTTTCCTACTTTCTTTTGTTCTTTCTGTTTGATATCTATAATCTCTTCTAGAGAATAGCCACAGTAAGGACCTACCTTCATTAAGATAATGTATGGACATTTTTCAAATTGCATATTGAGACAATTATATCACCCTTTTTATACTGTCTTATTTGTCTCATTTTGGTTCCAGACGTGTATGTCCCGCCATTTTCAACATGTTCCAACAAGACCCGTCCACTATGTTTTAAAACCCTTATGGGGATTGAGTTATTTAGACCTTAAAAAGTGAAAGTTTCAAAAGTAAGGCCTAGTGGATGAAAAGAGTCGAAAAAGGGTGAATTTTAAGACCTCTTGGTTCGAAGGTAGAAGCTGGATTTAACACGGAAATTCTCCCTACCAATTTAACAAATCATCTACAATATTATCAAGAGAGTCTTTAAAATCTATTCCAGTATCATAATATTTCAACCCTAACTTCTCACACTCCTTTTTATATTTACTACTCTTTTCAATACTCCACTTTATGAATTCCCTAAACTCTTTCTCTGTATATTCCTTAGTCCAGTCACCTTCATATCTATTATCTACAATCTCTTTAGATTTTCTATCTACAGATGTATTAGAATAGCCAATGTAACAACATTTTACATTTGGATTATCTATATACTTGGACAAATATTCAGGAAGAAGTACATCTCCCTCAATAACAAAGTTTTCGTTAGAATATTCTAATAACTCATAAATAAAATTATCTAAATATGGCCACATTAAAGGTCCATTATGAGTACAAGATTTATTATCATCTATACCTAATTCTGGATTTGTATTAGAAAGCATATATCTAATACTATCCGTTCCTATACCAGATATTTTATACTCGTCTAATAATTTCTTTCTAATTATACTTTTACCACTTCTAGCAACACCTCCAATTAGGTAAATCATATACTAACTCTTATAATTTATTTACACTTGCTAAAACAATTGTAGGAACTTGTCCTAAATATCCAATTCTGTATTTTTCTATATTCTTAATATCAAAATACTTCTTGAGGTACTTAATAACAAGATCTGGTTTAGTAGTAATTATTCCTATCTTAGATTCCCTCTTTAAGATTCTAGAATATTCTTTCAGAGAGTTATCAACTAATTCACCCATCTTATCAACCTTAATCTGCTTTTCCCATGGCAAATTAGATACTGCAATATCAAAATAGTTGCTATTCCATTTTGTTTTAGATGCATCAACATTAGTAATTTGAAGATTTGCTTTCTGTATTTTATTCAGGTTCTTAATTGTTGTTTTTACTGCTAATTTATCAATATCGTTTCCATATACATCATTTCCCTTGATCAAAGCTTCACATAGGAAGGTTCCACTACCACAAAAGTTATCTATAACTTTTAAATTCTTATTATCTTTCATCAATTCATACAACATTGAAGAAGCAATCGTTGACCTTATACTACCTAACTGTGTCTCATGTTCATAATCTCTATGAAATAGACTCCTAGAAAATACTTTTACTGTTATCAAACAATTTTCTTCTGATATATTAATCCTAATATCTATATTAGAATGATCTAAAGGGGTATATGAGAGATTCAGACTCGAAGAGAAATACTCAGAAAGTATTTGTTTTAAATCATCTTCTTTAATATCCTGGCTCTTGTATTTACTAATTGTTATTGAGAAGTTTTTACCGATATCTCTGAATTGACGAAGTGCATCCGTTGCTTTTCTAATTTCCCCCAATTCTGTATCTAACTCTAACTTTAGGAGCTTATGTGTAGATATCTCAGATATGTATATTCCAATATCATCTACTGTTCTTAAAGTTTTAAGGTTAGTTATATCACCTAGATATTCAAATTCAATTGTTTTTTGTTTTGTAGAAAGAATTGTTACATCCTTTATAAATTTTATTTCCTCCTCAGATATTTCTTCCAATCCTTTTGTTACAAAAGCTATATATTTCATATTGAGACAATTATACCACCCTTTTTATACTGTCTCTTTTGTCTCATTTTAGGTTCCAGACGTGTATGTCCCGCCATTCTTTCAAGGTTGCGACAAGACCCGTCCACTATCTCTAGGAATCCCTTCGTTGCTTCATTATTTCCCCCTTAAAAAGTTAATTATCAATTTCACATCCTGGTGGATGAAAATATCCATATTTTGACCAGTTTTTACTACCCCGCGGTTCGAAGGTGAAAGTCTTATGTAATACAATAAAATTGATGATTTTATATGGTAAATACTATTTTTATATCTACGTTAGTAATACAAACTTTTTTTATGCAACATCAAACTTCCTTTTCATGCCCATACTGTGAGGAACAACAAATTTGTATCTATCTGCTGGGAAGGCGTGATTAATATCACCATTTAAAAATTCCACAAAAAGAGGAAATCTCTCCTTTTGGAAATTTACAGATATGAAAATCTCTTCCTTACCAGCCTCTCGAGTAATCTCAATTATTTCAAAAATCTTTTAAAATGCCTTCTTATACCTACTAATAACAAATAATCCTGATATACTAATTATTCCAATTACAAAACTCCATATTATATTGTCAAATGTACCAGGGTTCTCAGGATCATTATACGCTAAAGCATATGTTGAATAAGCATCGGTATCAAATGTTAGGGTTCCTGTATTAGCATCATATACACCCTCTATCTCTTCTATAACCCCTTCATGCTCTCTAAGTACCATATATTCTGCATGCCCTTTAAGATCATCAGAAAGTGTTAATGTTACAGTTGTACTCTCATCTAATTCAGTAATATTTGTTCTCCATACATCTTCTGTAGTTCCTTTATATATAACTTCATTTAATGATAGATTTAAATATGTATCAATTTCAAAATCACCAGCCTGCGACTCAAAAGATGCTTCATTAACATCTGTTGTATCTCCTATTAGAAATTCCGCATTTCCATTAATTTCTGTCTCAGGTACTGTTAAGCTCGCACTTTTTATTTTTGTTGTATCGATATCTACAATATCTGACATTTTTGCAAAGATAGCGCTCAGGTGTAAATGATTGTCAGGCATTGTAAATGTGTATGATGCTTTACCATCATCTGGGACGGTTTGATTACCGTTTAGTCCACCAGAAACATATTGATAACCATAATCAGGTAATAATTCAATTGTAACTGTACTACCCGCCTCTATTGAGTAATCGGTAAAATCGCCAGAAGTAAATCTAAAACCATTTGCAGCAATTACTCTTACTGTCCCATTTGTCACAATAGAATCCTCTGCATCAGGTATATTCCATCCAAGTTGATACAGTGTACCAGCTGTTGATTCAAGCAAGAAATTACCCTCTGTTGAAGCCATAATATATTTATTTGTAGTATCAGTTCCCTCTTCACAATTCACTGTTGTAGGTAAAGGATTCTCCTCTTCAGTTCCAGTCATATCTATCCATGGCCAATGCGATGCTTTAGGAGTAAATGAACCTAAACCGGAAACATATGACAAGTCTATCGTTCCACCTCCAGAAACTATTACATCTAAAACATTAGCTGTTGCTATATTGCTCTCGACTATTAAAGAATGTCCCGCTCCTGATTCTACAATCATCCCCTCTCCTTCTAAAGGAGTTTCATTGTAATATTGTAAAGCTGTACCCGAAGTATAGATAGAGAAATTGCTAGAACCTACGTATAAACCGCTTGAACTAATACCTGCTGTACTTCGTACATCAGAGCTCCCAATTGATATCATGTTACCATCACGAACAGAAACTTCTCCTTCTGTATATATTCCTCCGACAAGATTTACATCGCCACTTTCATTACTTAAAAATATCATTACATTTCCATTCATATTGATTGATCTACTATCTTCATTTTCAGCAATTGAGAAACTCCCATCCATAGAACTGATTGAAAGAGCGCCATCTCCAGTTCCAGTAATATATCCAAGAGTTGTTCCACCATCAACAACTAGTTGATAAATATCCCTAACTCCTTGTTCAATACTCCATCCTGTACCACTAGCTGATGTAACTTGAGGATCTGCAGTTTCATCTATAACTAATGTTCCATCAATAGATATTTGTAAAGGATCACCTGGAGGTGGTCCCATTGGATCTCCAGAATCTGGTGAATTAAAGGTATTTCCATCTACAACATATGTGTCTTCGCAGTTATTTAAGATTCCTTGTGTTACTGTAACAGTAATTACTGTTCCTACGGCTCCAATTGTCAATCTGCCTCCTGCTCCAATTGAAACTGCTGGTTGATTACTAGCAAGAGCAGTAATTGATAGGGTGGCAGCATCTCCTGTAATTGTTAAATCTCCTCCCATGGCAAGGAGTGCTGAACTTTCAGTACTTGAACTCACACTGTTTGTTCCAACAACTACGATATCTAAATCTCCATTAGCGTGAATATTAGTAAGAGTTGCATCTGTTAGGGTTAATGCTTTTGTATCTTCATCGAATGTTATACCTGCAATTCCATGAGATCCATTGTAGCCATCTGTGAAATTAAAGACATTAACTCCATTTACATCTAAACTTTGTAATGGTGCATCAAGTGCAATAATTGAACTAATAGGAGCTATAAGTATTAAAAGAGTGATAAAAATAGAGGATAGAAATCTCATGTGAGAAAGATGAATTGATTTAAATTTCATCTAATATGGGTAGTTAATTTATGCTAGTATAAATTTAATGCATAAGATAAAATGTGTCAAGACATTATGAATAAAAAAGGAGCAGGGATAAAAGGATTTTTTGTTTTTATACTTATCATAGGAGTTGTTTTCTCTGGTGTGTCAATCTTTTTATGGTCTATGGACCGTGTTAGATTAAGTAAAGAATTGGATACTATAAATGAAATTGTTGAATTAAAGGAGAATGATTCTAATGATGTTGATTCTTTCGTAAATCCTCCAGTAGAAGAGGATAATTTATATTGGAAGTATATAAAGATACCTTTATTAGAAGTAGATTTATCAGACTTAAAGAAGATAAATTCTGAAACAATGGGTTGGATTCAAGTATTGGGTACTAATATTAACTATCCCTTTGTCCAGCACAATGATAATCACTACTATTTAAATCATTCGTTTGAAAGAAAAAAGAACTGGGCAGGTTGGGTATTTTTAGATTCAAGAAATAATATCGAAAATCTTGATAAAAATACAATTATATATGCTCACGGAAGAATTGATTCTATTCTGTTTGGAACCTTAAAAAATATTACTACAAGTTCTTGGTATAAGAATAAAGATAACCACATTATAAGATTGTCAACAGAATCACAAAATACTTTGTGGCAAGTATTTTCTGTTTATCATATTGATACTACTAGTGATTATATTGTTGCTAATTTTAAGAATGAGGGCAGCTATAATAATTTCCTTAAATTAATTAAGGATAGGAGTGTATATGATTTTGATGTTGATTTAAATTCTGAAGATAGGGTTCTTACTCTCTCCACTTGTTATACTAAATCTCAGAGGGTTGTAATGCATGCGAAGTTAATTAAACAGGAAAGTAATAAATAGAGATATTTCTGTACTTATTGTTTACTAGGCCTAGGTATTTCCATTAATCTAGTATATCAGGAACAAGACACATCTTCTTCCTTTTTTTATACTGTCTCATTTTAGGTTCCAGACGTGTATGTCCCGCCATTTTCAACAAGACTCTTCCAGAACTTATTCCGGCATCCTACCATCAGGAACAAATAATTCCTGTCCTACAACAAGAGTAAATGGGTAATCTAACCAGTTAAAGTCAGCAATATCTTGCTCATTACCAGAATATTTTTTTGCGATGGAAGCTAATGTATCATTCTCTTTAACTGAAATAAACACTCCATCCAAAGGAGGAATAATTAACTCCTGACCAGGTTCAATAAAATCTGAAGTTAAATTATTTGCCCACTTAATAGTTTCTACTGTGATTCCATACTTAGATGCAATACTATTTAATGTCTCACCGTTTTGAACAGTATATGTTTCAGTACTCATTTCCTCTTTATTGTAATTCTCTTTAGAGAAAGGATTCCCAAATTGAATTGATAATTTATTTGTTAAAGAAAGATAAATAAAGAAGCCAACTAGAATAGAAAGAAAAATCAATAAAATAATCAAAATACTTTTTCTTTTAGGTTTATTATTTTCGTTTATACCCTTATCCATTTTCACAATTATTTGAAATTATTATAAATAATATCAATTATAATCTTATTTCACAATCTTTTCAATCTTTTTCTGTATTCCAGACATGTATGTACCGCCATTTTTAATATGTTCCAACAACACCCGTGCACTATCTTTCAAAACCCTTATGGGGATTGAGTAATTTTGACTTCTAATAAAATCTATAAAAAGAAAATTATATATGATAATATTTGTTAATAAGTTTATCTAACCCAAAATGAAAAATTTCCTAATATCTCTCATCCTTATTTTAGTTATTCTAATATTAGCAATTACTGGTATAGCCGCATATTTTGGCTTTATCCCAGCTCTTTCTGACACCTTTGTTAAACGCGTAGACTTAGGTATAGAAAATAATCCTCAACTTAGTTTAGATTTAAGAGAAAAATCAGGAGTACTATTTAATATCCCTGAAAATGAATTACCAACTGATAAAGAAATCATATATGAAGGAGTATTAAATATAGAGGAGTCTTTAACATCAGAGCAGATTACATCAATACTTAATATTGTAAAAACTGAGACTAATAGTATTCCTTTTTCAAATGTACAGATTAGAATTAATAAAGATGGTACTGCGGAAGCTTCTTTTGATTTAGATATTGAAACAACCGTAAAAGAAGCTAAAAAGCTAGGTTATACTGATGAAGAAATAGAGAAGGGTAAAAAATACTTAGGCGTTTTGGGAGATTCTGTTTATATTTATACCAAGCTATCATTTGATATAGAAAATAATGAATTAGTAGTAAATCCATATACCTTTAGAATACAAAACTTTAATGTACCAGACAGTATTACAAAATTGGTTGCAGAAACTGGAAGTAATGCAATTGAGGACAGATTAGCTCAAGTTCCGAACCTATCAATTGATTCTCTTAGACAGATAGAAGATAAATTAAACTTTAAGGGTACTATACCTCAAAGTTTAAGAATTGCAGATTGATAAAGGATAGAATCGATTCTTATCTAATACAATGTGTCTTAGGTTGTAGACATGTATGTCCCGCCATTCTTAACATGTTCAAACAAGACAGTACACTATCGTTTAAAATTCTTATAAGCTACTGTTAAATACATGAAGTATTTATTTATACCCTCCCTAGTAGAATTATATTGATTATCATACTTAAAAAAATCTACCCATATCTCTCTCATTCTAGTTAATTCTTTGTATTGGGGATATGTTAATTTAGAACTTTTGGTTAAATCAAAAAGTTCAAGAGATCTATTAAACGCCATATTTGAATACTCTTTATTTTTTTCTCTCCAACTAACAGCCCTATATACCTCACTACCAATATTAGCCATCTGTTCAAGAAATGATTTCTTTGTCCATTCTCCTTCTGCTTGTTTCTTATGCTGTATATTATTCATCTCCTATCTTTGAGTTAACAATCTCTAATATCTTTCTCTGTATATCTTCATCCTCTACTGCTCTAGAGTTATTACCTTGTGAAGGCCTTAAATTAATCATAGAATCAAATTCTACTCTTTCATCGATATTTAATTCAGGATATATATTTATTCCCCAAAGGTTTTCTTGCTTAGAACCTGATTGAAGTAAAAATGCTTCTTGATCTGAATGTAACTCTGCATCAACTACAAGAATATCCTTTTCTACATCTACTACTGCCTTTACTAGATTACCAAACATCTTAGAAGACATATCTTTTAATTCTTTAATACTGATTTTGTTTTTTACTATTTTCATACTTCAATTATATCAGGAATATGTTTCCTTTTTATACTCCCTCTTCTGTCTCATTCTTCTTTGTATAGGTTCCAGACACATACCCATATTTGTTACATTTAGAATTGTTTTAACAATATTAAACAGTGTTGAATTTAGCCCCATAGTCATATATACTAACTCCGATGGAAATATTTAAAGAAGAGTACTGCATAAAAACAGATCTTAAAAAGCAGGACTTAGATGAAAAGAAAATATATAGAAGAGAGATGGTAGCTGGATATACAGACCAACTAAACGAAGATCTTTGTCTTGATTTAAGACAATATACCTTACTAGATTTTAAACCAAATGGTACTCGTAAAAACTCTTTTAAATGGAATATAGAGAAACTAAATACGATACCATTAGATTCAAGTATAGATAGGGAATCTTTAATTGAATTTATAAATCCACGTAAAGGTATAAAATATCATGAATTAGAAACAATCATAATCGATAAACCAAACACCCTCTTAGCTGCTGCCACACTATTAACACACAACTACCTTTGGAATGTAGAAAAAAGTAAAGAAAATATATATAGAGATGATTCATTCCTAGACACTATCCATTACAAAATCCCTTACTTACTTTTCAGTAATGATGAAGAGATAGTTTTCTTTACAGCTAGAACCCTTTTAACAGAATTAAACAAGGTATATGAAAGTGAAACAGTATCTAAACTAATCTCAGATACAGATGCAGTAATATGCAATTTCAATATAGGATTAGTTGCAAAAGAAGCATCAAAATTTTACAAAGATGTTGATTTTGAAGATCTTCTGCAAGAGGGCTATGATGGTCTCTTACGTGCATTAGGTAGTTTTGATATTGACAGAGGAATGAAATTTGCGACATATGCAACTTGGTGGGTAAAACAGAAGATTTATAAATATATTCAACAGAAACCAAATATTATTAAACATCCAGAGAAAGAATTTAAAAGTGTTAATCGATATTTAAATACAAAGAAAGAATTGGAAAGTAAATTATCTAGGAAAGTAACTATTGATGAAGCAATTGAGTATTGTAAGAAAGAAAATATTGATATTCCTGAAAAACAGTTTTTAATTGAAATGCTATCACAAAGAAACGTTTTATCTATTGATAAAGATGTTGAAGATTATTATGAAAACCCATACTCAAATAACTCTGTATTTGAGAGATCACTTACTTTAGAAGAAGTTGTAGATGAAAAAAACAGAGAAGAATATATTGATAAAATCTTCAAGTTATCAAACCTAAGTGAAGCTGAAATAGTAGTGCTTAAATTAAGATTTGGAATCATACCGAATAATAATAGGACTAAAGCAAGAGATTGTAGAACTTACCAAGCAGTTGGAGAAAGGTTAGGAATAAGTGCTGATATCGTTGAGTCTTTAGAGGAGAAAGCACGAAGAAAACTTAAAAAGATGTTACTGTGGGAAAATAGCGAAGAAATTAAATACCTTTTACAGAGTTAGATATATATATAAACAAAAAAGAGAAGATACAAGTACCTTCTCTTTAGTTTGTAACAATTATATTAGAATTACTCTTCTAATAGTTTGATATTGATAGCGTTTATTCCTTTTGGTGTTTCTTCAACATCAAAGGTAACAACATCGCCAACCTTTAGTTTTCTAGTAGCTAAATCACCTTCTAAAGAATTTTCGTGATAGAAAACATCTTTATCGGATCCCTCTCTAGCGATAAAACCAAAACCTTTATCTGTTACAGTTTTTACTGTTCCTTGTTCCATGATAAATGTAAGGATTAAATAAATTAAAGCTAAAAGACTACTAAGAAATTTTTTAAGGAATTCTAAATACTCAGATAACTACACTGCATTCTAACAGAAAGTAAGATTAAAAGCCAATACATATACTTTAATACCCATATGTCAAATTAGTGGTATAATGACAATATAATTTCCCCATCACTTTAATGATGAAATATTCGGTCCTTGCAGTAGGTATAAATAGTACTAAAGAAGAGAAGCTTAAAATTCAAAAAATGCTTAAATTAGATAACATAGCTTTAGATCTTGCTTCAATAAAAGATGTCTTTTTTAGAATCATAGATGGAAAAATTTCCGGTTCAATAGCTGGTAAAGATTTTAAGAAATATAACTACATACTAATACAATCTGGATGGAGTACAACTCATATTGCTTACTTACTTCATCTTTACCTTAAGTTTGAAAAAATACCACATAACAAACCTAATATACATAATACAAAACTTTCGGATATTTTCTTTCTGGCTTCTAAGGGTATATCTGTTCCTAATACTTTCTTTCAAAATGGGTTGAAGATAAACAAAAAAAAGATTTTAAATATTGAAGAGATATGTCAATTACCATGTATATATAAAACTCTACTTGGCTCTTTGGGTTCTAATGTTCATTTAATAGATAATAAAGAAGAGATAGGTAGTACAATTAGAAAGAATGGGAAATACAATTGGTATATATTTCAAGAGTATATATCCAATGATTTTGATTACAGGGTTGTAGTAGCAAACAATAAAGCTTCTTCTGTATGTAAAAGAACAAGGGTTGAAGATAAGTATAGGAATAATGTTGCACTAGGTGCTACAGAAGAGTTTGTAAGTATAGAAAATACTCCTAAAGATGTTTTAGATATGGCTGTAAGTGCTTCAAGGGCACTTAAATTAAACTGGGCAGGGGTTGATATAGTTACAGATAATCATACAAATAGAAACTATGTATTAGAAGTAAATAGGAGACCGGGATTAACAGAGAAGTCCTCAGAACTAGCTGCCTTATACTCGTATATTAAAGAGTTGTCCTTACCTAGGTAATGTTTTCTTACTCTCCCCAAGAATACTCTTTGTGAATTACATCTAGTATATATTTCATTTCTTCAAAACATACATGTCTTTGGGGATTAGCACCCTGTGTACCCGATTCTCTTTTTATTGTTTCAACATATTTCTCTCTATTTAAGAATTGCCTATCACTTCTAATAAATCTGTCCCCATCTGCATTAGTAGTAAAGTTATAAAGAGCATGAGCAATTGAAGCTATAACATAAGGATCAATTATAGTTTGCTCTTTTTGCATTGCATATACTGTATTTAATTCGTTCAAGACTTTGTTCCATGCATGTATCATATTTACCCAAGGTGCTTTCTTTATTGTCTCGTCATCAAATTGTACATGGTATTCTGATTTTTGAAACTCAGGAATAATCTTATCCTCTAAACGGGGAATACTGAAAAGTCGTTCTGCCTTATCTTTAACAGTTTCATTAGTAACAGAGGTGACTTTCACCACATTGTATTTTTCTACTCTAGTATCATATACAATATCGGTTATCATCATTGCTAATTCAATTTCTTTTTGATCAGATGCTTCTCCTAATATTTCAATTACACTAGATTTAACTCCATTTACAACGAAATCTCCTTCATCGGAAAGAAATTTTTCCATTTAGAAAATGTTAACAAATTATATGAATGATTATACAACAAAGGTTGGTAAAATAACATATCTAATACAATCTGAACTGTTTTACTTGGCTATCTATTTTTATAAATCCGTTTCTTACTTATCTCAAATACCTCAGGTAACAATCCTCCTTCATTTACTCTTAGTATACTTTTTACATTCCAATACTCTTTTTTAAATACCTCTCTAATCAATACTTTTTCTTGTGTAAGTAATATTAGTTTACCCTTAGATCTAAGAAGTTTTTTAGATAATTGTTCTAGACATTGGTATATATCAATATTATCATTATGATTACCTACTCTAACACCAAAAAGTAGATTACTAATTATCCTATCTATATTCTGTTTGTTTAAGGTTACATCTCTAATATCAGTGAACTTCTCCATTACCTCTTTATATACAAAATCGAAGATCCCTTTTAAATACTTTAAACTGTAGGTTAGTAAATTATTCATACAAAGAGTATACCGTTTTTAAAACAATTATGAGTAAAGTGAAATACCCTAACAAGTAAAGATGTTTTAAAAATTGAGGATTTGAAGAAATTTTTAAATACAGCACATTACCCGTTCCTAGTATTTTATTTTTGTAACGGCATTTTATTGTATAGATTACTTCTTACAAATACTTAATGCTTACTTTTTATCACCCCTTCTAATACTCTCTCACCCATATCGTCATCTGTCTGAAATCTATAATCCTCATCACTAGTTTCCTCAATTTCATCGTCTCCTAGTGAATCTATTATTCTTATTATTTTGTATATTTTGTCTTTATCTTTTTCACTTAATTGGTCAAAGTACTCAACAGAGAATTCTATCTCATATTTCTTAAGGTCCTCCCCCTGATTGTTTTTTCTTTCAAAAAGAGAATATCTCATATATATAACTATTATTTAAACTTACTTTTCGAATTTCTAACATAATGTACTATCTCAACTCCATAGAGTCTAATATTGAATCAAGTATTAACAAATCTTCCTCCATTAGACTACTCTCTGTATCTACCCACAAAACATATTTAATAACACCATCAAGATTAATAACATCATCATAATAAACTTCATAAGAAGGACCCTCTTCCTCAAAATATAATAGAACAGGATCTAATGGGTTTGTAAAATAGTAAGTATCTTTTTCATTAGTATTAGGAACATACATATCATCTACTCTTCTAACCTCTAAACCAAAAAGATCTAGTTTTGTATATTCTCCATCATTAACCTCAACTACAGAGACTACAAAGATAGGGCTATCCCCTTCAATACTATACTGTAACATAGACTCATATACTTCGGGGTCTGAATCAGAAAAATGATAATATACACCTCCAGCCCCTCCTGTATCAGTAACAGATACTACAGAAGCAATAAGGTTTGTACCTTTGTATATCTCTATTGATACATCTCCCACTATTTTTTCACTTTCATCAGGGGTAGCTGCATAATTAATTTGTTCTTTATATACAATTGTTTTAACTTTCCATCCTTTTGGAACATCTGCTTTAACAGTTGGTATTAAAGAGTATTTCAAATAAGTTTCTGTAGCTATAGTACCATCATCAAATTCAGAAACCTCTTTCTGATAGAAAGGATTAATACTTAAAAAAATAGGTTTTAAATATAATAGAGAACAGATACCTAAAACAAAGATAATTATGATAGAGAATACTATCAAACCTTTCTGTCTTTTCATTATATATATTTATTTAAAATTAAATATCTTCTTTTACTACAGACTCTACAACCTCACTATCTTTATTTTTAACTATCATTATTATCCCTATTGTTACTAGTATAGGGAAACTTATCATCGATATTAAAGATAGTAGCATTAATATTATGTTTACAATATTAACTGATCCATTAGCGATATTAATAGTAGGTGTGTGAAACACGAAATTACTTAAAAGAGTAAGGATAAAAGATAGAAGAAATAGAGCAATTGGGATTATGATTAATATTATTCCTAACTTTCTTTTTTTATTCATCAGATTTATAAAATAAATAATATATTTAAATATATATTAGAATATTTAAGTATGCAAAGTATATATATTTAGAATATACTTAATACATGGATTCTAAACAGTACTACTTAAAAACTAAAAGACCTACATGGGCACCTCCCTCTTGGTTATTTGGTCCTGTATGGTCTGTACTGTATATATTAATATTTATTTCTTTTGGTTATGTATTTTATAAGGGGTATATAGGGGATATTTTTTTTATTATTGTATTACCATTTATACTTAACATTATCTTTAATATATTATTCTCTCCTATACAGTGGGGATTAAAGAGTAATCTATTAGCTAGTATAGATATATTATTTATGTTAATAACATTAATATGGGGAATGATTAGTATATATACATATTATCAATGGATAACATATATACAGATTCCATATCTATTATGGGTGTCATTTGCATTTGTATTACAGTTTAGTATTACTGTATTAAATTGGGAAAATGAGTGGTTGAGGAGAAGATAGTAGATATGAATTATTTCAACTTGTAGGGTTAAAGATCTTGTGTTTCAGAATTCCATTCTTCTATTAATTCCATTACTGTTTTTCTTAGATGAAATCCATCCTCTTGAAGACTCCAAATATAATTAATACCATCTATATTGTTGTTTAAACCCATTGTAGGTTCTTGAAAGAATGTAACTAGTTCTACATCACCATCAGATAGGTAATCAAACATACCATACTTCTGTATACCATAAAATTCGAACCATGTTTCTGAAATAGTATAACTATCATCGC
>CAZIYI010000012.1:0-13592 GCA_964543485.1 uncultured Candidatus Saccharibacteria bacterium
TGGGGTGGATGATGGGAATTGAACCCACAACATTCGGTTCCACAAACCGATGCTCTAACCAATTGAGCTACATCCACCATATGAATAGATTATACCAGACTATTTCTTTTTCTGATAACTAATATTAAACTCTTTTTCAAAAGAGGATTCCTTTATTAAATCTCTCATCTCTTTATCATCCATATCACCCTCTATCCATATATGAGGAGGAGTTACTAATCTATCTCCTAAATATTTTTTAATATCAGAGATTTTTACTTTCTTTGCTTCTCTAATGGATATGTTTGTATTAAAAATATCTGTTCCCTCAAAAAATGATGTTGCTGCCCCCTCTGCTAACTCTTCATTGAATTTAGTAGTCCTAGGGAAAATATATGTACTAATTACATCATCAAACCACTCTTTACCCTTTTTTGATTTTAAAAAATTCAAAGCTTTTGTGTAAAGAAGAATATATAACTCCTCCAAAGTCTTTTTAACCTTATCCTTCTCTGAAATAAACCTAAAACCATTCATATCATAACCATACGCTAAGCCCCCTGCTCTAAATGTAGAGAAATCATATATTAAACTTAATTTCTCTCTTAAAATATCATAAGCCAACCAATCGAGTAATCTTGCATATATATATGCTGTAGCATACTGTTTGTAATCTGTCTTTTTCTCTGTCTTATCGAAATATATGAAAGAGATATTGATACCATTAGCCCTATCATCTGTAAATGTCCCTACCCTATATCTATTCTTAATTTCAATATCTCGAAAGCTATCCATCTCTGAAGGTTTAATCTTTTTAGAAATCTCCTCTAATTTCTTGATTACTGTACTCTTTAATTCTCCTTTACTTTGAATTGCAAAAACGCAATTACCAGTTACAAATCTTTTACTGTAATACTTTTCTAAATCATCAACAGTTATCTTTTTAATTTCCTCTATCTCTCCAAGTACATCGTAAGTAAACTCATCTTGTATATCCTTGAAGAAGAAATCTAAACTTAAAAGGTAGGGATCTTTCTCTTTTTTAAGTTTTCTACTCTTTTCGGCTAAGATAATGCCTCTCTCTTTCTCCATCTGAGTACTAAACCTCTTTTTAGAAAAGGTTAGTAGATACTCTAATCGTTCTAATACTCTCAAATATCCTTTTTCATTTGAATTACATGTTAAGTAAATATTTTTTCTTGTTGTATTGGCATTTGTATATATTGCCGGTTTATCTATACTACCCTGTTCGAACCTATCTATCTCAGATTTGTTTTTAAATATTCCGTTTGGATTAAAAAACATATGCTCTAAAAAATGTGCAGTACCATGAGGAACACCTTCTTTCGTTTCAAAACAGCTACCTGCTTTAAAAAGGATTGTAAAATTAAAATCAATTGTTGCAGGATTATCTAAGTGAACAACTTTAATACCATTATCAGTTTCATATGTCTTGTATGTAATATTGTTATATCTATTTTTGAATTGTGATATTAATTTCATATATACTGTATAAATATTATTCACAAATTATACATGAATACAGCAAATTTCGTAAAAAAAGAATTAGAAAAATATTCTAGTAAAGGGAAGAAAGAAGTATTTGTTAGATTTTTTAAAACAGGTAAAGGACAGTATGGAGAAGGAGATATGTTTTGGGGTATTACAGTACCAAATATTAGAGATGTCGCAAAGAGATATTTCAAAGATATATCTTTTGAAGAAGTAAAAGGATTGATAGAGAGTGAAATACATGAAATTAGGTTAACAGGATACATAATACTTACATATAAATATGAGAGAGGAGATAAAGAAGAGAAAGAGCGAGTATATGAGTTTTATATTAATAACCTTAATGGGTGTAATAACTGGGACATTGTAGATTTATCATGTTCTAAGATTATTGGTAACTACTTAGTAGAAAGTAAAAGTAAAAGAGATATTCTATATACCTTAATAAAGAGTAATAATTTATGGAAACAGAGAATATCTATTGTATCTACCTACTCTTTTATTAAACAAAACGATTTGAAGGATACTCTAAAAATATCAGAGATATTACTTAGTCATAAACATGATTTAATACATAAAGCAGTGGGATGGATGTTAAGAGAGGTAGGGAAGAAAGATATTGATGTATTAAGAGAATTTCTAAATGAAAATATTAAAGATATGCCTAGAACAACACTTAGATACGCTATTGAAAGAATGGATAAAAAGGAGAGAGATATCTATTTAAGTATGTAATTTCCTGCTATATTATATCAGAACTTATGCCCTGTTCACAATATTGACTCATTTTAGGTGTTACTGTTACAATATGCTTTAACATAAGACCTTTCTAGTATGTCTAAAAAAAAGAAAAGTTTAACATTAAAAGATTATTTTCAAATTTCATTATGGTCGTTAAAGATTAATTGGGAGATATCTCCTTTTATCACGGTTGTATATTTTATCACTACGATTTTTAATAATATAAACAGTATCCTCTATTCTTTTGTAATTGGAGTTATTATTGATACATTAATAAAGCTTTCGAATGAAAGTATAAGAGATATAAGTAGTTTAATACCCTTAATATTTTATCTTGGAGGTATAGAGCTTTTAGTAATCATATCTAATTCTCTATCTAGATATTGTAATCGTTTTAAACGAAGGTTAACTAGATCTTACCTTTCTCGTTTTGAATATGAGAAAATTAATGAATTAGGAGTTCAGACTATACAGCTTCCAGAAGTAACCAGTAAAATGCAGATAACTCATGATTGGTTATGGAACATTCCAGATGTAAGTGAGATCATAGTGGACTTAGTATCTTCTTTGATAAGAGCAATTATTGCGGGGATAATTGTTTTCCGATTTTCTCCTTGGATTAGTTTGGCCATTTTACTTGTTTCAATACTGTCATATTTCCAAAAGAAAGTTTATCTTAAAAAAGATTTTGAATGGCAAACATCAGAAAAAAATGTTGAATTAACAAAGAAAACTTGGTGGATACAACATTCTCTTGTAAGTTCTGATCAAATTGATGAAATATCTTTAGTTGGTGGTTTTAGATTTTTTGACAAAAAATTCCGTGATTTTTTTGATTACTTTAATAAAGGTTTTGATAAAATATTAAAGAAAGAGGGTATTTCCGGGTTTGGAATTGAGATTTTAAATCTCTTAGTAATACTTGGTGGTTCAATACAAGTATTCTTTATGGTTTTAAAACAGAGTATATCCATTGGACAAACGACATTTTTTCTAGGTACTATTAAAAATTTTTATGGTGGAATCTCAGGATTGTTTTCTAATATAATATATCTTAGGGATATTGTCTTAAAAGTAAAAGAAGTATACGAATTTTTCAATATGGAGTCTGCAATAGTAGATGGAAATACGAAGCTTGAGAGATTGATTACACCTCCATCCATTGAGATAAATAATATAACGTTTAAATATCCAAATTCAGAAAGAAGTATATTTAAGAATTTTTCTTTAATTATACACTCTGGTGAAAAGCTCGCGATAGTAGGAGAAAATGGTGCAGGAAAATCGACTTTAGTTAAACTTCTTTGTAGAATTTATGATCCTCAGAAAGGTGCAATATTAATAAATGGAATAAATCTTAAAGAGCTTTCTATGAATGATTGGTATAAAAACATAGGAGTACTTTTCCAAGATTTTAATTTTTATGGAAATTTAACCGCTGGAGAAAATATATATATAGGAAAGTCTGTTAAAAAATTAGATATGAAAAAAATCAAAATTGCTGCTAAAAATGCTGATGCCCATGATTTTATAATCAAGTATAAAAATGGTTACGATACAATTATGAATGAAAAATTTAAGAATGGTATTAGACCAAGTAATGGTCAGCAACAAAAAATTGCTATTGCTAGATTCTTTTACAGAGATGCTCCTTTCGCTATATTTGATGAACCTACATCAGCAATAGATGCTGGTTCGGAGTATAAAATATTCAATAGAATATATAAATTCTTCACTAATAAAACAGTAGTAATTATCTCTCACAGATTCTCAACGGTTAGAAGTGCAGATAGAATCATCGTTATTAGAGATGGGAAAATAATTGAAGAGGGTACACATAAACAGCTTATTGAATTAAATAAAATATACGCTGATAATTTTAGAAAACAGGCAGAAGGGTATAACTAATAGTAAAAAACTGATAAAGTATTCTCTATTAATTTGTACATATTTTAAAAATGTTTAAAACAATATTAATATCTTTAGCAATAACCTTTATTTCTTTTCAAGGGGTATATGCATATACCAATGATGAAGTATCTAGTCACAATACTCCCTCAGATTGTTGGGTAGTATTTGAAGAGAAGGTATATGATTTAACAGAGTATCTTAACCAACATGATGTATATTTAGATATTCGTGAGTGGTGTGGATTAGATATGACCCAAGACTTTATAACTAAAGCAGGTATAGGAATAGATCATAAGTATAGTAGCTATTCTTTGCTTGAGCAGTATTACATTGGTGATATTACAGATGAGCAAAAAGTTGTATTATACAACGATACTCAGCAGACATCTGTAACTAATGATACTAGTGCTGAAAAGAAAGTTGTTAATTCTAACCCTTACAATCTAGTTGTCCCCCTACTCTTATCAATCTCTCTATACTGGATTCCCTACATAATGATTAAGAAAAGTAATCCAGGAGGTATTAAGAAATTTAACGCATTCTGGAATTCTGTTTTAATATTTTTACTTGTAGTCCCTGCACTAGGATTTGGTATATACATGATACTTAGATACAAAGTTCCTTCGCTATGGAATACCAATTTTAATTTTATGTATTGGCATGTAGAGCTATCATTAGCAATGGGAATACTAGGTATAAATCACTTCTTACAAAGATTAAAAATATATTTCTCTCAAGTTAAGAAAAATTAGAACAAAGATATTTGATATTTTTTTCAACATTATTTATACTTTTATTGTTAATTTATTAAATTTTTTCAAATGGAGTATGCAATTGGAATATTAATATTAGTTGGTATATTAGTAATTTATATAATCTCTCTTAACAATACGCTTGTTAAGATGAAATTAACTGTAAATGAGGCAATAGCGGATATCGAGACCTTTTTGAAACAAAGATACGATATGATTCCAAATCTTGTTGAAACAGTAAAGGGATATGCTAAGCATGAAAAAGAAATATTTGAGAATGTTTCAGAATTAAGATCTAAAGCAATGAGTGCAGGGAGTGTTGAAGAAAAGATTAAATTGGAGGGAGAGCTTCAGAAAGGGATATCGAAAATATTCGCTATAGCAGAAAGCTACCCTGAATTAAAAGCAAATGAGAATTTCTTAAATCTTCAAGCAAATCTTAAAGATATGGAAGATGAAATACAGAAATCAAGAAGATTTTACAACGGAACTGTAAGAGACTTTAATACTAAGATACAGGTATTTCCAAATAATATAATTGTTGGAATATTGGGCTTTAAAGCATTTCCATTCTTTGAGGCAACAGAAGAAGAAAAAAAGAATGTTGAGGTTAAGTTCTAACTTAGTTAGGATGAAGAAATTTAAATCATTATTTATTCTCTTAGGAATACTCCTATTCATTACGCCCATATATGCACAAGAAGATGAGAGGATATTAGAGTTTACTAGTGATATTGTGGTCAATAGTGATGCAAGTATTGATATTAAAGAAACCATTCAATTTAGACCCTCTACAACAGTTCTTAGACACGGATTAGAGTGGAGAATACCATATATATATTCCCTGAATGCTTTTAAAAGAGCTACTAAATTAGATATAAATAGTGTTACATACTACCCATTATTAAATCCAGAACTTAAAACACTTAATAAATACTCCAGAAATGATGAAAATGGATGGGCTATATTGCGAATTGGAGATGCAGATACATATATAAATGGTACCTATGTATACGAAATTGATTACACATTGAAATATTCAGGCATCTCGTATTTTGATGAAAATGATGAGGTATATCTAAATGTTATTGGTCCTGGTTGGAATATTCCAATTGAAAATGCATCTGCAAATGTACAACTCCCTGGTGAAATACTAGAGTTAGTATGTTTTACGGGTCCAGATGGATCACAATTACAAGATTGTACAATGGTTAAAGATACAGAGAGTAGTTTTACTGTTAAACCAAATAGTACATTAAATGCCTATGAAGGATATACTTTTGCTGTTAAGCTTCCTAAGGGTAGTATAGAGGATACTACTAAACAACAGATACTACTTGGAATATTAGCTAATATTGGAATACTCCTTCCAATTCCTGTTGGTATCTATCTTTTTGGATTTCTAAGAAAAAAATACAAAAATGAGAAACTAACAGTAATTCCATATTACGAACCTGACAAAGATATGGATTCTCTATTTGCAGCTACATTATTAAGTCCTGTATATAAACCGAAAAATATTTCTGCAGCAATTATAGAATTAGCTACAAAAGGATATTTTAAAATTAGAGAGTATGAGAAGAAGAAGTTCGAATTTATAAAAAGTGATAAAAATACAGATGATTTACCTGTGTATCTTAAAAAAATAGTTGAGACTATCTTTGGATCTGGTGATGTTGTTCAAATGAACAAATTAACATCTTTTTATGAAACTTCTACTAAAGCATACACTCTTTGCTTAGCTTCTCTTAAAGAACAAAAAATAATTGATAAAAATAAACATAGGATGAAATCTGGATTAAATATTGTTCCTGTTATTATAATCTTATTTACTGTTCTTTGTTCATCTTTCTTTATACTTACAGCAACAATTGGTTGGTTAATAGGTATTATAATTTCCTTAACCTTACTTTTTATCTTTGGATTCAGTATAGATACAAAAACTTCTAAAGGAAATGAAATATATCATAAACTTCTTGGATTAAAACTGTATATTAACACTGCTGAAAAACATAGAATAGAGTTTCATAATGATCCTCAGAAATATATTGGAGTATTTGAAAAATTACTCCCATATGCAATGATATTTGGTTTAGAAAAGAAATGGGCTAATGAATTTAAAGACATATATATACAAAATCCTGATTGGTATGAAGGAGATTTCACTACATTTAATTCTTTCTACTTAGTTAATTCTTTAGGTAGTTTTAATAATTCTATGGTAGGAAAATCCTCTCCGCCCTCAAGCTATAGTAGCGGAAGTTTTAGATCGGGTGGTTGGAGTTCAGGTGGTTCAGGGTTTGGAGGTGGAGGAAGCTCTGGAGGTGGTGGAGGTGGTTCTGGTGGTGGTGGATGGTAATATTTAATAATTAAGAATATGAGTATATTTGATTTTCTTTTCCCTAATAAAATTCCCACAATATCTTTTGGTGATTTAAGAAAGAAGATAGTTGATTTAAGAAAAGCTAATATATATCCCTTTAGTGAGAATCTCTATCAAGCAATATCTCTACCTGATGATTTCTGGAAAGAGTTAGTAAAAATATTTAAAAGAACAGATAGCGATGGGTTAGAAAGAGCATTCTCAATATTTTGGGCTGATGGAGATATTGTTTTTAGTGAAGTAAACACTGGCTCTGATAGAATGGTAACAAGTGGAGGTTCAATCCAAGTTAAATACTCCCACCACCCTACTAGAAAGGGATACGCTAGAAAAGAGGTAATATTAGATAACTCTACTATCAAAAGGAAAGACATTTTCTACACCAATGTACCAAAGAGTTTAGAAGTCCAATACCTTTTTAATATTCATACACATCCTAAACATGTTACTGAAAGTGGACAGGGGTATTACAATTTTTTCTCAGCTCAAGATATTAAATCTTTAATATCTTCTAAAGCAATACTGACTGGGTTAGTAACAGATAAGTTTTGGATTTTAGTTAGAACAAAGAGTACTCCAAGTGATGTCTCATACCTTTTAGACAATCAAGTTACTCCAGAGTATTTAGAAGATACACTGCATATCGGTGTATACAAAGCAGAGTTTAACAAAAAAGCATATAGATATTCTTTAGTAGAAAAAACCTAATTCCTTCTTCTTACCCTTGATAAAAAGTATAAAAGATTGAGTAAAGATGTTAATAAGGATGCAACATAGGTAAAACCAGCAGCATTTAATACCGTCTTTGCTTTAGGAATATTCTCTTCTTCAATTAGATTGTATTTTCTAATAAAAGAGATAGCTCTTTTAGAAGCATCAAACTCTATTGGTACTGTAAGTAATGCGAATAGTGCAGAACTAGAGAAAAGGATAAGGCCAATATATGTTAATTGTAATAGATTAAGTGCAAAACCAACCGCAATTAATATATATCCTAAGTTACTTCCAATATTAACAATAGGTACTAAACCATTTCTTAGGTTAAAAAGTATAGATTTAGAATATTTCTGTGCTACATGTCCTAATTCATGAGCACTTACAGCGATATCGGCAACAGAAGAATTTTTAGCAGACGTTGATAGTGTAACAGTATTATTTCTTGGGTCAAAATGATCAGAAAGAGACCTACCTGAAATATTTAAACCAATTTGAAACTGTTCTCCCTCTATTATCTTTTCAGCTGCCTGCTCTCCTGTCAATTTCGTTCTGGGCACTATCTTAGACATTCTTGAATATGATGAAGAGATCCATATCTGAGATATTGTAACTAAAAGTATTGCAGGTATTGTATATATTAAATATGAATCTAAATACATAGTGATTAAACTTTTTTAGATAATTGATAGATAGAGAAACCTAAAACAACTCCAATAGAGGCAGTGATAAATTGAATATAGCTAGAAGTAATAAATATTGATGGTAATCCAATCACTTTGTTCATTACTAAATATGCAATTACAAGAAAACCACACTTAAAAAGTATTCCTAATATATAAGACCAGATTTTCTTTTTTGAAACAAAGTAAGAGAGTATGAAGTTAGAGGTAATGATAAAGGGAAGAATATATATTAAAAAGTATGTAGCACCATTAAATAAAATACCAGTCATTGTAGCAGTAATAGAGGGTAAGAGTAGTATAGGTAATGTTTTCTTTAATCCAAAGGTTAGTGTCGAATATACAATTAAAAAGTTAACAACAGAGCCAACTAATAATTGCGGTTTTCCAATAATTAGGGGTACTAGTATAGACAGGGAGTACAGTGAGTAAAGGACTAATTTTTCGAAATTAAGATTTAAGATAAATGTTTTTTCTTTTTGTAATATCATAATTAAGTATAATATATTTGAAATAATTATACATACATTCTATCATTTATAAAAAGATTTGAGCTAGAAAAGAATATTAAAATTTAAAAAACAAAAAATGGAATTTAAAAAAGATAAAAAATATTTATGTATGTTAGCACCCTCCTTTGTTTCAATGTATGAATATCCAGAGATAATATATAGAATTAGAGCACTTGGCTTTGATAAAGTTGTAGAGGTAACCTTTGGTGCTAAGATGACTAATCTTAACTACTATGAAATTCTTAAAGAACAAAAAGATAGGACTTGGATTGCTTCTCCATGCCCTACTTTAGTAAATATGATTAAAGGAAAGTATCCTCACTTAATTCCTAATCTTGTACCCGTACACTCTCCAATGGGTAGTATGGCACTAATTGTTAAGAAACATTTTCCAGGATATGAGGTTGTATTTATAGGACCATGTTTAACAAAGAAAATGGAAGCTAAAGAGTTGGGTACTGTAGATGAAGTATTAACCTTTACAGAGTTAGATGAACTTTTTAAAAAGCATAATATTCCTGAAAAGATTACAGAATCTAAATATCAGATTACATTTGATAAACTGTATAACGATTACACTAAGGTATATCCTCTATCAGGTGGCCTATCTGAAACACTTCAGTACAACGATATATTAAAAAAGAGTGATATATTAGTTGCTGATGGAATGAAAAACATTATTAAAATTTTAGACGGATTTAAAGATGGATATTACAAGAAGTATAAATTTTTGGATATACTCTCCTGCGAAGGTGGATGTATAAATGGACCGTGTATAAATTATAAATTTCCAATTAAAGAAAGAATCAAAAGGGTTAAGAAGTACAAAGATTACGCATCTAGATATGAAAGAGATTTAGGAAGAACAGGAAGAAAGATAGATGCTAAAGGAATAGATTTTAGTAGAAAATTCTAAATTAATATTTACATAACTTATGAATATGTACATGGAAGAAGCTATACAACAAGCTCGTAAAGGTATGAAAAAAGGTCATGGAGGACCTTTTGGTGCTGTTTTAGTATATCAAGGTAAAATCATTGCATCTGATCATAACAGAGTAATTAAAAACCATGATGCTACATGTCATGCAGAGATTCTTGTAATTAAAAAAGCTAGTAAAAAATTTAAAGAGTTTGATCTATCAAATTGTGAAATATATACCACTGGTAAACCTTGTAAAATGTGTGAAGGAGCTATTAATTGGGCAAAGATAAAGAAAGTATATTATGGGAATAGCTATAAAGATGCTATGAATATGGGTTTTGATGATGAAAAGGGTAATAACCAAGATATTGTTTATGAAAGAATAGAAAGTACTCAAACAGGAAAGCTAATTGAGGAGTGGAACGCTTTCAATAAAAAGAAGACATATTAATTTCTAATATACACTTTTAAATCTACTGCTACTGCCTGTGTTTCTGTTAAAATTACTGGATTCATATCTATACTGTATATCTGTGGGTATGTAACTAACATTCTTTGTACCTTATCAATCATTTCAATTAACTTCTCTTTTGCTAAAGCGGGTTTCCCCCTATATCCATCAATAATGGTTACAGCTTTTGTACTGTTAAGCTTTTTTATAATATTCTTTACTGTTTCAGGTACTAGAATATGTTGTATATCTTTATATACTTCCGTATATATACCACCTTGGCCTATCGCTATTAAATGACCGAATCCTAATCCATCTTTTTGATATATATCGATACCTCCCTCTCTATTTGCCCCAATAAAGAATTCTAATTTTGGTTCTACCATTTCTTGTATTAGAATTTCAGGGGATTTCTTACCTGTTGTTTTTTTAATATTTAATGTTAAAGCTTCAAACTTTTCTTGAAACTCTGAAATAGTTCTAATATCAACAAATACACCCTTAAAATCAGTTTTATGTGTTAAATCCTTTGAGGTGGCTTTAATAACAATGGGAAAGTTTTTACTTGCAAATGTTATTGCCTCATCTATATTTGCTGTAATTAACTGTTTAGGAAGCTGTATACCACACTCTTTAGCAATCTTTTCTGTAATATCATCTGGTAAAACAGTTACATCATCTTTTAAATATTCATTTACAGCTTTTTTATATCTTCCTTTCAACTGTAAATCGGATATTTTTCTAATACCTCCCTCTCTATCTTGCATCTCATAATCTGTTATCTTACTAATTAATCTAACACTATCTTCAATATTGTTAGATACATACATTCCATAGGCACGAAGTATTTTATTCCCATCACTAATATCACTACCACCTAAAAAGCATGAAAATATTGGCTTAGAGGTTTGTTTCTGTATCTCTACAATACTTTTAGCAACACCAGATATATCAGTTACTAATTGGGGAGTAAGTATTACCACAAGAGAATGAACAGATACATCATCTAAGAGAGTTTTAATTGTATATTCATATCTATCAAGTAAAGCGTCGCCTAATATATCTACTGGATTATTAATATTCGATTGTAAAGGTAAGAATTTTGCTAACTTGTCTTTAGTCTTTTCTCCTATCTCTGCTAATTCTAAACCAAATAGCTCTACAAAATCAGTTGTCATAATGCCTGGACCACCAGCGTTTGTTACAATACCTACACCCCTTCCCTTTGGAAACTTTTTTCCAGAAACAACCTTAATCATATCGAATAGCTCTTCAGAACTTTCTACTTTTATTAAATTTGCCTTCTTAATTGCTGTAAGTGTTGTATCGTAAGAGGTGGCTAGAGAACCAGTATGAGAAGATATTGCTTCTTTTGCCTTTACAGAGCTTCCAGGGGCTATAATAATCATGGGCTTAGTACTTCTGTTTGCTATCTCAATAAAGTCTTTACCATCTGTAAACTCTTCAAGATATATTGCGATAGACTCTGTATCTGTATCTTTTTGAAGATACTCAATTAACTCATTCTCATTAATATCTGCCTTGTTACCAATAGATATAACTTTAGAAAAACCAATACTATCTCTAATAGCTAAATCTAATATAGCTGTACAAAAAGCACCAGATTGTGAAATAAAAGCAGTAGATCCCTTTCCTGGATTTTTTCTAGCAAAGGAAAGATTTAAGTTAATACTATTATTAATTATTCCTAATGTATTAGGACCAATTAACCTAATATCTGCTTTCTTTAATTTATTAGCAATCTCTTGCTCTAATGCTTTACCCTCTGGACCTATTTCTTTAAATCCTGATGATATTATTATTACACCACTAACTTTCTTTTCAATACAATCATCTACAATGCTTTCAACAAATTGAGATGGGATAACTATACATACTAAATCAATACTACCCCCAATACTAAGTAGATCTGGATAACATGTATTACCCTCTATCTCTTTATACTTAGGATTAACAGGATATACCTTTCCAGTATACCCTCCCTCTAATATATTGTTGTATATTACGGTACCTATCTTATTTTTTTCTTCTGAAACCCCTACTACAGCAATACTTTTAGGAAAAAGAATGTTCTCTTTCATTTTATTGTAAATTATCTAATATATTCGATATATTGTAACTTTTAACCTCATTAACTAACTCTGTACTTTTACCCTTTCTATTTTTCAAATTTGAGTAGTAATCTTTCATCTCTTTGTTTCTATATATCACCCCAGTATATATCTTTTTCGTATCTTTTACCTTATTTTTAGCTAAATCAATATTATCTGTTTCTTCTACTTTAGAAATTTTATTTTTTAAATTCTTTAAACTATTCTCTGCGTTGTATGTAGGACATACCTGTATAATTTCAATTACACTAAAGCCCTTATGCTTAATTCCTGATTTAATAATTTCGGTTAATTGATGTGGATCTGCGGAGTAACCTCTCGCATAGAAAGAAGGGTTTAAGCTCAGTACTAACTCTCCAATATTAATATCTCCCTCAGTTTTACCATTAGGAAAACCGTACATATCTTTACCCTTTTTAGTTGTTGATGTAATTTGACCAGTAGTAAGTGCAAAGTTCTCATTGTTATGAATGAGTACAGTAATATCATAGTTAGAACGAATACCGTGTATTAAATGATCTATACCCTCATGTAAACACCCACCATCTCCAATATCTGCAATTACAGTCATATCCCTATTCGCAATATGACATCCAACTGCAAAAGGAATAGCTCTTCCATGTAATCCTTTTACTCTAAATCCCTCTATCTTGTCTCCACCGTTTCCATTACAACCAATATCAAAAGAGATAACTACATCACTTGGATGTTTACCTAAATTAACAAGCGCCTGTTTAAGTGCAATATGAATATTAAAATTCCCACATCCTGGACACCAGGTAGGTTTTGCATCTGTATTGTAATCTGTAATATCTACTTTTTTCATTTTCTTAAATACTCTAATATATCATCTACAAAAAATGGTCTACCATCATATTTATTCAGTGTATTTGATAT
>CAZIYI010000013.1:0-13552 GCA_964543485.1 uncultured Candidatus Saccharibacteria bacterium
AGAGAATGGAAGATAAAAAGAATATGAAGTGTTACGATTGGTTCTTCTGTACTAAGAAACTTTTAAAAACAGATATTGAGAAAAAGATAAAAGGTACTAAGATCAAAAAGTAATAGTTTGTAAATACAAAATTGAATACTCAACAAATAATATTTTTAACAATTAATCTTGTAGGAGGACCACTTGTACTCCTGAGTTATGTAATTGGGCTTAAAGCAGGAAAGAGTGCCGATATTCTCTGGGGTGGTACACCTAAAAGAATAAGGGGTGTTTATACCCTATCAATGTTAATTAGTGCAACATCATTACTAGTTACAACTGTATTCATATTCTTGATATTAAATAACGGTGATATTGAATTACCGTACTATTTAAATACAAATATATTCAATATACTCTATTCAGTATTGTTACTCTTCTCTGCAATATGGATACCTTTAGTTAATGTAATGGTAAATAAACCATCCAAACTGATATGGTTATCTATTAGATTTGGCTTAATATTAGTAGGTTTATCTGCTTTAGGCATATTTATATTACTATTGGGAATAATACCTCAACCAACAGGTTTACTCTACTGGACATCAGTAGTTGGAATGGCAATATTTTTCATGCACACAGAAATATTAGATGCTCTCCTCTGGCCATACTTTTGGAAGAAGTAATACCCTGTTTAAAATTCAATAATTATTCATCAAATATCTCATCCCCATATCTTGAAGCATCACCACCAAACTTCCAATACAAATCCTTCCCAATTGAAATGCTTGGTCTATAGTCGCCATCTACAATTCCAAAGTCAACAATTGTGAATGTTTCAACCTTAGGAGTTGATAAAGTTACTTCTTTTTCACTTATAAAGGTACAATCCATCTGATTATTAGTAGGACAATCATAGTTTCTAATTATCTGCTTATAGGTAGTAGTTGTTAAAATATCTCCATTTAAAACCCATTTACCAACCTTTTCGATTTTCTCTTCTTCAGCAGACATTGAATTTGGATAGTAATGGAAATTACCTGATGGGAAGAAATGATATTTCTCGGACCAACCTGCAGCCATAACCTGATTTTGTTGCCAAATACCTTGAAGAAGGAAACCATCACAATCAACATCAAAATTATCAGAAACAGGATAATCCTTAAATAAAGAACAAGGTGGCCTATCTTGACCACTATATATAACTTTATACGCATTATCCATTTTATAAAAGTACACTATATGCCCAGTCCTTCTTCCAAAAATACTTGCGATAGTAATATTCTCACCTTGGCTAACAATCTCGGCTATTACACCTTGATTTTGTTCTCCAGCATCACCCAAAGCTCTTAACAAATATAGTTGTTCATCTTCTACCTTTTTTAATTCTGCACTACTACATGTTATATATAAACTAGAATTTACATCTTTCTGTTCATAGGAATACAAATCTGGATCAACAACCACATTACATCTATAATTATCCTTCTCAAAGCTTTCCATATAATCATAGAAGGATTCATCATCAAAACTCTTTGATGAAGTATTCACATTCTTGACGAATTTATTATCAGTAAATACTGTTCGAATCTTGACAAGGGTTTCTCTAACAAGTGACTGGTCATCCTTTAGTTGATTATAAGCATTCAAAGTTAACATCTCTGTAGCGAAATTTGAAGGAAATGACAAATTCGACCCACTATTATTAACCCACCAAACATATGACTTACTTGTTTCTTGAAATGGTGCTTCCTTAGAAGATATTCTATCTATTATTTCTCTCATTACAGATAAAAACTCTTCGTCAACTTTTTCTTCTGTTTCTTCATCAATTTCCTCTTCGGAATTCTCCTCTGTTTCTTCATTCTCATTAGGGGTTACTATAGTTTGTTTTGGAGATTCATACTCATCAGAAAATGATACAACAATATCAATAATTGCATATATCACTAAGAGAATGATTACTACTATTACTATTATTCTTATAATACGAAAAATTGGGTTCTTTGAAATCTTATCTATCCTATCTCTATTTATATATTTTGATATAGTGTTGGGCATTATAAAAAGACTTAATTTATTGTATTTGCACTTAATTATAATTATTTTCTATTCATACCTCAATGCCTTTACAGGATCCAATCTTGCTGCTTTCATGGCTGGGTATATACCAGCTATAACACCTACTAATATACTGCTTACTGTAATTATTAATGCATTACCTACTTGGAAATAGAAAAACTTATCAATTGCACTAAAGCCCTGTTCATTTAACACCTGAACTATAAATGGATCAGCTATTTGCATCATTGCATATGTAATACCCAATCCCAATATACCCCCAATGAACCCTATCATTCCAGATTGGATTAAGAATATTACTAATACTTGTATGTTAGAAGCCCCAATAGCTTTGATAATACCTATCTCTCTAGTTTGTTCATATATACTCATTATCATGGTATTGATAATTCCTATTGATGCAACTAGTGCTGAAATAGAACCAAATACTATCAAGGCAATTGTTAAGCCACTTGTTAAGGTAGAAATAAAATCTACAACCGTTTTTGTAGACATTACAGAAAGCCCCATATCCTCTGTCATAATCCTTTCAACATTGGATGTCTCTTCATCCTTTGTATGAACTAATAGCTGTGAATATCCTATCTTATCAAGATACTCATTCTTACTATCAAACCCACCCATATCCACTAAGATATTCAATGCTTTATCTGTACTTATCCAGAATGGCTTATTCGCAGTTTCTACTACTCCCTGAACAACAAATTCATACTCCTTATCAATCATATTTTTATTCGCTGCAGACATGAAAGAGGAAGATACACTCTTTGCAATAACTTTCTTCCCTAATATTTCATCATTTGTAGTTTCAAAAAATGAAACCACAAAATCACTAATGAATATACCATTCTCTTCAAGCACTGGATTCTCTCCATCAAAGCTTCCGAATGTAGAATCATCACCAGGAACAGACATCGCCTGAAGTATTTGAGTAGGATATGGGATACTGTCTCCTTCAAGATATATCTCTAAGCCATTTAATACAAACATTGAATCTACAAGCTTTACACCATCAAGATTTTCAATCTCTGTCTTTACTCTCTCATCAACTATAATTGGTTCTTTTTTCTCTACCTCCTTGGTCGGTGCAGAAAGCATTCCTCCAAACATCATATCCTGAGATGAAACATAGAGATCTGTTGGCTTAAATACAGAACTAAATTGAGTGAGTATTGCTCTTTGTAAATCTGTCATTCCAAAAAGAATAAAGGTCATCAGCATAACTGCAATAGTAATACCTAAACTTGTAAACATAGTTCTTAACTTTCTTCTTGATATTAAATCTAGTGCATATTTAAACATTTTTACCATCTACTAAAGTAATTACTCTATCTGTTTTTTTAGCAATCTCTTTATCATGAGTGACTAATATTACAGTGACCTTCTCTTTCTTGTTTAACTCTCTTAAAAGAGTCACTATTGATTCACCAGTTTTACTATCAAGATTTCCTGTTGGTTCATCTGCAAGTACAATATTTGGAGTATCTATTAGAGCCCTTGCAATTGCAACCCTTTGTGCCTGACCACCAGACAACTCTTTAGGAAGATGCTTTCTTCTATCTCTAAGATTAACCATATCTAGAAGATACTCTAACCTTTTACCGATATCCAAACCTTTACTTCCAGTAAACTTGTATGGAAGTAGAATATTTTCTTCAACAGTAAGAGATGGGATGAGGTAAAACTGTTGAAAAACAGTTCCCACAATATGTCTTCGATAGAAATTAGGATTGTACTCCTTTATATCCCTATCACTAATCAGTATTTTACCAGTATATCCCCAATCTAAACCACCTAAAATATTTAGTAGTGTTGATTTTCCTGAACCAGAAGATCCTACTATAGATAGGAATTCACCTTTCTCAATATCAAAAGAAACTCCTCTCAATGCCTCTACAGAGACCTGTTTACTCATAACATACTTCCTTTTTAAATCTTTAATCTGGATATATGACATATTATTAATATGAAATTAACAGTATTTAGTATATATCAAATATGAATCAGTGTTAATGATTAGAACAAGAAACTCTACTTTGTAATATGAAAACCCGATTTAAAGCGTGTTTCTTCTGATTACTCTCTCTGAATACTGATCGTGAAGAGATTTATCCCCTATCAAAACACCTTCAGATTGATATGTAATAGTAAAATCTTCTCCAAATATCATTATTTGCTTTTGTAAATCTGTAATATCCATTGGCTCCTCTACAACAATTCCCATTGCCTCTTCGATCAATGTAAACAGTAGTCCTTCATTATCGAAATCTACACTCTTAAGTAATTCTCTAGAGTTATTTTTATTTTGTGTGTCAGCAACTATTTGAAACAGTTTAATATCTGAAGTGCCATTTAATGAATATCCAAAACATTTATCAGTACCTTTTACGTTTGTTTCATACCAACATATGACTTGATTCCCATTCATTTCAAAAATATTACTGTTTAAAACATTAGTTATCCCTGTTTCGTAAAATTTTGAATCTGTAAACATATAGAATAAACATAAATAATTTAAATAATTGATTTTATCCTAGACCTCATCATTAACAAGAACAAATGGAGGATGATTGTACATTTTACATTCAGATTCTTTAAGATTTTTAACCTTAAACTCTTTTCTGTTAATCTCTCTAATCCTATTTAAAATAAAAACGTACTTCTCATAATCTGTAAATTGAGAAATATCTCCCCTAAAGTAATTAAAAGGATATGCTTTAGATAGTTGAGAGTAGTTTAACAGTAGTTCGAGATACTTCTCTACTCTTGGGAATATATCTTTTATAAATTTACCCCCTTCAGGAATTCTAAAAGATTTAAACTTAAGAGATTGTTTGCCTGGACTCAAATGGATATCATCATCTTTTACTATTCTATCAGCATACACCCCTATCACATTATTCCAATTCATATTACTAACCAACATTCTATTTATCTTATCATTAGGAAATTGATTTTTCTTAAACCAATATGGAACTAAATGGGATATCAATATAGACTTGTTTTCATCTTGCATAGAAACATATACATTACTCATATCCTTTCTCGAATCAGTATATGTAAAACTAACACCCTTTTGAAATGCTTCAAACTTAAGTAAAGGATCTGATTTAAAATGACTGTTTATAATTTCAAGCTCTTCGGAGTCTTCTATTGTTATTTCAAAAGGAGAAGTACTCTCCTCAAACTCACTCATACAGTAATTAGCCATATCTTAGAGTAGTTATTATAGTGTATATACTGGCTTAAAACAACAGTTATTGATAACTAACCAATCGTTGAAAACCTTATCTGTTTAATTATTTCACTATGCTGCGAACTTAGTTCTTTATTGTAAATTTTCAAAGCCAATTTCTCAACTCCCCATAACCGAAGAAGTTTATATTCATAATCAGTAGGAAAATACTTATAACAATTATCTAAAAGATATTTAAAATCACTAAAAGAATTCCCTGGAGAATCAGCCCTACCCCACGGCTCAAACTGTCCTTCAGATATCTCTAACCCAAAGTGCCTTGTTTTTTGCAATCTCTTTAATTTCTTAATACTCATATTAAAAAGGTCGAACCCACTCAATGGCTCAATTAAAGGTCGATTAGGTAAGCGAAAGTAGTAATTGAATCCCAATATTAAAGCGTCCGGATTATACAAACCTCTATCTTGAGAATATTGAAATATTTTTAATATCCTTTTTATATTTCTTCTTCCTGCTGAATTAATCATTACCTTATTATTTGGGAAATACTCTTTTAAAATTTTCATTGTATCAAGTACGTACTTATTAGACATTGTGATTCCTACTCTTCCAAACTTGTAAAACGGTTCGTTATCTAATTGAAATACAACATCTTTTAAGCTGTCACCATACTCTTGTTTGATACTACTTAGTAAATTGTTTAAATACTCAAAGGAGTGTTTAGCCAACTCTGAATTAGATTTAATTTTGTTTACTTCTAAATCTTTTAAAACATTAGGTATATGTTCCTCTGGCCATCTAAATACTTTGATAGGACCGATATTTAAACATATTCTCGAGCTATTTTTTAACACATATCTAATATATTTATCATAGTAAGATATAGATATCGTATTTTGACTACCTACTACATTCCACCTTATTCCTAGACGAATATCTTTAATACCTAAATCTGTATTAACAATTTTTAATAGTTTGAAAGCATCATCACTCCCTATCTTCTTACAATACTCTGGTGAAAATGAAGCACCTAATACTAAATCGTTAAACATATTTTAATATGGAGAATAATTAATTAATCAATTCTAAATATGACTCTACTACATAATCACTAAGTTGATAGACAAAATCATCATTCCAACCCTTATTCAATACTCCAATAGTAAAGAGATTAGCACCTTTTGCAGATTGTAAACCGTAAAAAGAATCTTCGAAAGCTACACACTCACTTTCTTTAATATTTAAATACTCTACTCCCTTTATAAAAATATCCGGTGCTGGTTTTCCTCTAACTATGGAGTGTCTATCAAAAATCTTTTCAAAATGATTAAGTATATTAAAATGTGTAAGAATTCTTTCAACATGCTCCTTTCTTGAAGATGTAACTATTATTTTCTTTTTTTTAATAATATCTTTGTTTTCTAAAAACTCTTTAATACCAGGTAATAGATATATTTCATTATTTATCTTCTCTTCAATCAACCTCTTTTTATTTACATAGAATTGATCATTTATTTCATCAGCAGAAAACTCTCTTACATTATTCCTAATTAAATACTCAGTAATACCATTTTTTGAACCCTTACCTGATATGTATGTCATAAAATCATTTTTAGTAAATTCTAGATTATAAAGTTCTTTGAAAAGTAATCTAAATGCATCTACATTAAGATTATCCAGATTTACCAATGTACCATCAAAATCAAAAAGTAATGCTTTAGCATTCACTATTTTTTCTTTTACTTCCTCAATACTATTCATATTCATATATGAATAAATTCTATCAAATTCAACATAATATTGTACAAAAGGTGATTCTGTTGTATAATATCAACGTTTTTAACATATTAAAGAAAAAATATTATGTCTATGTATTATAAAAGAAACGGAGAAGCAGAATGGTGCCCTACATGTACTCATGAGAAAGATGGTAAACCAACTATTAACCCTGGTTCAAGAAATGAAGAAAAAAAATTTGATGGAACAGTAGAATCCGCAAAAAGATTATGGGAATGGTTTCAAAAGGGAATACTATCCTTGGAGGATTTTAATTATGGCATATCAAGAAATGCAGAACATATCGGTATTACTACGGGGAATCTGCTCGAACATGTTGGTATATCTATAGATTAGGCAAAAGAATTGGGAATAGAATTAAATGATAGGGAAAATCAAGAAGATATGGAATGTGGGATTCTTTCTTAAAAGTTGAATACCCAATACAAATCGCTCTAAATCTCTTAGCCCCTATTAACTTGACGATACCCTTTATTATCTGTATCATAGTTATATGCTTCCAAAGATAAAAACTGCACTTTCAATCGTTGGTTTGATTGTATTATCAACAATTCTCTTACTATTTTTTCTATTCAACTCTCTGCTAACCTATGAATATTTTAATTTAAAAATTAACTCCCAACCCATTGCTGATGCAGAACTTAAGATATTAGAATCAAAAAGATGGGCACTAGAAAAAGAAATCTCATACAAAGAAAATATCTGTCAAATTCGAAATAAATTACCAAACGAATCTTCGGAACCAATTTATGTAGGAATTACATATTACGACGAGAAAATTCCAATAACAACAGATTTAAATCCTTACCCAGAGTACTCGACTATTTCAGAAGTAGGAATTGTACAATCTAGTTCGCCAATTGATATAGGTACTTCAACAAAGAAAATAAGATGCTATAGAATTGAATTGCTTTCAAATCCAAATATCTACAAAGAGTATATAAGTGACAAAGACAATCCTTATCTTTATATTCTTGAAGATTCTAACAGTTCGGAATTTTTGCTTTTCCCAATTATTACAAGGAATATAGCCCAAATTGATACTGATTATTTTATTCTTATTAACAAACCACCAGCTATATTGAATTATTAATTGACCACAACCAATAATATATGAATGAAAATGAAGATAGAAAAAAGAAAGTTGTACTTACAAGAGGAAAAGCTTTTTTAATACTCTTTGTTTTAATAATAATAAACGTTTTTGTATTTATTATCCTGAACATTACTTTAACGAATCTAAGCGTACCAATAGAAGAAAATGAGGATAAGATACTCAACTTACACACAGAGATCTCTTCTTTGAGGACTACTTTAAACCAAAATAAAACTTCAGAGGAGTGCGAAATTGAAATTAAAGAATTAGAATCAAAAACAATTTCTCTTGATATTCTATTCTCTTCTGAATATAGCGAACCAATTAAAATTGATTCAATTTGTACTGAGTGTGTAATAAGAAAGGTTGGTCGAGTAAAATATTCAAATGATATTCCAGAAGAGTTTCGAAATTTGAATTTAATTACAGTTAGAACAAACGAATGGGTAGACGAGGGTGGAGATTTACAAATAGATGGAGACGGAGATGTAGATCCTTTCTATAATCTACTAGTTAATACAGATTACTCGTTGATATATCTACCCAAATATTTCATTCAAGATGAAGGAACCTTTTCTGAATCTGTAAGCAGTAAAATTAATAAAAACCTTCAATATAATAAGGAGTATTTCTTTTCAATTGGTGAGAATTCTACACCAAAAGAAATGGACTACGATTCTGTTTTAGAAGGAAAGAGAGGTCTTTACTATGAGTACGGTTTTTTTACTGGTTTTACACTGAACGAATTCCAAAAAGATATCTCACTTAAATCTTTTGATATCTATGATGGTAGAACAATATATGTAGATAGTGATAACCTTGACAACTACTATATTGCGAATAGAGAACATTACATGGTTTTTTTAAAATTTTACCCTTCAATACAATATGATGCTGGAGAAGATGGAATATATCCAATAATATGGAATGATGAAACTATAAATACTTCTGAGTATACCTATGGATACGAAGGTTGTGGTGGTGATTTCAGTTTAGATAGTGGAGATATCCCGAAAGAGAAATTAGAAATAGCTGGCTATACAACAAAAACTAATCAACCGATATATCAATACCTTGACAAACAGGAAGAAGCTCTCAAAACCTTCTATGATGAATATCTCGAATTTCTTCAAGGATGGGAAGATGAAAATCTTGTTCTAACATACGAAGAATTTGTAAAGAGCCACCCCCTAATATTCTGGGAAGATGAAACTGGAAGGATGATAGAATTCACAAATTCTGACTTTTTACTAGTTGGTGGATGTGCTAAGCCCATTGTCTACCTTTATCCTGAAAAGCAAACAGATATTACAGTTAAAGTACTTCCCACAAATGGAGAATTAACTTTCACATACCCAAGATACGATGGACAATGGAATGTATCAGCAAATAGAAACGGTTTGCTTAAAGACAAAGATGGAAATCAATATGAGTATCTATGGTGGGAATCAAAACACAATCTCCCCCTAGATGTGAATAAGGGATTTGTAGTTAAAAATCATAACTTAGCGACATTCTTTGATCTAATCTTGGGAAAAGCAGGATTCTTACAAAACGAAATCAATGATTTTAAAGAGTTCTGGATACCTACAATGAATAAAGAGTATTCCCCATATTTTAAAATCTCTTTCTTACAAAACCAACAGGTTGATGAGATTGCTAAACTATCAATCTTCCCAGAGCCAAATACCGAGATACGAATCTTTATGGTATATGAAAGATTAAATTCATATATTGATATAACACCTCAAGATATTACACAAACAGATAGAAAAGGGTTTGTTGTTACAGAATGGGGTGGAACTAGAAGATAGTATTTTCCTTGTTATTTAATCATAAATAGTATATAGTGCATAGCCGTATTAAAATTAGCAACTAAAAAATGGGAAGATTTGATAGAAATAATAGATCTGGAGGAAGAGATTCCAATAGAAGAACTGAGATGCATTCAGCAATTTGTGATAAATGTGGTAGAGAGTGTAAGGTACCATTTAAGCCCAGCTCTGATAAACCGATATACTGTAGTGACTGTTTTGAAAAACAGGGTGGAGGAAGAGATGATAGAAGAGACGACAGGAGAGATAGTGGAAGAAGAAACTTTTCTGATTCAAGAGATAGGGGAGACAGAGGTGATAGAGAGATGTTTTCAGCAATATGTGATGACTGTGGCAAAGAGTGTAAAGTACCATTTAAACCAAGCTCAAATAAACCAATATACTGTAGTGCATGTTTTGAAAAAAGAGATAACTCACATGATGGAGATAGTAAAGGTAAGAATTCTTTTGGAAATAATAGTGAACAGTTAGACCTAATTATTTCTAAATTAGATCAAATAATATCGGCACTTGAAACTAAGAAAGAGCCAGTTGTTAAAAAAGAAATAAAAAAGAAAGTAGAAAAGAAAGAACCTGTTAAAAAAGAAGTTGAAAAGAAAACTAAAACAGTAAAGAAAGCAAAGAAAGAGTAACACATACTCAAGCAAATTTCTTAACAAGATATCTTAATGATGAAATTGCGTTGTCTAAACCTGAATTACCATTTTCACCTGTAAACCGAGAATTATGTAAAAAGTAATTCATACTATAAACATAAAGTCCCATGTTTTTAAAATCTTCTAACATTCTATTTTGAATCTGTTCTTCATTTTCACCACCCCTTTTTAAAATAGATGCATAAACCTGTTCCCACGAATCAGGTAATACCCCTACTGATATTGGTTGAAAACCGTATTTTGGTAAAAGATCTGTAAGTGTAATCGCCCCATTAATATCAACTCTTGCAACTGGAACACCATTTCCCTCTCTCAATAGGGATGATTTAGGTAAACCGTAAAGATAATCGTAATGAAAATCATTTTCAATAAGATCATATTCTTTAATTAATGAGTCAAAATACCCCTCCCTTGTTTCATTCTCCAATTTTTGCCTCATCCATATATATGCATTTTCTGGTTCACAATTAGCTACTCTTCTTGCCCTTGATGTAGCAGTTACTACATGATACGCCTCATTTGAAGACAGTAATGGAGAAAGTACACTATCCTTCCCACTACCTGATAATCCAGTTAAAACAATTACGGGTTTTTTGTCAAAATCTCTCTCAATTGGAATATTTATGTAAAGCTCTGGATGCTCTATCTCCAAATTCTCATAGACACTACTAATAGGATATTGAGAATCAAGATCCTCTAATTTAAATTGTCCCTCTCGTTCTAACATATATTATTATATATATTCTAAAGACATAGCTTTTCTAACCTGAGCAATACTTTCTTTGGCGTTCTCTTTTGCAATACTTTTTCCTTTTTCAATAATATCTTGTACATAGGAATCCGAAATCTTAGATTTTTTCTTTTGGAAATCTTTTAGATATCTTTCTAATGAAATACTAATTACACTCTTTAACTCCCCCATTACATTTTCTCCCTTCATATGCCTATCCATAATCTCATCAATTTTCTTTTTTTCATCTTCATTTGATACGAACTTTCCAACAGATATAAGGGATTCCAATGAATCAGTCATCTCTTTGGCAAAAGCGGTTTGTGCTTTCTTAATCTTAGATAACGAGATATCAATTGGGTCATCAAGTAAAATAGCTACAGACGGACTACTCTTACTCATCTTCCCATCTCCATTTAATGATTTAATCCTAACTGGCTTCCCCAATGAAAGGACATTTGGAACAGGAATAGTTTCTCCATATACCTTGTTAAACTTTCTTGCTAAATACCTCGCCATCTCTACATGAGCAACTTGATCATCACCCACTGGAACATATTTTGATTTCTGAAGTAATATGTCAGAGCTCATCATAACTGGATACATAGCTAAGAGTAATGATGCATTTGATACATCAATATCCTTTTTAATCTTCTCCTTAAGTGTTGGTACTCTTAATATCTCAGATATTGTTACTAATCTTGAAAGATACAGATTTAATTCTGAGATTTCCTCAATTAATTGAGACTGAACAAATATATCACAGTTATCTGGATTCAAACCAAGAGCTATGTAATCTTTTACTACATCTAAAACATATCTTTGAGTGTCCTTTGGCTCAGCATCAGTTAAGGCATGTAAATCTGCAACAAACACCATAGGCCTCCCTATCTCTTTTTCATTTTGTAAAGATACAATAGTGTGTACAGAACCAATAACATTAGCTATTGTTAGACCACCAGTTGGCCTTATCCCTGTAAACACATCTACTTTGTACTCTATGTTTTTCATATATTTAAAATACAATTAACTTCTGTAATTATACACTATCATATGCTAGATAATATATAATTGGAAAGATATGAATATACAAGATTTTAAAAACTTAAAACAGATACATGAATATTTTGCAGTACATAACACATGCAAATTAAAAAAAACAGCTACACAACCAGTATATGAAATAGAACCACCAAGATCTGGAATTGTATTTATAGGGGAAGCACCTGGAAGAAATGAAGATTTACAAGGAAGACCCTTTGTAGGAGCTGCTGGTAAATTTTTAGATGAACTACTTAGAGGTATTGGATATACAAGAGAGGATGTATATGTAACTAATGTTGTTAAGTACAGGCCACCAGATAACAGAGATCCTCTACCTGAAGAAAAAAATGCCTGTAAAGTATGGGTTAATGCTGAGTTAATATTTCTTAAACCTAAAGTAATAATACCGTTGGGAAGACATGCATTAGAGACCTTTGTTCCTGATCAACAGATATCATTAGTACATGGGAAAGCGTATACACATAGTAGTGGTATTCCTGTCTTTGCAATGTATCATCCTGCTGCAGCTTTGTATAATCCTAATTTAAGACAGATTTTAGCTAAGGATTTTCAAATTCTAAAAGACTTTCTAGATGGAAAGATATCTCCTCAAGAAACAGATACTCTTGCTTCTGAGAAAGAAGTTAATCAAAAAGAAAAACAAACTGTAATAGATGAGATATTAAAAATGTAATATCTATCCAGACCAGCCTACATCATAAAAGATTTTTTCTGCTGCTGTTTCATACTCTGATATCTCTGTTGGATTAAACCATAGCCCTATTTCTCTTTGGGCATTCTCTACACTATCTGATGCATGAAGCATAGATCGGGTTACTCTACCCTGTTCATCTGCTAGTGCAAAAGAGTCTAGGGAAAAGTCTGCACGTATTGTACCGACATCACCATCAGCTGGACTTGTACTACCCAACATCTTTCTTACACCTGAAATAACTCCAAAGCCCTGAAGAACAATTGCAATGACAGGACCACATGTTAGATAGTTAATATTTGATTCTCTAATCCATTTACCTCTTTCCAAAGAGTTCCAGTTTGATGTGTCCTCTCCTCTTGCCTCTGCACCTTTCTTCGCTTTGTCCCCTGTCTCTTTCAAATACTTAGGGTCATCCTCGTAAT
>CAZIYI010000014.1:0-11974 GCA_964543485.1 uncultured Candidatus Saccharibacteria bacterium
GTAATAATAGCTGGAAGTGAAAATCCAAGTATTATTAACCCCATCCCAAAATCAAGATAAATGGCAGCAAATCCGAACGCAAATTTAAGCAGGGTTTCAAACAAAGCTACTACATTAAAAGAAAGTATCTTTTCTAAACCAAGTAAGAATCCCTTAGCAATAGGGCTCACTACTGATACAAATACAACTAGTGTGAGTATTGGTATATATTCAAATGGGATATTAGCAATATTAGATATCGGTTTACCAAGTATGTAAAAGAGTAGAGATGCAACTACTCCAATAATGGTGAGTTGGAGTAAACTTTTAAGTTTAAACTTCTCAAGATTAAAATCTTTGTTACTAGCCACTTTTTTTGTAATAGCTGTTTGTATAGCTATTACAGGGATTTGTATTAGAGTAATAATTCCTAAGGATGCATTGTAAAGACCAAAGCTTGTATCTACTAATGTTCTTGCTAGAAATACAGTAAATACATAGTTTAAAAGATTAACAATTATTCCAAAGAATATTGTTATTAGTATATTATTCAGAAATGCCCTATCTGTATTGAAATGTTTTGTAATATTCATAGCATATATTTTAGATGTTGGTTATAATAAGGATACGATAATTTTAATAATAATACCATTATGGATTTAGTATTTGCATTAGTTGGAGGCCTAATATTAGGAGTTGGAATCTTTTACTTCTTTTTTAAGGGTACCGGTAAACAGAAAGAGGAGATTAGTGAAACAATATCTCAAAAGTTAAATGAGATTATGCCTAATATCTTAGATCAAGCAAATGAGAGTTTAGTAAGAATGGCTGATCAGAAACTTGGTGCAGAGTCTAGTAAGAGTAGGTTGGACATGGAGAACAAGAGGGCAGAGATAGAGAGGCTAGTAAAGGTAATACAGGAGGATTTAAAAGAGAGTAAGAAGGATCTAGAGGTTTCAGAAAAGGAAAGGATAAACTCTTTTTCAGCATTAAAAAATTCTTTAGATGAGTATAAAAAGATCACAGAACAGTTATCTGTAAGTACAGAGAATTTGAAAAAGGTACTATCTAATAACCAGCTTAGAGGACAGTTTGGTGAACAGGTTGCTGATGATTTACTTAAGATGGCAGGGTTTGTAGTAGGTGAGACATATACAAGACAGGAGAGTGAGGGAGGGAGTAGACCTGATTTTACAATATATCTTCCAGATAAAACGAAGATTAATGTAGATGCTAAATTCCCATACGCATCACTACAAAGAATGACTGAAACAGATGATATAGATGCAAAGAATAGATATATGAAGCAGTTTGAAACAGATATTAAAGAGAAGATTAAACAAGTAACAAGTAGAGAATATATAAATCCAGAGGATAAGACCGTAGATTTTGTTATTCTCTTTATACCTAATGAAATGATATTTTCCTTTATCTATGACAAGATGCCTAGTATATGGCAGGATGCTATGGAGAAAAAAGTCGTATTAGCTGGGCCTTTTAGTTTTACAGCAATTCTTAGAATGGTTAAACAAGCGTATGAGAATTTTAGAATTCAGGGAAATATCTACAAGATTGTTGGACATGTTAAATCTGTAGAGAAAGAGTTTGATAAGTTTAGTGAGGAGTTTGATAAGGTTGGTATAAGGATTGATCAGTTACAAAAACAGTATTCAGATGTAAGTAATACAAGGATAAATCAAATGAAAAGAAAAATGGATTTAGTTAGATTAGAGGGAGATGGTAAAGAAGAAAAGGTTCTTTCAGATGTAGTATCTCTCCCTGTTCCCGAAAAAGATCCTGACCAAGGTACACTGCTTTAAACAAAAAGAGGGAGTTTAACTCCCTCTCTCTTAATCTTGGTGAATTCTATTTATTCGTAGATTACTCTGTAGTGTCGCTTGGGGTTTGTGTCGCGTATACAGGTTGATTACTTACTCCAGTTTTAGGTTTCCATGCTAGTAAGTAGAGTAGTATATATGTCCCTATACCTGTAAATACTAACAGCCCTAATAGCTTGTCATATCCTCTTTTCTCGGTAATATTCATTATGGCAATTAAGTAGAAGATGGAAACAATTAAAGCTCCAATACCTGGGATGAGAAGTAAGAACAAAAGATTAGGATTCTGTTCTCCTAATTTAAACATCATTATCATATTTAATATTGGAACCCATGCAAACCAGCTATTAGCATATCCCATTTCTTGACCAATTTTGTATAGTGCATAGGATGAGAATATATACGATGCTAATCCGATAAGCATAAATATTAACCATATTGTAATAGAGATTGCGGCTAATCCTGCTGTCATAGTGTCTGATACTTCGAGATCGTTAATTGAGTCGTATGCTTCATAATCATACAAGTCATAATCTGGGTAATCATACTCATCGTACGTGGTGTCTACCTCTGTGTCATAGAGTATTACATCTTCATCAACTGTTGTATCCTCTTGTGCAAATATGAACGTTGCAGGAACTAAAAATAAAGATAGAAAGATAGGAATTAAAAGTGCTTTTATCTTCTTCATTTTAAATATAATAAAGTTATATATACTAACAATTTATCATTACCGTTTTGCAATATCAATACTATTTTTACGCTATAGAATATAAACATATGAAAAGGATATATAAATATGATACTCTTTAGTATGGAAGATATCTCATGTGTAAAAATCATTAAAGGAAGTATTCCTGTATTACTCTCTGCTCCTCATGTATATCCTCACAAGAGCCCATCTTTAACTATGTCTTACAAAAAAGGAGAGTCATGTACAGATAAGGTAGTGGAGGAGATATGTGTTCGTACAGGTGCTTGGGGTGTAATACAAAAAGAAGAGACACCTTTTGATCCTAATTGGCATAGGCTTAAGGATAATCCGTATAAGTCAGTTATTACTGATATTGTAAGTAAGGAAAATATTTCGAAGTTTGTAGATATTCACGGTTTGGGAGATGAGTATGAATATGATTTAGGTATTTACTACCCTACTAAATTTTTTAAATCTATTCGTTTAGCAACAGACATTGCCAAGGTAGTTGATAAAGAGAAATTGAGGGGTATGAATATATGTATATTTAGGTTTCCTAAAGATTTGCGACACACTCTTGGTGAGTATGTTGCTGATAAATTGAGAGTTCCATCTGTTCAATTAGAGATAGCTAGATATATTAGAGAGGATGAGAAGTTAAGGGGAATATTTGTTCAGAATATATCTAAGTATTTAGTTGTTTAATTTTCATTAATATATTCCCTGTTTTTTGACTCTACTTTCTACCTTTGATATGCTTAAAGCATATATAACTTAATGTATAGTATTTACTATGGTATCAACTACTAAAGAGGTTAAAACAGAGATTGTAAGTGGTAAGAGTAAGGCAATAGATGTTGCAGTTGCACAGATAGAAAAACAGTTTGGTAAGGGTTCAATAATGAAGTTGGGAAGCAAGGAAAGGATAGATGTAGAGGTTATTCCAACAGGAGCTCTGTCTTTAGATATGGCACTAGGTATTGGGGGTATTCCTAAGGGTAGAATAATTGAAATATATGGGCCAGAATCATCTGGTAAAACAACTTTAGCTATTCATGTATTAGCTGAGGCACAAAAGAAGGGAGATGCTGTTGCGTTCATTGATGCAGAGCATGCCTTTGATCCTGTATATGCAAAAAATATCGGTCTTAATATTGATGATTTGTATATATCTCAACCAGATTTTGGTGAACAAGCATTAGAGATACTTGAAACATTGGTTAGGTCTGCTGCTTTTGGAGTTATCGTTGTTGATTCTGTAGCGGCTCTTACTCCTCGTGCAGAGATAGAGGGGGAGATGGGAGATAGTCATATGGGTCTACAGGCAAGATTAATGTCTCAGGCACTAAGAAAGCTAACCGCTATCACTGGTAAAACAGGTACTACCATTATCTTTCTCAATCAACTAAGAATGAAAATTGGTGTTATGTTTGGTAACCCTGAAACAACAACAGGTGGTAACGCTTTGAAATTCTACGCCTCTATTCGTATGGATATTAGGCAAAGAGATAAAATTATGAGAGATGGTAATTTAGTAGGTCATACTAGAGTAGTTAAGGTTGTTAAAAACAAAATGGCTCCTCCTTTTAAAGAGGCAAGCTTTGATATGATATATCCTTTAGGTATTGATAAAGAGAGTAGTATCTTAGATGCCGCTATACAACAAAATATTGTTGAAAAATCTGGAGCCTGGTTTAGATATGGTGAAAAGCAGTTAGCCCAAGGAAGAGATTCTACTGTAGTTTTACTCAAAGAGGATAAAAAGCTTAGAGATGAGATAGAAAAAGCAGTTCGTGCTAAAATGAAGTAGATGAGAGTAACAAAGGTTGAGTATCAAAAAAAAGATCCAAACAGAGTAAATCTGTATATAGATGAGGAATTTTTCTGTGGTATATCCCTAAACACCCTTGCTAGTGAAAATCTGTATGAGGGTTTAGAAATTGATGATACTGTAATAGATAGAATTTTAGAGAAAGATTTAAGAAGTAGATTTTTTACTAGGGTAGTTGAGTATCTTTCGCATAGTCCTAAAACAGAGTTTCAAGTAAGTAGATATCTTAAAGAGTTAAAGTTCAAAAAAAAAGGTACATGGTTTAAAGAGGATGTTAATATAGATTGGGATAAACTTTTTGAAGAGATACTTAGTAAGTTAAAAAAGTATAAATATATTGATGATGAAGGATATGCTAGAAGTTTTGTAGGTAGTAGATTAAGAAACAAACCAAGAGGTAAGAGTGTATTAATATCTGAGTTAATATCTAAGGGAGTAAGTAAAGAGATAGCTCAGAGAGTATGTAATGAAGATATTGAAAATGAATTAGATATACTTAAGAATGCCTTTGAAAAAAAGTATAGGGGTAAAGTATTTGATATTAAAGATCAAAAAATGGTTAGTTTTTTACTTAGAAAGGGTTTTAGTTGGGATTTAATTGAACAGTTTAGTAGAGATGAGTATTAAGAGTAGTAGTAATTGGATATTTCCAGAAGAAAAAGTTAGTGAGAATATTGTTGAATATATTCTTAAGAGTCGAGGAATCAATTCTGAGGAGTTTTTAAATTCAACACTAGGCAATATACCCTCTTTCCATTCTCTGTATGATAGCCAGAATGCTGCTAAGTTAATACTTGAGGTAATTAAGAAAAAACAAAAAATTGTAATACATGGAGATTTTGATTCAGATGGAATATGTAGTGTAGCAATACTCTGGGAATTTCTGTTCAAAGAAGTATCTAAGATATTAGATATTGAAGTTGATGTAATCCCATACATTCCAAGTAGGGTGGATCAGGGATACGGTCTAACAGAGAGCTCAATAGACGATGTATTAAAATTAGGTGCTAAACTCTTAATCTCTGTTGATTGTGGGGTTAGAGATATTGAGCTAATAAATAGATATAGGGAGGGGAAAGATTTGGAGTTTGTAATTACTGATCATCATCAACCACCTGATACTTTAGGTGATGATTTGGAGTATTCTTTGGTACATCCAATGTATCCTAATCATGAATATCCAAATACTAATGTTTGTGGTGCATATGTTACATTCCTTCTCGTACAAAGTATTAAAGAGCAACTAGGAATGGATTCTGATATTAATATAGATAGTAGGGGGTTAGATTTAGTTGCCATGGCAACCGTTACCGACCTTATGCCTCTAGTTGATGTAAATAGGATTGTTGTTAAGTATGGAATAGAGCAAATAAAGAAGGGAACGAGAATGGGCTTGAGTGAACTTATAAATGTTTCTGGTTTACTCTCTAAAGATATTGATAGCTACCATTTAGGATATATTTTAGGACCTAGGATAAATGCAGCAGGTAGAATTGGCTCTCCTCTTGATGCGGTAAAATTACTCGTAAGTGAGAATAGGGATGTATGTAAAAATATATCAGAGATACTTAATGAAACAAATTTTCAAAGACAGTATATGACTCAAAATGGTTTAGACGAAGCAATCTCTGTAATTGGAGAGAGTAAAGAAAAACTTCTGTTTGTTGTTAACGATGATTGGCATGAAGGGATAGTAGGATTGATAGCAGGCAAGCTTAATGAAAAATTTCATAGACCAATACTTGTAGGAACAAGGAAAGAGGGCGTTGTTAAGGGCTCTGCAAGAAGTATATCTGGATTTAATGTTACAAACGCACTATCTTCATGTAGCAAGTTTCTTGATAGATATGGGGGGCATGAGTTAGCTGCTGGCTTTACTGTTAAAGAAGGAATGGAGAAAGAATTTAGTGAATGTATTAGGAAAATAGCCAAGGAGGAAATTACTGAAGATATGTTAATTAAAGATTTGAAGATTGATTTACACTTAAGTACTGAAAATATAAATAACAGATTGATAGAGGAGTTAGATTTACTTAAGCCATTTGGATATGGAAACAGTAAGCCATTGATTGGATTAAAAGATTTAGTGATTGTTAAAAAACAGATAATGGGAAAATTAGGAAACCATTTGAAATTACAATGCAAAGGAGATGGTATAGATTTACTTACTCTTGTTCTTTTTAATTGTGGTACAGATACCAATGAGTTAAGTATAGATGAAAAAATAGATGTAGTAGGAGGAATAGGGCTTAATTCTTGGAATGGAAATGAAGAGATTCAATTTTTAGTGAAAGAGTGGAGATACTCTATTTAGTTTTCTTTACATTGATTAACTTTCCTAATCTATTTGGTGTATTAGGAAGATATGTAGTTTCTAAAACGCTTCCGAAATCAAGTAACTTCATCAAAAATCTCTCTGTACCCAAAGCGAATCCCCCATGGGGAGGACAGCCGTATTCAAAATATTCAAAATACTCTTTCAAAGATTCTTCTGGTATTGCTCTCTCTTTTGCATTTTCAATTAAATGTTCTAATCTGTGCTCCCTTTGAGCTCCAGAAGTAATTTCTAACCCTTTCCAGAATAGGTCAAAACCGAGTGCAAATTCTGGGTTATTAGAATCTTTCATATGATAGAAAGCCCTTCTTTTATGAGGGTAGTCATGTATAAAGACAAATTCACAACCTGTTTCCTTTTCCATTATTTCAGATATTGCTCTTTCCTCTTCAGGAGAGAAATCCCCAGTATCTTTACTTGGGATACCTGCTTTTGATAATTTCTCTTTAGCTTCCTTTACAGAAATATATGGGAAATCTCCCTCAGGTACTTTTACTTCAACACCAAACACTGTTTTAATTTTATCTCCATACTTTTCTTTAATACCTTTAAGTACATACTTAATGGCCTCTTGTTCAAATTCACATACATCTTTAAAAGAATCTATATATCCTATCTCAATATCTAAGCTTGTATATTCGGTTAAATGCCTTGTTGTAAATGATTTCTCTGCTCTAAAAACGGGACCAATATTAAATACCCTATCTAGATCTGCAGCTATACCCATCTGTTTGTGAAATTGAGGAGATTGGGCAAGATATGCCTTTCTATCAAAGTATTTAACTTCAAATACACTAGCACCTGATTCACTTGCTGCACTAATTATTCTTGGGCCTTGTATCTCTAAAAAATGATTATCAATGAAATATTCTCTAAACCTATTTAACATTTGCGTACCAACAGCCATCATTAAAGAGTTCCTTTGTGATCTTAAGTCTACCCATCTGTAATCCAATCTTTTATCTAAATTAGAAATATTTTTAGAATACGGTTGTTCTATTACAATTGGAAGAGGTGTTTTAGATACAGAGTCTATCTTAATCTCCTGTATCTCTATCTCGTATCCACTAGCTACCTGTTTTGCTTCTTTAACTAGTCCAGTTATATCTACAACAGATTCGGGAATTAATGTTTTGACTGTATTAAAAACCTCAATATTACCACCTGACCATGATACTGTTTGTACCTTCCCAGATATATCTCTTAATACCATGAATACAATCTTTCCTTGATCTCTAATTGTATCTACTCTTCCCCTAACTCTAACAGTTTTTCCTATGTTTGTTTTTAGTTCAGATATATATGTTCTTTCCATATTAAAAAAATCTATTTTATTCTCGCTATTATATATTACATTTTATTAAAAGAACAACAGATATTTGCTCAATATATTAGTTGTTGGTAATATCGATACTATTCATGGAGAAAAAAGAAAAGGAAAAAATATTGCCACAGGAAAGATATGACAAGAAACTTTTTAAACAGGCAGTTAAGGCAGCTCAAGCAGCCAAGCTTGTCGAAGAGAAACAGAAAAGAAGGAGAAAGGCAAAAAAATCCTTACTCATTTTCTTACTCTTACTCTTAATATGTTTTGGTATATATCTTGTACTTCCGTTTTTTGAACCGAAACAAGAGTATACAGTCGCTATTAAACATCCTACAAGTTTAATGTATGAAGAAATACAGGAACATATATTAAACGAGTACTCAGATGATACATTAGCATTAAATAATCTACAGGCAGAAAGTGTAATTGTATTTAATCCTTTAAATGGAGAGGTTTTGTTTGAGAAAGAATCTAATGAGAAAAGAAATATTGCTAGTTTAACTAAGTTAATATCAGCAATAATTACGCTTGAGAATTTCGATTTAGACGATGTAATTACTGTTAGTTTAGAAAATATACCAAAAGATTTGTATTTACAGTTAGGAGTTAAAGATGGAGATAGTATATCAGTAGAAAATATCCTTAAGGCGATGTTAGTTAGCTCTTACAATGATTCTGCATATATAATTGCAAATGCCTATCCGTATGGTGGCTATGAGGGCTTTGTAAAAGCAATGAATAGGAAGGCAGAAATGTTAAGAATGAAAAATACAAGCTTCAGTAATCCTGCGGGCTTAGATCAAGAGGGTAACTACTCTAGTGCTTTTGATATGGGTATTTTATCTTCTGTATCCAGAAAGTATCCAGAAATATTGAGTATTGTTGATAGTGAGAAAGAGATTGTTAGTTGGAGTACTCAAAATGGGTTGTTAAGTACGGAGGTTGTAAGTACAAACAAGGTAATAAATGAAATTAAATATATTAAAGGGTTAAAAACAGGGAATACAGATTTGGCAGGAGAATGTTTCATTGGTTACTTTTTATATCCAAGTGGAAATGAGTTGATAACGGTAGTATTAAATTCTCAAGATAGGTTTGGAGATACTACAATAATTGAGAGGTATGCACGTCAGGTTCTATTAAAATGATAGGAGCCCTCCATCTTTCTTTATTTCCGGTTCTTCTACCTCTACTTTATCTGTAACACTGTCATAACTTATTGCAGGGTAATATATTATGAAATCTACCCTTTTAGAATTAATTAAATCTGCAGTTCCTGAGTATAGATATACCGGCTGAAGATATAGCTGTTCGGTTAGCCCTTCATAGTAGGTTAGCGTAACATCTGTAATTGTAAATATCTTAACATTTTGAGCCGTATACTCTTTAACTTCATCATCATCTGAATTGATAAATACAATACTTCCTTCCCCATTTTTAATTTTCTCTTCAGCTATTGATGGAGTAATTAGTGGGTAAGTTCCACAACTTTCTAATTCTAAATCCCATGTTTTAAAATCAATCTGATATACATCTTGCATTATTTCCAAATCTTTATTTTTTGGTCCTACATATACGGATATATTTGATTTATTGGGGTTTTGATAAGTAATCAATTTTTGGAAATTATATACTTCAATTCTTCCTTCATCTCCAACAACACTTCCTACTTCATAAGTTAAATCATCCTTAGTTAATTTTTGAATCATCCTTTCGGAATTCACATAATCTTTCCTTATTGAAATCATTGGAACTTTCTTATAGAAATCAACCCTTATCAATTCAGCATTTCCAGAGGAATCAGCTTGTGAATACGAACCATCGGGATTTATTTCTATCTCATATGTTAATGGCTCTATTTCAGAGTATCCCTGTTGCAATACTCCTAGAGATCTAAGTGTGTTCATAGCTATAGAGACGGCTTCATTTCTAGATGGTAAGTCACTGTTCTTTCTTATCTCACGAATTTTTGAGAGTTCTGTTGTAAGAGAGAAATTTAAATCTCTTGCCGTAATAGTTAAACTTCGTTGATTACTTTTATCATACCAAATATATTCAGAAGTACCCCTTCGAACAACCCTGTCTGGCTCGAATCCCATTTTCTTTGCTAAGATTTTTGCTTGTGCCTGAGAGTCTATTGGTTGTCCTAAATCTGTGTATCTATATACATTTACAGCATCAACACCATAGTCTAATGTCCCTGTTACAGTTTGTACAACGTATGCAGGGTTAGAATCTGGTAGCAGTTCTAGTGATGGTATAGTTAATATGTTTTCAAGAAACTCATCTTTTACATCTGTACATGAGCAGGTTGCTGTTATATATTTTTGAGGTGGATCACCACCCGTTGGACCTATCACCAATAATATAATTATTATAAGTACAACAAAAAATCCTATTACGATTACACCAAATCTTTTTGTCCAGAATGCTGCTTCTGTTAATGTCATGATATAATGATAACAACGTATATAATATATATCAATCTAATTTTATACCACTTTCTTTAATATGAGAACAGATGAAGAGAATAATATATTAGCAGATTTACTTTTTCCTGATATTAAAGAGAGTACTGAAGATATTTTCAAAAAGTTTCCAAAGAGAGATCTCTCAGATAGTCGGTTGGTATTAAGATTTGCCCCTAGCCCTACTGGCTTTCTACATATCGGAAATGTATATACAAGTTTAGTTGGATATATATTAACTAAGAGGAGTAACGGGGTATTCATATTAAGAATAGAGGATACTGATAAAGTAAGAGAGGTGGAAAATGCTGTTACCCAAATAATAGATGGTTTGAAATACTTTGGTGTAAGTTTTGATGAGGGTATGACAGATGAGAATAGTTCAAGTGGTGAATATGGTCCATATATCCAGAGTCAAAGAAAAGATATATACAAAGTTTTTGCTAAAGATTTAGTGTTTAGGGGTCTTGCCTATCCATGTTTCTGTTCCCCAGAGGAGTTAGAGAGTATTAGGGAGGAAGAAACAAATACCGGTTGTAGAACAGGATACTTTGGTAAATGGGCTAAGTGGAGAGAGGCATCTTTAGAGGATATTAAAAAAGAGTTGGATATGGGTAACAAGTTTGTAATTAGGTTGTACTCTAAGGGTAATATTGAAAACAAAATAAATGTAAAAGACTTAATTAAAGGTGGTATTACTCTTTCAGAAAATGATATGGATTCAGTATTGCTTAAATCTGATGGATTACCAACATATCACTTTGCTCATCCAATAGATGACACCTTAATGGGTATTTCATATGTACTTAGAGGTGATGAGTGGTTATCATCTCAACCACTGCAGATGGAGATATTTAAGGTATTAGGTTTTAAACAGTTAGAGTATGGTCATATATCTCCTTTAATGAAACTAGATGAAGGGGGTAAGAGAAAATTAAGTAAAAGAAAAGATCCTGAGGCAGCAGTTTCTTTCTATATTGAACACGGCTATCCAGTAGATGCTGTTAAAGAGTATCTTTTAAATATTGCTAACTCTAATTTTTCAGATTGGAAATTGCAAAATCCTGATAAAGATATACTTGAGTTTGATTTAAAGTTAGAGAAGTTTAACAAAGCAGGAGCTCTTTTTGATATTACTAAGTTAAATGATATTTCTAAGGAGTATATTTCTAAATTAAAGGCAGAGCAGCTATATTCATTCGTATTGGAGTGGGCCCAAAGGTTTAATACTGATATTCATACTAAACTGGTTAATCACAAAGATTACTGTATTCATATTCTTAATATTGAAAGAGACGGAGAGAAGATTAGAAAAGATATTGCTAAGTGGGGAGATATTCCTTCTCAGTTTGAGATATTTTTTGATGATATGTATAAATCATCTAAAAAAGATGTGATTGATATGGATAAAGGTTTGCAGAAGGATATTCTTAATAGCTTTTTAGATACATACTACTATGGAGATGATTCATATGAGTGGTTTAACAAGATTAAAAAGATTG
>CAZIYI010000015.1:0-11195 GCA_964543485.1 uncultured Candidatus Saccharibacteria bacterium
TCTAAATTAGCAAATTCACAGGATCATTTAAGAAAAAAGACTCTCCTTTTATCTCTAATCGTGTCTGGTTTTACGGGAGTATGTATTACAGTTATATATTGGCTATTTCCTGATGAAATTGTAAATATTGTATATAAAGGGATGTATTCAGAGATAGCTCAATATCTAGTTATTTACTCCTTGGCAATGACTTCGTTTGGTATAACGTATATGGTGATTACATCGCTACTTGTAGATGATTCCTACATTCATATACTCTTTTTTGTTCTCATTACCTTACTTCAGATAGTTCTTTACTCAACAAACAATACTACTCTCTATGATGCATTCTTAAATCAAGTCGTAATATATGGAGTGCTAACTGTTTTTATCTTTTTTATATTAATTTTTTACATATTTAAAAAGAATGGGAAAAACCCTAAAAGAGAAACTTAGAGAAGAAACAAAAGGTTTTAAAGATTTTGCTATGAAGGGAGATGCCATTACTCTTGCCGTTGGAGTAATCATTGGTGTTGCTTTTAAAGACTTAGTCGATTCATTGGTAAATAACATATTTACACCACCCATTGGTTTTCTTACAGCCAAATTAGATTTCTCTCAACTATTTATTACCTTAGGAAAAGAGAAGTATGAGACATTGGCCGAGGCACAGACTGCTAATGCAGTTGTACTTCAGTATGGATTAGTATTGAATGCAATAATTACATTTATAATTACAGCAATCATACTTTACTTAATAGTAAGAGCTATGAGTAAAGCACTTGAGAGAGAGAAGAAAGAACAGACAAAAACTACTAAAGAGTGTCCATACTGTCTATCAGAGATAAATATTAAGGCAAAGAAATGTCCTTTCTGTACAAGTGCTGTTAAGTAGAAATTGGACAATAGTAGACTCGAACTACTGACCCCTACAATGTGAATGTAGTGCTCTAACCAACTGAGCTAATTGTCCATAGTAGGATTAGAACCTTCCCTAGTAGAAGTGACTGTTTCCTTAGGCATTTCAGGTGTAATATTTTTAATAACATTCCACATAATATAGCCACCAAATAGTCCTATAAACACCAATATCCCTGTAATTATATTACCCATGAATGAAGCAACTATTGCTATTAGTAAAGCAACGCCTCCTGCTATTAGATATTTAACTAAATTCATTGAATATATTACTCAAGTTATTAATACAATATATCTTAAAAAATATTAGAAGACAACTGATCTTAATTGAGTATTTTAATCATTTCAACCATCTCAATATCAGTATTTATGAGTTTATATTTAGTATTTTTGAGAATTTTAAAACCCAATACCTTATAAAAAGGAACAGCATTTAATGTGGCAAACAAAGAAATATCTGAGATACTTAGCTTTCTAAACTCTTTTTCAATATGTTCATACAATTTCTTTCCATACCCCTTCCCTTGTTCATCAGGATCAATTTGTATCTGATAAAGCTCTTTATCATCTATACTGTATTGAGCAAAACCAAATATCTTATCTTTGTCTTTAATTACTACCCAGGAGGTGTTTTTTAATTGATTTCTTATATTTTGGATATTTATTGATGATACCCATTCTTCTATTTGTTTACTATCATAATATTTTGAGTTAGTTTCTAAAATACACTTCTTGTGTATTTCAACTAATCTGTTTAATACACTGTTATTTGCTTTTGAAGAAACATTCTCTATCATTTTTGAGGAACAGAAGAAATATTTAATTAGTACAAATATACTACTTATCAACTCTATTTTCTAATTATCATCGTTATCTTCTTTTGGATATCTTTTAAAGATTGTTTAATACTACTTTCCAATCTATTTACTGCCCCTGGATTAGATTCTTCAAACCTAATCTCATTCCCACAATGAGGACGACACCTAGTTGATTGTCCTTTCTGTAATTGATCTACAGTGTATGTAAGAGTCCTTTGACATGATGGGCATTTCATTTCAATTTTTTCATTACTTAACATTGTAGGAATAGATTAAAATTTAAATATAATTACCCTATTAAACCTAGCCCCAAAATACCTATAATGATAAGGTATGCAGCAACAAGATAGTTTAAGAATTTAGGGAAAACAAGAATTAAGATTCCAAAAAGTATAGATGCCCAAGGACTTAAAGTTGCAAAAGAAAGACTCATATTTAATCTCCATTATAAATTAACAAGTACCCAACCTTATGTTAAAAGACGGAATAGTAAGATAATAACTGCAAGAACAAGTAGTAAATGAATTAATTTACCACCAAACTTAAGAGAGAACCCTCCTAACCATGCTATAACTAATACAATTACGATAATATATAATATATCCATATTTTTAACCTCCTTCCCGTTTATTTCAAAATTTAATTAGTTACAAGATTACTCTTGTGTTTCACCTGAGAATATCCTAATTAACTTAACAATTCCCCAAGCCAAGATACCATACACAACTAATGCAACAAGAGTTGCTGGTTCAAATACTGAAGTTGTTTCCAATATATCTGCACTCCCTTGATTAAATATCCCTTCAAAAGGAAGTATAAAGATTCTAGTTATGTCATAGATAAGATTAACAAAGCCACTAGAAGTACTAGCACCAGTTAATTTTAGAATTAAACGGAATGCTAAGAGGATATCTAATAATCCAAAGATGAAATATATAATATATTCAATCGTTTGAGATCCACTTGCCTCACTTTTAACCTCGGTTGTAACTGCTGCAGTTTGTCCTTGGTTCTCACTTGTAACAGACTCTTTAATGATTTCTGTCATATTTAATTACCTTTAAATAAAAATTTAAGTTGTTAATCACAACGTAGTATTCTTAGGAGTACAGTAAGGTGGAATTACCCTATCTGTTTTCTGGTTTTTTGATTACTATTTCTTTAGGAAGATATGTAACAAGAGTTTTTTCAATGAAAGCTGTTAGCGTTAATTCTTCAACAATGGCCTGAACTTTAGCTTGTTTAATAACATCTGGATTTATAAAAAGAGTTAGTCTTTGCTTGTTGTTATTAGTTGTCATACTTAATACATTACACCTATGTGTAGTACTTGTCAAATGTGTATAACGATATCAAGATGGTGGGCGATATTAAAGCGCATGGAGCTAAATGAGAAATATCCCATTAAGATTGCAAAAATGATGGAATATATATTGAATTAATAGTTTGGTTTTAAACATTTAAACAAGAGGAATCTACAATTGATTTCTTTAGTCGTTAATGATACATTAAAAAATAAAGTTGATTTCAAAATATATGGAGGAATTTCCAAAACAAAATAGCGCAGATTGGGATGATGGTGACATAGAAGAAGGTGAGTGGACTGATAATTCAGAAAAAACAGATTATTCTAAGGATTATGGTACATCGCTTATTCTAATAGGGAAAACTGGTTCTGATTTTATAATTCCAGAAAAACCTTTGCGGGAGAAAATGGATAGACCCATTATTGAAGAAGTAGTATCACTAAAAGAATCTATTTCCGATTTATCAGATATGAGATATGAATTACTAGGCCATGGTACATCTTCTGAATCAAGTGTTAAATCAATAATGGAAGAAGGTCTTCTTGTGAAAGATTCAGATATTCATTCTAATGCAATCCCTCTTCCTCGTGAAGAACAAGAGTTGAAAGAGGATTTAGATAGTTGGAAGCATAGAGATTCAAAGTATATTGCATTACTTAGATTCCCTGTAAAATATAAATTGCCTTTTGATTCCTCAGAAAAAGTATATGGCGTTTTTTTTGAAAAGGTTAATTCCGAATCTTCTTATTATGAGGTACGAGGAAAATATGAAAGAGAGTATATTTATGGTTATTATGATGCCAATACTGGTATGGTACACAAGAATTCTAGATATCGTGGGAATTTAGATAAAGAAGAAGATGTTAAATATATGGAAACAGTATACTCAAATATTTGTGATGTGGTTTTGGATTCATTAAGAGGAGATGAGCGGGAATCTTGGGATCAACAACGCAAGACGTTTTATGATTACAAGCCAGGTGAAAATACTGAATAGAATTATTTATTCTCTCCAAGTTTGAGTATCTTTTCTTGTTGATTCTCCAATAAAATATCCTAGAAAGGAGTATTTAATGGTGGGCAATACTTTCTGGCATGGAACTTAAACAAAGAAGAACTCTTATTCTATTTCTTGGTTAACTTGAATATGGTCTTCTTTAGTCCAACCTGGTTCTGAATATATTTCAAGCCAACATTCTTTATCACTTTTTGCCCAATAAATTTTACCAGGTTCTATTTTGTATTTATCTCCTTCTTTAAGAATAATTACACGATTATCAACATGTAACTCTAATATACCTTTTTGAATGAAGTAATCTTGTATCATTTTAATATGCTTATGAGGTTTGCTTGAGATGATTACTTCTACAGCTCTGTCATATTCTGGATGTTCGTTAACTGGCTCTATCTCACATACAAAATGTAATCCTCTTCCATCTAGGTCATAAGCGGATTTGTTTGGATATTTGGTTAGTAGCTCATTTAAGATTCTTTTTGATCTCTCTTCTATGCTTTCATGATTTGGCATAAAGCTAAAAGATAAACTTAATATCTTATTATAACAGGAAATAATAATGGTGGGTTACACTTCCAGGCATGGAAATTAAAAGTCATCTTTCCTTAATCATGATGATATAATTCATATATGGTAGATATTAAATATACTCAAAACTTATACATTAACAAAGAAAATCTAAAAAGAGTTATAGATGCTATAAATTTAAATAGCTTTGATACTGTAATTGACATAGGAGCAGGTAAGGGTTTTATAACACAAGAATTAGTAAAACATTGTGACAATGTAATTGCGTATGAATTAGATTCAAAATATTTTGGTATATTGGAAGAACTATTTAAAGATAATCCTAATGTTGTTTTAAAGAATGAGAATTTCCTTACCTCTACATTACCAAATAAAGAATACAAAGTATTTGCAAATATACCTTTTTCTTTAACATCAGATATCATTAACAAGATTACAGAGACAGATTCTAAATTAACAGAGGCGTACCTATTTGTTCAAAAGGAATCCAGTGAAAGATATGTGGGTATATTAAAAAACACACAGATAGCTACAATACTTTCTTCAATTTATGATTTATGTATTACTGAGGATTTTGAAAAGAGAGATTTTAATCCCATACCTTCTGTAGATGTCGTTTTACTCAAGATTATGAAGAAAGATAACCCTGAAATAGAGTTCAAATTATATAGAGACTTTATTACATATATTTTTAACCAAATGAATGGGAATGTGTTAGATACATTAAAAAAGCTTTTTACATCTAATCAGTTGAAACATATAAGAGTTCAATTGGAAAGGAATAGTTATTATGTACCCTCTGATATACCTTCTGAATATTATTTAGATATATTCCAATATTTTAAGACTAATGGTGTGGATTATAGGAAGAGGGTTAATGGATATTATACAAAGCATATAAATCAACACATAGGTAGAGAGAAAGTAAATAGGACAAGGATATAAATAATGGTGGGCTAAACTTTCTCGCATGGAACTTAAAAACAGAATAATTATGATTCTACTTATTTAAAAAATATGAGTCCGTTATCCATTTGAGCAATTCTTTGTCTATATCTTCCTCATCTTTTAACTCAACGTAGTACAAGTTTCTGTTAGTAGACAACTTCTCTTGTTTTATTATTCTTTCACTATCAATTTGATAATCTACTCTAAAATCTAACCTAATCTTATCTCTTAATAGCCATACCCCACTAAATGTATAGTTACTTACTAGATGTATACAACATGGTAAAGATTCTATCTTTATTTTACCTACCTCTTCTTCTATTTCCTTAACAAGTTTCTCAAAGAGATCTCTTGAATAATCCTTGCCCTTAAAGTGTTGTTCAATTGGATATATAACACAGGAATGAGATTGACTCTTCTTTTTAAATTCTCTTTTACATCTTGGGCATTGCCACATATTTGATTATATCAAAAAGAGAAGGTAATGGTGGGCGATATAGGATTCGAACCTATGACCCCTTCGGTGTAAACGAAGTGCTCTAGCCAGCTGAGCTAATCGCCCTTAACAGAATGTATTTTAACAGAAAAACCCCTTTATTCCAACTCTCCGCATAACCATTCAACCTCTATCTCTCTCGTATTTGTATCAATATGACAGTACATAGGACATAGGTTATCATTCTTCTCACTTCCATCTATGGGTATAGTGATTCTACTATTCTCTCTATCACATTCAAATCTATCCTCCTCTAACTCACCCTCATCACTACACTTACTACTTTTAGCCAATGCAATAGCTTCAATTAATGGTAACTCATTACATACAATATCTTTTTTAGAAAGTACTGATTTAATAGGGTAGATATTTTTGTAGAAATATATAAAGCCAAATGTAAATGCACAAATGATAAAAAGAATAGTAACAGGCATAAACAATCTCTCCCTATTCATTAGGCAGTATAATCAATATTTAGATATGCCGAGGACAGGAGTTGAACCTGCACGAGAGTATAAGTCCCACTACCACCTCAAGGTAGCGTGTCTGCCAATTTCACCACCTCGGCTTAGTACATATTTTAACAAAATATACTACTTTTTGAAACAACAAATACACTTACTTGCTCAATATCTCTCTTTATGTAAAAATCTATTAGTAATTTACACATCTTTAAAATATGAAAATTAAAAATATCCACGCTATTGAAATATTAGACTCAAGAGGTATCCCAACCATATCAACAGAAATAGAGCTTCTAAGTGGAGATAAAGGGAAAGGAGAAGTCCCTAGTGGTGCATCTACTGGAGATTTAGAGGTACTAGAGTTAAGAGATGGAGACCAAAATAGATACCATGGTAAAGGTGTATTAAAAGCAGTTGAGAATGTTAATACCGTAATTAAAGAAAATATCCTAGATAAAGAGTTTGAGAGTCAGAAACACTTTGATGATTTTTTAATAAAGTTAGATGGAACTGAGAATAAGTCTAAATTAGGAGGTAACGCTATACTCTCTTGCTCTATGGCTTTTTGCAGAGCAGTATCTCAAAGAGTAGGATTAGAACTCTACGAATATATTGGAATGATATATTGGGATAAAGAGTACAATGAGAGTAAATTTAAACTACCAAGACCACAGATATTACTTCTTGAAGGTGGTAAACACGGTAACTGGTCAACAGATATACAGGAGTTCATGGTCATACCTAAAGAGAATGCTTTTTCTAATTTTAAAGAGACACTTAGAGCAGGTAGTGAAATATTCCATACCATTCATGACATATTAAACAGTAAAGGATACTCAGTTGGTGTTGGATATGAGGGTGCCTTTGCACCAAAAGAGTTCACATCAAACACAGAGGCATTGGATATATTAGTAGAGGGTATTAACAAAGCTGGCTATGAGGGTAATTTTGAACTTGCTTTAGATGTTGCCTCTTCTGAATTTTTTAACAAAGAGAGTAAAAAGTATGAACTAAAGAGAGAAAACAAGATAGTTGATTCTAATGAATGGTTTAATATTCAGAAAGAGTGGTATTCACAATACCCTATGTTTTCTATAGAAGACCCTATGGATCAAAGTAGTTGGGAAGATTGGACACACTTTACATCCCAGTTAGGAAGTAAATATCAGATAGTTGGAGATGATTTACTTGTAACAAACACAAAACTAATTCAAAAAGGAATTGAAAGTAAAGCAGTAAATGCTGTATTGATAAAGTTAAATCAGATAGGAACAGTATCTGAAACACTTGACGCTATTAGACTTACTACTCAAAACGGTATGCAAGCTATTGTCTCTCACAGAAGTGGAGAAACCAATGACTCCTTCATAGCTGACCTAGTTGTTGGAACAGACGCCCAACAATCTAAATTTGGAGGTCCTGATAGGGGAGAGAGACTGGCTAAATACAATAGGTTGCTGGAGATAGAGAATATGTTAGAGAAATAGCTTTAACACAAAGGATTTTAATTGACTTAGACACTTACCCTCTATACAATTAATCAGTATGCTTAAAATGCTTATCACCTTAAAAAAAGATAGTCATATGGTTTTTTCACATAATATGTTTGTTCTCTTACAAAAACTCATTCTCTTTCTCCTATCTCTTTCTTTTTTTCTATTAGTGAAATCATTAATAGTAATTGCAGACCCAATTACTACTGCAGTAACAGTTGGAAATAACCCCCCAAGTATTACAGATGGACCAAGAGAAAATCCAACAAGCTCTGTAACAACACCCACAGATGTCGGATCTGATACAACCTTTGAAGTAACTGCTATCGATTCAAACGGTGATGATTACTACTTAATAGTATGTTCATCAGACTCAGTTACACCTGCTAACGGAGGAGCTCCAAGCTGTGGAGCAACAACCTACTGTACTAGCACTGCTACAACAAGTGGCTCTCAAGCATCATGTGCTAGAACTGCACTAATTGGAGATGCCGTATCTAATGCATGGTACGCATATGTCTGTGATGGAAACGCAACTTCTGCAACATGTAATACAACTGGACAACAAGGGACAGGTGATTCTGGTTCACCATTTGAAGTAAATCATGCACCTAGTTTTACAGCTGTAAGTAATGATTCTCCAAAAGATCCAGGAGCAACTGTTACATGGAGTACAACTGCTTCAGATAGCACTGATTCCGATACAGTAAAATTAATTGTATGTAAAACAGCAGGTATTACAGGAGACGCATGTGATGGAGGAGCTGGAGACACATGGTGTTCTAGCTCTCAAGTAGCTTCAAATCCAACTTGTGGATACTCTATTCCATCTGTAGCTCCTGATGGTTCAAATGATGCATATGTATATATAGTTGATGGTCATAACTTCCCAGCTACAGGGGTATATCAAGCTTCCAATGTTTCCTTTACAATAAATAATACAGCTCCAGTAGTTTCAACAGTTACAATAAATGGTGGAGTAGCGATAGACTTAACAGAAAGTACAACTAAAGCAGTTACCTTAACTGCAACTGTTACTGATAACAATAGCTGTTTTGGAGGAGAAATTGCTACAGTATATGGATATGCGTATAGATCAAGTATTACTTATGCTGGATGTGATACAGCAGGAGAAGCAAACAACGATTACTGCTATCCAGAGATAACATGTACAGTAGTTGGTGGCTCATGTACAGATAATACAGATGCTTCTGCAAACTATACATGTACAGCAAATATATACTACTACGCTGATCCAACAGATACTGCAACAGAGTATCCCTCTGATACATGGTTAGATACAATTAAAGCAATTGATGATGATACAGCATCTCACAACTTAGAAGTATCTACGGGTGTAGAGATGAATTCTTTGATTGGTTTTGAACTCGGATATACAGTAACTGGATCAATTAACTATGGTAACTTAGGTGTTGGAGAAAAGAATGACCCATTAGACAAAATTACAACGACTACACCAACTGGAAACATCGGTTTAGATCAGGAACACTCAGGAAATAGTATGTGTGTAGACTATCCAACATGTTCTGGAGGAACTCCTATAACTGCTAGCTACCAACATTTTGCACTTGCTAGCTCAACTGCTTATGCGTCGGGAACCGCACTTACAGGTTCTGCTGTAGAGTATGAATTAAATGTTCCGAAAGTAAGAGCTGGTTCAGTAACAACAAAAAATGTTTGGTGGGGTATTGAAATTCCTGCAGGAACAGCATTAGGAACATACAGTGGTGCTAATACAATATCTGCTGTAAAAGGAGAAACGACTAGCTGGTAATAAATATTAATTTGAGAGATACTTAATTAATGAAGAGTTGGAGACTATTAAAAAACATAACATTATCAATAATAATACTTATTGGAAGTTATATATCGGTTAATGCTGGATTTGGAGTATCTCCAACAGATATTAATAGTGAATACCTTAAACCTGGTGCATCCTTTACTCAAGAGTTTACTCTATCCAGATCTGATGCTACTTCAGATATGAATATCCAAATTGTTCCCGATTTAAAAGATATCGACTCTTGGTTTACTTTTGATCCAGGTAAAACATTTATATTTAAAAGAGGTCAAACTACCCAAAAGTTTAAAGTAATTGTTAAAGTACCTAGTGACGCTCAATATACAGACTACAAAGGAGTAATTCGTGTTAATGCTCTACCAACAGATCAAGCAGTAGGAGGAGTCTCCATTACACAGGGTGTTAGACTTGATGCTGGTCTTACTGTTACAGAACAAGACATTAGATCACTATCAATTCTCTCTATTAAAGCCCTAGACTCACAAGAGGGCAAACCAATTAGAATAGAGATCGTTGGACAAAACATTGGTAATGTAGATGCCTCACCTACTCTTAAGGTTACTGTTATGGACATGTTAATGAATGTCGTTGAAGAACATGAGGTAGCTAATTTTGGATTTGTTAAACCTAATGAAACAACAACATTAATAGCAGAGATAACAAGTAAATTACCAACAGGAGAGTACTTTATTAATGTTCAAGTCCTTCTAGATGGTAAAGTTCTCAGAGAGGAGAGATTGGTATTTAATATTGTAAATATCCCTGGTGAGGACAAAGAAGATACCGAGGAAGAGAAAACAGGTTTTCAAATAGGTTCAATATTTTCAAACTTTAAAGAAACTCTCCCATATATTTTGATCTCAATCATTATTGTATTAGTTGCATATCTTCTCATTACATTAATGTGGAAGAGAAAAGATTTACAGTATGCTAAAGAAAAAATATGGGCCGTAATGCTTGGAAGTAAGAAATACCCCCGATATGTTCTTTCATTTGTAATCGGCTTACTAACTCTTTTGGTATTAATTTTCTATCCATTAGTTTCTCAAGAATCAATAGTTACAGAAGTAAATGAAGAGGGAGAAACTCAGGGTGTTCAAGATATACAAAATCCTAATCCATTAAATGTCATTCCTGGAGATAAATTAAAGAAATATGTTATCTATGAAGAAGATGATATTAATTCTAAAGTAATTTATGAAGCCCAAGAGGGAGAAACCTTTAATGTAATACAAGAAACTGATCAATGGTATACAGTAGAATTAAGTGATACAAGAATTGGATGGCTACAAAAAAACATGGTTAAATCAACCACTTCAGAAGAAAGATAAATTAAATATCTTTCTATTAATATATGAATATATTTCATAAATATATACAAAATAAAGATATATTATTAATGTTAAA
>CAZIYI010000016.1:0-8607 GCA_964543485.1 uncultured Candidatus Saccharibacteria bacterium
TTAGGCACACAGCCAACGTTCATCCTGAGCTATGATCAAACTCTCATTGAAAAAACGTTTGACTTAAACAAATGCTTACTTAAAACAGCATAGCTGCTTTAAAAAACACAGACCAATCAACGATTAAATTGGATTTACTTAGACTTTAATGAATTGTGTGACCCAAATCACACACACTTTTAGAAAGTCAATATGAATGTATTTTGACTTCCTGTCACTCTTCAACTTTTAAGGAGCAAAGAGGGATCAATATACTATCAATGAATTGTGTTCTTTAGAGAAATCTCTAAGAGGAAACCTTCTCGTGTTTATCCCAAACTCGTGAGGCAATTTTATCACACTAAATAGGAGTATGCAAGCGTATATGTTAGTTATTTTTTCTCATTTTAAACATATCTTCTAACTCTCCAACCGTTGTTATATCCTCTACCCCTTTATCTCTATCAAATTCAACTAATCTAGGAAATCTCAATGATAAGCCACCCCCTATTGATTTGTCTGAATTAGATATATTTTTAGTAATTTCATCGGCATCTACAGTAATGACATATTTAGGAGCTAACCATACATCTGGGATTAGATTGTCTAACACTCTGACATCCTTTGGATTCTCTTTTACAATATGTTCTTCGAATTTCTGAGCCATATCTTTCAAGATATCATCACTCATACCTGTACCTACCTTACATATTGCATCGTAAGTATCTTCTTTTTGATTATATATTGCACCTAGTATTGCTCCTACACCCAGTGAAGATCTTCGTCCAGAGCCCTTGAAGTATCCCACTATTACCATATCTATTGTATCTACCAAGTCTTTATCTATACTTTTTTTAATCTTTATCCATTCATAGTTTCTAATTCCCGGTTTGTAACCTCCGGATATCTGCTTTACTATGATTCCTTCTAACCCATCTTTAACACATTTGTCAAAATATTTTTTAATATCTTGTGCTTTTGAAAACCTCTTTGTTTCAGCTAAAACTATACCCCCTTGGGTTCCATTTATAACCCCTTGTAATGCATCATACCTATCTCCTATATCAGAATTTACTAAAGACTTACCATCTAGAAATAGGAGGTCAAACACAAACGCCTTAACTGGAATATCAGTGCTCTTACTTTCGACAGAGTACTTCCTCCTTCTTTGCATAGTCTGCTGGTATGACATAAACCTGTTACTTTTGTAATCCCACCCTACTATTTCAGAATCTAGTATGAAAGAGCTGTTTCCAATTTTCTTTGCACTATCAACAATTTCTGGAAACATTTCTGTAACATCCTCCAAATTCCTAGTAAAAAGTTTTACCCTTATTTTTGAATTATTACTCACTTCAAACAGGTTTTGAGTGTCCTTTGTAGTATCTTTTGTATACTTTCTCCAAATGGGGATATTTGCTGAAGCGAAAATTTCCTCTTTTTCCTCCCATTTATGTATTTGGCATCTTAAACCATCAAATTTTGGCTGCAGTATTACATTTTCTTTAAATCTTTCACCCAATTCTTCAAAACTACCTACTCTCTGAACTAACCTAGATAAAATGGGGGTACCTGGTATAGCAGATATGCTTTTCAACTTGTCCTCTACACTCTTTTTATCCCTAGAAAACACTCTTTTCCCTATATACCCAATATCCGCACATACACCGTATGCGTGTTCTAAACTCTCCTTTATACCCTTATCTCCAACAGTTGCAATTGAGAATACATCTAAAAGTGATCTAATACTTAGACCTAGTCGAAGTTCACCACATATGGTGCGTATAAAATATTTACTCTCTAGGGGATCTAACTTATTTATACACTCTAATACTATTTTGCCCTTTGTAAGTATTGAGCCAGTACCGGTTGTATTAACAATTTGCCATAAAATGTCATATATGCTCTCTATATCAAGCCCTTTTGATACGAGCTCCTTCTCTTTTACAACCTTATACACTGTATCCCCTATATCACCACTATCTTTCCTAAGAGAGCTTAAATCTTTTGAAAAGTAAGTAGATAGCAGGTTAATCAGCCCCTTTTCTGAGTAATTAAACTCTGAATTAACAAACATTGGAGCTACTCTGCCCTGTATCATGTAAGAGATGATTTCAACTTCGTTGCTATCACATGTCTTAAGAAAATTGGCTAACTCTAGCGACATTTCATTCCTAGATTGAATAGATTCTAATTTTTCAAAAAGCTCACAAAGCTCTATATATTTATGCATATTAAGTATTTAAAATATATTTAGTATCTCTAGTACTACCCTTTTGTTTAACAAGGCCTAGTTGTGTTAAAGAGGTCATATCTCTTCTTAGTGTCCTTGTAGAGACACCTGGATGTAGGGCATATATATCGGATGGTAAAAGTACCTGCCTTTTATTCATAAGCTTGAGTATCTCTTTCTGTCTAACATTTAAATTCTTTGTATTTACAGTTTTTACGACCTCTCTTTTAACAGGAAACTCTTCTTTAGGCTTTATATATTTAAATTTTGGAACTTCATTTTTAAAAAGCTTAGATACAAAGAATATCCCTAGTATTATTGATATTACATACGTTATTTTCTTAAACATTGGGCTGTAATTAAAAATTAAATATATTTACTTCAATTCAGAAAGTGTATCTCCCATTGAGATATGAACATCCATTGGAACATCTAATACTACACTTTCTAGCATTATCTTTTTAGCTTGTTCTGAGAACTCTTTAACAATATCTTCTTTGGCCTCAAACACTATCTCATCGTGTATCTGTAAGAGTATATACACCTGTTTTGGATACTTCTTTTCTATTAAAGAGTAAAGGTTTTTCATTACTAATTTCATAATGTCTGCTTCACTACCCTGTATTGGCATATTAATTGCCTCTCTAGCACTAGCGGCTCTGGCTCTTCTGTTTTGTGATCTTATTCCTGCAATATTTCTTGTTGTTCCAAACATAGTTTGTACATACCCTTTCTCAAATGCTTCATACTCTATCTTTCTCATATACTCCTCTACTCCTTTGTAATGCTCAAAGTATGCAGTAATATATTTACCAGCAATATCTCTATCAATACCTAGTAAAGATGAGAGTCCGAATGCTGTTTGACCAAATATCATTCCAAAATTAACTGTTTTTCCCAAACTTCTTTCTTTATGTGTTACATCTGCAAGCTTTTTCCCCAATACTCTTGCTGCTGTTGCAGTATGTATATCTAAACCATTAACAAAATCTTGTGTAAGTAATTTATCATTAGATATATCTGCCATAATTCTTAACTCCATTTGAGAGTAATCCATACCTAAGAGTTTAAACCCATCTCTCGCTACAAAACACTCTCTTAACCTCTTTGCCCATACACCTTCCAATGGAAGATTTTGTAAATTAGGATTAACTGATGAGAATCTCCCTGATGTTGTTCCTGTTTGTTTAAAATCTGTATGTATGGAGTATGTACCATCATCATTTGCCTTACTGTTAAGAAGTAACGGCTCTGCATATGTACTCTTAACTTTGGTAACTTCTCTAAAATACAAAAGATGTTCTATGATCGGATGTGTTCCAAGCATAGCGTCAAGTATAGATTCTCTTGTACTACCTTTAGATTTATTCGGAAGACCTAACTCTCTAAAGAGTATATCTGATAGCTGTTTGGGGGAATTAATATTAAACTCATGACCCACTATACTAAATATCTCTTTTTGGACACTAGAAATCTCCTTTTCAATATCCTCTTTTAATTTACTTAATTTCTTTTCATCTAATCTAAAGCCCCTTGCTTCCATTTTAGAAAGGATTACAGAGATAGGGAGCTCTATTTCTGTTAAAGAGGTTAACATATGCTTATCCGAGGTATTTAGGAATTTCTCTATGCTCTTTTTTGTATATTCGTATAACTCAAGATTATCTATCTTTTTAATCTGTTCTAAATATGTATCATCAATGGTATCTAGGGCTGCTGATATGTCCATCGGAGAGATTTTCTCATTAAGTATCTTAGTTGAATATTCAAAAGCTAAATCTTTTAAAGTAACATTCCTTTTTTCAGAAAACAGTAGATGCTGGGCAAGCAGTACATCGTAATATGAGGAAAGGTTGTGAATACCAATACTTTGAGAGTATGATACTAACTCTTCAAAATTGTAAAAGATACACTTTTTTTCTTTAATTAAACTTAATATATCCATTGGTTTAATTAAAATATCCCTCTGTTTGTTATCCTCCCCTATTCCTCTTACAAGCAGAAATGGAGATTTGTTGTAAGATTCTGTTTCATTAATATATATGAATCGAAGCTCTTTTGAATCATCAATTATACTTTTTAATTCCTTGGTTGTTGCCCATTGGACTTCTTCCTTTTTTTCTCCAAACATATCTAATTGAGATGTATCTTTAGATTCTTCAAACTTACCAAATATTTCATCTAACTTACGCATTAAAGATTTAAATGCGTATTTTTTAAATGTAAAATTAAGTAAGCTTCTATCCAAATCCTTAAGAATACACTCTGTTAAATGTATATCTATACTTACATCTTTATCAATGGTAGCTAACTCTCTACTAAACTCGGCTTGTTCTATCCCCTCTGTAATCAGTGTTTTTGCTTTACCCTCTACTTCGTTAATATGTTTGTATATATCATTTAAACTTCCATACTTTGAGAGTAGCTGTAGGGCAGTTTTATCACCAACCCCCTTTATTCCTGGAATATTATCTGAGGTGTCTCCTACCAATGCTTTGTAATCTACTACCTGTTGTGGTAAGTATCCATATTTTTCCAAAGTCTTGTTTGTATCGTATACAACAATATTTCTAAAGTTGCCATTTGGTAAACACACATATGTTCTCTCATTTATCAATTGTAAAAGGTCTCTATCCCCACTTAGTATATACAAATCTATATTTTCATCTTTCCAACTACCCTCTGAAACATATTTAGATACTGTACCTAATATATCATCTGCTTCAAATCCCTCTCTTTTTATTACAGGTATATTAAATGCTTTAAGAACCTCCTCTACCAAAGGAAACTGAGCGATGAGGGAGAGGTCTGTGGGTTTTCTGGTTGCCTTGTACTCTGTATACATCTCATGCCTGAATGTTGGAGCGTGAGTATCCATAGCACAAAGTACATACTTGGGTCCGAATATTTTAAGTGCTTCTAAAAGCATGACCGTAAACCCGTATACCGCATTTACTTGAATACCCTCGGCTGTTTGTAATGTTGATGGATACGCATGAAAAGCCCTATGGACAATTGCGTTTGCATCAATAGCCAGAAATGTATTTTTCTGAGATTTCTTTATCATGTATATATTTTACAAAAGAAAATATATTACTACAATTACTCATTAAACAGTCCGTCAAACTCCTCTTTAGATACAACCTCATTTTCAAAAAGTAATTTTACTAATTTTTCAACATACTCTTTTCTTTCGGAAAGAACTTTTTTTGCCTCTGCATATGAGCTATCTATTAGATTCTTCACTTCCGAATCTATTATCTCTGCATACTTCTCACTAAAATCTCTTCCTCCTCCATATGAATATCCCAAATGTTTTGTTTCTTCTACATCCCCATATTTAACCATACCCAGTTTTTCGGACATTCCCCATTGAGTAATCATTTCTTTTGCAGTAGATGTCGCTTGCTCAATGTCAGCAGAGGCACCTGTAGATATTCTTCCAATGAAGAGTTCTTCTGCAGCTCTTCCACCCAAAGCAGCTCTTAGACTTGCTAGTAGTTCATCCTTGTAAACATGTTTTTTATCATCCTCAGGAAGATATACTGTTACTCCACCAGCCATACCTCTTGGAATTATTGATACCTGTTCAACAGGTGTTGCATACTTAGTAAACTTAGCAACTATTGCATGACCTGCCTCATGATACGCGGTAACTTTCAAGTCTTCCTCCCCTATTTCACCTTTCTTCTTTCTTCCTAATTTTACTTTAAGGTATGACTCTAGAAGATCCGCTTGATTTATCTTTTTCTTGTCATCCTTCGCAGCCATAATGGCAGCTTCATTTAAAAGATTCTCTAAATCTGCACCAGAGTACCCTATTGTCTTTTTTGCTATTAAATCTAAATCTACACCCTCTTCAAACTTTTTGTTTTTTGCATGTACTTTGATAATCTCTCGTCTGCCCTGATAGTCAGGCATATGCACAACAACCATTCTGTCAAATCTACTCGGTCTTAAAATTGCAGGATCTAATACGTCCGGCCTATTTGTTGCACCCAACACTATCACATTTTCTCTACCTTCTAAGCCATCCATTTCAACAAGTATTTGATTTAATGTTTGCTCTCCAGCTCCAGAATGTAGAACAGTTCCTCTTTTTTTAGCAACAGCATCTATTTCATCGATAAAGATGATAGAGGGGGATGCCTTTCTTGCTTTGTTAAATAGGTCTCTAACTCTTGAAGCACCAGCACCAACCAACATCTCTTCAAACTCTGAACCAGAGGTATGAAAGAATGGAACTCCTGCTTCACCCGCTACTGCTTTTGCTAAAAGTGTTTTACCCGTACCAGGAGCACCTGCAAGTAATACCCCTTTTGGGATTCTAGCTCCAATGTTTAAATACTTCTTAGGATTTTTTAGAAAATCAACAATCTCAGTTAACTCATCCTTAACTTCATCTATACCTGCAACATCTTCAAAAGTGATGCCTGTTTTCTTTCCAAAAAGAAGCCGTGCCTTACTCTGTCCAAAATCCATAATCTGGCCACCAGACCTTTGCATGTTCTTTATCAATATATATACCAATACAAGACCAGCTCCTAAGAAGAGAAAAGATAGAATATCTCCAAAAGATACTCCTAGTCTAGGTTTGTAAAAATCATTCTGTAATGTTTTTATATCTACCTCCGCATCGGCTAAGATTCCATAGAAATCTACACCTACAGGAATCAATGCGTATTTTCTTTCTATTACATCTTGACCGTCTACTTTATTCAATTGGGATATTAAAACCATATCATCTCTTAGTATGACTTCTTCATATTTACTTTCTGATATATACAAAACTATTTCACTTAAAGGAACTTCTTGACCTTTAGAACTAGAATTAAAAAACAAATTAATTCCTAAAGTTAAGAAAAATGACATCACCAAAAAAAGGATGATACTAACTACGGGAGACATTTTCTTTTTAGGTCTGATTCTAATAATATTCACACCTGTCTTTTTATTTTCTTTTTTGTCTTCTGTCATATCTGTATATTTAGAAATGAAATGGTAGTGGGAGGTGGGATCGAACCACCGACCTTGGGTTTATGAATCCCATGCTCTAACCAACTGAGCTATCCCACCAAAAGCATAAGATTATACCAGAATTTATACTAATTTGCTTTGCTTGAATACCCTCCTGTTTCTGTATTTATTTTCAATTTATCACCCTTTTTGATGAATAATGGGACATGTAGTTGATACCCTGTTTCAACTGTAACTAACTTAGTAGCAGAGTTTGCAGTATTTCCCTTAACGGCCTCATCTGCATTAATTACCTCTAATACAACAGATGGGTTCTCTTTTACAGTTAATATTTTACCTTCAGACATTAGTATTAAAACTTTATCACCTTCCTTTAGAAAGTTAATATATTCACCTATGACATTTCTAGGTATATTGATTGTCTCGTAGCTTTCCATATCCATGAAATATGTAAATGTTTCATCCTTGTAAAGATATTGGACCTCTTTTGTTTCGGGGTTAACATATTCTACCTTAGTTCCCGATTTAATCGTTTTATTTAATATTTGTCCATTGTCTAGTGCTTTTAACTTCATTATCACTAAACCTCCCTGTCTTCCTTGGGTCTTTAACATACGGTCTTGTAAGAAGAATACTCTTCCCTCTTCTTTAATATACATTCCTTTTACTGGTTGATCTGTTAATGGCATATTACTAAAACGTTAAGATATTAAAACAACGGAGCAATTTTACCATAAATATATATTTCATTCTAGAAGGTGGGTATAATGGGAGATTAAGTTTAAATAAATAATCATGGTTGAAAGAAAAGTAGAAAGAATAGAAGTGGAAGATCCAAATTTTGAGATACTATTTACCAGAGAAGATATACAAGAAAGAGTTGCACAATTATCTGACAAAGTAACTTTGGACTATTTAGATGACAGAGAAACCCCCTTGTTACTACTTGGCGTGCTAAAGGGAGCCACACCATTTCTTGTTGATTTATCGAGAGGTATACAACACCCCAATCTCCTGATTGATTATATGGGAGTAACAAGTTATGGATCTGGGGTTACTTCTTCTAGAGAACCACAAATTACACTCGATACAAGAATTCCTATCAATGACAAGAATGTGATAATCGTGGAAGATATTGTAGACACAGGATACTCTATAGATACATTGTTAAATATTCTAAAAGCAAGAAAACCCAAATCTCTAAAGGTATGCGCATTTCTTTCGAAACCAGATAAACGAGAAATTGACGTACCAATAGCTTACCTTGGCTTTACAATAGACGATCTGTGGGTACAAGGATACGGTCTTGATACAAACGAAAGAGGTCGAAACTGGCCATATATTGCATTTAAGAAGTAAGGAGAAATGGTTGCGGGGGTTGGATTCGAACCAACGACCTTCAGGTTATGAGCCTGACG
>CAZIYI010000017.1:0-7768 GCA_964543485.1 uncultured Candidatus Saccharibacteria bacterium
ATGGTTGAGGAAGCAGCAAAGCATGCAGATGAGGATAAAAAGAAGAAGGAGAGGGTGGAGAAAAAGAACAATGCAGATTCTTTGTGTTTTAGTATTGAAAAACTTCTTAAAGAGAATGGAGATAAAATAGAAGGAGATGATAAGAAAGATTTAGAAGAGGGAGTAAAAGAGGTAAAGGAGCTTATCGAAAAAGATGACTTTGATGAAGAAGAGGTAGAAAAGAAAGTAGAGAAATTGACTGAAAAAATGCAAGAGGTGAGTAAGAAGATGTATGAAAAGGCCTCAAAAGAATCTGAAAAAGAAGAGAAAAAAGACGACAAGAAAGGGGATGATAAGAAGGAAGATGAAAAAGAAGAAGAGGTAAAAGAGGGAGAGGTTGTAGATGATTAAAAATGAAGGGGGGCTTTAAGCCCCCTTTGTTTTCTGCTAACATATACTCTAAGATAAATTTAACACTGTCCACCGATGTCTGAAGAAAAATATGTATCTACTTCGTCTGTTTTTGATATGGTATCGAAGTTACAGAGGGTCCTGTTTTATGCAATACTGTTTGTCATACCTTGGTTTGTAATTCCCCTACCTTATGATTCTACAGAGAAGTTAAAAAGTATAGCTTTCATTTCTCTTTCATCCTTAATCATATTGTTGGAAATTATTAAATGGATTTGGGATGGGAAGATTTCAATTATTAAATCATCGTTGGATAAGATATTCCTTTTGTTATTTGTATCAGTTGTTCTATCTACGGTGTTTGCCCAAGATACATGGATGGCTTTTTGGGGGTATGATGGGAGATTAGGAACTGGTTTATTCGTAATGATTTTTCTTTTCTTGTTCTTCTTTCTTTCTAGAAGTTTCTTACAGAAAAAGAATGAGATAGTGAATTCTGTTACCTCCTTGTCCATGGGAGTATTTGTAATGATTGTTTTAAGTATACTATCTGTTTTAAAAGTAGATATATTCGGATGGCTTCCTTATGTAAATAATTTCTTTGTAGTGGGCTTACCATTAACATTCTCTTTCCAAGAGATTATGTTAATATCAGGGATATCAGTATTGTTTAATCTTTTCTTGTTAGTTAGTTATCTTCAGGACAAAAAGTATCAGGGAGTTATCTTTCCCATTATCGGGTTGCTAGTATCTTTCTTCGCATTAACGCTTTTGTCAGTTAATCAAGGGGCATTAGTACCTGTGTTGTTTTTTGTTGTATTGATACCAGTATGTACATATTTATGGTTTAAACAGAAGAAAGGGCTTAGGGCTATTCCAATTCTTTTATTCTTCTTTGCATTACTCTCAGCCGGTCTAAGTGTTGGATTCCAATATGAATCATTTATTAAATCTATTTTGGGAGATACTTTTTCTACGATAAATCCTATTAGACTTGGTTCTGATATATCTTGGGCAGTTGCAAGCTCATCCATAGTCAACGATTTTTTTAGAGGATTAGTAGGACTTGGTAACGATTCTTTTGGTATTGCATATAACCTGTTCAAACCATCAACAACTGCAATAATTACTTTAGGCAATACTACTTTTGTTTCTGGTTCAAATGAGATATTTACAATTTTAGCAAACAAGGGATTGATTGGAGTTACTGTATGGGTAATATTGGGAATTTCCTATCTTAGATTAGTAATAAAACAGATTACCTTGTTTAGAAAAGAAGGGAATTCATTATCCTTTATCCTTACACTTACTAGCTTACTCATATTTTTGGGTTCAATATTCTTACCATTCTCATTTTTAACCTATTTCCTTCTATTTATAGTAACTCTACTTTCAACAGTATTTGATAACAAAGATGATAATAACGAAGAGTTTTTAGTCAAATTCTGGGCTGTTAATGTAGGGAAAGTAACAAAAGATATAAATAAGACAATAGAGAGTATAAATTGGGTTCTTACAGTATTTGTAACAATACTTACAACAGCTGGTATTATTTTCCTCTTTGTGAAAACAATGAGTACTGCATATGTTGTGAGGGCTGAATCTTACAATATTGAAATAAGTAATAAGTATCAAAATGAACCAGATGTAGATTTAGATATTAAGGAAGATTATCTTGAAAGAATGGTTGATTATTATAGTAAAGCTTTGAAATATGATTCTTCTGATCCATATGTTAATAGAAAATCTGCTTTGGTATCAACAGAAATAATTAAACTGTTAAGTGAGAGATATAATAAAGCTGAAGAGGAAGAGAAAGATGCAATTTTATCAAGTATAACTTCATGGAAAAATACATCATTAGATTTATCTAGAGAGGCGGTTAATATATCACCACTTACTTACGCAAACTGGAACGCAAGGGCTTCGGTATATATTGGATTAATTTCCGTTGGGCTCTCGGATTACAGTGAAGATGCACTAAATGCATTGCAAAGTTGTATAGATCTTAACCCTCTTGATTATGATTCATACTATAAAGCAGGACAAATATATATGGTTAAAGAGAATTATGAAAAGGCACTATCTGCTTTTAGTGCAGTATTAAATATCAATGGACAACATGTACCATCTTTGGTTCTATCAGCAAGTATATTAAACGAGAATGGAGACAAAGAGAGTTCAATTGCATATTTAGAAGCTGCAAAGAAAGTTTTAGAAAATAACAAACTAGATTCTGGCGGGATATATGACAATATAATCGAATCATTAAAAGAGCTAGGTGCTGGTTCCGAAGTCGAGCAAATAGAAGATTTAGAACAAAGTGTTGTTGAGGAGGATACTACGCAACTCTCTGAGTAGTTTTAAAGAGAGTTAGAAATTTTATATTTGCATCTTCTCTAAAAGGGCATCTCTTTATACTCTCAATAATTTGATTCTTATCTCTAAGTATATAACCAATAAAAAGAATATCTTTGTTTAAGGGATTTTTAGAATTTAGATACTTTGCTAGGGAGGTGTTTAGTTTAAGATCCTCTTTAATATTAGAGTATATAGGTAGTATATTCGATTGCTTTATAATATCTTTAATATCCAGATATATTATTAAGTTGTTTAGTAAATATAGATATGGAGAAACTATATTTAGCTGATTTTCTTTATAGAGTATATTCTCTAAACTATCTCTTAAATACCATCCCGTAAAGAACTGTATTCTTAAATTTAAACATTTGCTATGTGTTTGATACCTATTATTTAATTTATCACAAACAGGGCATGTAGGTAATGTTCTTGGTAGAGTTTTGATACATTTATTGCAAAACGATTCTCCTATTTTTGAACAGAGTAGGCATTGAGTAGGAAAGAAAAAATCTAAAAGTGGCATAAATTAAATTATAGTATTATAGTATTAAAAATATTTGAATATTCTTACTATTTCTATTATTATATTATTCGCTAGATATATATTGAAAAGATTATCCTAACTAATGAAAAAAAACAGTGTATTTGCAGTAATGTTGATACTATTTCTAACCAAGATATTGGGATTTTGGAAATTAAGAGTATTTGCTCAATTATTTGGTGCTTCCCATGAGTTGGATATATTCTGGGCCAGCTTTACAATTCCAGATATCATATTTATGGTTGTTGTGGCTGGCTCTATTAACGCTGCTATTATCCCCATTCTAACTGATGAGCTATATGAAAAAGGAGATAGGCAGTTTAACAAATTATTCAAACAACTTACTACGATATTTTTCTTTCTTTGTGCTCTACTAGTCCTAATTATATTTATACTCGCACCTCAGATAACTAATTGGGTAGTAAGTAATCAATATGCTAGTAATGTATTAAATATTGGGTATAGGATAAACGAATCAGATTACACCTTGTTTATAAGCTTGTTTAGGATTGGCTTGCTCTCTCCTTTGTTCTTAAGCTTAAGTGCCTTTATTACTGCGTATTTACAAATTAAGAAACAGTTCTTTATAACTACACTTGCTCCACTATTCTACAATCTTGCAATGATAATAGGAACATATTTACTAGTCAGATTTTTCAAATTAGATGTAGTAGGAATAGGTATATCTGCAGTAATTGGTTCTATTATTCACTTACTTATACAAATTCCGACCTGGGTAAAGTATTACAAAGAAAATAATGGAATAGATATGTCAATAAAGGAGGTGATTGGAAACAGTAGTATAATTAAAGCATTTAAACTTGCTTTACCAAGGATGTTTAGTGTACTTGGGGAGCAATTCAATACAGTAGTAAACACATTTATAAGTTTTACACTTACTGCAGGGGCTTTAAGTGCATATAAATTCGCGTTTAGTTTGCATCTCTTTCCAATAAATATAATTGGAAGTGCTGTTGCACAAGTGGCTCTACCTGATTTAGCAAGACATTCATGTAAAAATGAAGCTAAAGAGTTTAAAAAAGTTTTAAATGATTCTATTCAGTTATCCCTGTACTTAATTTTCCCAATAGTTGCAATGTTGTTGGTACTTAGGTTACCAATAGTACGTTTAATATATGGTACTGGGGCTTTCGACTGGCAAGATACTCTTTTGACAGCGTGGTGTCTTGCACTGTTAAGTATATCTATAATTGGACAAACAGTAATGCAGATACTTTTAAGGGCTTTCTATGCCTTAAAGAATACATGGAGACCCTTAATTGCTGTCCTGTTTGGAATAGCTATAAATCTGTTTGGTGCATACTATATTACAAATTTCTTTAGTCATTACTATGACTGGAGACCAATCCTGGAACAGGTATGGACACAGATTTCTACAGCAAATGGAAATGGGGTACTTCCAGTTCTGAAATCTTTCTTAGAGGATATGACTGTTTGGATAACTACTAGGGGAGATTCAACTTTAGCAGTTGGTGGCTTGGCTTTAAGTTTTAGTTTGTCATATTTTTTTCAAACGATAGTATCTGTATATATGTTAAATAAGGTCAAAAAAGTATTATCCTGGAAAGTAACTATGTATCCCGTTTTACTTAAGCTTGTAAATATGTTGTTAATGATATTTGGTATGTATATCGTTTTTAAACTCTTTGATTTCAAATTAGATACCAGTAAAACAGTATCTGTTCTAATTCTTACTATTGTGACATCAGGATACGGTTTACTCTCCTATTTACTCGGCTCGAAAGTATTCTCCCCGAATGAGTATGGTATGGCATTAAGTATAATAAAAAAAATAAAAGGGAGATTTAGATTCGGTACTAACTTAACGAATTAGCGTATGAAGAGATTCTTTTTTTCTTTGTTAATATTCTTCGGTTTTGTTGTTCTTTTCTTTTTACTTTTTCTAGGATATATATTTCTGAAATACAGAGCTTGGGAAAAAGATTTTAATTCAAATATTAAGAAAGAGTATGTAATAGAGAAAGAAGGTATTAAGAGTAAAGAGTTTAATGAAAAGATTTCTAAATTCTCCCTATCATTAGAAGAAACAAAGTACTTAGAGCTTGATGTACAAGATATGGGGGGAATCCTTTTTTCAGTATTAGATTCCTATGTAAATGAAAATCTAAAGATTGAGGATATGTATATCTTACCATCAAACTCTAAATGGTTGGTTTATGTCAAAATTAAATACCAAGATTTTTCTGGTTGGATATCAACAGATATTAACAAAGATGAGGTAATGAGTGCACAAATATATATTTCAGATATTTGGGTAGGTCCTTTTCAGATATCCAATATTAACAGTAACCTTGTTAATACAATAAACAACGGTATAGGCGATTCAATAGTGACTTTGAATGAGAATGGTCTGGTTGGTAGATATATTGAGAATATAGAATTGACAGATGACTCGGTTGTATTAAAAGGTTCTAGATATTGACATTTCTCCGATATGTTTCTAAAATACTTGGCAGTCACTTTTTAGTATTGCTAATTAATTTGTTTAAATACAACAATGGCAAAAGAATTAAAAATACAACCTTTAGGTAGTAGAGTTTTAGTTAAACCAGAAGAAGTTCAGAAAACAACTCCTGGTGGTCTCGTAATTCCTCCAAATGCTTCTGATGAAAAGAAACCATCTTACGGGAAAGTTGTTAAGCTTGGTAAAGGTAAAGATAAAGATGGAAAGATTCTTAAATTCGATGTTAAAATCGGAGATATGGTGTATTTTAAGAAGTATGCACCAGAGGAGATAGAGATTAATGGCGAAGATCTCTACATTCTTGATACTGATGATATATTAGCAGTTGCTAAATAACTAGAATTAAATTTTTACATATAATATACAACTATGGCAAAATCAATAATATATGATGAAGAGGCAAGAAAAGCATTAAAAGCAGGTGTAGATACAATAGCGGATGCTGTTAAAACAACTTTAGGACCTAAGGGTAGAAATGTCGCTATTGCTAAATCTTTTGGTTCACAGGTTGTAACTAAAGATGGTGTAACTGTTGCCAAAGAGATAGAAGAGAAAGATCCTTTTAAAAATGTTGGTGTAGAAATGCTTAAAGAAGCAGCAAGAGGGGTTAATGATTTAGCAGGAGATGGAACTACCACAGTTACTGTACTTGCTCAGGCAATTGCTCATGCTGGTTTTAGAAATGTTACAGCTGGTTCTAATCCAATATCTTTAAAGAGAGGGTTGGATAAGGCGGTAAGTATAGTTGTAGAGGAGTTGATAAGGTCTTCTAAAAAGATTAAAAAACAGGAAGAGATATCTCAGGTAGCTACAATATCATCAAACAATGATAAAGAGTTAGGAGATATGATTGGTAAAGTATTTGAGAAGGTGGGTAAGGATGGAGTAATTACAGTTGAGGAGGCAAAAGGTTTTGATGATGAGGTAGAGTATACAGAGGGTATGCAGTTTGACCAGGGATATGTTAGTGCATACTTTGTTACAGATGCAGAGACCTTAGAAACAGTTATGGATAATCCATATATATTTGTAACAGACAAAAAGCTTTCTAATTTACAAGATATCCAAGCTATTGCAGAGAAAGTACTTTCTTCAGCAGATAGACCATTAGTAATAATTGCTGATGATATCGAGAACCAGGCATTAGCTACATTGGTTGTTAATAAATTAAGAGGTACTCTTAATGTAGTAGCTATTAAAGCACCTGGTTTTGGTGATAGGAAGAAAGAGATGTTAAGAGATATTGCAGTAGTTACAGGTGCAGAGTTTATTTCAGAAGAGGTAGGTAAAACATTAGACTCTGTTGGGCTTACAGATTTAGGTGGAGCAAAAAAGATAATTGTAAATAAAGAAGAGACTGTAATAGTTGAGGGTTCTGGTAAAACATCTGATATTAAAAAGAGAGTAAGTGAAATTAAAACACAGATAGAGAAAACAACATCAGATTATGATAAAGAGAAATTACAGGAAAGATTAGCTAAGCTATCTGGTGGTGTTGCTGTAGTTAAAGTAGGTGCTGCATCAGAGGTAGAAGCAAAGGAGAAAAAACAGAGAGTAGAAGATGCTATCAATGCTACTCGTGCAGCTATTGAAGAGGGTGTTGTTGCTGGTGGTGGATTAGCATATCACAATGCAAAGGCAGTATTAGAGAGTGTTAAATTTGAGGATGCTGATGAGCAGCTAGGTTTAGAGATTTTGAAAAATACTCTTAGTGAACCATTAAAACAGATTGCTGCAAATGCAGGTCAAGATGGAGCAGTTGTTGCCTCACAGTGTCATGGAAATATTGGATATAACGCAAAAACAGATAAATATGTAGATATGCTAAAAGAAGGGATTATAGATCCTGTTAAAGTAACAAGATTAGCATTAGTAAATGCAGCATCAGTAGCAACTATGTTAATTACTACAGAAGCAGTTGTAGCAGAGATACCAGAAGAGCATAAACATGATAACCCTATGGCTGGTGG
>CAZIYI010000018.1:0-5596 GCA_964543485.1 uncultured Candidatus Saccharibacteria bacterium
TCAGGTTCTGATATATATGTTGGGGGTGGTTTTACTAGTATCGGAGGGCAAGCTAGGAATTATATAGCCAAATTGAACAATACAACTGGAGCAGCAGATATTTTATGGAACCCAAATGCGAATGACTGGATTAATACAATAGCCGTTTCTGAGACAGATGTTTACGCTGCTGGATGGTTTACATCAATTGGGGGACAAACAAGGAATCGTATTGCAAAACTTAATAGTACAAATGGCGAAGCTATTTTGAGCTGGGATGCAAGTGTGAGCAATCCGACAGTATATATGTGGGTGAATGATATTGAGATTTTTGGCACAGATTTATATGTAGGAGGATATTTTGACTCAATAGCTGGTGTTCCTCAACAAGCCTGTGTAAGAATAAACTCTATAACTGGTTTAGTAGATCCTAATTGGAACCTAGAAATATCACTAGCAGGAACTTCTATTGTTTATTCACTAAAAATCCTAGAATCCTCTGTAATTGTTGGGGGACAATTTCTTTCCATAAAAGGCGAAGATATTTCCCAACTTGCTAAAGTTGATATTAATACAGCAAATCTAGATATCTATTTTAATCAATCTCCCCCCTCTATGATTTCAGTTATCGCAATACAAGATAGAAGATATTGGTTTGCAACTGAATACCAGTTTCCATTCCTTTCCACATACACTCTTGAATCTACACCTCCGACAGTATCACTTAATACTCTTCAGAATTCTCAAATTTCAGAAGAGACTCCTACTTTTACAGGGATCTCTACTGATGCAAACGGTTCGATTAGTAATGTTGAGTTTCAAATTGATTCAACAGATGGAACTTGGAGTAACTGTCTACCAGATGATGGAACTTTTAATGAACAATCTGAGACATTCTTATGCACTCCATTATTAGCACTTTCAGAAGGTTCACATACCATATATGTCAGGGCGAAAGATTCAAATGATAATGTAACGTCAATTGGTTCTTATGGTTCTAAAACGTTTACAATCGACACGACAATTCCAACTCTTTATATATCGGAAATAGATAATTACAAGGTAACACCAACAAGATGGCTTATAAACAAAAGACCACTATTTGAGGGTATAGCAGATCCTAATACTACAATACAAGTCCAAATCTCTGCTGCAAATATTTCTACTTCAATTACATCTAATTCTAACGGGTACTGGTTCTGGAAAAGTACCACAGACCTGCCTCTTGGTACATATCAAGTAAAATTCTCATCTACAGACAGTGCACTAAATGTTACCCAAGTATCTGTAACTCTAGTTGTTATGAATACTTTTAACAACAACATTGAAGAAACAACTCCACCAGAAGAGGAAGTTGAACCCCTAATTGAAGAAGAAAATGAACAAGAACCAGAGGAAGAACAATCTCAAGGGGAGAATACAATACAAACCCTACAGTTTGTAGATAAAGATGGTAATCCATTAGTTAATGCATTTGTAGTAATAGGGGGTAGTGAGTATTACACAGATAGTAATGGGCAGATACGAGTAGTTGGTTTAGAGGAAGGTAAGAGTTACAAAGCCAAGGTAGAACATAACGGAGTAAAGTATGAAACAGAGGTCTTAGGAGCGAGTGGAGAGAATGGTAGTATACAAGTACAAATAACAGAGGAAGATATATCTAATGGTTTAGACCTAAAGAGTATCCTAATATATTCAGGTATAGGTGTAGTTATACTCTTTTTCTTAATACTACTGGTTAGAAAAAAGAAAAAGCGAGATGATTATGAGAATTTAAATCAAGCTTAATTGTATTACTTTATTATTCACAGTATCTTTAAAGAAGTTTTCTGTTGGGAATATCGGTAGTGTATATAGGTATTTATTAGTATGTAATGCTTTCTTAACAACATCTTTATGTTTAATATAGAATTTGTTTACATTATTTAAATACATTAGTATATCCTTAATACTCTTTTCACTATCTAGGTATACATCTTCAGTATTAATATCTATTCTTTCTTGAGTAATAGGGTTTACATATGCGAATTTAATGTTTTCATTTAACTGTCTTACACAATTTATTATCTCATAGAAATATATATTCCCTATTAAATTGTTTCTTAAATTTCTTTTAGTAAAGAAAGGAAAATCTCTTGTGTTATGAACAATATCCCATTCATTAAGACCAAATTTCGCACTGTATGCTTTATCTAAAACATTTACGAGAACTGCAGACATCATAAGGAATATTTGAATCTTTTCTTTAAATTCCGGTTTTTTAAACTGTTTACCAGTTTTGTAATCAATAATTTGAATTGGTGATTTAGGGAAATCTTCAGGTATACATATTTCATCAATTACTGTTGGTACCTGTAGGTTAGAATCATTAAAAAAGATATTACTAATTGAGAGTACTTCATTTATGAGTAATGTTTTGTTGGGATTCAAATTCTTGTCTGGAATTTTTGATGTGTTGTTAAAAAAACTCTGAAGATCTTTCAAAGGTATTGTACCATTCTCCCACATATTCCTTATTTTATTTGGGGATACAGTATAGTTAGTATGCCCTAGGGGTGTGAAGTCTTGACCATTCATTCTCCATTCATTCCAGTAAGCTTGTGATTGATTATTAGTATTTAAATCTGTTAAATCTAAAAGCTTTAACAATCCATAGTAGTAATCATTATTATGGTAAGGAAATGTATTCTTAAAATCGTTTAATGTTGGTTGTCTATTTAAATATTCAGATCTTTGAAATAACTGATAATAGTATGTTAAAGCATGTATCTGTGTACCGTAGATTGCCCAATGTGCGTTCTCTAATACTTTCTTTTCATCTGTCTCTGATTCATTTCTGAGATCTTTTAATATAGTAAGCTCATCGCTATCTTTAAATTTGTCATAGATATATGAAAGGGATTCAAATTGAGAAGGGGAAACTCTACAGCCCTCTGGTTTAATTCTTACATACTGATCTTCCTGTTTCTGTTCTTTATCTTGCATCAGATTTTGTATTAGATGGATAGCTATACTATTTATTCTTCTATCATTTCTGTATATGCAGTTATATCATCTATTAATAATGTATATTTCTCAGTTTCAAAGTTACTGGTTGATACTACATAGCTCTCAACTCTATCTTCAAATATTATTTCTTCAATTATTCCTATTTTATTTAACCCATCATTATTAAACAAAACAACATCCCCTTCATTTAGTGATGTATTGCTTTTAATACATTGATTAAGTATTAGTAAAGAGCCCTTAATTAAAGTGGGCTCAAGAGAGTCTGATGATATATTTGTAGGATACATGCAACCAAGCTCCCCCCAGTTATCTGGTATATACTGTCCTTTTTGTCTTGAAAAAAAATAATAATATCCGAATGCTAATGCAAAGAGTATTAGAACAGTTCCTACGATATTTCTTAATGTATAGTTCATATATTTAACATTGTATAACTAAGAATTACCTAAAGGTAGGGCCTCACATGCCTCCCCATCATTATCTCCGTCTAATCTATTTAAATCATTGTCTACACCACCAACCTTTTCAAAGAAATTCTGTGCTTCTGGTTGAGTAGAGAAGTCGTCACAGTTATATTCATCTGCGTATTTACCCTCTGTTTCATTTGTAGTAACGTTTCCTAGTTTATCAAACAGTAGATTCCCTTTCTCATCTCTTCCGATTTCAGATTCTTGAAAAGATTTTGTTTCCCAAAGTTTCTCTAAATCGTAATCTTTTTCAAATACTTCAAGTCCTAGGGCAGCTAGTAGAAAGACTCCTGCTATTGCAAGAAATATACGTGCTTTTTCCCAGAAGATAAAAAGAATGATAACTATGAGTAAGAGTGTTCCAATAATTCCTAATCTAAGTTTTCTATTTGACCTTAGTTCGGAGAGTTTAGAAGTAGTATCTTTAGTTTCTACTACTTCTTTTTCCTTTACTTGCTCATCCATAATTAAAAAACAATTAACTTATTATTTAATTATATATGAACAGATATATAGTTCAAGAAGTAATATTTAGGATATCTGTTTATGTATATCTTTTGCCCAGTTTGTAGCTCTTTGAAGTTCTCCATTAAGTAAAGGACCATCCTTTTCTTTAACGAAGAATCCTTCTGGGTGTATTACTGGTATACCTCCGTACATTTTTAATATTTTTTCAATTTTAGGAGCAGCATATCCAATTGTTTTAACTAAGATTTTAAGGGGGAAGTTCAAATTAGATTCTTTAAATCTAGTATCAAAACTACATACTTTAACTCCGTTGAGTTTTCCTAATGGAATCTTTTTTAGAAATGATTGGAGGGTAGGTTTTGCATTACCTCCGTGGGTAGGGGAGCCAACTATTAGTACTTCGATATTGTCTAAATCATCTGGTGTGGTTTTTTCAACAGATAGTACCTTCACTTTGTATGTTGAGGGAAATACGCTAGATATCGTCTTGGCAATTAGCTTAGTATTTCCATACATTGTGTCATAGAGTATTAGTATATTCATTGTTAGAACTACGAAAGAAAAAAGAGAGAAAATATTGAAAACAATACAATTAGAATTATTGCAAATATCAATACTGTTTTAAAAAAGAGTCTTATACCTTTCTCTTTATTTCCTTCTAGGTATAGCATTACGGGTTGGTAAAAGAATATATATCCCATTACTGCTACAGAGAGTGTGAATAGGGAAAGAATCATTATTGGTGTAACAAACTGAGCGATACCAGTATTAATTTCGTTATCTGCAACTATATTTATTGCAAATACAACTACAACGATATACAGTAGGGCTACTAGCGAATTTATCAATGGATTCTTTGACATAATAAAATTCTATTATTGCTTATATATTAAGTCAAGATACAATACTACTCTAATTCCAAAAGATTTTCAGGAGTTACCCATTTTCCATTTGGTAAGCTATTACATGCCATTGCAGCATCGGATACTGTTTCTTGTGTATATCCTCCTGCACCTTCCTCATATACCCATGCAATTGATTCCATAACTGATCCTCCATTCATTTGACATCCACCGAATTCAGAATATGGGCAGGCATTTGTTGAGTATGTTCTTCCTTCACCACAGTTTAATTCTGCCGAATCATTATCTGCCCACATGGAGCCAATATAGTCAATGCAGTTACTTGAGTTAGGGATATCATTACAACTACCGTATACAGTTCTTTTGTCTGTTTCTTTTAGAGCTTCTTCAACAGATTCTAAATCAATATCTTCATCAATCTCTATGCCAGGGGCAAGGAAATCTAATTTTCCTTCTAAGAAATAATAGAGTAATGCTGCAGATCCTAAAACTAATATTACTATTAACACTTTATTCATATTTAATTATATTACTTTTTAGATTTGTTTACTATTTGATTTTTTAATTTCTAAAAAGTCATTATCATTCTGTGTATACTTGTGATAAGTTATAGGTGAGGATACTATCGAGTGGTATATTAAAAAATATATTTATAAGGTAGGACATTGTATAAAAGTGATGAGACGCCAATTTATTTCTGCAAAATGTAATTAACAAAGAAAGAGTATTAGTTTTAGGTTCTGATAGAGGGATATCTTGATTCTTTAGGAACTAATCATCTCTGTACTATAAGTTGGCGGGATGAACTCC
>CAZIYI010000019.1:0-2563 GCA_964543485.1 uncultured Candidatus Saccharibacteria bacterium
TATATTTGTATTTCTATTAGAGTATTTTTCTGTTACTAAGTGATTATTACTCTTAACTAATACCAAATCATTTAGTTCTGGTTTAACCTGAGTAGAAATGTATACTACCCCATTCTGATTAAATACTTCATAGCAACTTTCTATTAAAGAAGTATCAATTGCAATACACTCTTTATCTCTCTTTAATAACCACTCTGGACACAGATAAAAATAGTTAGTTTGATTCGCAATAAATCTATTTGATGGAGGAATATTTAGAAATAAAGGGATCTTAAATTCAAAAGAGCTATATTTCTCTGGAATGTGTTTCTCCAGTAATTGAGATTTTGATACACTCAATGCTTTTGATAATCCATTTAGTTTGTATATTGGTGAACTCTCATTCCTTTCATATCTGGATATCATTTCCCAGCTAATCCCTATCTTATCTGCAAGCTGCTGTTGGGTTAGTTTTGCTCTCTCCCTGTATATACGGATATTTTCTCCTATGTAGTTCTGTTTCATGTTTAAGAATTATATTGGGCAGAGAAATGAAAAAGTATAGAAGAAAAGTTCTTATTTATGAAATGACAGAAACCCAATTGTCTTTTAACCATTTTTTAGAGTCAAGATATATACCATAGAGATGTCTGTTTTCTAACTCTTTTTTTATAACTCCTCCTTGATGGGGATATTTATACTTCTTCTCCAAAGGAGAACTAAAACCATGAGTATAGTGACAAAGCTCATGAGCAATAGTTGCCTTGACTACATGCTCAGGTACATAGTCATACATAAAGTACCTAGTGATATTTATTAGAGATACTGATTCATTATCAAATATATTTTTATCAAGTTTATATCTCTTAATATATCTTTCAAAAATATTCTTATCCTTAATCAATCTAATACTACCAAGCTGTCTTTTAGAGTGTTTACCATACTTAATAGCAACTAGGTTTAATCTTGGGATATCACAAAAGTTATTCTCCCATAGGTCGTATAGTAAATTTTCTAGATATTTGTTATCTCTGATCACTTGTACATGATATTATAGAATTAGTATGAAAGGTATTATACAAGATAAATCGAGGACTTTGTGGCAAGTGATTAAGTTCTTTTATGGTAGATATACAAAAGATGTCTTAATTAGAGATGGACTGTTTGTAATAGTTACTGTTGCAGAGATGGTTGGTATTACAGTAGCAGGTAAATTTTTAGATGCAACGGTAACCGTTATTAAAGAGTTTGAAGGATTTGATATACAGGCATATCTTCTTACTGACTCATTCTACTATTTATGTATTTCTCTTTTACTTCTCCTATTTGTTTCCATTGGAACAAAGATTAGGATGAATATGGGAACTAATATTACTGATAAGGTATGGAAGGATATTAATATTGAGATAATGAATAAGGTGTCTAGTTCTAATCTCCAGGATATTGAGAAACCTAAATTACAAAATCTTATCGAGTTTATTCCAAACTATTCAATAGCAAACTTACTACTTTCATATGAATCCTTTTCAACAATAATATATCAATTAGCAAGAGCTGCTACTGCATTTGTTATACTCTTTTCTCATCTTGGTTGGTCTGTATTAATTCTTGCAGTATTTGTTGTTCCTGAGGTTTTACTAGCACATTTTAATAGAAAATTAATACAGATATATGATGACAATCAGATGGGTACATTGAAACTAACCAACTATATCTACTATACCTTGGGAATGGATATTAGAAATTTCAACGAACTAAGGGTAGATAATACATATGACTATCTTAAAAGAAAGTTTACAGTAGCTAAAGAGGGATATTTAAGCACTCTTTTTGAAAAAAGGAAACATCTAACGATAGATCAGATATTTGGTTCAGTAGTGGGACAACTACTGAAGTATGTATATATCGTATACCTTTTGGCATATGCTGTAATAAATAAGATATCCATTGGTAGTTTTAGTGCACTCTTTAACTATGTGGATGTTGTTTTTACGGGCTCACTACAAGCTGCGAATACTCTTTCACTTTTAGATAACTACCTATCATATGCATCTAAATATTTTGAGTTTGTTAATCATATTGGCTTTGGGGATGAAAGACATGGTTTTGAGAAATTACCTAAAAAGACTCCAGAAATAGAATTTTTGAAATTAGATTTTGCATATCCCGATCAACCAGAGAAGAAAGTTTTAGAAGATATATCCTTTAAAATTGAAGCCGGTGAAAAAGTTGCTTTCTTTGGAGGAGATGGTTCTGGTAAGAGTAGTTTGATTAAGATACTTACAGGATTGTATCAAGTTACCTCGGGAGATTATCTAATGGGAGGGTACTCTGTTAAGGAGTTAGATAGGGGGGAAGTTAAGGGTAAGATATCTGTTACCTTCCAGAATTTTGTTAATTACAGTTTTAGTATTCGAGAGAATATTACATTAACTGGAGAGAGAAAGAATATTAACAATGAGTTATACAGTAAAGTTTTAAAGATATGTGAAATAGACAAATTTATGAAAAAAGAGGGTATTACAGATACGCTTAGATTGGGTAAATATTTAGATGGTAAGGAGCTTTCTCCTGGATATTGGCA